>JAFXGL010000009.1 GCA_017513185.1 Candidatus Saccharimonadota bacterium
CTATCGTGCAGAAAATCTCTGCTTCTAAAGCCGCTAACAAGAAGTAAGGACTTTGACCATGGAAACTAAAGTTTTAGATATCAAAGGTAAAGAACAAGGCACCATCGCCTTGCCGGAAAGCTTGTTCTCTGTCAAGCCGAATCCGACCTTCCTTCACGAAGTCATCACCGCCTTCTTGGCCAACCAAAGAAGAGGTACTGCGGATGTAAAAACCCGTGCCGAAGTATCCGGTACCGGTAAAAAACCGTGGAAACAAAAAGGCACCGGCCGCGCCCGTCAGGGTAGCTTACGTGCTCCTCAGTTCCGCCACGGTGGTGTGGCCTTTGGTCCTACCCCGCACTCTTATCGCCAAGAATTGCCCGTCGCCAAACGCCGCGCCGCTGTTGCGCAGTCTTTGTCGGCCAAATTTGCTGAAGGCAACATTGTGGTCTTAGACAGCTTAACCTTGAAAGAACCCAAAACGAAGGCTTTCGCCGAAGTATTGAACGTGCTCTCCGCCGGTCGCAAACCGTTGGTGCTCGCCAATATCGACGAAATTACCCGTTTGGCTTCTCGCAATGTAGCTGGCTTGACTCAAATGGCTCCTCAAGATGCCAATGCCTACGCGGTGCTCAACTGCAGCAAAGTCATTTTGACCAAAGATGCCGTTGAAACCTTGACCAAGACTTTCGTTAAGGAGGCCAAATAATGAGAACGTATAGCATTTTGAAAAAGCCCCTTTTGACTGAAAAGAGCTTGATTGAACGCGATACCCAAAACCGCTACGGATTCGTAGTCGCCAAAGATGCTTCTAAAGGCGAAATTAAAACGGCCGTAGAAAAAATCTTCAATGTCACTGTGACTAAAATCAACACCATTACTGTGCGTGGCAAAATGCACAGAATGGGCCGGTTCGTAGGTAAAAGACCGGACTTCAAAAAAGCTTTCGTGACCTTGAAAGAAGGCGACAAAATCGACGTGGTAGAAAACACGGCGAAGTAGAATAAGGAGAACTACTAACTATGCCTATCAAGACATTTAGACCTTATACTCCTTCCAGGAGAACCATTACGGTTGCTGATTTCTCCGAGATCACCAAAACCACTCCGGAAAAGAGATTAACCAAAGGTCTGCGCAAAACCGGCGGTCGCAACAACACCGGTATGATTATGGTTCGCCATATTGGTGGCGGTCATAAACGCGCATACAGACAAATTGATTTTAAGAGAGAAAAATACGGCGTGCCCGCTACGGTCGTTTCTATTGAATATGATCCGAACAGAAGCGCCCGCATTTGTCTCTTGAAATATGCCGACGGCGACAAACGCTACATCTTGCACCCTATTGGCGTAAAAGTGGGTGATGTATTGATGAGCGGTCCTCAAGCCGATATTAAAGTGGGTAACTGCCTTGCTTTGAAAAATATTCCTGAAGGTACTTTTATCCACGCGATTGAATTGCAAGTCGGCAAAGGTGCGCAACTTGCGCGCAGCGCCGGTTCTCAAGGCCAATTAATGGCTAAAGAATCCGACTATGCCCACATCAAAATGCCGTCTGGCGAAATC
>JAFXGL010000002.1 GCA_017513185.1 Candidatus Saccharimonadota bacterium
AGTTGATGGTGAGCTGCAATCTCGTACCTTACCTTGTAGAACTAGCAATTGGCTAGGTGCTATCATGGTAAGGATGAGGTCACGAGTTCAAATCTCGTTCGCGGCTCCATTTTTTATACGTTTTTGTTATAATAATAGTATGAACAAGATACTCAAGCGCGGCTTCGGCGTCTACAAAATCCTCCTCAAAAACAAACTAGCCGCCTCCACCATGATGCTCGTCTCTGGCGTCATCATGACCATCGCCGCCCTCGGCGGTCACGGCAACGACACCAAAACTCTCCCCACCCTCATCACTTCAGCCGGAGTTTTGTTCGCGCTTTGGGCTTTTTACCACTTTGGCTATCTCAAAGCCGGCTACGATACCCTTACGACCAAGCAGCAAAGAGACCTCGCCAAGCGCGCCCTCATCCTACAATTCATCGAGGCCCTGGCCTACCTCGCCGTCACCGCCGCCGGCATCTACCTCCTCATGAACGAAAGCCTCGTCAACCTCATTCTTAACCTCGTGACTGGTGGCTTCACCATTTTCAACGGCATCATGGGTGTGATTAACCTCTATAAACGACGAGCAAATAGAGACTGGCGCTGGGTCGTTCGACTCATCCTCACCATTTTTGAGCTCGCGGTCGGTACCTATTTCATCGTCATGTCCAGCTCCGTAGATGCCAAAGGCCTTCTAGTCATGGGCATTCTCACGGCCGTCGCCGGACTTATCGAGATAATTTCCGTCTACAGCCGCGAAACCCTTAAAAACACCGTCGAAGACGGCAAGGCCGCCGTGCGTGTCATCAAAACCGGCAAAGCCACTGAGGATGACTCCGCTAGCTAACCTTGTTTACAATTCTCTTAAGATGTGATAAAATAAGGGACAATTATGGCAAAGAAGAATAATACCAAGCGCAAACTCGTCGGCCTCGTCTCTGAAGAATCCGGCATTCGTCAGTACTACACCAAGAAAAACACGATGAACACCCCGGATAAACTCTCCCTGAGAAAATACGACCCGATTCTAAAAAAGCACGTCGTCTTCACCGAAACCAAGAAAAACCTTGGTAGAAACGAAGTCAAAGAAAAGAAGCGCTAGAAAATACCCCATCAGGGGTATTTTTTATGATTTTTCATTCCGCTATTGATTATTTGACGTTTTTGTGTTATAATGGTCTTATATACATTTAATTGAGAGATGTGTATGAGTGTGAAAACTATTTTTGAGAGATTTTCTGGCCAACTTTGTTTAGGCCTAGTCGCCATCCTTGCTGGCCTCACCTTTTTGAACAACCAGCTTAACTTCGACATCCCGGCCTCTCATAAGGTCCGCGACGCCGCTGGTTTTGCCACGCCTTTTTCCGAAGTAGAAAAGCTTGATTTGAGAAACGGCACTAAAGATATCGCTGCCTCTTACGCTTCATCCGTTCCGACCGCCGGCTATTACTACGCTCCGGTCGCTCGCACCGGCGCCGTCAGCGCCCCTGCTACCGTCTTCCATATTACCGAGCCTACCCCTGTGGCCGATCCTTCGGTCGACGCCGGCTATGGCGTTATGCGTTACACCGGCTATGGTGGCCGCTTCCTCTACGCCCACTCCTCACTCGCCTTCTCACCTATCAAGTCCCTTTACCCTGGCAGCACCTTCACCGCCACTATCGATGGCGTCACTGCCACCTACCGCGTCTCCGCGCGCTATATCTTCAACAAGGTTGCCGACCTTGACGGCGCCACTAATAACGCCCGCCGCACTCGCATTTACTCCGCTCGCGACGAATCTGGTACTCGCCACGCTCTCGCTCTCATGACCTGCGGCAACGGCGCCAACAACGACAGCAACTTCCGCCTCGTTCTCTTTGCAGACCGCGTTTAAACTCGGAAATTAAGCAAACTTGATTCGCACTTCCGTGCCAAATCCCACGCGTGACTTTACCGTCACATTCTCTAGCTCGCCCGCCAGCTCTCGCGCCGCGGCTGGGCTTAACGCCACGCCGTCATCACGAATCACTATCCCCGCCCTTGTCACAGCCAACGACACCCGCCTCTGCGCCCGCTTTATCGCCAGCGGCAGTTGCTCATTCAGAGGTCCCCGCACGAGCGACGGCCGCTCGACTCGAATAGTCGGGTCTGGAAAATCTATATCAAACCCCACCCGGCGTTTCTCCGCCAGCGGCAAGTATTCGCGAAATGCATCTTCAATTATCGCCGATATTCTATACATAAGTATATTATATCACACTCCAGGGCTAAACATTTTTAGCCGCCGCCGATGCTCCTTGTACTGCGGGTCATGCTCGCCCACCTCCGCCCAAAACGCACTCGAATGATCCATATGATTTAGATGTGCCAACTCATGCAAAATCACATAATCCCGTAATTTTTCCGGCACTTTCATTAGCCCAATATTGAGCGAAATTGTCCGCGTAGATGAGCAACTCCCCCACCTCGTATTCGCATGCGTCAGCCGGCACCGGCTATAAGTATATCCAAATCGCTTCGCCTGATACTCCAGCCGATAGGGTAAATACTCCCGCGCCTGTCGCATCAGAATCTTCTTTTTTGCGTCTCGCGCCCGCTGCGTCGCCGGGTCATTTATTGGCAACTTCTCCCTAATTATCTCCCGATTCCTGTTCAAAAATCTCTTCACCAAAAAATCCGACGCATGCTTCGGCACACTCATCTGTAGCCGTCCGCTCGTCGAAATGCTAAATTTTATCCCCGTCGACAGGGGATTTTTGCGCACAATAACCTCGCCAAACTCGTCGTCTTGTAGAATCATTTTTACGCTAACTGCGTCAACACATGGCGAAGCTGCGTCTCAAACGTATGCTTACCAGAAAGCACAATCGGCGCCTCGACTTCACTCGGGGCTTCCATCCGGCCAATCCGCGTCTCATACTCGGCCTTTGCCTTGGTCGCACTGCGATTTTTCAGCTTCAAACGTTGACGAATGGTGTTTACATCTGTCTGAATCCACACCAAGCTCGGATTATATCCCGCGCGGCGCAACACATTACGCACCTCGGTCCGCTCACGCTCGGTATCAAGGATACCCTCAATCACTAGCGTCACATTAGTCTTGGCGAGCTGTTCCAACAGGAACAGAATGGTCTTTCGATCTAATCTGTTTTCTCTTTCCAACTCCCCGAGATCGAAAAACGCGGCGTGGAACTTTTTCGAGAATTTCTCAGCAAAGGTAGTCTTCCCGCTCCCTGGGGCGCCGAACACTAGAATTGCTCTTGGCTGTGTCTTATTACCTTCCATATTGCCTCTATTTTATCACATTTTTTTAGTTTACAATACCTTTTTAGAACAAATAATCCAAATAATCTTTCAGCATCCGCGCGCCTGACACTGTAGGCAGGTATCGCGTCAGCTGTCGATGTATCCAATACTCTAGGTCAAAATCATTTTCCCAAGCTGCCGCCGCCTCATCCATCCGCGCATACATGCTCTCAATCTCCTCTTTTTCGTTCGTACCGGAGACATTCAGATAAGAATCACTCGGTGCATCCGCCACCCCACCATCATGCGTAGAGACAAGCAGACACAAATTCGCGACATCCTTCTCCCAGCTCGTTCCACAAGCTTCCAGCCCCACAATCGGGATATTAATGGTCACATTCGAACCCACGCTCAAAGCTCGCGCCAGCTCCTCATCATAATCCGCAATATAATGCACATGCGTAGAAAGAAATTCATCGTCAGCAATCTTTGCCAGCACCTCATTTAGGCGCTTCATCATCCGCTCGTCGCCAGCATGCACCCGGCCCGAGAGAATATAATGTGCCTTATGATTTTGCAAAATCCGCTTCAGTCTCTGCGGGTCTTCAAACGGCAACCACGGCCTCTTATAGTCCACAAATCTCCGCTTAAAATCAAACAACAGTTCACCCTCACCCAGTTGCACAATCTTCCCGTTTTGGTCCGGCCGGTGCTCTAGGACTTTATTCATGAATGCTCGCCCAGCGGCCTTCAGCGCGCGGATTTGCTTCGCGTCAATCTTCTCCACTGCCGCCTCGTACTCCGCCGTCGGCAACGTAAACTTATCCAACACCCCCTCTTCCTTATAAAACTTCACTATCTCCGGCAACGTCCAATAGGGAATATCAATCCCATTCGTCACCGCCTTAAACTTCACCTTTTCGCCAGACAAATCATGATAATTTGCCACCCGCGCATGCAATTTCGACACACCACTCCTCAGTTCTGCAATCTCAATCGTTACCGAACTTAGGCGAATCCTACCGTTCTCAAACTTATCACTCAGCCACTTTCGCACGGCTTTCGAGCGCAGATTCGGGAACACATATCTCTCAAACTGGTCATAACTAAACGATGCCTCCGCCGCCTGTACCAGCGTGTGGTTCGTATATAGTGTATGCTTGCGCGTATATACTACCGCCTCATAAAAATCCATCCCGTTGCTAGCCAGTTCATCTAGCCGCGCCAGTGCCGCGAAGAAAGTCGCCACTTCGTTCAACTGCATAATCGCCGGCTTCACGCCTACTAGCTTCAGCGCTTGATAGCCACCAAAGCCCAGCGCCACCTCCTGATACAGTCGGTGGTCACCACAGGAATCGCCACTATACAGTTCGCCAAAGTTTGGCTCAGTAATCGACAAAATCCGTGTAGAATTAAACTCTTTCACCACCACGTCTAACTTCACCAGGTCTTTGTTACAGCGAATATTCACCGAATCCACCAGCTCAAACCCAAACTTTTTATAATCTACCGGCACTGACTCGTCATAGCTCTGCCCATCTTTCATCCGCTGATGTAATTCGCTCGGATAAAACGGCGTCACTAGCGTCAGCGGCACGTTCATTTGCTCTGCCACGCGTCGCGTATCGGCCGCCAAAATCCCGAGTCCGCCCCCACCGCGAATCCCATTCGCTTGGTCGTACAGCTCTATAGTCCAATAAGTATATGGCCGCTCTTCAGAGAGCGCCTGCGTCAGATGGCTACGATTAATCGCCGCATAAAACTCCTCGACGTCTTCAATCGTGTCTAACCTATGCCTCAATTTCAAAATCATACCTCCATTTTACCATAAGAATTATGTAAGAACAAGAATTTGAGAATGAAATAGCCCAGGAGGGCATTTTCTTGTGTCGAAGCGCTATTATTGATAGAGCGAGACACAAAAAATGCCCTAATGGGCTATTTCAACTCAAATTGGCTGGGGATGAGGGATTCGAACCCCCGAATGGTGGGACCAGAACCCACTGCCTTACCACTTGGCGAATCCCCAACGGGTATCTATCATTATAGCACTAATCTAATAAAAATAAACCCCAAAATATTTACAAACCCGCATCGGCGTGGTACAATACTATTGACAATCTCGTAAGAGATTATTTTTTATAGAAAGAAAGGAAGACATGGCGCACGTCACTCGTATCAAAGCCCACGACTCCGCTCCGGCTCCGGCAGATATTCCAAAGAAGCCTAAAAAAGAGAAAAAGAAAGAAAAACAGCAAAAAGCAAAATCCACCGGCAAAAAGCCCTTCATCCTTTTCCGTCCGTTTGTGGCCTTTGGCCGTTACCTCAAAAACTCTTGGCGCGAACTTCGCCAAGTCCGCTGGCCCAACCGCAAAGTCACCTGGAAGATGGTCTTGGCCGTGTTTGTCTACACCGCCATCGTCATCGCCTTTCTCGTCGCCCTCGACATTTTATTCGATTGGCTATTTAGTTTAATTCTTAAATAAAGGAGAGATATAATATGGCAGTAAACCGTTATGATGACACCCGCGCATGGTACGCTATCAGTACCTACGGCGGTTACGAAGATAAAGTCGCCGACAGCATCAAACAGCGCGCGAACTCTGTAGACTTCGCCGACAAGATTTTCGACGCTATCGTCCCGAAAGAAAAACAAATTGAGATTAAAAACGGTAAACGCAAAGTCGTTGACCGCAAGATTTTCCAAGGTTACGTTCTAGTCGAGATGAAACTCTCCGACGAGACTTGGTATATCATCCGCAACACCCCTGGCGTCACCGGCTTCATCGGCACCGGCACCCAGCCTACTCCCGTCTCCGAAAAGGAAATCACCAAGATTAAAAAGCGCATGGGCGTAGAAGACCCGAAGTACTCCGTCAATTACGAAATTGGCGAAGTCGTCTCCGTCACCGATGGCCCATTCAAGGGCTTTGAGGGCGCCATTTCCGAAATCGATGCCGACAAGGGCAAGCTCAAGGTCATGGTCTCCATGTTCGGCCGTGAAACCCCCGTCGAGCTCGATGCTCTCCAGGTTGCAAAAATCTAAATTATTTGATATAATAGCGCTCGTTACGCGCTCTATAAGGAGTATATACAATTATGGCAAACAAACAAGTTATCGGAAACCTGAAGCTCAGGATTCCTGGTGGCCGCGCTACCGCTGGACCTCCAGTTGGTTCCACCCTCGGTCAATGGGGTCTCAACATGATGGATTTCATCAACCCCTTCAACGAAGCGACCAAAGAGTTCATGGGCAAAAATGTGATTGTTCACATTAAGGTCTACGAAGACCGCACCTTCGACTGGGTCTGCCTTGGCCAGCCGGTTGACGACCTCATCCGTGAGGCTATCAAGCTAGAAAAAGGCTCTGGCCGCCCCAACACCGAGAAAGTCGGTAAAATCACCCGCGCTCAGCTCGAGGAGATTGCAAACAAGAAAATGAAACAAATGAACGCAATCGACCTTGACGGCGCCGTGAAAGTCGTCGCTGGCACCGCCCGCTCTATGGGCGTCGAAGTAGTCGACTAATCACCGTAAAAATGGTATAATAATGTGCATTCGGGGGAATGCACATTTATTTTTTGAGTAAAGGAGGGGTCTATGTGGCCATCTCAAGAAAGCAACGCAAACTTTTGACGCGCACCGTGACAAGTCTCATCCTCGCCGCCATCATCATTCCTGCCTATCTTGTCGCCGATGGAAAATACTTTTTCTGGCTTCTACGATTTGGCTTCTTAGTCGCCGTGGTCGAGTTCGTCACCGTCATAGTAGAATCGTGTTTTCTGCCAATTCATCCGGTTGAATACGGGGTTACGGGATTTGTCTTTCTCGAACTTCTTGCTTGCCTTATCGGCATCCAGAAACTTCCAGTCAAACTCATAGGTGGTTGCGTCTTCGTCTGCGTTACCACTGACATCGCGGCGTACCTCATGGGTACCTTCTGTGGCGGCACGCTCATAAAGAAACGCCCGTTTCCTAAAATCTCGCCGAACAAGTCCTACGAAGGCCTCATCTTCGGACTTGCTCTCGGCGTCATTGCGGCTTATGTTTGGACTTTACTCGAGCCCAGCCTAGGCTCGAGAGACGTCTACCTTCGGCTCGCCATCGCCGCACCACTTTCGGTTATTGGCGACCTCGTCGAAAGCCGCTTTAAACGCCTCTACGACGTTAAGGACTCAAACGATTTTCTTGTTTCCGCCCCAATTGTCTGCGTCATTGAAAAACCGCTTGGCGGCCGCGACGGTCACGGCGGCTACCTCGACCGCCTCGACTCGCTCGCCCTCGTCCTCCTTGTACAGTTGCTCATTCCTTGAGCCGTACCTTACTCTCGCCCCGCATAGTCGCGGGGCTTTCTCTTGCCAAAAGATAAACTTTTTGCTATAATATACACACTATCAAATTCATGTTGGGAGAGCCAAAGCTCGCTATTACCACAGAAAGGATTTACATGGCCGACGAAGAAGTCAAAGCCACTACTGAAGAAACTCCAGAAGTTGCAGAAGAAGTCGCAACCGAAGAGAAATTTGCCAAATCCGGCAAAAAGTCCAAAAAACACATCGAAGAGGTGAAAGCCGAAGAAGAGCGCCAAGCTCGCAAAGTTGAGCGCGCCAAGGAAGAGGCTGAAGCCGAAAAGAAACCCAAAGGCGCCAAGCCTGTCACCCGCCCGCTCATCGAGCGCCGTGGCAAAAACTATCGCAAAGCCCACGAAAAAATCGAAAAGGGTAAGATTTACACCCTCGCTGAGGCCATGAAGCTCGCCGTCGAGACCAACCCGGTCAAATTCGACGCCACCGTCGAAGCTCACGTCCGCCTCGGTGTCGACCCGCGCCAAGCCGACCAAAACATTCGCACCACCGTCGTTCTCCCGAACGGCAACGGTAAGACCGTCCGCGTCGCCGTCTTCGCTCCGCTCGACGAAGCCAAGAAGGCTAAAGCCGCCGGTGCCGACATCGCCGAAGACGCCGAATTCTTGAAGCGCCTCGACAAAGGCGAAATCGCCTTCGACGTTCTCATCTCCACCCCGCAGTACATGCCCAAGCTCGGCAAATACGCCCGCATGCTCGGCCCGAAGGGTTTGATGCCAAATCCTAAAGCCGGCACTGTCACCATGGATCTCGAAAAGGCCGTCAAAGAAGCCAAAGCCGGCAAGGTCGAATACCGCGTCGACAAACAATCCATCGTCCATATCGGCCTCGGCAAAGTTTCCTTTGGCGCCGACAAGCTCCTAGAAAACGCCAACGTCTTCTTCGACTCTTTGAAGGCTCAAAAGCCCGCCTCGCTCAAAGGCAACTATGTGAAGTCCATCTTCATCACTACCACCATGGGTCCCTCCATCGCAGTAGAAAATCTCTACAGCTAATCTAAAAACAAAATTCTGCACAAAACCAAAAATCCCCGCCCTAAGCGGGGATTTTTCTTACTTTAAATCCGTGATACAATATAATCATGAAAATCCTCGAAGAAGCAATTGAAAAATCCGATCTAAAAAACTCCGAATACACCCTTGAAGACGGTATGGTTAAGGCCGTCGTTGATATTGATAAAGGGATTATCGGTATCGACGCCGAAATGCACGCTGATATTGAACAGGAACTATTAAAAAACGGCTCCAACCAAGATGACCTCTGGGGAATTAACCTCTGGTTCGACGCCCCCAGCGAAGATTTTATTGAATTCGACTCCATGATTAACATCCGCCCGCGCCAGGGTAACCGTAGCCGCGATGTTGAAAACCCCACCACTCGTGAACAAATCAAAGAAGTTGTCGGACGATGGATCAAATAATTCAGCACAAAGAAACTCAAAAAACTTGGGCGGAAAAATCTCTTGCCTATCAAATGGGCAACATTGGCAGCGAAGTCTCGCGCTCTCTCAAAAATCGCGACAAACCCTATCGCTTCACGGGTTGTTTCAACCGTGCTCTCGAACTCTTCGACTTCACTATCGATGCGCTCCAGGAAAAACAAGAATTCGCCAAACTCCGCGAGGTTTGCCGCGCCCGTGAAGAGTTTTGTGATTATTTCAACGGCAACAGCTTCGGCACCAACCCGCAAAAAATGCAACGATATTACGACCAATTTGTCTCCCTTATCCGTTAACTAGCTCCCTGTCGCACCAGGAGTGGATTTTTTGTTCAAAAAATGTTATACTATATAAGTCTTTTGCTGAAGGAGGGGCAAAGTAAAGAAGAATTTTAAAAAAAGGAGTGATTATGTTTGCTAACTTCAAAGAAACCGCCCGCCCATGAGCTTGCCGAACAGGCCGCCGCTATCCGTTCAAAGATTAACTTAATCGAGTTAATTACGCCGACCAACGTTGAATCCGAGAAACAAAAGTGGTTAGACTCTGGGAAAGAATTTTTTAACCCCGTTTTTACTTACGACGACCAAAAAATCGTTGAAACTATCGAGGAAACCAGAAAATTAGTTGACCTAGTAAAACAAGCTAGTTGGGAATCCTCTAGCGAAAAAATCGACCGTATTTTTTTCGACGCCCTAAGAAGGCGCTGTCATGAAATTGAGGAAATGGCTGAATTTCTCAGAATCCTACGTGGTGACTTTTATTTCCAGAACATTGGAGGCTATTGTCTTTCGGAGCTGTATGGTGATTTGAATTATCCAATTCTCACTCTTGCGCGCTCCATGATCGACTCTTCTTCAGAAGAAGCCATCCGCAATATGCCGAGTTTTGTCGGAACTGCGGATAAATTCGAGCTTAAAAAGAGAGAATGGTTTATCAAGGAATATCTCAATGATTTTAACGGTATGTTCTCCAGGGAAGAAAAAGAGCGTTTGAAAAATACGGAATTCGACGCTCAAGGGATTGCGACGATTTTTAAGATCGCGATTGACTATCTACAGGAAAACGCCAGCTTTTGGGGCGACCTGAGGAAAGACCAAATCGTGAACCCCGTCTATTCTATCGAAATCGACCCAAAATGGACCGCAATTAGTGTCAATGCCTTTTCTGAAAACGGACATCCGGTTATCGGCATCCCTCCGAGCCGCAAAGTCAATGGTCAAAAGCTCATTGAGCTCGTCGGCCACGAACTGAATTCTCACTATCGTTCCGCCATCAGCGCTCGCACCATGTTTGGACTTATGCTTGGAGATAAGCACCCGTTGCGTCCTCTTATTCCATTTGCGACACATAGTGTGAATCATAGCATGGGAGAAGGCCTTGCGAAAATCAGTGACGTTCGCGTTTCCGGAGCCGACAGTATCCCAAAGCCTTATCAAGTCCTGGCGATTAATTTTGCTCAGAACAAACATAATTTCAAGGAAACTATGGAATATGTTTATGACTTGACTCGTAAAAACCGAAAGAGCGAGAAGACGGCACGAGACAATGCATGGAACGTCACTTATCGCATCTTCCGTGGGCTAAAAAACACGTCGGAGCGTTCCGGCTACGCTTTTACGAAAGACCAAGTCTATCTGACTGGCTTCGTGGGCACCATTCATGAATACGAAACGAGCTACTATAATTACTACGAGGACTTTCTGAGCCTGCTTCGGTTGTCGACTTTGACGTTAACGGAACTTAGAGAAATTGACCGCACGGAAGACGGCCTCGATTATAGAATCGGCCTCGACCCGTTCGAGATTTGGTCTCACGAGAAAAGAGTCAAGAACAAACCCGACGTAGTCGAATATATCGCAAACGCAATTTTGAATCGGTAATTTGCAGATAGGAGATGATAGCATTGGGTATTATCAATAACCTCAAGCAAGAGTTGCTCCGTCGGCGACGCCTTCGTAACGCCATAGGCGAGCTTGATGCCGAATGTAAAGCCGAAGTCGACCTCGCTCATAAGGAATATGCCGACGCGTGTGCAAAAATCTTGTATGCCATGGCACAAAACTGGGAGACCGATAACGCAACGGCTAAAGCCGACAGAGATCAGGAAATTGCACGGTTACATTGCGAACAACGCATCAACGACGCACACGAAACCTACGAACGCAAATTGAACTCTCTCCTCCGCAATTATTGACCATCCCCGCCCCGTGCGGGGATTTTTTATGTATACGTAACTATACATAATATATATGCTATAATATGCTTATGGCTACTAAAAAATCTTCTAAATCATCCAAAACCAAAACTATCAAAACCACCAAAACCGCACCGGTTGATCACAACCACATCGGCAAATGCTTCATCGCCTTCGGCCTCATCATTACCGCCTTGCTTTTTGGCCTCTTCTACTTTATGGGCCAAAGCAAAACTTACGCCGAAAAACAAAAACTTCTTGCCTTTGACGGCCTCGTCGAAACTTATCTTTATGACCATAACTTCATCGAAGGCGAACAGGTTGCCGGAGTTCTCGGCAGTGGCCTCACCGAGGACAATGACCTCTATTATGACTTTGTCGTCACTAAAATCGAAGACCACATCCCCATCTCCGCCCGCAAAGGCCGTCTCCACTTCCAATGCCACGAGCAAGATAGCCTCAAACTCAAAGACACCGGCTGCGCTTACGCCTATTGGTATGGCGACTGGGCTGACACTTCCGCTGAATATCGCGATACCGCCCGCACCATCATTAATTACCTAGATGACGCTACCGCCCGCGTCAACGCCGCCGCCACCGAAGAGGAAAAACAAGCTATCCGCAAAGAATACGACGAGTTCATGGAAAAATATAAAGATTTCAGCTGGTTCGGCCTCGAATAGAGACTCAATCCACCTCTGCTTATGCCGAGGTGGATTTTTCTTGCCCCAGATGCCCACCATAGCACAATGTCTGTTATAATATATTATATATGCCCGCGAAGAAGAATAAATACAAGTCCCGCCAAGTCGGAGGCGTCCTCGCTCTCCTTGCCGTCGCCCTCGGCGTCATCCTGCTCAACCCCAACTCTTACGAAACCATCTACATCCCCAAAGAAAACGCCGACAACTCAGCCGCCTCCGGCAATGCCGAACCGCTCGGCGCTTCAGCCTCAAACAACCAACCCCTCGCCATCGACGTCCTAGAAACTTTAGAAGTCAAAGGTCGCGCGCCTAAGACCGGCTACGATAGGGAACAATTCTACAAATCCTGGCCCTCTATCGACGGCTGCAATTTAAGACAGCGCATCATCAAGCGCGACCTCGGCGACACTGCCGTCCTAGCCGACGACAATTGCACCGTCCTCTCCGGCGAATTTGACGAGCCCTACACCGGCTCCCATCTCATTTTCTACCAAAAATCCGACCTCACTAAGGGTCTCCAAATCGACCACGTCGTCGCCCTCTCCGACGCCTGGCAAAAGGGCGCCCAAAACCTCACCGCCGACGAACGTTACGCCCTCGCTACCGACCCACTCAACCTCCTCGCCGTCGACAGCAAGACCAACCAAGGAAAATCCGATGGCGACGCCGCCACCTGGCTTCCACCCAACAAAAAGTTCCGCTGCGCCTACGTCGCCCGCCAGGTCTCCGTCAAATACAAATACCACCTCTGGCTCACCCAAGCAGAAAAAGACATGATTGCAAAGATTTTAGGGAGCTGTCCCCAAGAACCCGTAATAGGTGTATAATAATATATATGGCAAACAAAAAGAAACAGCCCGCTTCCGTTACGGTCAACCGTCGCGCCCACTTTGACTACACGCTCGGCGACGAACTCACCGTTGGCATGTCCCTCACCGGCCCCATGGTCCGCCTCATCCGTGACCATCACGTCCAGCTCAAGGGCTCTTTCGTCACCATTAGAAACGGCGAACTTTGGCTTAACAACCTCACGCTCGGTGCCGAAGTCGCTTCTAACATCCGCCTCCTCGCCACCAAGAAACAAATTCACGCCCTAGAAAAGGAAAAAGTCCAGGGTAGTACCATCGTTCCAGTCAAACTCCTCGGCGGCTCCCGTCACATTAAGCTCGTCATCGCCCTGGGTAAAGGTAAGAAAAAATACGACAAACGTGAAACTATTAAAAAGCGAGACATCGACCGTGGCAAATACTATTAGACTCTACTCTTGGAACGTCAACGGCCTCCGCGCCGTCCTGCGCAAAGGCGCCCTGCAACAATTCCTAAAAGACCAAAACCCCGACGTCCTCTGCCTTCAAGAAATCAAATGTAAACCCGACCAGCTCAACCTCTTCGAGACTGACGCCCTCAAGGACTACCAAATCTTCTGGCACCCCGCCGAGCGACCGGGCTACTCCGGCACGGCGACCCTCGTGCGGGTGAGCGGGGAGACAAGTCCGTCTCGCTGGTATTGCGCAGGCTACGGCCGAGCGTTAGCGCGCGAAGCCCGTGACGACGGGCCTGAGCGACGCGGCCAGCGAACGGATTGTCGACCGCAAGCGAACGCCGAGGGTCGCGTCCTAGTTCTTGAGTTCCCAGACTTCTATCTTGTCAACGTCTACACCCCCAACAGCAAACCCGACCTCTCTCGTCTACAGCTCCGCCACGACTCTTGGGACCCAGAATTTAAAGACCTTTTGAAGGACCTCGAAAAAACCAAACCCATCATCACCTGCGGTGACTTCAACTGCGCCCACGCAGAAATCGACCTCGCCAGACCGAACCAAAATCACCATAACGCCGGCTTCACCGACGAAGAACGCGAAGGTCTCACTAACCTACTAAACGCCGGCTTCACCGACACCTTCCGCTCGCTCCACCCGACAGACCAGCGTTACACTTGGTGGTCGCACTGGGGTCAAGCTCGAGCTAACAACATCGGCTGGCGCATCGACTACTTCTTTGTCTCCAACTCCCTCAAACCCCACCTTAAAGACGCAGAAATCTACGAAACCGTCACCGGCTCCGACCACTGCCCGATTTCTATCACCATGGAGTTTTAACCATGCCCACCCCCGCTCCCTACTGGACTAAAGACCCCGACCTCAAAAAGCTCAAGGATGACTTATCCTGGAACTTCCCCGAACAAAAAACCGGAACCATCAAAATCGTCGGTGGCAACTCCATGAGCTTTAGCGCCGAGGTTAAAGCCGCGGAGTTCATTAATAAATCCTTTCCATTCGTAAAAGATGTCAAAAACCTCTTTCCCGACTCACTCAAATCCAAATTTCCGCCCCTCCCCAATCTCGACTTTTACGAATCTACCGACTCCGGCTCTTTTGCCAACTCGCCAAAACTTCGCCGCAGCCTCGACGGTGCGGATTTTGGCCTCATTCTCGGTGACCTCTCCAAAAACTCCGTCACCGCCATCGCCATCTCGGAAATGATTAAAACTACGCCTGACGTCCCGCTCCTGCTCACTCGCGACGCCGTGGATCTCGTCGCCCCCGAAGCACAAAGTTTCATGATGCAAGGCAACCTCACACTCGTCGCCTCCCTGGGTAGCCTCCAAAAACTCCTCCGCGCCCTCTACTACCCTCGCCCCATTTTACTTTCCCAGCCCATCTTTCCAGTCGTCGAGACCCTCCATAAATTCACGCTCACCTACCCCGTCGCCATCCTCACCTTCCATGATGGCAAAATTATCACCGCCGAAAATGGCAACATCGCCACCGTAGATATAGAAAAGACCAAATACAGTCCGCTCTCCCTCTGGAACGGCGAACTCGCCGCCAACATCGCCATATATAATATGTTCAATAAAAACAAAAAACTAGATTGCCTGCTCGCCGCTGTGTTATAATAGTAAAGTTAATATCAAGAAGGAGCAAGGGACCGGCCCGTTGACCTCCTACCAACCTGTCTTACAAGGTGGTAATTCCGGCCAAGAAAGGAAAGATATGTTCTATCGAACTGCGGAGAGTGTCTCTCCGAAACACCCCGACAAACTCTGTGACCAAATTAGCGACGCCATTCTGGACGCCTACCTCGCCAAGGACCCGACCGCCCGCGTCGCCGCAGAAACTTGCGGTGGCCACGGTGTAGTTTTCGTCACAGGAGAAATTACCAGCACCGCCGACGCGGTTAATGTAGAAGAAATTGTCAAAAGAATCACTGGCGACCCCAAGATTGAGGTTCACACCAAGATTGTTCAGCAATCCCCAGAAATCGCCCAAGGCGTTGATGTGGGTGGTGCCGGCGACCAAGGCATCATGATTGGCTACGCCTGCTCCGAGACTCCGGAAATGCTCCCGCTTGAGGTCGTCCTTGCTCGTCGTCTCAACCAATTCATCTATGCCAAATTCCCCTATGATGGCAAGACTCAAGTCACGCTTAACCCCGAAGGACAACTCGACTCTGTCGTCGCTTCCTTCCAAAACGCCCCCAAGGCCGAACTAGAAGCTCTCATCAAACAATTCATCGCCGACAAAGGATTAAACGAAGGTGCCAAAATCATCGCCAACCCTGCTGGCGACTGGAATCAAGGCGGCTTCGAGGCTGATACTGGTCTTACTGGTCGCAAACTCATCGTCGACAACTACGGCCCCCGCATCCCGATTGGCGGCGGCTGCTTCTCCGGCAAAGACGCCACCAAGGTTGACCGCTCTGCTGCCTACATGGCTCGCCGCGTTGCTGTCGACTATCTCAAAAAGCGTAACGCCAAGGAAGTCTTCGTTCGCCTCGCCTACGCCATCGGCCTGGCCGAGCCTCTAGAAAAGACCGTTATCATCGACGGCCAGCCCGAAGAAATCGAAGGCTACGACCTCACTCCTGCCGGCATCATTAAGGCCCTAGACTTAAGGCGCCCGATTTACGAGCCCACCGCCCGTTATGGCCACTTCGGCGAAGGCTTCGACTGGGACAAATAGCTTGCCAAAGTGGGGGAAATACTATATAATATATATGTATATTAAATAATCATCCATCTCCGAGAACTCCATCCTTTCGAGGTTACGGAGAAAGAAAGGCAACACATGGCAGAAAAATCCGCCAAGACCGCCAAAGCGGAAGGTCTCAAAATCCGCATCCGCCTCAAGGCCTATGACCACCGCGTCATCGACCAAAGCGCCAAACAAATCGTCGACACCGCTATCCGCACCGGTGCCACCGTCAGTGGCCCCGTACCTCTACCGACCAAGCGCTCCACCTTCACCGTCGTGAAGTCCCCGCACGTCTACAAGACTGGCGGCGAGGCTTTCGAGATGAAAGTTCACAAGCGCCTCATCGACATCTCTAATGCCACCCCCAAGACCATCGAGAGCTTGCAAAACCTCGCTCTCCCGGCTGGCGTCGATGCAGAGATTCGCATGTAATCTATAAAAATAAGCATAAAAAATATGGCTCTTGTAAAAAAGAGCCTATTTTTTTATAATGGAGTTATGACAAAAGTAATGCGTCTTAAGAAACGCTTTTATTTTCTCGTAGCGGGCTACTTCCGCTTCTTTGCCAAGCGTTCCTTGAATCGCTGGAACCCACGCATCATCGCTATCACCGGCTCCGCTGGCAAGACCACCATGCTCCACATGGTCGAATACGAACTCGGCAAGGACGCGCACTACTCTCACGATGCTAACTCCGCCTTTGGCGTCTCCTTCGACCTCCTCGGTTTGAAGGGCGTCCGCGGCAGCAAGCTCCGCTGGCTCTGGCTATTCATTGCCGCGCCCATCCGCAGCCTCTATTACAAGCACAAAGAAACTTTCTATGTCGTCGAGATTGACGCCGAGCGTCCGCGCGAGGCTCGCTTCCTCGCCGAATGGCTCCAACCAGAAATCACCCTATGGATTTCTCTCGGACGCTCCCACGCCATTCAGTTTGAACAAGAAGTAAAAGAGGGCAAGTTCGACAGTCTCGACGCCGCCATTACCGACGAATTCGCCAAACTTCCCGAACACACCAAATGTCTGGTCTTTATCGACGGCGATAATCCTCTCATGGTCCACGCCACCAAAGACATCCGCGCTCGCGTCAAAGAGCTCCACAAGTCCGAAATCGTCAAATATTCCGTCTACCCCACCCGCACTGAGTTCGGCACCACCAGCACTACTTTCCGTTTCAACTCTCCGCAGCCGCGCGACCTCTCCATTCAACTCCTCATGCTGAGAGACCTCATGAAATACCTCCACATCCCACTACAGACCGACTTTTCCAACATGCCCCTTCCTCCCGGCCGCAGCTGTTGTTTCATGGGTAAAAACGGCATCAAGCTAATCGACAGTAGCTACAACGCCCACATCATCTCTATGCAAAGTATCCTCGAGATGGCGCGCGCTATGAAGGCTGCCCACAAGTGGCTAATCATTGGCGACATTGTCGATGAAGGCTCCATCGAGGAAGAAGAACACAAAAAACTCGCCGAACTTATCGCCGGTGTCAAGCCCGAAGAAATCATCCTCGTTGGTCGCCGCACCAAAGAATACACCGCCCCGCGCCTCAAAGAGCTCGGCTTCTCCCCCAAGACCACACTCGACCCGAAAAAGGCTCTCGCCTACATCGAAAAGCACACCACCGGCACCGAAACCCTTATTTTCAAAGGCTCTCAGTACCTCGAATGGATTATCGAGAAGCTCCTGGCTGACCCTGCTGACGCTGCCAAGCTCTGCCGCCGTGAACCTGCCGCCGTCAAACGCCGCAAAAATCGGGGGCTAGAATAACATGAAACAAATGTCTCACGAAGTCCGCAAAGCCGCCCCGCCCAAGCCCGAAGAGCTAAAAAGTGTTTGGAACGGCGAAGCTAAGACCAAGAATCTTTCTAAAAACAAAACTCTCTACATTATCCACGGCTGGACCTACACGGTGGAGCCATGGACAAAGACCATCGCCTTGCTAGAAAAAAACGGCGTCAAGGTCAAGATGCTCCACGTCCCCGGCCTTACTCAGCCCAGCGACAAAGTTTGGACCATCGATGATTACGTCAAATGGGCCGACCGCAATCTCCCCACTGGCTGTATCGCCCTCGGCCACAGCAACGGCGGCCGCATCCTGCTCAACCTCTGCTCTAAAAAGTCAGACAAGCTCGAGAAATTGATTTTGCTCGACGCCGCCGGTGTCTACGAGCCTTCCCGCAAGCGCGACATCTTGAAAAAAGTCGCCAAGCTCGGCGCCCCACTTAAAAAAATCCCAATGGTCTCTAAAGTCTTTCATAAACTTACTGGCAGCATGGATTATGAGCGTGCCCCCGAAAACATGAAACAAACTCTCGCCAACATGCTAGAAAGCGATAAGAATCTCGTTCTCGCTAGCATTACCACCCCCACCGCCATCCTTTGGGGCGAAGAAGACACTATCACTCCTCCTCGCCAGGCTCACATCTTGAAGCGCAAACTCGCCGACAGCACTCTGAGCCTCCACGAGGATTGGACTCACGCTCCCTACATCTGCGACCCGCAAGGTCTCGCCAGAGCCATTCTAAAGGAGCTCAAATGATTTTCCTCGGGCTCGCCAGTAACTACCGCGCCCGCGACATTTGGCGTCATTCCTTCGCCATCGGCTCCCAAAAAGACTACGACAGCTTAGAGCAAGCTCTTGCCAAACGCTACGGCTCTGACCTCATGCATACCTCACTAATTTACTCTGGTCGCTCTGCCATCGCTCTCGCCCTCAAATCTTTCATCGAATCTGGCAAATTAGCCAAAGGCGACCACGTCGCCATCAACTCTTTCACCTGCCACGCGGTGCTAGAGGCTATCAAATACGCCGGCCTCGAGCCTGTTTTTGTCGACCTAGAACAGGCTATCAATGGAGAAATCCTCCCCAACTACTCCGCCAAATCTCTCGACACACTAGCACAGAAAGACAAAAAACTAAAATGTTTCATCCTCCAGAATACCTTTGGCTTCCCGGTCGACATTCGCCAGTTTGAAAAAGTTAAAAAAGACCACAACCTGCTGCTCCTCGAAGACCTCGCTCACTGCGCCGGACGCAAATACCCCGACGGCCGCGAAGTCGGCACCGTTGGCGAAGCTACCTGCCTCTCCTTTGGCAAGGGCAAAAGTCTTGATACTATTACCGGCGGCGCCGTCATCCTCCGCGACCAAACCATCAGCTTCCCGAAAAACTTCAACAAGGCCCAGCTCAAAAGTCGCGAACTCGCCGGTGGTCTCTCCTCGCGTGCTAGCTGGTACCCATGCTTTGCTGCCATTGCCCGCGGCCTCACCCACCTGCATTTAGAAAAATACTGGCTCGGCCTGCTCTTGAAGCTCAAATGGATTGAGCGCTCCGGCGACACCAAACTTTTGCTCGACACCACCGTCACCCACTGGCAGGCCAAGCTTGCCCTGCGCCAGCTCCGTAGCCTCAAAAACTCCGGCTTGCGCGAATTTTTCCTTGTCGACGACCGCGAAGCTGTTCTGAAAGAACTCAAAAAACACGGCGCTCGCCTCGAAGAATTTTGGTACGAGGTCCCCGTCGCGCCCGAGCGTTATTATAGCAAGGTTCACTTCCCAGAAAAATCCTGCCCCAACGCCGTCTTTTTCGCTGGCCACGTCGTCAATCTCCCCACCTGGTACACATCTAAGCACCACCAAAAGCAAGTTGCAGCCGCTCGTCAAATCATCAAGTCGCACGAGCTCAAAGGAGGGAATCATGACCGAGTTTAAAGAAGCTAACTTTTTGCAAAGCCCGCTCTGGGCAGAGACCAACCGTTTAGTTGGCCATAAGCCTATCACTCGTACCTTCGACGACAAAGCTAGATACCTCGCTATCGTCAAAAACGCTCGCCGCGGCCGCTACCTAGAAATCCCTGGCGGCCCACTTCTCGACTGGTCCGATAAAAAGCTCGCCAAAACCGTCTTTGCAGACATCGTCCAGCTAGCCAAAGCCGAAAAATGCGTCTTTGTCCGCTTCCGCCCACAACTAGAAAACACACCGGAAAACCAAAAAATCCTCGCCACTCTCCAAAAATCTTTCGCTCTCCGCCAGGCCCCCATGCATCTCCATGCCCAAAACACCGTCATTCTCGACCTCGATAAGTCCGAGGAAGAGCTACTCATGGCTATGCGCCGCCAAACCCGTTATGAAGTTCGCAAGGGAGAAAAGCTCGGCCTCGTCGTTAAAGAGGATGCCAGTGAAAAAATGTTTGAAGAATTCCACGCCGTCCAAGCCGAGACTGCTCGGCGTCAAGGCTTCATCCCGCCCAGCCTCAAAGAACTACTCGCCGAACGCGCCGCTTTCTCGCCCGACCATCTCAAACTCTACCGCGTAGAAACCGATCAAGGCGAGCCTGTCGCCTACGGCCTCATTTTGAGCTACGGCCGCGAAGCCGAATATTTCGAGGCCGCCTCTACCGACCTCAACCGCAAGCTCCCCGGCAGCACCGCTCTCCTTTGGCAGGCAATCCGCGACCTCAAACAAGCCAATATTGAGCGTTTCAACCTTTGGGGTATCGCTCCTCCCGGCGCCACTCACCACCGCTACTCCGGCGTCACCACCTTCAAAACTGGCTTTGGTGGCCGCGTGGTAGAATTCATTCCCGCCCAGGATATTGTTATTAATAAACTACGTTACAAGCTCGACGAACTGGTCGAGACCGCCCGTAAAAAGAAAAGGAACTTATAGCTCATGAAGAAATTCGCCATCATTGATGCCGGCAACCGAGAACTTTGGGACGCCTTCGTCACTTCCCACCCCGAAGCCAACTTTCTCCAAAGCTGGGACTTTTACGATTTCCACGCCTCCCGCGGCAATCAAATCACTCGTCGCATCGCCGTAGATGCAGACGGCGACATCATCGCCGCCTATGCCGGTGTCGTAGAAACCGCCAAGCGTGGCAAACATCTCGCCATCGCCGGCGGCCCCATCCTCGACTGGAGCAACAAAAAGCTCGTCGACGCCGTCTTTGATGATATTAAACTCGAGGGCAAGCGCCTCAAGTGCGTCTTTGTCCGCCTCCGCCCGCAGCTCGAACTATCAGAAAAATCCCTCAAACTCATGCGCGACTACAATTTCATTAAAGCTCCCATGTACCTTTCCGTCGAGTACGCCGGCATTCTTGACTTAGAAAAATCCGAAGAAGAAATTCTAGCAAATGCTTCACAAGGATTTAGGCGAAAACTTCGCAAGGCCGCCAAAAACGACATCGTACTCGAGACTACGCAAGACCCCAGCATTATTGAAGATTACTATGCGCTAGAACTTAAGCACGCCGAACGTCAGGGCTACGTCCCCTTCACCAAATCTTTCCTAGAAAAACAATTCAAAGCCTTCTTCAAAAACAACGAAGCTATTATGTATATTGCGCGTAAAGACGGAGAAATCCTCGCCATGAATTTCATGATTTTTTATGGCAACGAAGCCAGCTACCACTACGGTGTCTCTTCTGACCTCGGCACCAAATACTCCGCCGCTCCGCTCCTCCACATGGAAGCTATGAAAGAAGCTCGAACCCGCGGTATTAAACGCTACAACCTCTGGGGTATCGTCGGCAAAGACGAGACCACGCACCGTTTTTACGGCGTCAGTGAATTTAAGCGTTCCTTTGGCTGCGAAGAACTCAAATACACCCCCGCCCACGATTACATTTTGAACCCCGTCAAATATCAGCTCACCAAATTTGTCGAAACTGTTCGTAAAAAGCATCGTCACGTATAGACATCCCATCGCGCTTTTGCTATAATTATAAGCATAATGGAGCTTAAAGGGTTAAAAAAGGCATCTTTTCGTATAACGCTTTCTGTTCTATTCCTATCGACCGCCTGCGCAGTTTTTGCTTTCCAAGATTCCTATGCAAAATGTAGTGAACCGTCTTGTAGTGCCGTCGAAAGCACCGGCGCGACTAGTGACACTTGTGGTCGCGTTTCTTGCTGCTCCAATGGCGAGCTAAAAGGTTGGCGTTACGGCGCTGTCTTCTTCACCGGTGGTTGGTCTAACGAGAGCGACTGGCCCACCTGGGATGGCTCCGGCTCACTCGATTTCACCGTGCGTGGTGCCGTCTTTTGCTGCCAAACCACCAATAACAATGCTTACGTTAGCGCAAATAGTATCAGCTTTAGCGACAGCATTTCACTTAACGGTAGCTCTATAGAACGTTCGTGCAGTGGCGACAAGTCGTGGGGACCAATCAGCTCCGATTACCTCAAGGCCACCGTCCCCGCTTCCACGCTCAATAAAGCTAGTTGCGATTCTGGCAACCCTGCTACTTGTTCGTACACCGTCAGCGTAACCAGTACTCTAGGCTCCGGCTCGGCCGCTACCTATAGCTCATATTTTAAGTTCTATAAACAAAAGAGAGAGACAGCCACCTTCGCCAAGAACGGCATCTCCGTCTCATCTACGTCCATGAGCAAATCCGGCACCACCTTCTCTGGTGATGGCAAGTCCACCAAATACAAAGTCAGCGTTACCTACAACATCAAGCGCACCAACAACACTCCTTCCTCCGCTACTTCCGGCTATGCTACCAAGGTCTCAGAAACCTCTGCCAGCTACCCGTCTTCTTCTAGCGCTACCACTTCCGCCCTCAGCAACGGCGGCAACTACCCCATCTCTGTCGACTACAATCTCGACATACCCAACGGCTCCACCAAGACTTACTGCTTCAACATCAAGTTTGACTCCGAAGTTCTCTACCTCCAAGGTAGCCGCGACTCCGGTAACTTCTCGGGCACTGACTCCGCCTGCTACACCTTCTACAACCCCGCCAAAAACGAGACTCACTTCTCCGGCGCCATTTCTGCTTCTGGTTCCGCTGGTCTCACCGTAGATAACACCAACAACACCGCCAAAGGCAATGGCCTCAAAAACAGTTTCTCCATCACTCCTACCTACACCATCACTCGCCTCGCCACTGACGGCAATCCTTCCTCTGCCTCCTCCAACTACGCCTACGCCGCCGCTACTGCCAACAACGACTCCAACTATCCTTCCTCTTCCGCCTATAACACTGGTGGTCTCGCCAAAGGCGGTAGCAAGGCCGACACTGCCTCCGCTTCTGCTATCACTCTCAACATCGGCAACACTGCCACTCGGTGCTTCTATCTCCGCTATGACTCTTACGTCCTCTACTACGACTCCACTCGTGACTCTGGTAACTTCGCCGGCTACACTAAGAAATGCTTCACTATTACTAACCCTCCCGCCTACTACACCGCTACCTTTGGTGGCACTGTCAATGGTACCGCCAAAGCCACTACTTCCGGCACTCTCGATGCCCATGACAAACTCGCTCGTACCAGTAGCGATACCATGGGCGTTATCGACCATGCTACCCGTATCACTGGTAATACTAGTGACCCCTACAGCAACGGCCGCTTTAATGACACCACTTACCCTTCCTCCGACCAATACACCGCCACCTTCACTCATACCGTCACTCGTACCGACACTAAGCCTACCGATACCACTAACAACATCTACGCTCCTTCCGCCAAGGTCTCCTGGACTGTCCAATACAGTCTCAACGGTGGCTCCTGGACTAACTACGCCAAGACCGACGATAGAGACGGTAATGCCGCCACCGTTAGCGATGAGACCGCTCTCACTGATGCCGCCACCAAGACCATCACTGTCCATCCCAAGTGGACCCTGAACGCCTCCAATATGGGCCAATATATCTACTACTGCCAACGCCTCTCCTATAAGACTTCTTCTATCTACCGGTCTCAGACCCCAGCCAGTGGCGCCA
>JAFXGL010000010.1 GCA_017513185.1 Candidatus Saccharimonadota bacterium
ACGGAGGGGAAAACCGTCATGGGGCGTTTCGTTTTGGTCATGCGGCCCATGCCGTCTGGACATGGGGCGTTTTGAATTCTTCATGGGGCGTTTTGATTTTGGTCATGGGGCGTTTTGCCGCCTCACCGGGAGGGGCAGCGTCCCCGCTGCCCGATTTGCCGCCGTACGGGCAACGAGGACGTTGCCCCTCCCATGAGGCTAAATCCTGCGCAAAGCTCTCAAAGCAAATTTCAGGAAACAATCGTCCCACGCGTCCCACGTGTTGGTATAGTATTGCGTGTTTCTGCTTAACAGAAATAGAATCCGGGGTTGAAAGTCTGACACGCATTGAAGTATTATACGGAGCAGCGGGTGATTGGTTAACACACGCTGCGCGCATGGGAGACGCTCGAGTGGGACGTTGAGTCAAGCCGGAAGGCCCACACTCGCCCAACGTGTTTGAGCGCCGACGGAAACCACCTGCATGGGGCGAAAGACCCCGGATACTCGTATGCAACTTTGCAGCAACCGTCTGCTTCAATGCGTGTCAGCAATTAAGAAAGGTAGCAAAATGACCGACGAAAAGCAAGTCGATGCGACAGTTCGGGACATCAGCAGACGTCCCAGATACGTGGTCGGAATGGATGCGCATTCCGTAAAGATCGCCATCTCCGTGTGGGAATGGTCTGACCCGTGGAATCCGGTGCTGTTCAAAGAGATCAAGTGCTTCGATATCAGCGCCATGGCAGCGACCTACGAGCGCCATGTCCCGCTGGAATCCCTCACTTTGATCGAGGCGTCCACGAATTCCATGCGGCTGAAGCAGGAATTGTGCGAACTGGGTTTTCGTGCAGAGGTGATTCCCTCGAACGCAATCCATGGCAAGGAGAAGAAAAGGAAAGTCCGCGACATCCAAGACGCCAGGAACATTGCCCAGGGGTACATGAAAGGCGACATCCAGGAGTTCGTCTGGACTCCGCCAGACGAAACGGCCGAATGCCGTGACATCCTTTTTGCATATCGCGACGCAAGGAAAGACATGACGCGGGCCGCCAACAGAATATGGTCCATCTGCAACCGCAAAGGCTATGGCATTGACGTTGTCGCAGGGAAGACAACGGCCCAGACCATTCGCGATGACATCAGGAGGATGGACATCAGAGGCATCATGGCCGAAAGACTCGCCATGCTCGTGGAGGAGTACGAGCTGCATGCGAAGCGTCTGAAAAAGCTCGAAGAGATGATGGCCGAGCATTCCTTCGGCAGCGATGCGGCAATGGCCCTCATGCAGCTGCCCGGCATATTCTACAAAGCGGCATTTGCGACCATTGCCGCGGTCGGAGATGCGCGACGCTTCGGCAGCGCATCGAAACTGGCCGCCTACGGAGGCTTCGCGCCAATCCTGGACACCAGCGGAGAAGAGGAAAGGCTCGCCGCAAAAAGAGGCGGAACGGGCAAGCCGTTGGACAAGGAAGGCCGACGCGACCTCAAATACTATTATGTCGAGGCCGGCCATACGGTACTAAATACATGTGCCTCGACATCCATCGGCAAATGGGGGTGGCGCATGCTTAACAGAGGCAAACCCAAAAACAAGGTCGCATGCGCCATCGGGCGCAAGCTTCTGACATATGCATGGCACATCATGCGCGGGGATCCCACTCCGAACCGGGAGGGGGAGAAGTTCTACCGCAGGAAGCTTGTGCGTTTTTGCTCCGTGTTGGGTAAAGAGCGAATGAAGGAGCTTGGATTCGAAAAAAGAGATGCATTTGCGGAGTTTCACGCTTCGAAAATCTACGCTGGCCTGTCGCTGACGTAGAATGAAGAAGCATGCAGATGCCTAAGGCGGCGACCCAAGCTGATACCGGCGGATGGATTTAAAATCCCGCCGGCCGCTTGGGCGCCCCGCCGCCTGCAAATCCCAGTCGTTCAATCTGCGGCTACACAGGAAATGTCGCCTGTGTAGCCGCCGCTTTGTATCCATTCAAAAATATCTTTGACTTTTCACTTGACGCAATACATACTCGTCTCACGCGTCCCACCTCGCCATCGGCAAAGCGCGAAGCACAAAGCCTCGCACTGTACTGCAGCCTACAAAGCGCGAAGCTCTGTGAAATGGGGTTGTGCGCTCCGTGTCGTGGAGCGCCGACCGTTGTTTTGTGATTCAATTGTCAAAGATCAATTTGGCTCATTCCTCTGCCACTTTCCAAGTGCGCAAGCACACCTTCAAAGCGAGCGTAGCTTGTAATGGGCGAGAGGTGTTGCGCGGAACGCCCGAAGGGCGGCACGGCATTTCGGCGATTGAGGCCGCCGATTGCCTTGGCAATCGCGAGCCGACCATACACTGGCAGGTGAGCCGAACGAGTGCCGCCTGTAGGGAGGGTTCCCGAAAACACCTCTCGCCCAGCGCTATGCGGAGCGAGCCCGTGGGGCGGACTCCCGGAGCCGAAGTATCTTTACGCCTCGCGGGAATCAC
>JAFXGL010000011.1 GCA_017513185.1 Candidatus Saccharimonadota bacterium
GCACTGACCTCGGGAGCTATCATAAAGATGATAAACGCAGCCAACAACAGACCGAGCAATACCAAACCGATAGCTTCGCCCACAAAGCCGAGGCGCAGACGGCGGGAGGTGCAGCCGAAAATCTTCTCCGTATTCACACGACGTATGCGGCGCGGCACCATCGCCATAAAGAAATTGATGAAGTTGACAAAGGCAATGATAATGATGATTACACCAATGGCCAAAAGCGTATAGGTGGTAACAGCATCGCCCTTCTTGTAGTCTTGGCCTGTCTCTACCTTAGAGAAGTGAATATCGCCAAGCGGTGTCAAGCGCATAAGGCTGGTAGGCTGGGCACGGTATTTCTCCAGCGTCATCGTGTCGGGATACTCCATTCCTCTATATTCGTAAACCATTTTCATCCAAGCTTCACTGAACTCATAGAACTTGGGGTAGAGACTTTCGAGGAATGCATCCTTCATCCACGCCTCTTTCAACTTATAGTAATAAGCATAGTTCCAGTTGTTCTGTCGGTCCCATTCGTCACGCGAGATGCTGATGTACATTTGTATGCCGTGGTAGTCACAGTTCTTGGGGAAGTCCTCAAAGACACCCACAATCGTGAGCAAACGTCCTTTGACATCTTGCACTACATCGTCAAGTTCTAAACCGTGGGTGCGGGCAAACTTCTCGCTCATCAAGATGCTGTTTGGTGTGCTGAGGCGGTCGAAACTGCCACACACGAGCGTGAAGCCCAAAGCTTCAGGAGCGCCCTCGGTGCCCCAGCTCTCCATAATCTCTACAATCTGCTCCTCGCCATTGACCTGCAGTTTCAGGTTAAGTGGTGAAGGTGTGCAGTTCATTCGTCCGAAAGCCTCTACCATACTAGTGTCCTCGCCGAGGTACTGCCCTAAAGGGTCGTTCATATAATCACACAAGTTGCCGTCTTCGCTCTCGGAGAACCTTGCGTGTTCCAGTCGGAACACGCGCTCCGAGTCTTTGAGCGAGCGGTTGAAACTGAGGTCATAGTTTACCTGCACCAAGATGGCGTAGGCCGCCGCGAAGGCGATGCCGAGGCCCAAGATGTTGAGCGTGGACGACACTTTGTAGCGTCCGAGATTCTTAAAGAACTCTTTCATATTGTTTTGAGTTTATAAGTTTTTTAGTTTGTAAGTTTTACACGAATTTATCATGAATTATTTTTGTTTTGTCTCTTTTTTCAAGAATTATCACAGGCGTGAAAATTTTTTGTCAACGGTGCGATAATTTTTTGTCACAGGCTTGAAAAAACTTTTTCATAGGCTTGAAAATTCATTTTTGCTTGTCTGTTTTCTCTGTTCGGTTTGTCGAATTCTTTGCGTATCCGTGGATATTTCATTAAATATCCGCGGATATTTCATCACGTATCCATGGATATTTCATTACGTATCCGCGGTTACGCGAGTTTTTTGCTTTGTCCTCGCGATTTATTGGTTGTATGTTTTGGGGTTTTCTCATATTGGTGGTTGGTTTTGTTATTACCCCCTCCGCTCCGTCGCTTCGCTCTCTCCGCTCGTCCCCCTTAAAGGGCGACAGTGCTTTTTAGTTAGTTTTGTACTCCGCGACTCTGCACTGTCCCTCTTTAAGGGGGACGAGCCCGAAGGGCGGGTGGGGGTAGCTCTTATCGTTGCTATTCTTTTTAGTTAGTTTCATCGCGGAGCCAATTTTCAATTCTCACTTCTCAATTCTCAATTGATAACCACCTCTTCCGCCTCCCCGAACGCATCGTAGCCAGAGGTGATAACGCGGTCGCCGGGCTGGAGGCCGTCGATGACTTCGTAGTAGAGCGGGTTTTGGCGAGCCACGCTGATGGCGACGCGTGTGGCGCGAGTGCCCTCGGCGTTGAGGCGGTATATCCAGCGGCCGCCGGTGTAGGGGTAGAAGTTACCCTTGGGCACGAGCACGGCAGGCACGGCCGAGGAGAGCTCGATCTTCGTCTGGTAGCTCTTGCCGATGCGGGCATTGTCGGGCACGGAGTCGGCAAAGAGCATCTCGATGGAGAAGGTGCCGCCGCGCACCTCGGGCACTATCTTGCTGATGACGAGGCCGTAGTCCTTGTCCTCGTAGTTGATGGTGGCGGGCTGGCCCTGTGTGAGCTTGTCCACGTAGTATTCGTTGAGCTGTGCCGAGAGCTTGTAGCGGTCCATGATTTTGACCTCGCCCACCTCGGTGTTGGCACCAATCTGCTTGCCGGGTGTGACGTCGATGCTGCTGAGCTGTCCGCTGATGGGCGCTGTGATGATGAGGTCGGAGAGTCGCTCGATGCTACGCTCGAGCACCTTCTGCTGCGAGGCGAGGTCGGCTTCGAGCATCTCGCGGCGGATGACGTTCATCGCCGAGTCTTGCAGGAGGCTCTTCATCTGCAGTTCGGCCGACTGCTTGCGGTAGGTGTACTCGTCCTCGGCCAGCTCCAGCTCGGCCTTGCTCTTGATGCCC
>JAFXGL010000012.1 GCA_017513185.1 Candidatus Saccharimonadota bacterium
AGAAGAGGATGAATATCTTTTTCATGGTTCGGACGGTTTAATAAGCCTCTTCGTTGACGGTGAGGTCGCAGCTCTTGACGACATACCAGGAGCCGTCGGAGGTTGCGCTGTAGAATCCGAAGTAGTAGTTCACCGTACGGGGGTAAAAACAAAAGGTATCTCTCTCTACAGGGGTGTACGGTAGTGTAAGGTATTGATTCGTACGGAGTTGAGAGGTTTTCCTGAAAGGCCGGCCACAAAAACGAAATGGTACAAGAGCTTTACGAGGCCTTAACTTGAGAGGACCACTAAAACGCCCTGTTTAAATACTATTTTAACGCCCAGGTAGGGAAACTATCATGTACGCCCTAAAAATGGCCTAGAACGGCCTTATACTGGCCTTTTCGAGGCCGCCATGCTTCAGGTACAGACTGTTTAAGTGCAGCTGGATCCAGAGCGTGGCGGCCATCTTTTTCGTGGGGTCACGAAAATGGTCTAAAACAGCCGAAAATCGGAAAAGGGGGTCAAAAAGGTGGTCAAAAAGGGGGTCAGATTTTTGATAATAAAAAACAAAAAGTAATCCAAAGGGGGTCAAAAAGGGGGTCAAATTTGAGAAAAAAAAAGCCGATAGAAGGGGGTAAACTGCCTAAAAAAGTGCCTTTTTTTCCATAAAAACAGCCTATATTGACCCTCTATTACCATCGAATTTTAGAAAAAATCACCCTTAAATGGCCGTAAAATGGCGTTTTTTGGATAAAAGTGAGTATGAAAGTGTGTGGGAAATGTTTTCCAGGTTGATCTGGATCCAGATATATATAGATAGCCACCTGGCAGCACATGCGCCAGGTGGCTATTCTGTTTTTACCGGCTTACTCGATTGTATGGAAGGTTATGCTGGCTTTCACTATGGCGATGGCCGTTATGGATGATGCCTGAATGTCCTGTGGGTCAAAATTCGGGTTTTCAGAAACCAGCCGGACATAACCAGGACGATCAGATCTTCGTAGATACTTAACGGAAGTGTAACTATCCTGATCATAGGTGTATGAAAGCAAGTAGATCTGGCCCCACATGATATTATCCTCTGACAAAGCGACCTTTTTATAGATAATTATATCTCCGCTTTTTATGAGAGGAGACATGGAATCGCCCCTCACATAAACAGCTCCATCGACTGCCGGTAGATCTGGAAGAGATATATAATCAAGAGGTACGGATTTCTGGTCTTGAAAACTAACTAATAGCCCACCTGTCGCGACAATGTCATATAATGGAATCTTTTGAACCTGGTTGCTTTCTGTCTCATCTGAGAATTCTTTTTTAAGCATTGGCCCTTCCCCGGTTATTAGCCAGACACGATTAAGGTCTTGATAAAATGTCAATATCTTTTCGACGGTCTTTTTCCCTATATCGGAACTTCCTTTTCTGGCGTTATTAAGTAATCCTACTGATAATCCAGCGTTTACGGTAACCTGATTATCATTGATTCCTTTTTCGCGAATATATATGTCAAGCCGGTCAATAATTCGCATATTTTCAAAAACTCAATATTTTTCTTGATTATATTGAAATTATATCTATATTTGCAGTGCGGATAACACCGCGCGACTACAAAGGTGCAAAAGATAACACACAAAAACAAATACACTACATCATGAAACGACACATCAGACTGACTCCAGAGGCCCGCAAACAGCTGGCCCTGGATCTCGGCGTCAGCGACAGCTACATCTATGACGCTATCTATTACAGGAGGAATGGCAAGATGGCCAAGAAGATCCGCGAGGCGGCCATCACCCTCGGAGGCCGGTACGTGGATCCGGAATTCGTTCCGACCTGTACTACTGAATTCAAGGACGGACAGATCCGTCACACCTTCGCCACCGGCGTAGTCCTGAGCGTCGACTGGAAGACCGGCCGCGCTGTGATCACCGAAGAAGACAAGGTCGTCTGGAAGGGAGAGAACCTGAACTTCCTCGCCCAGAAGGCTCAGCAGATCGTCATCAGAAGAGTCATCAACGCATAAGACCTATGAAAAGGTGCACTTTAAAGCTCGCTATCCCTAGCGACAGACAACTTCTCAAGCTTGAAGCCCTCCTGCTTGATGAAGATCATGAGATGAAGGATCTGCTCCGCAAGATCGGGGATATCTGTTCTCATGTAGAAAGTGATTACAGTAACAAACCCGTTTCTGACCTCGTCTCTTATATGAAATCTGTATCCACTGTGACTTTCTTCGGATTCGACGAAGTCGTCGCATCTGGAAAGGATGTCGTGACTCTTAAACATCGCCTGTTCGGTGAGTGCTTTCACCAGGTAAGAGCAGTAAAATGCGTAGAAATTATCGTTAACCATGACGATAACGTATAGTTACTTTCAAATATATCAATATTATGAAACTAATCCACACCCATGCCAAGAAGGGCCGTCGCTCCAGCGGGTTCAGCAAGCCTCACGGAAATAGCGTGAGCGAAAATCGCTTGCTCAAGCGGGCAGATCTCCAGCCCCGTAAGCCGAAGACCTTCGGCCAGCAGATCCACCACGTACAGCGCATCGTCAAGGAGCACTACATCGGTGTCCGCCGGATGGTGTCTGTCAAGCTCATCCCTCACGCAGCCGAATAGCCATGGATACCTCCAATCTCGAGAAGAACCCTATCTGGTACGTCTACGGCGCTTACGCTGTCGGCGGACAGCCCAAGGCCGAGGAAAGCACCATGTCCTACGCCAAAAATACGTACATGTTCTCCCTCATCCCAGACTACATGCTCCGTCATGTCGTCAAGGATATCCAGTCACACTGTGACAAACTCCTCCAGGAAAACAAGCGCCTTAAGCCGGTCCACATCCGCTTAGGCGTAAGTTACGAAGACAATCACAAGAACATCTTTATCGGCTCTCAGAGCCTTCACCTGTCCAAGGTGAATAAAGTCATCGAATAGCTATGAAACGCAAGACCGCAAGCGACTTACTCGGCGTGATCAGCGTCAGCGCTGTCTTCGCCGGCTGTGTGGAAGGCCTCGACGGAAGCCTTACCCTCTGGACCATCATCTGCCTCGCCGTTGCCGCCGTGTGCGGCTACGCATCGAAAGTGCTGTGTGATCCTCCCTGTATGACTAGACCCCGACGCCGTGAGGCGCATTAGTTTTTTCATAACTACTGGTTTTTCATAATCCTTCAGATTCCGGGTCGGCTGACCCTGGCCCGGAGTCCCACAGACCCCGACGCAGTGATGCGCGTGTTTCTCATATACCAAATCTTTGTTTCTGATTCCGGGTCGGCTGACCCTGGCCCGGAGTCCCACGGAGAGGATAGGATGCTAAACGGATAGTCATCAAGCCCGTAAAAAGCCAGAGGCCCTGAGACATTAGTGAGTTCGACTCTCACCCACTCCGCCCAGACCCCGACGCAGTGATGCGCGTGTATCCATAATTCATAGGTTTAAGTGTTAAGCACCGTCCCGGTTGCGGCTGACCCTGCCTCCGGGACCCAGATGAAAAAGTTTGGAGATACCATCCTCGTGACCTTACAGGAGCTCGTCGAAGCCCCTGCAGGGTCGGCTGAACCGGTTATGACGAAGGAGTGCTATAAGAGCCTCATCCGTCGCACCCCCGGCCTCGTAATCCGCAGCGGCAAGGGTCCCGGCCGCCATGCGGAGGTGGACTATCGCATGCTTCCGATTAAATACAGGGAGCGTTTCAATTCCATCTACGGCGACCCTTTCGAGATCATGAGACAACAGGAAGAGAAGGATAAGCTGGACCTCCGCGTCGATCCGGCCGCCCGCGCCTTTTTCGAGGACTACGTTCTCGCCGACGGCACCCATCTGAAGACGACGCACATCGACAAGTTCGCCCTGAACGCCGCGGTCATCGTGCGGCTTATTTCCATGGAGGAGGGACAGCGCCTGGAGCGCCGTAAGCTGGGCAACAGCACGCCGGTGAACTGGGACGCCATCTACGAGGAGTGCGACACCCTCCGCGACCTGTACGGGCACACCCTACCCTCCAGCCGTCCGAAGCTCCGCGCCAAGATGCGCGAGTACAGGTGCCAGGGGCTCTCCTGCCTGGTGAGCGGACACCTGGGCAACTCCAACTCCATGAAGATCACCCCGGAGGCCGGCGACTACCTCGTCGCGCTGAAGTGCTGCAAGGTCCCCGTCCGGACGAACGCCCAGATCTTCGAGAAGTTCAACGCCGACGCCGCGCGGATGGGCTTCAAGCCTATCAAGTCCGAGGCCACCGTGACGTCCTATCTGAACCGTCCGGAGGTGGCCGTCCGCTGGACCGCTTCCGTCATCGGAGACACCGCCGCCAGGACCATCTACGGCCGTCAGCACTCCACCGTCCTTCCCACGCTCAGGGACTCCCTTTGGTACATGGACGGAACCAAGCTGAACCTCTTCTTCAAGGAGTACGTGGACGGCAAGTACCGGATGGCCACGCTGAACGTGTACGAGGTCATCGACGCCTCCAGCGAGGTCTTCCTGGGCTGCGCCTTCCACACCGGTAACGAGTCCTTCCCGGTCATCTACGAGGCCGTCTGCGCCGCCCTGGAGTTCTCCAGGCACAAGCCCTGCGAGCTGGTGGGCGACAACCAGGGAGGCACGAAGCGGGCGGACGCCCAGGCCTGGCTCTCCAAGGTGGCCAGGCTGTTCCGCAACACCGCCCCGCACCGTGCGCCCGCGAAGACCATCGAGTCCGTCTTCGGACGCCTGCAGCAGCAGTACCTTCACCAGAACTGGAACTACACCGGAGGCAACATCACCGCCCGCGGCGACGCCGCCAGGATCAACCGGGAGCTTGTCCTTGCCAACGTGGACGCCCTGCCCACCCGCGAGGAGGTGAAGCGCCAGTACCTGGA
>JAFXGL010000003.1 GCA_017513185.1 Candidatus Saccharimonadota bacterium
ACCACCCACACCCTCAATGGTCAGTGTGGAAAGATCCTCACGAGAAGCGGTCAAATCAGTGTTTTCTGGAGTGAGTAAAGTACCAGTAGTCTTACCAGCAAAGTCAGCAAGGTTAAGAGCGAGGTTAGAAGTCATCCAGCAGTTACCGTCTTTCAGCTTGGTGACTATATAGACATTATCATCACGTTCATCACGTAGAGCGATACGTTCTTCTGTAGTACCATTATTTCCATCTGTCATATTGGAACAGGTCTTGACGGTTTCGTTTCTACCAAAGGCTTGCATAGTATAGGAACTATTCTCTGGTGCCAACCATTGAGCATAGAGAGTCATACCTTCAGAAGAGAGATTAGGGACTGTGATAGTCTCGTTAGGACCGTAGATATAGGCTCCTGATTGTACTGCATCCTTACTCTCACTCCAGCCTACAAAGGCATAGCCAGTACGTGTATAGGTAGGAGCTGATAATACCTTACTAGACCCAAAGGTGGCAGAACCAGTATTAGCCATTGTATTACCCGTTCCACCATTGGCATCGTAGCAGATGCTGTTGGAGGAGCAGGTACTTTGGACTACGTCTTCTGGTGGAGTGACTTGGTTCTCGGTGCCTCTGGCTACGCAACGGACAGTGAAGCCGAATGGTTTTTCACTGCTATTCTGTGAGTTAATATTGCCATCATAGCCAAAGTATAAGTAGTGTGCGTTAGAGTCGACGGTGGCGCCATGAGAAGTGGAAGTCCAGAAGCTCGCGTAGTAACCACGGGCGCTCAATGTTCCAGTAGACCAAAAGTAGCGGCCACTATACGGGATAGAGAGAGGTAGCTGCATCATCTTTATGATAGCCGAGTGTTGGCTACCGCCGCTTGCGTTACTGTAAGCATATACATCGTTACCGAGAAGATAGGACCAAGACCCGCCAACAGATGCACTTTTTGTATTGGATGGAAGTTTCCATCCCGCAGGGCAGATACTACCACTAGCCTCGGCTGTGCTACCGCCCATATTCCACTTTCCGGTTTCTGCTGTGGCGGCGTACCAGTTGTAATAATCGCCAATATACATACTACCACGAGTCGTATACTGATCATCGGCGCCATAGATTGGATTGCCGGTTTCTGTATCAGCACCGATTTGGGTTTGGGAGCTGTAAGTAACAAGTTCTGGTTGCCAAGTAGTATCTTGCGTTAAGCCATCATCTGTCTGTGGGAAAGCCGTGTTGTTCCCGCCTGCATCGCTTGCAGCTCCGTTCATGCTGCACTTATTATGGTCTTTGACTTGAGCAGTAGCATTCGCTATACAAGCAGCCTGATCTTGGACAGAGAGCGTACCTGAAATATAGCCAAAATCATTATTATACGAGCGTGGATAAGCTGAGTTGGAATTAACCTGAACATAAACGCCCGTGGAACGAATTTGGATGGCATAAGTATCAGTCGATTGAACTGCAGTAGTAGTGCCTGCAAGATATCGAGAGGCCCACGGCAAGTTGCGTCCGAAGTATGGACGGTCTTGGAATTGGTAATTGGCGGTAGTCCTCGTGGCGGCGACTTCTGCAGTTGCTACGTCAGGACCTGGCTCCAATACCCCGGATAAGCCGAAGATGTTATTGTAGCCGCCAGTAATAGTCGTATTGCCAAAGCTCCATTCGCGAGAGTTAATAGAGGCGTCTGGAATCCATGTTGTTGCAACATCAGTGTTTTCTGACGTGAGACGAGCAGTTTTGTCAGAAGTGAAGTTTTTGAGGTTAAGATCAAGGTTTTGAACCATCCAACAGTTACCGTCAGCCAATCGACGGACAAGATAGGTTTTATAACGGCTATTTCCAATAACCATACCGCCACTTTCTACGGTCTCACGATTATCGGCAAGAAGGAATGTGCCGACACCTAATGCGGCCGATCCGGCAGCCGTATTTGCGAGTGGATCACCACTCATTTTGTAGTTATAAACCCGACTGTCCACTCCCGTAGTGGTTAATGGACGGTCGAATCCAGCACCGGGCCAGCACTAGGCCGACGCATTAAAAAAAACGACCAAAAACCCGCAAGAAATCTCCCCGCTACCTCTGTTTTAGCACTCTTGACGTGAGAGTGCTAATGCGCTATAATGGCATCAGAAATTAGCAACACGCGAACAAGACTGCTAACGAAAGGAGAATATAAATATGTCTAAAATCATCGGTATTGACCTCGGCACCACGAACTCTGCGTTCGCTTATATGGTCGCCGGTCAACCAGAAGTTATCACGAACTCTGAAGGCGACCGCACTACGCCATCCGTCGTCGCCGTCACTAAAAAAGGCGACCGTCTGGTCGGTAAAGTAGCTCAACGCCAACGCGTCACCAATCCTAAAAACACTATCTATGGTATCAAGCGTCTCATCGGCCGCAAATTTAACGACAAAGAGGTCCAAAAAGATCTCGACATCATGCCCTACAAAATCGTAGAAAAAGGTCACGGTGTCGCCGTGGAAATGGACGATAAGACCTATACCCCAGAGCAGATTTCTGCAATGGTTTTGTCCAAAATCAAGGCTGACGCCGAAGCTTTCCTAGGGGAAAAGGTTACCGAAGCCATCATCACCGTCCCGGCCTACTTTGACGATTCTCAGCGCCAAGCTACTAAGGACGCCGGTAAGATTGCTGGCCTTGAAGTTAAGCGCATTATCCCAGAACCGACTGCGGCCGCTCTCGCTTATGGCCTTAACAAAAAAGATAACGAAAAAATCGCTGTCTTCGACCTTGGCGGTGGTACATTCGATATTTCCATCCTTGAGCTTGGCGATGGTGTCTTTGAAGTGAAAGCTACCAATGGTGATACTCACCTCGGTGGTGAAGACTTTGACAACGTCATCGTCAACTACCTCTGTGATGAGTTCAAGAAAGAGTCTGGCATCGACATCAAAAAAGAGCCAGCCGCAATGCAACGCATCAAAGACGAAGCCGAGAAAGCCAAGAAGGAACTTTCTAGCACTACTTCCGTGGAAATCAACCTCCCGTTCCTCACGGCCGACGCCGATGGCCCGAAACATTTTGAACACACCCTCACTCGCGCTAAACTCGAAGAACTCGTGGCCGACCTTCTTGACCGCCTTGAACAGCCAGTCAGAAATGCACTAAAAGACGCTAAACTCGACACTAAAGACATTAACGAAATTGTCATGGTTGGTGGTATGACCCGCATGCCAGCAGTTGTAGAAAAAGTCAAGAAAATCTTTGGCAAAGACCCGATGCAGGGCGTCAACCCTGATGAAGTCGTGGCCGTTGGTGCAGCCATTGAAGGTGGCGTCCTCCAGGGCGATGTCAAAGATGTGCTTTTGCTCGACGTGACCCCACTTTCTCTCGGTATTGAGACCATGGGTGGCGTCTGCACCAAACTTATTGACCGCAACACTACCATCCCGACTAGCAAGTCGCAAATCTTCTCTACTGCCTCTGACAACCAGCCGCAAGTAGAAATCCACGTCCTCCAGGGCGAGCGCGAATTTGCCCAAGACAACAAATCTCTCGGCCGCTTCATCCTTGACGGTATCGCCCCGGCTCCTCGTGGCATCCCGCAGATTGAAGTTACCTTTAACCTTGATGCGAATGGCATTTTGAACGTCACCGCGAAAGACAAAGGCACTGGCAAAGAGCAATCCATCACCATTACCAACTCTGGTAACATGAGCAAGGAAGATATCGAGAAGGCCCAAAAAGAGGCCGAGCTCCATGCCGACGAAGACAAGAAGAAGCGCGAAGCTACCGACGCTCGCAACATTCTTGAGAACAAAGTCTATCAGTTCGAGAAGATGCCTGATGAGTATAAAGACAAACTTTCCGACGAAGACCGCGACACCATCAAGAAAGCTTGCGACGCCGCGAAGGAAGTTTTGAAGGACGAAACCGCCGATAAAGATAAGCTTGAAGAAGCCACCAAGGACCTCGATAATCGCATCATGCCTATCGGTGCCAAGCTTTACCAGCAGAACAGCTCCGAAAACGCTTCAAACGCGTCAGAAGACGATAAAAAGTCTGACGACGATGAAGCTGTAGAAGGCGAAGTCGTTAAATAGGTCCTGCTTACCTAAAATAATCCCCGAGATTGGGGATTATTTTTTAGCTGTCCGAAAAATGTGTCCAATATGTTGCCGTTGTCCTATAATTGCTTGGGCCCGCGAAGTAATTGCCGTCCAATCTGAAGGTAAACGGTATTTTCACCATAGCTTTTTGCGCTGCACCATCTGTTTGGTAGTTCATTTCCCCAAAGCCATAAGATGTCTGGATAAGTCTTGCATATGATTTTCCACCCGTGTTAGTTGGCAACATCCATCCGGACGGGCAGACTGAGTCTGGTGCATTACCAGTTCGGACGGACACATCAGCCGATTCAGCAAAGGCAGCGGGGACATTATAAAATGTTGTTTCCGAATTGGTTCCTGCATCAGAATGATATGATCTTGGTATATCTGAATTGCTATTGTACATGATGCGGTCAACAGTGGTCCAATTGCCATCGTCAGTCACATAAGTTCCCCAGAGCCAAGATCCCGATTTGCCTATTTCTTGGAATTGGTAATCCTGAGCCTGTCCAAGTAGCTTGTTGGAAAGCGCCGAGAAGGTATACTGCTCAGCTGTTCCAAGCCCCAAATCCACGAACTTTTGGACGCTAGATGCTTGGGGATCCCAGTACTTCACTGTTTGCTGTTCATTACCCACACCCTCAATGGACGCGGGGAGAGAGCGGGTTATTTTTCGAATTTTGTGGCGAGTTTTTCGAGTTTGGGTTCGAGGAGTTTTGGCAGGAATTCTAGCATTGGCCAAGTGACTAATGCGAGGCCTGCGCAAATCATCAAAGTCTGAATGGAGATTTCTTCTGATAGGCTGAATATGTTCCGGAAGAACACGAAGCAGGCGGATAGTCCAAGTATGCAGCCTATGAATACTATTCCGCGGTAAAGGTTGAGCGGCCGGCAAATTCGGTAAAGGTATAATACGCCCACTATGGCGAAGGCCAGGGTGCAAGCCGTTGACATTTCTGTTTCTGGTACGCCCAAAAGTTTACCTAGTCCGACCATCGCAAAGACCGCGATGAGGCTGGCTATGCCGCCCGGTACGGCTTTTTCTAGAATGTTTGTCATGAATCGGCCTTTTATTAAATCTTCATTCGGCATTTGGGCGAGGAAAAATGACGGCAGTCCAATCGTCCATACTGATAGCATGGAGACCTGTGCTGGCAAAAGTGGGTACCGGACGCCGAGGGCTAGTGTCAAAAGGGCCGCGAGCAAAGAAAAGACGTTTTTGACGATGAATAAGCTTCCGGATCTCTCCAAGTTGTTGACTACGCGGCGTCCTTCGCGTACTACTTGAGGCATTTTGGAAAAGTCTGATTCTAGCAAAACTAGCTGGGCTGTTTGTACTGCTGCGTCGCTTCCCGAGGCCATGGCGATGCTGCAGTCCGCGTCTTTTAGTGCCAGAACGTCGTTGACGCCGTCTCCCGTCATGGCGACGTAGTGGCCTTGTTTTTTCAGGGCCTTTACGAACTTGCGCTTTTGTTCTGGCGTTACTCGTCCGAATACGGCGTAATTTTTTACCGCTTCAAAAATCTCTGCTTCGGTTTTGAGCGTGGTGGCATCTATGTATTTTTCTGCATGGGAAATGCCTGCTTGTCGGGCGACTTCGGCAACGGTTAGCGGGTTGTCGCCAGAAATTACTTTTACTTCTACGCCTTGTTCGCGGAAATATTTGAACGTCTGGGCCGCGGTCTTGCGTACTGGGTTTTCCAGGACAATCATGGCGAGTGGCTCTACTGGATGCGTGAGTTCTTCCCCGTTTAGCGTGGCGCTGTATTTGCCGAAAATTAAAACCCGGTAACCTTTTTTAGTGAAGGTTTGGATTTGTTGTTCGTAATTTTTTATTTTTGATTTTAGCAAAAATTCTGGTGCGCCTAGTACAAAGTTGCCATTTTCAAACTCGGCTGCGCTGTATTTGTATTTTGAAGAAAATCCAAATATTTGTATGGCTTTTTTCTGTGTGCTTGGTGATTTGAAATGTTTTTTGAGTGCTTTTATAGTTTCGTTGTCTGCGGCCATTGCGTGTGTGAAGTTGGCTAAAATTTCCTCGATGTCGTCTTTGTCTTGGAGTTTTAGCCATTCTTTGACTTTCATGTGGGGGCTGGTGATGGTGCCGGTTTTATCTACGCACAGGACGTCGACGCGCGCTAAAGTTTCGATGCATTTCATTTCGCGAACTAGGACTTTTTGCCGGGCTAGTTTGACTGCGCCGATTGCCAAAGAAACCGATGCGAGCAAGAACAGACCTTCTGGAATCATCCCGAGTACTGCCGAGGCGGCTCCTTGTACGCTGGCGCTAATTGGTGCGTGGTTGACCAAAACTTGGTGTGCGTATAAAAGTACGCCTACGGGAATAATGGCGATTCCGGCTAGTCGTACGATTCGATTGAGTGAACGTATGATTTCTGATTGTTCGCCGGTTTTAATTGCTTTGGCTTGTAAAGTGAGTTTGGAAATGTAGGAGTCTTCGCCTACTCGTGTTAGCCGGGCGTAACATTCGCCCGATATTATGAAGCTGCCTGAGAGTAATTCCGAGCCTGGTTTTTTAGTGATTTCGTCTGACTCGCCGGTTAGCAAAGCTTCGTTGACGGAAACCTCTCCGTCTAGTACTTCTGCGTCTGCCGGAATTTGTTCGCCGGCAGTAAAAATAACTATGTCGTCTAATACTAGTTCGTCGGTTAAAACTTTTTTTGCGATGCCGTCGCGAATTGCTGTAGCCTTGGCGGCGTTTAGCATGGTCAGGTTGTCGAGTACCTTTTTTGTGCGTAGTTCTTGGATGATGCCGATTAGAGTGTTGGCTAAAATTACGCCGAGGAATGTTAAATCGCGGTAAGATTTAACTAAAATTAAAATCACTGCGATGATTGCGAAGACGCCGTTGAAGTAGGTGAAAGTGTGGTCAAAAATTACCCGCGCGACTGACTTTGACGGGCCTTTGGGCGGTTTGTTGTCTTGACCGGCTTGTACGCGTTCTGCGACTTCGTCGGCGGATAAACCATAAAATTTTTCCGACGTGGGCATAGCTTAATTATAACATAATGTTAAGAAATAAAATGTTAGAAAGTCAATATTGCACTATCTGATGCGCTTGTGGTAGAATGAGGGTGCAACAACCAATACAATCGCGAATTTTAGTATAGAAGTTTGATGATTTGTTTGTTGTTGCGCCGATGCGGCGCAAGTTTTATTGTCCGCCTTTGTGTTCATTAACCTGTTTAGTGTTCCGGGCCTCACGGACAGAATTAGAATACTTTTAAGAGTATTAGCAATTTTGCTGTCCTCCTATGTTGTTCGAGGCCTGGGGCCCTAAACAGGTTTTTATTTTTTTGTTATAATAACTCTATGAAACAAGAATCTTCTAATCTAGAAAAAATTGTCAGCGCGTTTGCGTTGATTGCCGTCGGCGTATGCTTCGTCGTGTGGGCAGATAAAGTTACCGAATGGATTGCTATTGCGCTGGGTGTTTTGGCGCTCGTGGCTGCAACTATCCATGCCGTGAAGTTTTTCAAGACCGAGCCGGAGAAACGAACGACTACGGGCTTGTTTAGTATAATTCTCGTCGCTGCGGTCGGCGTGTTACTAGTTTCTCGTGCGGATTTCGTGAAGGATGCTATTTCCTTTATTATTGGTGTGTATATTATTTTGTCTTGCGCGATTCAGATGATGTCGATTTCGGCTTTACGACATCGTACCAAACTATTATTAGGGTCTTATACGTGGCCGGTTATCGGTATTATTATCGGCGTTTTGTGCGTGACGGGGCGGTTTATTGTGCCGGATGCGCTGGCGACACTTACGGGAGTTGCGCTAATTTTCTACGGCGTAGTTTATTTGCTGGGACTGGTGACGATTGAGAAGGCCATGAAGACCACTAAGGCGAAGGCTAGCCAAAAGAAAATTGCCGAAGCGACGATTGTGAAGGAAGCGAAAGAAGCTGAAGTCGTAAAGCCCTCGCACAAAACCAAGAAATAGTATATAATATATAGAGTTAAAAGGAGTTATATGAAAAATCCACGCCTCATTTTGATTACCAACCCGGGCTCCAGTTCCCGCAAATATGCGCTCTATCGCGAAGACGAGCTACTGTGTTCGTTGCATTTTGAGTTTGAGGGCAAGAAAGTTGTCTGTACGCTGAAGAAAGCTGACGGTTCCAAGAAAAAGCTTGATAAGACTTATGCGGATTTGAACTCTACCGTGGGGGCGCTAAACGAGATTTTGACCGCGGAAGGTTATCTTGGTGGTGTGTCGAAAATTGATGCTATCCTGGCGCGTATTGTTGCGACTGGCGAATACTTTACTAACGATCATCTCGTTGACAAAGAGTGTTTGAAAATGCTCGAGATTGCCAAGAAGCGGACTCCGCTCCATGTGCCGGTGGTGGCGAATGAGATTGAGGCGTTTGTGAAGGAGTTTAAGGGGACGCCGGTCATTGCAATTTCTGATTCTTCCTTCCATGCTGCACGTCCGGATTTGACGGAGTATTATGCGATTGATAAAGATTTGGCGGACAAGTACGAGATTAAGCGCTATGGTGCGCATGGTCTTTCCGTCGGTTCTATTGTCAATTATATGACGAGCGAAGATATTTTGCCGGAGAAGCTGATTGTTTGTCACCTTGGTTCTGGTTCGTCCATTACGGCCGTTTATAAAGGCCAGTCGCTGGATACGACCATGGGTTATACGCCACTTGAAGGCTTGATGATGTCTACGCGTTCTGGGTCTATTGATCCGGCGGCGGCGCTGGCGGTGAAACGCGCGATGAAGTTTACCGACGACGAAGACCTGGAGCAGTATCTGAATAAGAAGTGTGGGCTCTTGGGTGTGTCTGGCCAAACTGATGATATGCGCGAGATTATTCGCTTGCGTGATGAGGGTGACGACCGCGCTACCTTTGCGCACGCGATGTTTGTTTATCGTATTCAGAGCGAGATTGGCCGCATGGCCGCTTCACTGGGTGGTGTAGATGCGATTGTCTTTACAGCTACGATTGGTGAGCGTTCTGACGAGATTCGTCGCTGCGTCTCGCAGAAGCTAGGCTATCTTGGCTTTGAGCTGGATAATGCGAAGAATGAAGGTGATTTGCCAAACCGTCACGAGAATATTGCTACAGAAAAGTCCAAGCCGATTTATGTGATTCGTACGGATGAGTTTGAAGAAATGATTCGCCGTGCCAAGGTGGTCTTGGATGGCGGCGAGTGCGAGTGCGGTTGCGGACACCAAAAGTCTGAGTGTAACTGCGACGGTGCTTGCGATTGTAAGAACTAATGGAACAAGTTACTAAACAAGAGACTGAAGAAATCCTCCGTCTAGCCGAGAAAGTTCTCTCGGCGGCGGGGGATTTTGTGGAGTTGGGATGTTACAAGGGCGAGACATCTCTGCTACTAGCGCGACTATTGAAGGCTCATAGTTCCGATAAGAGGTTGTGGCTTTATGATTCTTTTGCGGGGCTGCCGGAGAAAACTGTCGAGGATGCGTCGACGGCGGGCGAGCAGTTTAAGGCGGGGGAGCTGTTTGTGAGCAAGCGCGAGGTAGTAGAGAAGTTTAAACGTTCTGGTTTGCCGTTCCCTGTGATTAAAAAAGGTTTCTTTGAGGATTTGGACCCAGCCGCCGATTTACCGTCCAATGTAGCGTTTGCTTTTTGTGATGGTGATTTGTATAGTTCGATTAAGACATCACTGAAGCTGGTGGTGCCGAAGTTGGCGGATGATGGGATAATTGTCGTTCATGACTATAATAATCCAGAGCTGCCAGGGTCTTCTCGGGCGGTGGATGAGTTTTTGCGCGCGCATGCCGATTTCCGTCTAGCACAGAAGCATACGCTTGCTATACTTACGCGTCGTTAGTTTTCCCTCACAAAAATTCCCCGCTAGAGCGGGGATTTTTGGGTTGTTGCCGAAGCGAATGATTACTTAGACGATGGGAGCTGTTTGTATTTGGCGTCGCCGAAGGCAAGAATCATCTCGAAGATAGGCTCGAGAAGGATGATGCCGATAGCAAAGCCAGTGCCTTTGCCGAAGGACTTAGCAAGCTTGACGCTCATGACGATGCCGAGCATGAAGTTGGCGCCAGGAAGAAGGGAGAGGAAGCAAAGCATGGGCTCCATGTTCAAGATTTGGAGCATGGTGTAAGCGTTGTAAACTGGAATGAGAGACTTCCAGCCTTCTTTGCCGGCCTTGGTGAAGATTTTCCATTCGGCGACAATGACCAGAACGATACAAGCGATGATACAGAGGACGAGGAAAAAGCCGAAGAAACCGGCGAAGATTCCTGCACCAACCGAGGGGCTCGTCGCATATGTGGTCGGATAAGTTGAATAAGTTGAATACATTTGTTTAATCCTTTGATTAAATGTAATATTATCTTAAATGTAGCATAAAAACGGAGAAAAATCAAGCTACTTGGCCAGCTTCTTGGCGGCGAGATGGACGAGCTCCGACCAAGACGAGGAGATGTGTGGAGTGGAGGCGAGCTGGGTAACGGTGAACTTGTGGCGGACGGCGGTGGCGACTTCTTGGATGACGAGCTCGGCGGAAGGACAGACGACGGTGGCGCCGAGAAGCTTGTCCTTGGGGTCGGCAAGAAGCTTGACGAAGCCGTAGCGGAAGTCGGTGGTATTAGCCGCGGGGACAGAGGAGAGCGGGAGGACGGCCTTTTTGCAGGTGATGCTTTTTCTGACACAATCATCTTCGGTGAGACCGGTGGTGGCGACGGATGGGAATGTGTCGGTGAAACGGATGAAGCCTTCGTAGTTGCGGAGGTTTTTGGTCTTCCCTACGGCGTTGGAGGCGGCAAGAGCACCTTCGTAGCTGGCACGTTCGAGTGATGATTCCCCGCCGAGGCAGTCGCCGGCGGCATAGATGTGTTTGGCGGAAGTCTTGAGGAAATCGTCAACTTTAATGCCGTGGTCGGAGTAGGCGACGCCGGAGTTTTCTAGGCTGAGGTTGGTGACAGGTTTGCTACCAGTGGCGAGAACAATAGCGGAGACCTCTACGGATTTTTCTTGACCGCCGCGGCGGAAGATGACTTTTTGGAGACCAGGCTTGGTACCTTTGCTTACGGCGACGACGCGAGATTGAGTGAGGACTTTGATGCGGAGAGAGGTTTCGAAATACTGAGCTAGAAGCTGGCCAACTTCTTCGTCTTCACGAGGGAGAAGACGACCGGCGAGTTCACCGATGACGACCTGGGAGCCAAGTTCAGCAAAGTAGTTGGCGAGTTCGACACCGGTGGAGCCAGCGCCGACAACAAAGACGGACTTGGGCGGGCGAGAGAGGGCGAGGGCTTCGGCGGGAGTGAAGCAAGTGGCGGACTCGATGCCGGAGATGTCGCCGTAGTTGAGCTTAGCGCCAGTGGCGATAATGAACTTTGGCGCGGAGACAATGCGGTCTTTGAGTGCGATTTCGTAAGGGGAGAGGAAGGAGGCAAAGCCGGAAAGGCAAGCGATTTTGGCATCTTCGAAGGCTTTTTTGGAGCCGGCACCAGCACGACGAGAAGCGAGGAGTTTCCAGTTTTGGATGGTGGGATAGTTGTAACGGAGGCTGGAAGAGGAGAGCCCAAAGCGAGAGCCACGCAAGGCTTCGTGATAAAGATGCGAAGACTGGAAAAGGGCGCGGGCTGGAGTGTCGGAGTAATTTAAGGCGGAGCCACCCCATTTGCCACTTTCGACAAGGGCGACTTTGGCGCCAGATTTGGCCGCGAAAAGGGCGGCGGCGGAGCCAGCTGGGCCGGAACCGAGGACAATTAGTTCGTAGTCAAATTTTTTGCTCATAGTTAGATGATTTTGTCACGATTACGATAAACGAGAGCGAGATCTGGTGAGTATTTATCGAGCTCGGAGCTTACGACCCTTTCTAAATCGCTTTTGGTTATTATGTCGCGGTGTTCTAGCCAGGCGAGAACGGCGTGGAGGACACGTTCGATGATGGGCTCGGTGGAATGTTCGGGGAGGCCAAGAGAGCGAGATTCGGACTGCAATAGTGCGACGAGTTCGTCGGGAGAGAAAAGCTGGTCAGACATTAGGCGGCTCCTTTCAAAATGACGAAGGCAAAGAGGAAGGCGGCAAGGATGATGAAGCCGGCGCCGGTGAAGAAGCGAAAGAAGCCTTTGTTTTTAAGGCGCCAGCGCTGGACCTCGGCGACATTTTTGCCTTTGCGGATGAAGATGCGGAGAATAAGAAGAGGGAGGGAGCCGAAAACCGTAAAGATGACAAGGCCAAGAGCCTGATAGGCGGTGTGGAGGTGAAGGATGGCGTCAGCGGAGAGAGCGAGGAGAGGGAGGGCGAAGAGAATCTCCGAAAGAGGAACAAGGAGACCGAGCGAGAAGGCCTCGGAGAGGTCGTTGGTGGCCTTGGCACGGGAGTCGATATAGCGGGCGAGATGGCGAGGGAGCCAAAGCTCGGTGGAGCCTTTGCGTTTGTAGTAGAAGAACCATGCGACAATGCCAAGAGCGATGAGCAAGCCAAAGATGATAACATAGGCGAGATCTGGAAGAACACCGGAAAAGGCGAGGACGGAGATGAGGAAGATGGCGGTGCCGAGCAGGAGAAAGTTCATAAGGGTGACGCCGGAGATGAAAGAGCTGGCGAGCTTTTTGGTCTTTTGGCGGACGTTCTTGCCAAGAGAGGCGTGGTAGAGCAAAAGAAGCGTGCCGAGCGGCAACTGCAAAGAGGCGGTAACTAGACCACAAAGGATGATGATGCTGAGCGAGATATAAGCCTCCATATAACCCTATTATAACACAAGCAGAATAAAAATAAAAAGTTATGCTTGCAGTGAAAAAGCTTGGCGTGCTAGACTGGGGTCATGAAAAAAGCGAGGTATAAATATTTAGAAATCTGTTTAATCTTCCTGATTGGGATCTTTGCGCCGAGTTATAGCGTGTTTGCGGAAGAGATGATGGTGACTGATGTGCCAGAGACTGGCGCAGGGAACGTGGTAGATGCAAGCGACGAAAAGGAAGAAGATGAAGATACCACCGAGAGCGATGAGCCGCTTGCCGTAGTGTCGGTGGACGAAGAGGGCGGGAAGATGACGAATGTAGTGATTGCTAGCTATAATCCAGGGTTTTCTGACCCGTATCAAGGAGAGTTTTTTGAGATGCGAAAACTTTCCAAAACTTCAATTTTGCTCGCCGGTCTTTCGGTTATCTATGAAACTTCTACAGGGAGTGAGTATGTCGTGTACGAATTCCTGGATGGTGACGAGATGATCGGCGAGTCTCTCCTTATGAGATTGGCGAATTCTAATGAGGTGAAAGAGGCGGAAGAAAAAAGTGTGGCGGCTGCGGATGCGACCTATACACGAAATATGGCGCAAGGTGCGGGGCGGTTGAAACTGGTCTATGAAGAAGAAGTGATTGATTCCCTGTGCTGGGGCTCGGATGAGGTGGGGTGTTATGCGAAGTTTAACTCTAAAAAACCTACGACTTTGGTGCGGGAGATTAGCGAGGAAGAAATCGGCGAGTTTGAGCATAAAAGTGACTATGAACCACAATTTGACGCGGAAAAGCCAGGATTAAAGCATAATGAGCCCGAGGAGGAAGTGGTGGAGCCGCAGTGTAGAGAAGTGGAGTTTTCTGAGATTTTTACTTATTATGAGAGCGTGAGCACGGAGCAATTTGTGGAGTTGTATAATCGAGGGGAGGAAGTGGCGAATCTTGAAGGGTGTTTCGTGAGCTATAAATATAATAATTATGCTTTGACTGGGACGGTGGCGGCGCATGGGTTTGTGGTGGTTTACCCGGTGAAAGATTGGGGCGTGACGTTGACTAAAAATCCGACTTCGTCGAATAAATTACAGCTAGTTGATACGGATGGGGAGGTGGTAGACACGCTGACGTATTATAACGGACAGAAGAAGGGAGTGAGCCTGGCGAAGATGGGATATAGAGCCGACGGAAGCAAGAATTTCCAGCAGACTTATAATCCGACGCCGGGAAGCGAGAATACTTATCAGCAGTTTAAGACCTGTCCGGTGGGGAAAGTGATTAACCTAGAAACTGGTAATTGTGTGAATGAAACGGTCGCGACGGCGACATTGGCGGCGTGCCCGGCTGGAAAGTATCGTAATCCGTTGACGGGGCGGTGCAAGTCTTATGCGACGACGGCAAGCACGGAGTTGAAGCCATGCGCGGAGGGGTATGAGAGAAATCCGGAAACTAATCGGTGCCGAAAAATTGTCTCAAATACTGGGGCGGATTATCCCGTGACGACGACAGGGACGATGGAGGAGAAAACAGAAATGACGGCGGTGTTTGCGATTGCGACAGTGATAGTGGCGGGGATTGGATATATTACGTTCCAATACAAAGACGAGCTGAGGATGAAGCTGGCGCATAGAGCGTAAAAAGCAAAAAAGCCCTGGGATGTCGGTAAATTGGGGGGGCAATTTACCGACGTCTCAAGGCTAATTTCTAAAACAACATGGTGGCGGGGGTTCGATTTGAACGAACGACCTTTTGGTTATGAGCCAAACGAGCTACCAGGCTGCTCTACCCCGCGATGTTAAAGAATGTATATATTTTAGCGCACTTTGTGGATTTTGTCAACAGTTTAGTCGTCGGTGTTCGGACAGGGCGGATTGTTGATTTGGTCTGGGTCGGAGCTGTTGAGACAGTTGCTGGTGATGTAGAAGTTCTTTTTGAGCGTGTCATCGCCGGAGCCGGTAGCATGAATGGCGAATTCTGGGAATGGGAAGAAGACGTCGTTTAGTTCGACGCGAGCTTCGACGCGAGAGTACATATCGTTGGCGCGTCCAGTGGAATCGACGGAGATTTGGACGTCTTTGAACTGGGCAATGGAAGGCTCGTTGGGGTTTTCGTTAATGAGACAGTCGCCGGCGGTGTGGCCGGTTTCGGCGTCGTTGCAGAGCTGAACGGAGAAGGTAGTAGTGGGGTCGGAGTATGGCAGAGAAAGGATGAGGTAGAAAGTGCCTTCGTTGTCATCGCTTTTGCGACGAGTGCCACCGATAGGCTTGGGAAGCGCAATAGAAGCTACGCAGGCGAATTCTTCAGAAAGGTTGGTCTGGCATTTGATTTTTTGAGCCTTGTTGTAACTATCGTTTTGGGAGTTGTTGCGGTTGTAGTCGTGATTGTTGGAGTTGACGACGACACCCGCATCAATGTGAGTGGTGCCGCTATCTTTGCCGGCGGGAGTGAGGATGACGGTACCGCGATTGGTAGTGTTGCCGGAGGAAGTGTTGAAATCTTCGAGCTTAAACTCGTCGCCAGTTTGAATGATTTCGGCGGAAAGAGTGGGGGGCGTGGGGGTGGGATTATCGCCGTCGACCGGGTAGTATTTTTCTTTGCTACCGTAGGTGAGGCTTTCAAACGGGCCGTCGTTTTCGGTGTACCAAAGAATACGAATGCCAGTGATACTGTTGGCATCGGCGGTTTTGAGAGGGATAACTCGGATGGGCGTGCCAGAACTTAAGGTGGAGCGATAATCATCGAGAGTGTTGTCCATGGAGATGCAGGTGTAGGCTTGAACAACATTAGCGCTGTCGCCGCCAGTTTTGCTTTGTTCCTGAATGAGGACTTCTTTGACGTCGGGACGTTCAGCCGAAGCCGAGGTGTCAAGGCGGCCGAGGGCTTCAGAAACGGAGTCGCAGTAATTTTGGTCTTCAAAGCCTTTCTTGACTGCGGCCTCGATGACCGAGCAACCTTCAGGCTTGTTGGCAGCGTCGGTGATGGCTACGCACTCGTAATAGCGCTTGATGGCGGTTTTGGCGTCTTCAACACCGGCGAGAGCAGAATCGTAGGCGGACTGTGCGAGCTCGTCGCTGGTGGTTTTGGCGGCTTCGCCGATGATGATGCGAATGAAGCTAAAGGTGATGACGCTAAAAAGTAGCGTGGAGATGACGACCACGTAAATAGATGTGGCGCCTTGCTTGAAGGTGGTCTTTAATCTAGCAACCATGTCTAACCTCCGGAGGCCTGGATAGTGAAGTTGAACTTATTAATGGCGCAGTAGCTGAAGTCGGCGCTAAAGTAAGACGGAGCCTGGCAGTAGTCGCCGGTAGCCATGATGTCGACGCCGCCAGAGACGGTGGCGAGAATGAAGGAGCCGGAGAAGAGGAGGCGGTTGGTGCTGGTGACGCGAGCAGGCTGGAAAACGACAAGGTCGAAGAGGGCAAGAGAAGAGTCGGACTCGTTGATGAGCTCTTCGGGGTCATTAGCGAGGGTGCCGGGGATGGTGATTTCTCGGATGGCGGTGCCATCTGCGACGCCAGGGCCAATGAGAGCTTTGCTAGGATCTGGATAGCCTCTGTTGGTGGAGCCGGTCTCTCTAGCGGGGACAGTGGAGGCGCAGATAGCGCGAGCGGCGTCTTCGACTTTGATGAGGCGGAACCTACCATTAGCAATGTTGTCTTTGGTGGTGGCGTTACTATTGGTGGCAGTGTAGTTGACTTTGAGGCGAAGACCTCTTTGAATGTCGGACTGTGAGCCGGTGCCACTGAATTCATAAGAACCGTCGGTATTGAAGAGATAGCCGGTGTTCCAAATGTAGCTATATTTACCGGAGCAGAAGATACCGCCGGTGGGAACTTGCTTTACGTCGGCATTATCGCTGCCGGAGGTGACTTTAACTCCGGAGTAGTATTGCTGATAGACGGAGTAGAAGCCGTGATTAGCTTCGCAATTTTGCATGGAAGTGTCGTCGTCTTTATAATTAGCCTCACAAAATGCGGCGGTAGAAGTAGGGGGAGACTGCGTGATGGAGTTTTGGAAGTCATCGATAAGGTCGCGACCGACTTGGTTGATGGACTTGATGGCGTAGCCTTTGCGATAGATGGAAACGATTTCGTTAGTGATGAGGGTGATGGTGATGAGGAGAATGGAGATGAAAGCGATAGCAAAAGAAAGCTCAATGAGCGTGAAACCTTTTTTCGCAACACAACGCCCTGACTTCATAAACTTATTTTAGCATAACCTTGATAAATTAGAAAGTAGTTCGTCCTTCACAATCTGCGTTTTGTTGGTCCATTTCTGTGAGCATGACGCCGGAAGAGTTGGTGGCGCGAGCGGCGATTTTAACGCCGCGACGATTGCCGCCAGTGTTATCGTCGGAGTCGACGCAGAAAATCATTTCGTTTTCGCCACCATTGTCGAGGCTGGTTTGGGAAAGTTCGGTAAGATAGGTCTTGAAGTTGTTGCGAGCTTGGTAGTTGGAAGCTTGGGCGTGGAAATTCGTGCGAATGCTTTTTTCGCTGATTTTGTTTTTGATGACGGTTTTGTCGTAGTTAAAATTGTACGTGCGGATGTTGCCAGTGACCGGAGAGCGGATGATGAGGATGGCCCCGTGGAAACGAGCACCGTTGTCGGAACCTGCGTCGTTGCCACGACTTAGGGTGCCGCTCCAAGGGATTTCGTAGGAGGTCATGCGATAGTAGGAGTTGACACAGCCGACGGGATTAATGCTACAATCGTTAGGTTTGAAAATGTTGGCGTCGATGGTGCTATCGTGCATCATGTCGATAATGCGCGAGGCTTTGACGGAAGAGGAGCTGACGGCTTTGCCGACGAGGTCGTAAACGTAGACGATGTCGCCGTCGTCTTCGCCGATGGAAATGAGTTTGCCGTAGATGGCAGTGGTGGAGCGGCCGGCATCAGCGGAAGGGTCGGAAGGGTCATTGTCATTGGAGACATTGAGCGCATCGGCATAAGTACCACGAACAAATTCGGCAACGCTATTGACAGAGTCGTTGTAGCGCTGACGCGAGATGGAAACGTTGGCGCCCATGATAAGCCCGACCATGAGAAAGCCCGACAGGGCCAAAAAGAGGGCGATTTCTACGATGGTGAAGCCGGATTTAGTTGATGATGAGATGTGTTTCATTTAGTTTTCTCCTTCGCGCATTGATTTTAGAGCTTCGCTAACTAGGGCAGAGTATTTTTGAGCTAGCTCGGGATTGTTGAGGTAAGCCTCGGAGTACATTTCGGCATAGACTGAGTAAAAGCGATATTTCTGAACGGCAGTCATGCGCTCGGTGGCGGAGTAAGGCTGGAGGTAAAATGAGACGGCGGAGTAGTTTTTGTCTTCTAGACAGCTGAAGGCGTGGTCTAGGGCCTCGGTAAATTCTTCTTGGTCGTAGTAGAAAACTTCTGTGTCGTCTGTGGGGGGAGTGTCGTCGGTGGTATTGACTGGCTGCTCAGGAGTGGTGGATTTGCCGGTGATAATAATGATGAGGGAGATAGCGAGGGCGACAAAGACGACGGCGGCGAGAGCGACAAAAATGGCGGTTTTGCGAGGGCGAGGTTTGGCAGGAGTAGGCGCGTTAGCTGGAGTAATCGGAGCGTCGCTTTCCGGTAGAATGAGCTCGTCGTCCATGGAGGCTATTCCTCGGCGGGACGATTACAAGTTTTGAGGAAAATATCCATGCGTTCGGTAGCACGTTCGCGAGAAATGGCGAAATCCGGGATGTTATCTGCGAGGCGAAGCGCGGCGCGATAATAGTCGTATTTGCCGCAGGCGTCTAGATAATCTGGGAAGATGGTATTGAAGAGGGCGTGGGCGTAATTCCAATCTTCTTCGGAGATAAGGACGAGGACGGATTCGAGCTTGGACTGTTCATTAGCGCGAAGTTCGGGGTCATTGAGCTTGTCGACGGTGTATTCGCTGGATGCTTCGCGACCGGTGGGATTAACGAGTGGGTCACCATCAGAAGTGGGGTCGGGAGCGTTGGTGCGATTGCTAAGGACGATGACGAGAATAGAGCCGATGATGATAGCTAAAAAGACACACGAAAGGATGATGAAGCTGCGCTTCCCTTCCTTGCTTTTGGGGTCGGCGAGGTTAGTGAAAGGGTTTTTGGACGAGCGAGAACGCGAATGGCGAATCTCGCGGGTCTGATAGCGGTCGTCGTTATCGCCGAAGGGGTCGAGCTGGTTGATGGGCTTTTTAGCGGGCATGATTATTCTCCCTCTTCCTCCCAGAACTTTTCTAGCTCGCTGCGGGCGAGGTCGAGATATTGTTGGTTGTTGACGGAGTCTCCCATGCATTCGTAAAGGTAGGCGTAGACACCGTAGAGGTTGAATAATTGCTGGTGATTGAGCTCGGAACGATTGATGGCGTTAAGGGCGTCGTTGGCTTTGTTGAACTCACCGTTGCTGGCGTAAAGATTGGCGATGGAGAGTTTGGAGTCAAGCTTTTCTTCAAAAGTGGTGTTGGGGTCGTCGATGATGGATTGGTGGTGGTTAACGTAATCTTGACTAGGATCTTCTGCGCCAGATTCGGGTTCCCAAATAACTTCTACGCCATCATCAGAATCGTCTGCGGGCGTGTCGGTTTTATCGGCTGGTTTGCGGAAGATGAAGAAGAGTGCTACGGCTACGCCAATAAGCAAAATGATGCCAGCGATGAGGAGAGGGAGGCGGTTTTTGCCACCTTCAGCCTTGGAGTGACGAGGAGTCTGAGTGGCCTTACGCCGAGCTTCAGCGGGGGCAGAGCCTTTTAGAGAATCAATATTTTCCGGAGTAAGTTCACTCACGGGTATTTTAGAAAGGTCATTATTGTCCATGATTTAAGTATAAACGGTTTGAAGAGATTTGACAAGCAAATTAGACGCCAAACAAGAATGACATCCACTGCGAGACGCTAGACGGCTCGGTGGACTCGGCAGATTCGTCGGTGGTGGTAGTGTATTTATTGAGGGCGGCGTCGGAGTTGACTGGGAGATAAACAAGATGTTCGCCTTCGAGCATTTTGTTTTGTTTGGCACGAGCGGAGAGCTCTTGGTATTCGGCGGAGCGGTAGTAATCGTTTTCTAGCTCGAGGTTGTCGACCTCGTATTTGATGAGGGAGAGTTCCATGTTTTTGGTGGCGAGTTTTTGGGAGAGCTCCCAGTTGCGCGAGGTAGCGGAGAGGGAGCTGTATGTCCAGGCGATGCAAGCGGCGATGGCGATGAAAAAAATCACGTTGTCAAAGGAAAGATAGTCGTGTTTGACGCGGAAATAAAAACGGCGAAGCTTGGTTCTGAGTTTTTCCATTAGCTTTATTATAACATAATAAAAAATAATCCGTGTGAGCCTTTGCTGTGTTTCCCTTCTAATCTGGATACATAAGGCTCTGTTACCATACGTTTATATACGTTTACATACGGAGCATAAGAGGAATCAAGTAGCGGACAAACAATAAAAATGAAGTCCTCGGCTCAGCGAATGCTCGCCCTCGAAGACTTCGATAATTATATTTTATCGCATAAGGGCATTTATGTCAATGACTTCTCGTTTGCGATTGACGAACAGAATACGCTGGATTCCTTTACCTTCTCGGAGTCTTTCGACGAGAAAGCTTTGTACGCTTTTGTCGCGAACATTCTTCATACGAATTGTATCGATAACGATATTGCCGGATTGGTGGTGAACTGCTTTAACGATGTTTCTTTCGATGGATTTAGTAGTGGAACCTTCTGGTGCCTTCATCTCAAAGATCGTGTTGTTGATATAGATATCTGCTAACCCGATAATGGTGCTACTTGGTATGAAGCGAACATTATAACCAGCATCTGCCAGGGCATAGGCAGTGGTGGTTTCATGGAGCTTAGGTTTTGCACCACCTTCACAAGAGATGGTACCTTTTATAGTTAGCGGCCTAGGGTTATTCTTCATGTAGATATTATAGCATATCTGAAAGCGGCTCTATTGTGTGCAAAAAAATTTACGTCATCGTTAAATCCATCGCCTTTATTTTTCTTGAGATAATAGCTACCTCTTGAGATAATTAATCTATAAAAAAACAAGGAGGTATATGGCAAAACGCCATTCAGAAAAATACATTAAAAACATAGTCAAAGAATTCGAGAAGGGAGCTTCAATAAAAGACGTCGAGGCGATCCACGCTATTCCGGAAAGCACTCTTTATCGTTGGCTATCAGAGTATCAAGAGCGAGGAGGAAAAGAAGAATTTACTCTTAAACGCTTTAATATGTATAAAAAACGGTATGAAGATTGTCAATTAATGTTAGATATTGTAACCCGTTCTCCCTTTATCAAAGGAACGCCATTACCTATCCGCGAAGCCTATATGGCGGTGCTACAAAAGCGGTACCATTATAAAAGCCGCATTGTCTGCGGCGCCTTTGGAGTCGATCATGTGACTTATCATCATTACTTGTATGATAACAAATCAGAACATACTTGGTTCGTAGAGAGAAGGAAACGACTAGAAAAGTTAGTCAGTAAAATATTCATGGACAGCGGTGGCAGTCTTGGTGCTAAAAAAATCCATGCTGTCCTCAGAAACCAGTATCACGAAAAAATCTCGTTAAAATATGTTAGAGATATCATGAGAGATTTAGGCCTGAGAGGGCCGACGCCAAAACATAGGAAACGGGACGTTAATCTAGCATTCAAACGGCGAATGGAAAAGGAAAATCTGATTAAACAGGATTTTAACGCCGAACAACCAAACCAGAAATGGGTACTTGATTGTAAAATGTTCTATTGTAAGAATCATAGGATAGAAATTTGTGTAATTGAAGATTTATTTGCCAGAAAAGTGGTAGCCTACCGCCTTGGGAGTAAAGAGTGCGGAAGGCTAGTCTGTGCTACACTCAAGGATGCGCTTGCAGCAAGGAAACCTAGGGCAGGGTTAATCATCCACAGCGATGGAGGAAGTAGCAATCGTTCGATTTTGCTTAACAGATTAATTGCCTCGGCAAAGGCGAAACATTCATATTCAAGGACGAGAGATCCTTACGATAATTCCGTAATCGAGTCCTTTTTTTCTCGATTTGCGACAGAATTCCTGTATGACGCCTACGAAGTACACCCGTTTTCTTCAATGAGAGACATGAGTACCCGGGTAGAAAAGTATATTTATTCATATAATTATAAGCGTCCGCACGGATACAATGATGGGCTTACACCAGTGGAGGCGGAAGAAAAATATTATAAAGAAATTACAATGCATAAAGCACACAGTAGCGTAGATCGTAGCATCTCTTAAAGCAGCTCGGCTCATGGACTATTTTCTTGAGAAAATTCTCATTCATAACAGGGGTCAAGCGAAAAAAATAGTTGGTTCAATTCCCCTCATTTTTACCTATCCTACACAAAAAAATTACGCCATTATTAAATGGCGTATTTTTTCTTCTCTGTAGAAATGAGAATTCTCATTTTACAGGTTCTAATCCGCTAGTACTATACAGTTGGTGGGGGCGGTTGGGTTCGAACCAACGACCAAGCGGTTATGAGCCGCCTGCTCTAACCCCTGAGCTACGCCCCCTAGCTGGCAATCACGGATTATTATATATAATATACCATCAACCGAAGAGAATGGCAATGACGAGGGGGAGAGTGAGGACGGAGCAAAGAGTGGAGATGACAACGAGCTCGGAGGATTCTTCGACGCGTCCGCCATATTTTTCTGCGAAGAGGCCTAGGGAGGTGGCAGTGGGGAGAGCCTGGATGAGGGTGCAGACAATCACGACTTCGTTGGGGAAGCCAAGGAGACGAAGAAGTCCGTAGGTAAGGAAGGGAGCGAGAAGTAGCTGAATTAGCGAGATGACTAGAAGACGCCAGGAATGGAGAACTTTTTTGAGCTTGGCGGAGGAGAGCATGTAGCCGATGCAGAGGAGCGAGAGAGGGGTAGTGGCGCCGGCGACGTATTTGACGCTGGAGGTGAGGACGTCGGGAAGTTCGACATGGAAGAGGAAAACTAACATACCAAAGACGACGGCGAGGATGTTAGGGTTGAGCAGGGTCTTTTTGAGGAAATGTTTGGACTCCGTGCGTTTGAAAAGCCAGATGCCATAGGAGAAGAGAGCGAGGTTGAAAGCGATGATGAAGCCGCAGTAGGGGATGATGCCCTGTTCGCCAAAAGTGGTGCTGATGATAGGGTAGCCAAGGAAGGTGGCGTTGTTGAAGATGAAGGCAAACTGAGCCTCAGTGGCGAGAGATTTTTGCCAAAGGTTTTGATTGAAGATAAGTTTTGAGAGGAGGATGAGAGAAAGCATGACGATGAAGCCGGCAAGAAGGCCGAGGAAGAAGAGGTCGAGTAGCTCTTCGTTGGCGGTGGCGGGGAAAGCGGAGAAGAGCGAGGCTGGCATGAAGACCGAGAGCAGAAGGCCGACGAATTTTTTATTGGCGGCTTCGTCGATTAAATTCTTTTTGCCGAGGAAAAAGCCGAGGAGAACAATGAGGGCGATAATGCCGAGAGATGAGTAAAAATTGGAAAGATTGAGCTCCATGGTTTAATTATAGCATAAGAGTTATAAGAAAAAGAAAATCCGCCTTACCCCAAAGGTCAAGGCGAAAGCGAATTTTCTAGTACCTAAATAAGTAACTTATTATTTCTTCTTGAGGGTCAAGAAACCGTTGCGAGGATTCTCGTTGACTTCGCGGTCGGCAGGAAGATCACAAGGAGTGCCTTTGCCACCTTTGTCGGTCTTAGTGAAGAAGTAAATAGTCTGAGGTTTGCCACCACGGAGCGTAACTTCGGATTTGTGAAGATAGTACTTTACGCCTTTGCTGTTAGTATGTTCATAAGCCATGAGCTTATTCCTCCTTTAATTATTGTATTTTTATCTTAGTATTCTTAGACAGGGGTGTCAAGAGGTTTTAGGCATTTTTCATAATAATTAAGGTTATTTCCAGGCAAATCCAGATAAGAAGGCGTATAAAAATTACAACACCCAGAATGAGTGTGGCGAGAATGACGAAGCCAGAAAGGCTGGGCGTCCAAATGGGTGAAACGTATTCGCGGCGGTAGAGCTCAGTGGAGGGGAGGCTGACACGGATAGTATCGCTCTCGGCGGAAGTGGCGGGGTATTTAGCGAGTTCGGCCTGCCAGCAAGCGATGTGTTCGGGGGAATTCCAAGACCAGCCGTTGGCGATGGCGAGAGGACGACAGACGGCCGAGGCAAGGGCGTAGACATTGCCGTTGGGGTTATCATCGTCGATTTCGGCTTCACTGGCTTTTTGAAGAATTTCCGAGGCGGCAGTGAGGTAACTTTGTTCGAGATAAAAGACACCGGTGCCGAATTCGAGCTTTTTGTCGCCGTTGTCGTCGACAATGTTGACGACCGTGTGGGAGACGGTAAAATCTTTAAGCTGGTTGAGGGCGTCGGCGAGGACGATTTCGTTGCCTTCTTTGTCGGCAGCGAGAACGGCGGAGCGGAGATTGGTCATTTTGATGTGGTCGAGACGAAGAAGGGTGGCCGAAACAAAAAGTAGCAAAATGAAAATGAGAAAAAGCTGCCAGGTCTTGACGGCGCGGAGCTTTTTAAGCCTAATCGTAAGATGTTTGATTTGCTTGCCACCCATAACCTAAAGCTAATTATAGCACACGGGCGTGGTATAATGGAAGAATGAGAGTATATATTTCTGGAATATCGGGGGTAGCAATGGGACCGTTGGCACTAGGCGCGAAGTCGCTGGGGATGGAAGTGTTTGGGTCGGATTTGCACGAAGGTTTAGTGACGAAAGAGCTGAGAAAGAATGGGGTTGAAGTGTCGATTGGCGAACAAGACGGAGAGTTTTTGCGCAAGAAAGTAGCCGAGCCGGGCGGGGTGGATTGGTATGTGCATACATCAGCAGTGCGACCGGGGAATAAGGAGCTGGCTATAGCGCAGGAGCTGGGACTAAAAGTTTCTAAACGTGATGAGTTTATTGAGGGGCTAGTAGAGAAATATAACTTGAAAATGGTGGGCGTGGCGGGGACGCACGGTAAGACGACGACCACGGCGGGGATTTTGTGGCTGTGTTTGAAGCTGGAGCTGCCAGTGTCGTGGCTGATGGGTTCGACGCTTGGATTTGCAGAGGCAGGGAAATTTGTGAAAGGCGCGAAGTATTTGATTTACGAGGCGGACGAGTACGACAGGAACTTTTTGGCGTATCATCCGTGGCTAGCCGTAATTCCGTCAGTAACTTATGACCATGCGGATATTTATAAAACTGAGGAAGAATACAAGGCGGCGTTTGCGCAGTTTATTAGACAGAGCCGCAAAACTATCACTACGACCAAATTGACAGAGCGGATAAAGTTGGCAGGGAAAGTGCGGAGATTTGACTTGGCACTGGCGGTGGAGGCCGTGAAAGAAATCGCGCGAGAAGAAACGCTTGAGGTAAGCGGGGAGAAGCTGATTGAGCTGATGAATGAGTTCCCAGGAGTGGTGCGACGGATGGAGAGGCTGTGCGATGGGCTTTATACGGATTATGCGCACCATCCGGAGGAAGTGTCGGCGACGATCGAAATTGCGAAAGAAGAGATGGAACTGACCGGCAAGAAAGGCCTGGTGGTAGCCTATGCGCCGCTACAAAATGCGCGGCAGTATGACGTGATAAATGATTATCATGATATATTTGATGGTGTAGATAAGTTGTTTTGGTTGCCAACGACGCTGCTCAGAGAGATTGAGGGGCAGCGAGTGATACCACCGGCGGAGTTTATCGAGAAACTAGATAATCCAGAGATAGCCGAGGTGGCGGATTACGACGAGAAGTTTTATCTGCGCGTGAAAGAATATTTGGAGCAGGGATATTTAGTGGCGTTCCTATCTGGCGGAGCTGGGGACGACTGGATGCGAGAGCATTTTAGCAAATAAGTCTAGAAGCCGAGATTCTCGTTAGAGAGAGGAGCAGAGCCGAAGGGGTCGTCGGAGAAATCGTTGAGGCGGTCGATTTCTTGTTTGAGGTTGTTGAGATATTCATCGAGAACTTCATTAGTGATGTCGCCGGAGTCTGGGAATTTGAAGTCGGCCGACTCTTTGTCGGACTCGGCTTCTTCTTTTTCTGGAAGAAAGCCGGGACGAGAGCGGTCGAGATAAATGTCGCCAGAATCGTGATAGATTTTGAGGGAGACAAAGGTGGTGATAAAAGTGATGAGAATGGCACCAATGCCTAGCAAGACGAGGTTGCGGCCACCGGAAGTGTTCATTTGGTAAGACCCTCCTTTAAGACTTCTACTTTTTTAACAGAGCCAGTGAGGTGACTATTGAGCTCTTTAATGTCTTTGGCGACGAGGGCGCGCTTTTCCCTGGTCTTTACGAGTTTTTCGTAGAAAACTTCTGGCTCGAGACGGCAATCGGTAGCAATGAGGTCTTCGAGAGCTTTGGAATAATCAATAAAATCTTCAGAGAAGTTGGTGCGAGCAGTGGCAAAAGCGGTCTGGAGCTTGACGAGGTCGGAACTGGAGATGTCGTTGTTGACAAGGCGAAGGTTGAGAGGCTTTAAATATTTGCTGGAGAAGGTTTCGTAGATGGCACCAAAGTAGGTGCGGGCGCGCGAGTCGGAGCGCTGGAGGTTTTTGAGATTTTGACGGATGGAGCTGCAGTTGGTGGAGATTTTAGCGGATTGGTCGGCGGCAGAGGCTGGCATGGAAAAAGTAAGGGCGAGAGCGAAGACGGCGAGGAGAATTAAACTATTTCGTTTCATAAAGACCTAAGTGTTTCTTCCCGTCGTAAATCAGGGTCGGGATGCCTGTGATTTTGATTTGGTTTTTGGCGAGCTCTTCGACTTTTGCTAGGATGTTTTTAACATCATCGGACTTTTCGAGCTTGCTGATTTCTTTGAGGTCGCCGTCGGTGGCGCCGAATTCTTTGAGATAAGCCTTGAGCTCGGCTTTGGCTTCGTCGTATTCAAGAGAGGCGAGGTGGCTCTGGATGAGGGCACCGCTGGCGGTTTTGCCGGTGAAGATTTTATGAATGAGCTTGAGGCCAAGATACTTGGGAGCTCCTGAATTTTGGTCGAGGAGAGCGGCAGCGTAGAAGTAGCGAGCGATGAGGTCGGAGTTTTTGAACTTGTAATTTTCTGCGTCGACCTTGATGGGATAAACGAGAAGAGCGGTCTTATGGGTCTCGAAGAAGCCGGACTCGAGCTGGTTGCGGAAGCTCATCATACAGGCGGAGCAACCAGGGTCTAGAAGGTCGAGAGCGTAGGGGGCGTCGGCGCCGGGGGCGGACTTTTCTCCGTCGAGGACGGAAGCGTCGACGAAAGTGATAGGCTCGACGAGATAATCTTTGGTATCCCAGTTTTTGAGGCGATCGGGAATGGCGGCAAAGATGTCGCCCCATTCGGTGAACCAACGGCCGGTTTGTTCGAGCAGGTTTGCGTCGTCGTCTTCATTGCCAAGGGAGCAGACTTCGGCGCCGAGAGAGCAGGCGGAAGGCTTGGTGACGTTACAGGTGCCAAGCGCCCAAAGCGCAAGGAGGGATTTGATGGCGGTTAAGACGGCCCAGACGAAAACGATGACGAAGATGATAGATAGAGCTTCGATAATGATAGAGAGAGGTCGGACCCATTTGGGGTGCTTGAGGATGATTTTCTTGAGCAAGGTATTTTTGACATCATCTTTAAAGTTGGTGTCGCACTTTTGGAGGCGGACCTTTTTGCCGACACAACCGGCGGCCTTTTTGAGGGCTTTCCAGTAGGCGCGGCCGAAGTCTTTTTTGAAAATAGAAATGATGGCGACAAAGACGCCGATGAGGCCGAGGATGATAAAAGCGGCAATACAGACCATATAGTTTATTATAGCATATTCTACTGTGCTATAATTGACGTTATGAATGATTTTGACTATCTTGAAACGGGGGAAGTATATCTAGACGCAGCGTGCCAGAGTCTGCGTCCGCGACCGGTAATTGCGGCCTTGAACGAGTATTACGAGAAATTTAACTCGTGCGGAGAGAGAGTGAAATATCCGTGGGGAATTGAAACCGACCGAAGAGTGGAAGGTGCTAGGGAAAAGGTGTTAAAATATCTGAAGCTCAGCCATCGCGAGTATTTTGTGTCGTTTACGCTGAATACGACTTATGGCATAAACTTGCTTTTGCAGCAACTTGACGGAAAGAAGTTTGATGTTGTAGTAACAAGTGATATTGAACATAATTCCCCGTTTCTGTCAACAATGACGTTCGCCAAGAAGTGGGGGATGTCGCGAAAAGTATTGAGCCGCGGAGAAGACGGGAGCTTGCCAATGGAAGAAATCCCAGAGAAGGCAGTGGTGGTAGTGAACGCGGCGTCAAATATCGACGGTAGAAAGCTGGTGAATATAAAAGAAGTAGTGAAAAAAGTACACAAGACGGGTGGGGTGATTATTATTGATGCGGCGCAAGCGATGGCGCATTCGTCCGAAGTGCTACATAAGACCGAGGCGGATGCAATCTGCTTTTCTGCGCACAAGCTGTATGCGCCGAGTATGGGGGCGATGGTGGTGCGGAAAGACTTTTTGAAATACATTGAGACGAGCTTTATTGGTGGAGGGATGGTGGACGACGTGGACAAGGAGTCGTATTTGCTTTCGAGCGAAAAAAATCCCGACCACCTTTATACGAAGTTTGAGTCGGGATTGCAAGCCTGGGGAGAAGCCGTGGCACTGGGGGCGGCGATAGATTGGCTGATGGGACTGAAAAAATCAGACCATGAAAATCTGCAGGCAAACTATACGGAACTGTTTGAGTTTTTGAATAATAGCGAAAAAGTGACAATGGTAAATAAAGAAGCAAATCCGACGATGAGCTTCTTTGTAAATGATATAGATTCGCATTTACTGGGTGAGGCACTGGGGGCAGAGGGAATTATGGCTAGGACGGGGTATTTTTGCGCACACTATTATCTTGATAAGGTGCGACACTTCCCGCCGCTGATTCGCTTTTCCCTGGGATATCACAACCACCCGGAGGATATTGAAAAAGTTAAAAAAGTAATGGAGAAAATCGTCTAATGAAACACCAAGTAAGTGATAAAACCAAACAAAAGGGGAAGTACTTTATCTTTGGCGTGCTGAACACTGTGATAAATTACGGGATGTATGAGGCGCTGGCGCTATTAGTGTTTAAAGAGGATGGGCAGCTCTGGATTGCGACGCTGATTTCTGGCGCGATTTCGATTTTTATAGGATATTTCTTGCATTCGAGGTTTACCTGGAAAGATCGCGAGGTGGGAAAGAAACAGCTCGGGAAATTCTTTATTTGGAACGTGCTGCTGAACGTGGCGGTGAGGCCGCTCTTGACCGCGTTCTTTGGTCTGTTTGGATTCTTGTATAAGTTTGCGTTTGATATTTGTCAGGGAATCGGGCTTGGCTTTTCCTACGAGTTCGTGGAAACTACAGGAAATTACGTACTAATGACTGCCGTGACGATGGTGATTAACTTCTTAGTATATGATAAGTTTGTGTTTGGAACTAAGCGCGAGAAGGAGAAGGTTGCTTCCGAGAAAGAGACGGAAGAGTAACAGCGAGGAAGAGGGGGAAGAGGTAGAGGTGTAAGGCGTTGGGGAGACCGGAGAAGAAGAGGAGCGTGAAGAGGAAGCTGATGACGATAGACTCGAGTAAGAAGCGCTCGGGGCGGTGAAGTTTTTTGAGAAGCGAGATAACAATAACAGCGGAAAGGGCGGCCAGAAGGAGGCCGACAAGGCCGGTTTCTAGGAGGAGGGAAAGGTATTCGTTTTGGATGATTTCGAAAGGCGTGGTGGTTTTCCCTTCTTTGTACATGACTTCGCCGGCGGAGCCGAGGCCATAGCCAAAGAGGAGCGTGGCTGGGCTTTTGGGAGCGAGTTCGAGAGCAATGCGATTGAAGTTCATACGGGCGTTAGTGGATTCTTCGACGTAGCCATCGAAGACGGGAGTTTGCTGCGAGGAGGGCTCTGACGTGGCGCTATCGTCGCTAGCTGGATTATTCGCCTCTAGGTGGAGGTTGACTTTGCCAAGGGTCATTTGGGAAATGGATTTTTCGATACCGCCGAGGAAGGTGCTGTCGGTGTAAGAAAAGGCGGAGAGAAGGCCTTGGGCGAGAATGACAAAGACGGCGCTAGTGGCAAGAAGAGGAAGAGTTTTTAGGATGTGGCGGTTATTGAGCCTGGTGAGGTTGAGGATAATGAGAAAGGCGAGGCCAAGGGCGAAGGCGTAGATGGCGCCACGAGAAAAAGTGAGGAAGAGCGTCGAGGAGAAGAGTAGGGTGAAGAGAAGAAGGACTTTGCGACCGAAGAGTGGCGCGGAGCTAGATTTTGGTTTAGCTAAGAGGTAGAGAGCGGTAAGGGTGGGGGCGAGGAGGAGATTACCCATGAACTGGGGCTCAATGGCGAGGCCGGAAGGGTGAGGAAAACCAAACATGCGAGAGGTACAGCCGGAGCAAAGCAAGGTGGTTTCTCGAGCTACGCCAAGTGTGTCGAGGATGGATTGGAGCCAGCAGACAGCACAGAAAGCAGTAGAGGCGTAGAAGAAAATTTTGAGAAATTTGCGGGAGTTGAGAAGTTTTTGCCGATAAAATGTTGTAAAAAATACAACACCAGTGATAATGAGGCAGCTGAAGATGCCAGCGGTAAGGATGGCACGAAGGGGGTTGCTGCTCCAAAGAGAGGAAAGAAAAAGGTATGCGGGGAAGAGAAGAGTTAGGAGGCGGAGAGGTTTTCGCTTATATATATTATATATGGCAATGAGAAATTCTTTGAAGGAAAGGAGAGAGAAGAGGAAAAGCCAGATGAGTGGCAGGGAAAGCTCGTAGTTGGTACTAGCGGTGGAGACGATGGGGATGAGCGGGAAGTAGGAGCAAAAAAGTACAACAGGGAAGGAATAGAGAAGGAAGGGGCGGAATTTAGCCAATTTTGATGGAGATACTGCCTGCGGGTGGCTTTTTGGTGACATGGTGTTCGACCTTTTTGGGTTTAGGTTTAGCGATGGGCTTAGGGTCTGGTTTGGGGAGAGATTTTTTAATGACAGGTTTGGGATTTTCTACGACGAGGCCGGCCTTGCGGGATGAGTCAGGGGCAGGAGTGGGTTTAGCGGGAGTAGTGGGGGCGGCGACCGGAGTAGGGGCTGGTTTAGGAGCTGGCGTTGGCTGGGGTTTGGGAACGAGCTTAGGAGCAAGTTTCGGCCTTGGAGTTGGTTTGGTAGGGGCTGATTTGACTTTTTCAGGTTTTATGGCTTTATGTTCCTTGACTTTGGCCGTGATAAATGTCTTAAGTTTGTCTTGGAAGTGTTTTTCGGAGAAGGGGAGGGCGGACTGACGGATTTTGGCTTCGTCGAATTTTAGGGTGGCAAAGCGTTTGAGGGCCTGGCGGAGGGAATTAACGGATTGCTTACCAAAGAGAACGCCGTTTTCGCCGTCGATGACGTAGTCGAGGGCGCCGCCGTTGCCATAGGCGATGACAGGGCAACCGCAAGCGAGAGCTTCTACGGGGGCGATGCCAAAAGGCTCGAGGGAGGGGAAAATGTAGCCTTCGGCATGTTCTAGGTAATGTTTTAGGCTTTTTTGGTCTTGGAGGGGAACGAACTTAATGTTGCGAGATTTTCTAGCGAGGCTGACGAGTTTTTTATGTTCGGGACCTTCGCCGATGACGGTGAGCGGAAGTTTGAGATCAATACAGGCTTTGACGGCAAGGTCGAGGCGTTTCCAGTTGACTTGGCGCGAAGTAGTGACGAAGCCGTAACGTCCGCTGGGTTTTACAGGGGCAGGATTTGACTTTTTTACATTTTTATTGTCTTTTTGTTCGGTTGCTGTGGCTTGACTTTTTTCCGGTTTGATTGTTTCCCTGCCTGTGGAAAACTCCCTTGTGGAAAACTTTTCCACGGCAACGGGTGGGAAAATAATGGTTGCTTCCCTGCCGTAGGCGGTTTTAATCTGCTCGGCGGCATAAGTGGAGATGGTGATAAATTCGTCTGGGAGTTGAGCGGCGGCGTAATCGGCCTTTTTAAGAGGTGGAAGGAGGGTCTTGAGACCAAGGCGAGCGACGGGGTTGAAGATGCCAAAGCCTGGGTTTTTTAGATAGTCGTCTTTTAGACCCCAGTAATATTGAGTGGGGACGTGACAATAACAGAGGTGAAGAGCATTTCCCTTTTTGACGGATTTGGCTTCGGCGCCGGTGACAGAGATGATAAGGTCGTAGTTGCTAAGGTCGAGCTTGGAGAAGTATTTTTGGCGAAGTGGGCCGAGGATGCGACGAAAGCCGGTGGGAAAAGTTTGGAGCCAACCGACATGGACGTCGCGATCTTTGAACCAGTCGATTTTTTTGGCGTTGTATTGGGAGGTGTAGATAGGCGCGCCTGGGAAAAGGTCGCAGATAGAGCGGAGGACACGTTCGGCGCCGCCGACAGAGACAAGCCAGTCGCAGACGATGGCGGCTTTCACTATTTGGCTCCTTCGTGTTTGAAGACGGTTTTGACGGTTTTGAGAAGAATTTGGAAGTCGAGGCTGAGAGACCAGTTTTTGACATAATAAATATCGAGGGAGCGGCGCTCTTCAAAGGAGATGTCGCGACGGCCGGAGACTTGGGCAAGGCCAGTGAGGCCGGATTTGACGGTGAGGAGAAGGGAGCGGTCGCCGTAAGTCTTTAATTCCCCGGGGACGAGGGCGCGAGGGCCAACAAGTGAGATGTCGCCGCGAATAACGTTGAAAAGCTGCGGAAGCTCGTCGAGTGAGGTTTTGCGGATGAAGTGGCCAATCTTAGTGATGCGAGGGTCGTTAGGGAGGTAGTCGCCGTTTTTGCGGTATTTTTTGATAAGTTCGGGGTGGCCCATTTTCCTGAAGGCCTCTTCGGGTGACATGCCGGAGTATCGAGGCTTCATGGAGCGGAATTTGTAAATCTTGAATTTACGGTTAAACTGGGAGAGACGATACTCGGAGTAGATGGCGGGCGAGCGGAGGTCGGAGAGCTTGACAATAAGCCAAACGAAGAGCATGGGAATGAGTGCGAGAATGAAGAGAATGGAGCCGAGGATAATGTCGAAGAAGCGTTTGAGATAGCGAGAGTTGCCGGAGAGAGGAGTAGCGTTGACGCGGAGAGTGGGGGTGTTGCCGACGAGCTCGAGCTCGCCAAGCTGAGAGGAGAGGGCGGATTCTGACGGGACGAAGTAGTAGATGACGTGACGGTTGACAGATTGTTGATAGACGTATTCGGTTTGGCGTTCATCGGTCTGGAAAATTACGTCTGGCTTCGCATAGCGGAGAGCGTCTTTGACGGAAGAGTATTGTTTGTCGAGAAGGTCTTTGGGGAAGAATTTGCGAGCAGCAACGATACCGACAAGCTGATAGCCAGACTCAGGGGTGGAGGAAATGTAGTCGGTGAGGTAGTCGGTGTTTTTATTGTTCCCTACCACGACGGCACGAAGGGTGCCGTGACCATGGCGGAAGCGCAAGTCGCGAATGAGACGGAAGACGGAACGATTAAGTACGAGGAAGCAGAAGCAGAGGACGAGAGAGTAGATGGCGACAGTGCGGACCGGAAAGAGGTCGGAAGGACCAAAGAAGTCGAAAGAGATGATGGCCATAATACCGACAATGGAGGCAACGAAGAGGTGGCTGATTTCCCGGCTGCGAGATTGCCGAGCGAGGATGTTTTTAGAATAGAGGCCGAGAGAGGCAAGGATGATAATCCAAACCGGGACGAGGAAGATAATCTCTAAAATGAAGCTGGCGATGTCGGACTCGAAAAAGTAGGGGCGTGTGTCAAGATGGGTGCGGAAGTAGTATGCAAAAAAGAAGGAGAAAACAATAGCGAGAATGTCTCCTAGAACTAACAACACCCTAGAGAGGAACGTAGAGTCCTTTTTCATGGTATAATTATACCATATATATTATATATGAGTAATAAGAAGGAGCGGAATATATGAAGATTTTAGTGACGGGTGGAACGGGCTACATCGGGTCGCATACGACAGTAGAGCTGATTCGGGCAGGACACGAAGTGGAGATTTTGGATAATTTGTTTAATTCCAAAATTGAAGTACTGGATAAAATTGAAAAGATTACGGGCGTGAAGCCAAAGTTTTATAAAGTGGATTTATTAGACTATCCGACGACACTTGACGTTTTGAAGAATGCGGGGTTTGAGGCGGTGATACATTTTGCCGGCATGAAGGCGGTAGGTGAGAGCGTGGAGAAACCGCTGACTTATTATGAGAATAATATCCAAGGGACTGTAAACTTACTGAAGGCGATGCGCGAGGCCGAGGTGAAAAAGTTGGTATTTTCTTCCTCGGCGACAGTGTATGGCGATAAGGGTGCCGATTCGGCAAGGCTAGTGGAGACGATGACGACGGGAGTAGGGGTGACGAATCCGTATGGATGGACGAAGGCGATGATTGAGCAAATCATCAAAGATGTCTGTGTGGCCGACCCGAAGTTTGAGGCGACGATTCTGCGCTACTTCAACCCGGTGGGGGCGGACAAGTCGGGACTGATTGGCGAAGATCCGAATGGGATTCCGAATAATTTGATGCCGATAGTAACAAAAGTATATCAAGGTAAAATTGATAAACTGGTGATTTATGGAGATGATTACGAGACAGAAGACGGTAGTTGTGAGCGAGATTTTATCCATGTGACGGATTTGGCGAAGGGACATTTGGCGGCGCTAGAGCATTCTTGTCCGGGGGTCTCTATTTATAATCTCGGTAGCGGAAAGGCGACGTCGGTGTTTGAGATTGTAGCAGCGTTTGAGAAGCTGGCCGGGCAAGAATTGCCGAAAGAGATTGGCGCGCGACGAGCGGGAGATTTAGCGGTGGTGTGTGCCAATCCGGCGCTCGCGTGGGAAAAATTAGGATGGAAGACGGAACTGACGATTGAGGATGCAATCGCTGACACTTTGAGATATTTGAAAAATCTTGAGTAGATTATGGTAGAATAAGTGTATGAACATTCCAAATGTTTTTTATCGTAAAAATAGAATTTTGTTAAAAGAGCTGACGAAAACGGATTTTAAGCTTCGGTATCAAGGCTCGGTGTTGGGCTATCTTTGGGCGCTGCTACGACCGTTGATGATGTTTGCGATTCTCTATGTGGTATTTGCGAAGTTGTTGCGGTTTGGCGGAGATATTCCCCATTATCCGGTGTACCTACTAGCGGGTACGACGCTGTGGTCTTTCTTTACGGAATGTACGAGCCAGGGGATTCAGGCGATGCTGATGCGGGGAGAGCTGATTCGGAAGATTTCTTTCCCGAAGTATATCGTGGTGGCTTCGACTACATTTACGGCGTTGATTAACTTGGGAATTAACTTGGTGGTGGTGGTAATTTTTGCGCTACTTAATGGCGTAACGCCGAGTTTGTCATGGCTCTTGGTGCCGGTGTTTGTGCTGGAGCTGTATTTGCTGGCACTAGGGATTTCTTTCCTGTTTGGAGCGATAAATGTGAAATATCGCGATATTGCGTCGATTTGGGATGTGCTAATTCAGGCGTTATTCTATGCGGTGCCGATTATTTATCCGATTACGATGGTAGCTTCGACCAGCCAAATTGCGGCAAAGATTTTGCTACTAAACCCCGTGGCACAGATTATTCAGGATGTGCGCTACAACTTGATTACGCCCGAAACGATAACGACTTGGAATTATCTGAATAATCCAATTGTGATGGTGGTGCCGATATTGATTGTGATAGGTGTGCTTATAGCGGGGGCGGCTTATTTCCGGAAAAAGTCTAAGTTCTTTGCGGAGGAGGTCTAGATGAAGGCGCGAGCGATTGGTGAACGCAGAGTGGTGTTTGAGCCAAATTATGAGAATGCGGTGGAAGTGAAAGATTTGCATAAAAGCTTTCGATTACCGACAGAGCGAAGCTGGGGGTTGAAGCAAGCAATCTTTAACCGGTTGCGCGGGGTAAAAGGCTATAAAGAGCAAAAAGTACTGAAGGGCCTGAACTTCCAAATTAAGCGGGGGGAGTTTGTGGGGATTGTGGGCCGTAACGGAAGTGGCAAGTCGACGTTGCTAAAAATCTTGGCTGGGATTTATTATCCGAGCAAGGGTGAGATTTTGATTAACGGCAATCTAGTTCCCTTTATCGAGTTGGGGGTGGGATTCAATCCGGATTTGACAGGGCGGGAGAACGTGTACTTGAATGGAGCGCTACTGGGTTTTTCTAACAAAGAAATGGATGCGATGTATGACGATATTTGGGAGTTTGCAGAGCTAAAAGAGTTCCAGGATCAAAAGCTGAAGAATTATTCGAGTGGGATGCAGGTGAGGTTGGCATTTTCTATCGCGATACGGGCGAAAGGTGAGATTTTGGTGCTGGATGAAGTGCTGGCGGTGGGCGATGCGGCGTTCCAGCAGAAGTGTAATGATTATTTTGCTACGCTCAAGAAGAATGGGCAGACGATTATCCTAGTGACACATTCGATGGAGAGTGTGAAGAAGTTTTGTACGAGAGCGATTATGATTGAGGGCGGAAAAATCGTACATGATGGCGACCCGAAGGAAGTTTCCGAGAAATATCTAGAATTGTTCAAGTAAAAAATAATCCCCGTGAGGGGGATTATTTTTTATTCATGTAGAGCAAGATAACGAGATAAAGCATCTTGCCACGCAGGGAGGGGCGTGAAACCGTTCTCGATGAGTTTGCTTTTGTCGAGGCGGGAGTTTTTGGGGCGAGCGGCGACAGAAAGGCCGTATTCTTCGGTGGTGACAGGAATGACTTTAGAGTCGATGCCGGCTTGACTGAAAATTTCTTTGGTGAAGTCGGCCCAGGAAATATAGCCGCCTTCGTTGGTAGCGTGATAGTAGCCGTATTTTTCAGTTTCTAGCATGTCGACGAGCAGGCGAGCAAGGTCAGGGCAGTAAGTTGGGGTGCCAATTTGGTCGTTGACGACTTTAACTTCTTTGTGTTCGCGGCCGACGCGGAGCATGGTGTCGACGAAGTTTTTGCCGTTTTGGCCAAAGACCCAAGCGATGCGAACGATGAAGTATTTATCGATGGTGTTAGAAACGGCTAGTTCCCCGCCGAGCTTGGTCTCGCCGTAGTAATTGAGCGGAGCGTAATCTTTGTCGTCGGGCTGCCAAGGGCGCTCGCCTTGGCCGTTGAAGACGTAGTCGGTGGAAATGTAGACCATTTTGGCATCGAGCTTTTTAGCCATGTCGGCGAGATTTTGAGTACCGTCGACGTTGACAGCTTTGACGATAGGCTTCATCTTCTCGTCTTCGGCGCCGTCGACATTGGTCCAGGCAGCACAGTGGACGATAGCGTCGGGATGAATTTCTGTGAGGGTTTTTTCGACATTGGCACGGTCGGTGATGTCGAGAGCAACGACGTCAAATTCGCCCTTGCCATCGCCAGAGCGGTCGGAGCCGATGGCTTTAATTCCCCGTTTTTTTAGTTCGAGCATGACGTCGCGGCCGAGCTGGCCAGAAACGCCAGTAACGAAAACTAACATGGATTATTTACCTCCGTACATTTTAGAGTAATAGTTTTGATATTCGCCGGAAATGATTTCTTCCCACCAATCTTTGTGGCTCAAATACCAGTCGATGGTCTTTTCGATACCATCGGCAAATTTGGTATCGGGGAGCCAGCCGAGTTCGCTCGAGATTTTGGTGGGGTCGATAGCGTAGCGACGGTCGTGGCCCTTGCGATCTTCGACGAAGGTAATGAGAGATTCGGGCTTGTCGAGTTTTTTCAGGATAAGCTTGACGATGTCGATGTTGGCCATTTCATTGTGGCCGCCAACGTTGTAGACTTCGCCGATTTTGCCGTTGTGAATGATGAGATCGATAGCCTTGCAGTGGTCTTCAACGTAGAGCCAGTCGCGAACATTGAGGCCGTCGCCGTAGACCGGGAGCGGTTTATCAGCAAGGGCGTTGATAATCATCAAAGGAATGAGCTTCTCCGGGAAGTGATAGGGGCCGTAGTTGTTAGAACAGCGAGAGATGGTGGCCGGGAACTTGAAGGTGCGGCAGTAGGCGAGGACGAGAAGGTCGGCGCCAGCCTTTGACGCAGAGTAAGGTGAGGAAGCGTGGATGGGAGTGGTTTCTGTGAAGAAAAGGTCGGGGCGGTCGAGCGGGAGGTCGCCATAGACTTCGTCGGTGGAGACTTGGTGATAACGTGGAACGTTAAGCTCGCGACAGACTTCCATCAAAGTCTGAGTACCTTTAATGTTGGTGTCGACGAAGATTTCTGGGCCTTCAATAGAGCGGTCGACGTGGGACTCGGCGGCAAAGTTGACGACAATGTCGGGCTTAACCTCGCTGAAGAGTTTTCTGATTCCCTCTTTGTCGCAAATGTTGAGTTTTTCGAAGCGGAAGTTAGGATTTTCTAGAGCTTTTTTCAAAGTGGAGAGGTTGCCAGCGTAAGTGAGGCAGTCAACGCAGACGATTTTGTAGTTTGGATATTTGTTCAGCATGTAGTAAACGAAGTTACTACCGATGAAGCCGGCGCCGCCGGTGACGATAATGGTTTTTTCCATTACTTTTCTCCTTTGAAAGTGATTTTAGATTCGGAAAGAGGCAAATGTTTGCCGTCTTTTTCACTGAGCTTATAGTCGACGTCAAGCTTTGGCCAGTCGATGGCGATGGAGGGGTCGTTGTACGGCAGACCGCCTTCGTCTTCGGGGTGGTAGAATTCGTCACATTTGTAGGCGAACTCGGCAGTGTCGGAGAGGACGAGGAAGCCGTGCGCGAAGCCACGGGGGATGAGAAGCTGTTTTTTGTTTTCTCCGCTTAAGATGACGCCGACGTGTTCGCCATAGGTGGCTGAGCCTTCGCGAAGGTCGACAGCAACGTCGTAGACTTCGCCGTTTAGAACGCGGACGAGTTTGGCCTGGGGATGAGTCTTTTGGAAGTGAAGGCCTCTCAAGACTCCCTTGGTGCTGGAAGACTGATTATCCTGAACGAAGCGATAGTTTAGGCCCTCTTTCTGAAAATCTTGGTCGGAATAAGTTTCCATGAAGTAGCCGCGAGCGTCGCCGAAGACTTTGGGAGTGACGATATAGACACCATCAATTGGAGTTTTTTCAAAGGTGAGCATGTTAATCTTTGAGCTTCCCTTCTGCGACGTTCTTGAGATGTTGACCGTAGCTAGACTTGCCATATTTGGCGGCAGAGTCGAGAAGTTCGTCGCGAGAAATCCAGCCGTTTTTGTAGGCGATTTCTTCGGGGGCGGAAATTTCTACGCCTTGGCGTTTTTGGATGACGCGGACGAAGTCGGAAGCGTCGGCGAGAGAGTCCATGGTGCCGGTGTCGAGCCAGGCGAAGCCGCGACCGAGAAGCTGGACGTCCAGTTTGCCGTCGTCAAGGTAAAATTCGTTAAGGGTGGTGATTTCTAGCTCGCCGCGAGCGGAAGGTTGGACCTGTTTGGCTTTGGCGGCGACGCCGGCGGGATAGAAGTAAAGGCCGGTGACGGCGTAGTTGGACTTGGGCTCGGCGGGCTTTTCTTCGATGGAGACGGCATGCCAATCTTTGTCAAATTCGACAACGCCGAAACGTTCGGGGTCGTCAACGTAGTAGCCAAAGACGGTGGCGCGAGAAGACTCTTCAGCATCTTTGACAGCGTCTTTAAGAGCTTTGGTGAAGCCTTCGCCGTAGAAAATGTTGTCGCCGAGGACCATGGCGCAGGCGTCATCACCGATGAATTCTTCGCCGAGAATGAAAGCTTGGGCGAGGCCGTCGGGAGAAGGCTGGACTTTGTAGGATAGTTTGAGGCCGAACTTGGAGCCGTCGCCGAGGAGACGTTCAAAGTTGGGAAGGTCGGTCGGGGTGGAGATAATTAAAATGTCGCGGATACCAGCGAGCATGAGGGTCGAGAGCGGATAGTAAATCATCGGCTTGTCGTAGACGGGCAACATTTGCTTAGAGGTTGCTAAAGTGAGGGGGTAAAGACGGGTCCCGGAGCCGCCTGCTAAAATAATTCCTTTCATAAAACTCCTTTGTCATATATTATAACATAGATTATCTATTAGCGATACGGGAGAGTTCGCGAGACTGAGCGGTGAGAATGTCTTGCGATAGGGCGTGGGTGTCTTTGAGGCTGGTGTGGATTTGCTGGACTTCTTTTAGATGCCTGGCGGATTTTTTGGATCCCGCGGTGACGGAGTTTTGGTGAATGCGGAAGAAGTTGAGTGAAGATTTAGAATAAGCGAGAGAGCCGTGTCGAAGGACGTCGAGGTAAAAGGCCCAGTCGCCACATTGGGTGAACTCTAAGGATTTTTCTAGGTATTTTTGGTAAGGTATTTGGGGGTCGAGGCGGAAGACCGCGGAGGAGACGTTGGGAATGACGCAGTTGATGGCAAATTCATGTTTAGTAATTGTGTCGCCGGGGATGACGAAGTCGGATTTGAAACGGCCAGATTTGAGTTTATCGACGGAGCGATTTTGGAAGTCGTAAGTCAAAACTTTGCCTCGGGAGTTGATAGCGACGGAGTTGGAGTAGGAGAGGATGACGTTTTGGTCGTCAAATTTTTGCATGACGGTGGCGAGGAAGTTGGGGTCGGAAAGGTCGTCGGCTTCGGCGAGCCAAAGGAAGTCGCCGGAGGCTTCTTTGAACGCTCTTTGCCATTGGAAGATGGATTTGCCAGAGTTGGTTTTGTTGAAAATGATGCGAACTTTGAGGTCGGGGTTTTTGGTGCGGATTTTGGGGAGGAGTTCTTGCTCGATGTAGTTCTGCGAGCCATCAGTAGAAGCGTCGTCCAGAATGATGAGTTCATAGAGCGGGTAGGTTTGGTTGAGGATGGATTTTACGCGGGCGTCAAGAAAGTTTTTGTAGTTGTAGTTGGGGATGGCAACGGTGACCTTTTGGGGGTTCTTGGGAATAGCGAGGGGAGCTTCAAGATGGCGAAGGTTTTTAGCGAAAGGTTTGGTAGCGAAAGTGTAGAGGGCGGGGATGGCTTTGCTATTGGCGAGAGATTGTTTGAGACTACTTAACGAGAGCATCGTAGGCCTTTTCTACTTGAGCTAGGAAAGTTTTGCCGTGGTAGGTTTTGAGACAGTAGGCTTTGGCGGCGAGAGCGATTTGGTGATTTTTTGCGGGGTGAGAGTAGAGGTATTCAAGTTTGGCTAGCCATTCGCCTGGCTGAGCAAGGAAGCCGGTCTTGCCGTCCTCGATGGCGTTTTTGAAGGCGAAGGTCGGGGAGGCGATGGTGGTGGTTTCTACGACGGCGGCCTCGAAAAATTTAAGCTCGGATTTGCAGTTGGTGAAGTCATTTTCGACGAGAGGAGCAAGATTGACGTCGACGTCCGCGATTTTTTCTTGGAGTTTGAGATAGTCGACTGGGGGTTCAAATTCGATGCGGCCGGAGTCCAGTAGAGCTTTAGCGCGGGGGGAGAACTCCATATAGCCAACGATCTTGAGCTTCGCGTCATCGTGATTTTCTAGAAATTGAATAATCTCTGGTTCGATGAGTTGGAAGTCTTTGGTGTGAGTGGGAGAACCGGAAAAGTAGCCGAGAGTAAAGCCGTCGTGTGGTTTTTGTGACTTGAGATATTTTTCCGAAGCGGAGATTTGCTCAGCGTTCAGAGAGTTGGGAATAATAGCGACAGGTTTTTTGAATGTGCGCTTGATTTTCTGGGCGAGGAAGTCATTGGTGGTAAGGAAGCCGTCGGCGCGCTTGGCGATGCGACGGATGCCCCAAATGTAGCCAGCCCAGTAAAGAATGGATTTTTCGCGAGTCGAGGACTTGATGAGACCAATGTCGTGATAATCGAAAATTAAATCGTCGAGGTCAAAAACAACTTTTATGCCGAGCCGCTGAGCCTCTTTGATGAGATTAGGAATGACATTGTTCTTGGCGGTTTGACGCTCGACAATGAGGAGTCTGGCCGATGAAAGTTGAGCGCGAAGTTCGTCGAGCTCGTTTCTACCAAAAGCGAGAGCGCGCCATTTTTGGCTACCGGACTCGCAAGCCGAGAGCGGATTTTGGATGCGGTAGCGATATTGGGGAGTGTTTGAGTCTTCATAAAGGTATAGGACGAGATTCGGCGCCGCAGTGTTTTTATTCATCTGCTTCCTTCTTTCTATCTAATACGAACGCACCTTTCAGTGAATAGTTGGGGTTATAAAAACGGTCGTGCGTGAGTTTATTTCCCCATTTATGTTGCATGAACTCGATTTCCGTCTTGAATCGCTCTTGTTTCTCCGGCGAAGTATCCATGCCGCGAGATTTGGATTCGTAATGATATAGCTCGACCATGGGCAACATGACATTATAATAACCTTTGTCTAGGAGCTTCATATTGAAGTCAATGTCGTTAAAGGCGACCTTGAGGCCTTTTTCCTCAAGCCCCTTAACTTCCTCAAACTTTTTCTTTTCTACGCAAAGACAAGCAGCGGTGACGGCGCCGTAATCGTAGGGGACGCAAAGGCGACCGTAAAGGCCTAAAGCTTCTCTGGTTTCGCCAAGGTATGTGTGCCCAGCGACGCCACCAAGACCAAGGACGACGCCGCCGTGTTGAATAGTGTTGTCGGGATAAAGGAGTTTGGCGCCGACTGCGCCGACGTGCGGCTGGACGGCGTAGCCAACCATGAGTTTGAGCCAATCGGGCGTGATGATTTCTGTGTCATTATTCAAAAGAACCAAAACCGTGCCTTTGGCCTGCTTAACGGCAAGGTTGTTGATTTTGGAGTAATTGAAGTCCATGTCTGCGTCGATAACGCGGAAATTTTGATGGGCTTTTTGGTATTTTTCTAATAGCTGGAAAGTTTCTGGCTTTTCGCTACGGTTGTTGACGAGAAGGATTTCGAAGTTTTTATAAGTGGTTTTTTCGTAAATGGATTTTAGACAGGTTTCGGTAATGTCAGCATAATCTTTGGTGGGGATAATGATAGATACAAGAGGTTCTTTTTTGACGTCGTAAATGACGCGATAGTAAGTCGAGCGGGGGTCTTTTTCGACCGTGGCGTCTAATTTGCGACGCTTGAGGGCGGCCTCGATGGCAAGTTTGCCTTTGTCGCTGGCATAATCTTTGTTGTCTAATTTTTGAGCGGTTGACCCCTCAAGCATACGCCAATGGTATAGGATTTTAGGGATATGGTAAATGTGATTAGTTTTTTCGGTGAAGCGCAGAAGCATGTCATAATCTTGAGCGCCTTCTAGCCCAACCGTAAAGCCGCCAATTTCGCGAAGAAGTTTAGTGCGGACGATAACGAGGTGACAAATGTAGTTAAGGCCGAGAAGCGTATCTGGCGAGAAGTCCGGCTTGAAGTGCGGGTAGCATCTTCTGCCGTTTTCGTCGAGTTTGTCTTCGTCAGAATAAATCAAGTCGAGTTTTTTATCGTCATTTAGAGCTTTGGCGACTTCGTATAATGCATCTTTTGCGAGCGTGTCGTCGTTGTCGGCTAGAGCTATAAAGTCGCCACTAGCTATCGCGAGAGCGTCGTTGGTGGCGCGAGAAATATGGCTATTGATTTGGCGATGTTTGATTTTGACTTTTGGATTGGCTTCGTAAGACTTTAAGACGTCCTTTGTTTCTTGAAGAGTAGAGGCGTCATCGACGAGGCAGAGTTCAAAATTGTCATAACTTTGCTGCAGAATTGATTCAATGCATTGTGTTAAGTACTCTGCTTTTACATTATAGACTGGGATAAGCACCGAGATTAGGGGGCGATACTGAAGTTGTTCGTGCTCTGTGAGCGTTTTTTCGTTGTTTTTGTACCAATTACGATAGCCAGACTTGCTCATTGGGTCGACGAGCGGAGACAGACCGATTAGAGTACCAATAAGATATTTGGCTTTGCTAAAGAATACCTTCGGCGGGATGAAAAAATGATACTGTTTCCAGAGGCTTTTAGCTCCGCGATAGAAATTTTTACTGAAGTTACTGATTCTTTGCATCTGTTACCTTTTGATAAATATGGTAGTTCCCTTCGGGGTCGTCGTATATTTTATCATAGAAGTCGCTTTCGTCATATAATTCGCCAGCAACAACCAAATACTCAACTGGCCACTTGAGCGAGTCTTCGTAGTTGAGGAGTAATGTGAATGTGTCGGCAGTGGCTCCTTCTAAGAATTGCGTGTCGCCACTAGTCATTTTTACTGCGATGTGGGCGTATCTATTATAGATGTCACGGTATTTTCCTTCTGGGTCAAGGATTTTCCATTTTGCGAAGTCGGGATAGAAATTGACGGCATTGAGCGTTTTGGCTCCGTTAGTAATAGTGAGGGCGGATAGTTTGATGTCGCCGACAGCTAACCAGTAAGCTTCGGGGTCAGATTGGGCGAGTTCGGAAATTTTTTGTTCGAGCGGGTGGCTAGTGAGAGCGCTAGTGCCGTGCGCCATAGGGTTAATAGTGCAGCCGGAAATAAGTATGAGGAGCGTGGCGCCAGTGATGAAGAAGGCTCGAGTCTTTGGAGCATTTTTTAGCATTAAGTAAGCGAGCGTAGCTAATCCCGCAATAATGATTAAGTATTGCCATAGCTCAAGGTAAGTGAGTTTTTTGGCGTCGATAAAGAAAATGTAGCTCGCGGCGAACAAGATAACCGTGCAAATGATGCGCTTATGCGAGAGTATGCTTGGATTACGCCAGATTGCGTCGATGCCCCAAATTGTGAAGAGGGTGGCTATTAGGCCATAGGCCTGATCCATGCGATTGATATAGGAGAACCCAGTAATTTTAGCAAGAAGTTCCGGAAAGCCGGCTAGCATGAAGACCGACATGACGGCAATGCAGATTACGAAGGCTTTGCCGACAATCATGGTTTTGTCTTTGCTGAGTTTTTTTCGTAAAGCCGGGTAAAGCATGAGGATAAGCGGAGCAAAGTGAATAAAGTTGCTAACTTCGCAGTTGTTGGAATACGAGATTTGTTTGAAAGGTAGAGTAAAGGTGACGAGGTTAGTGAACAAATCTTCGAGCGTATTGGCGCCGCCAAGAGAAACGCGCTTCCCCGGATAAGCCGTATTCATTAGAGCAGTGATAGCATCTTTGCTAGTGTAGAGGGTGTAGCCTAGCACGGCTAGTGCGAAAATTGCCATAACTGCAATCTGCCACCAGTCCTTTTTGCGGAAGGTAATCTGCTTTTTGTCGCGAATGAGAAAAGCTATGAGAAGCGCAAGCGCAGAGAGGCCGACGGAAAGTTGGAGCGACGGGAAAAGAGCCAAGACAAAAGTAATTGCCGAGAGCGGAAGTAGGATGGAAAATGTAATTTTGTATTTTGGGCTTTTTGCAGTGAAGAAGTGGTAAGCAAGGACGAGAAGCGACATGCCCCAGAAGAAAACGTCGACGATATGCGGGACGAACCACCATTGGACTAGTGGCGAAAAACTAACTAGAAGCGCGCCGAGGAGAGAGACTTTTTTATTGTTTTGCGTAATAATCATGCAGAGTTCAAAGCTGACAAGAACTAGCAAAATGAGTTTCATGCACCAATACCAGGACAGACCATATTCATTACCGAGTAAGACGTATCCCCATGTGAAAGGTTTGGCGATAATTGAAACGTCTAGAACTGGGGCGTTATAACCGACAATCATGTCTTGCCCTTCTAAGCTCATCATGTCGCTAGATTTGGCATAATCGTTGTATGCCTGAGACATGTAGTATGGGGTGTGTACTAAAAATTCGTCGCTTCTAATCTCGCGCGACTTGCCAACAATGTTTTGCTCTGAATTATGCTGCGGAGCATTGGCGAACATGTTATTATATACGCCGATGGAGGAGCCGTGAAGCTTAAAAATGACGCAGATAATGAAGACGACAAGGGCGATGAGATAGCGCCATTTGATGCAAAGACTTACGAATGATTTGAGTTTGGCAAGCTTCATTTTCTGTTTTCTCGATTATTTATTGATAACAATTCGTAGAGCTGACGATGCTTTCTGACGATGACTTGTAGGATAATTCCGCAAACGAGCATCAAGATAGATATAATGAGCATGAAACCAGCAAAGATTAAGGTGGGAAATCTGGCGACGAGGCCGGTGGCGAAATATTCGGCAAAAACAGGAATGCCGAAGACGAGTGCGATGACGAAGAAAATCGCGCTGATAATGCCGAAGAATAGCATGGGGCGATGATCTTCGAACAGGCGCATGATGGTGAGCAAAACTTTGAAACCGTCACTCATGGTATTGAGCTTGGACTCGCTGCCCGCTTCACGGTCTTTGTAGTCGATAGGGAGTTCGGCTATGCAAAGATTTTTATCTAGTGCGTGCACGGTCATTTCGGTTTCAATTTCGAAGCCTTTAGATAAAACTGGGAAAGTTTTGACGAAGTCTCGCGAAAAGGCGCGGTAGCCAGTCATGATGTCGCGGATGTTGCTTTTGAAAATTAAGTTAATCAGCCCGCGGACGAGGCGATTGCCAAAATTATGGAAGCGGCGCTTGTTTTCTTTGAAATAGGTCGAGGAGAGCCGATCGCCAACCACCATATCGGCACCCCCCTCTAGAACCATTTCGCACATTTTCTTCGCGGCGTTGGATGGGTAGGTGCCGTCGCCGTCAATCATCAAATAGCAGTCGGCATCAATATCTTTGAACATGCTGCGGACGACATTACCCTTTCCCTGGCGTTTTTCGGTACGGACAACGGCGCCGGCGGTTTTGGCAATATCGCCGGTTTTGTCGGTCGAGTTGTTGTCATAGACATAGATCGTCGCTTCTGGAAGAGCTTTTTTATAGTCCTTGACGACGTGCTCGATAGTCTTAGCCTCGTTGTAACAAGGGATTAGAACGGCAATTCTTGGCTTAGCTGTTTCTTTCAAAACCACTCCTTACATCATCCATTTTAAGAGTTTAATAACTCCCATCTTGGCATTTTTCTTGTGCGCTGAGACATCTTCGCGGCTTTCGATTTCTTTACGATTTTTATGATAATACATGTAGGCTTTATAAAGCATCTCTTCATTCGTGAGAGTGGGAGTGAACTTCAGTTCTTTCTTAATTTTTGAGGTGTCAAAGATGAAGCTAGAAGAAATCATTTTGTATTGGTATGGCCCTAGTGGGGACATATGAAGCGCAAAGGCGGTTTTCATAGCCGCAACCATTAAGGACTTTGGGAAATGGAAAAGGCGAGATTTAGAGCCAGACTTTTTGATGACGTAACCATAAACTTCGTTGAAGGTCTTTACGTTTTCGGAGCCGATGTTGAAGACGGCTGTTTTGTTGTATTTTAGAGCAGCTTTCATTGCGGCAACCATATCTTTGGCGTAGATGAATTGATATTTGTTTTCGCCATTGCCGACGATTGGGATTTTTTTGTTGTCGTCAAGGAACTCAAATAATAGGCTAAGAAGGCCAAGTCTCCCTTCGTCAATAATGGTCGGGCTGCGGAAAGTAACAGAATTGAGTTTGTCTTTGTATTTTTCAAGAATCTTTTCGCCTTCTAGTTTGGAGCGGCCGTAGATTTCAACCGGGTTTGGCTCTTCCTCTTCGGTGACGGGATGATCAAAGCTTTTACCCCATAGACAGTTCGAGGAGACAAAAATGAGTTTTTTACATCCGTTCTTGATGGCGAATTTGGCCATGTTCTCGGTGCCGTCAACGTTGGAAGTCCAGAGTTCTTGTTTGTCCTTGACTTCGTGAGCAAGAAGAGCGGCACAGTGGAAAATGGCGTCGAACTTATATTCTTTGTTTAGCTTGTCGAGCAGTTTAGTATCGCGAATATCGCCTTTGATGGCTACGAAATTCTTATGGATATAATCATCGGGTTCGAGGTCGATACTGACGACAAAATCTCCGTCTTTTAAGAGGGATTCTTTAAGGATACTGCCGTAGAAGCCGGCCCCACCAGTTATTAAATATTTTTTCACGTGATCTCCTATTTTATGTTTATTATATCAAATTAATGCTTGGTTTTGGATTTTTGATGTTCCACAACGATACCTATGAGCGCCGACAGATAGGCGAGGGTTAGTAGTCCGGACATGCCGATGCGATAGAACAGGAAGATTTGTCTGGTGAACTCCTCGGTGAAGAACCAGGAAATGCCTAGACTGTAAGCGATGGCCGCGCCAAAGAACATAAAACTGGCGAGGGCAAGGCAAAGTGTAGTTTTGTGCTCTTTGAGGTATTTTTTTCGTGTTTTCCAATTCTTGAAAAGGCGTATGATTTGGGCAAGAATAAAGGCGAGGCTCGATAGTATTAAGACGGTGTTTATAATGCGATAGGCCCATGCAATAATATTGGCGACGGTTTTACCGAATTCTCTCTTTCTGCCCGTAGGGTTATTGACATCGCCGATCATATGAAGGATTTTGCCATCCCGAAATTGATTGGAGTCATTACTGCTATAGCTGAAGCCGATAGTATATCCTTCTAGCCAGACTGCGTCCTTGAGCGAGGTCCAGGTTTGCCCAGGGAAATCCCAGGCCACTATTTCATCCCAAGTGTAGGGGTAGGCAGACTTAAGTGGCTGAATCCTACCTTCGGCTTTTTTAAGGGAGCCGTTCTTGAAGGCTTCGGATAGTTCGGTGTTAACTTGTTTAAACATGTCGCTAACGTCTTTTTCGGAAGTCCAAAGTCCGGCTTGCTTTAATTCGGTGCGGATTACCCAGCCAAAAAACTCTCTTATTATTGGATGTTTTTCAATATCCCCCTCGAACCATTCGGTGGTGCGAATTCCTTCGAGTAGCTCTGGGTGAGATTTTAGAGTAGGTGAGGCTTCGAAGGTTGCTGCAATGGCATCGTAAGGACTCCAGACGAGCATATTGCGATTGGGCGAGTCGACGATGTAAGTTGTTTCGACGTATTTGGCTAGTTCGCCGTTGGTTCTAGTATTGGTTTCGTAGACGCCGAAGAAGGCGTGATTGATTCCCTTGTAGATGTTTGTCCAGGCGAAAAGAATGACAAAAGGCGTAAGGCAAATTGCAAGCCAACTTATAGTTTTTTTAAGCTCAAGCTTTCCTTTGACTTTTGTCTTGAAAAACCTATAGCAAATGATTATGAGGCAGACAAGTAGCATCACCAGCATGCAGGCCTTGAGCCAAGCAGCACCTTCTTGCAGGTGATAAGTAAAGGCATAGGAAAGGCCGGCGAAGATGGCCGTCCAAACTGTTTTTTTGGTTTTTTCTTTTTTGATTAAATCGATTAGGAGCATTAGCGCGAGGCTGAAGGTTAAGATAATGCAGGGGACGAAGATAGAATTACGATAGATTCTGAGCCCACTCCAAGATTCAAAGGCGGTCGGCAGAAATAGGACGTAGGCGAAGGCAAACAGGCGGAGCCACTTGTTCTTCGTGACCTTGCCAATGGCAAGCCATGCGACAAGAGCGGTTAGCGCCCAAAATAGCGACAGAACGATGGTGTATGGCAAATTAGTAACGGCCGAGACGCCCAAAAAGAGCGAGAAGCTCAAGTCTTTGATGAGGGACATTTCGTTGGGTTGCGTTATTCGCCATGGAGATAGGCCATTAAACATTGCTAGATCGTCGCATTCTTGGTTGGTGCCATACCAAGCGCCAATGGCGTAGCCCAGCCCAACTCTAGCGGCAACCAAGAGAAGCATAATGATATATATATAATTATGCTTAAGAAATGCTTTTAGGACTTCCCGGAACGGTTTTTTCTGGGCAGGTTTTTTACTTGCTTTCATGATATTCCTTTTCGGTGTTGACGTTCCAGACGTTGGATTTGTCGGTGGTGCCGCTCAAGATGTCTTTGACGGCCTCAAAGGAAGTACACATAGAATGGTCGAGGTTGTTATAGCGGTGTTGGCCGTTGCGACCGACGCAGAAGAGGTTAGGAATGGTGTCGAGATAGTTGCGGAGGTCGTCCATGTGTTCGTAGGTGTCGAAGTAGGCGGGGTAGGCCTTTTTGACGCGCTCAACGTGGTAATCAAGAGCTTCGTCGGGAGATTTGATGATGTTGATCTTGGCCATTTCTTCGATAGCCATTTTGGCAAATTCGTCGTCAGTCATAGACCAGAGGTCGTCGCCTTCGTTACAGAAATATTCAAGGCCGACCCAAACGTGATTTTCTATGTCTTTGACGAGGTACGGAGACCAGTTGTTGTAGATTTGGAAGCGACCCATTTTAACACTGCGGTCGTGAACGTAGACCCAGTTATCCGGGACGATGTTGCCGATGGTTTTGATGTCGGTTTTGTTTTCTAGAGCGAGTTTGTGGCTCAAGACGCCAACGGTCATGTAATCGCGATATGGGAGGCCAGAGGCGATTTTGAGATATTTTTGCGGAACGTCATTCATGGCTTCGACGAGGTCTTTAATCGGCATGGAGGAGATAACGTAGTCACCCTTTAGTTCAACTTTTTTGCCGTTCTTTTCGTAGACGACGCCGGTAAAGTGGTTCTTTTTGTCCTTTTTGACGCCGACAACTTTGGCTTCGGTGATGATTTCGCCGCCCTTTTTCTTGATTTCTTTGGCGGTGATTTCCCAGAGTTGACCAGGGCCGAGTTTCGGGTAGGCGAACTCTTCGATGAGGGAGGTTTCTACCTTACGATTCTTTTTGTGGAAGACTTTGCCGAAGATGTCTTTCAAAATGGCGGAGATGGAGAGGCCTTTGACGCGTTGGGCGCCCCATTCGGGAGAGATGTCGCGCGGGTGGCGACCCCAGAGGTTTTCTGTGTAGTTTTCAAAGAACATGGAGTAGAGTTTTTTGCCGAAGCGGTTGATGTAGAAATCTTCGAGGGAGTTTTCTGGGCGTTTGTGGACGGCGGATTTGAGGTAGCTACAGCCAACGACAAAGGTGGTGCCGAGACCCATGTTTTTAATAGTGGAGGCTTTGAGCGAGATGGGATAGTCGAAGAAGTGCTGGTTGAAGAAGATGCGAGAGAGGCGGTTGCGACGAAGCATGACGCGGTCGGTTTTTTCTGGGTCGGGGCCGCCTTTTTTAGTGTTGGATTTGCGGTGGAGTTTTTTGTCGTCCATGGGCAGAGCGCCCTGGGTTGGGAGCATCTTTTCCCACCATTCGTTGACTTCGGGGACTTTGGAGAAGAAGCGGTGGCCACCCATGTCCATGCGGTTGCCTTTGTAGTTGACGGTGCGAGAGATGCCGCCGAAAACTTTGGATTCTTCAAGGACGACGACGTCGTAATCTTTGGATTTGTCTAGTAGTTCGTATCCGGCAGTGAGGCCAGCCGGACCGCCACCAATAATGATGACTTTCTTTTTCTTGGTCATGAAATATTACTCCACAATTAACTTAAGATTAATTATAGCATATATATCATTAAATAGAGAAATACTTCGCGACTACGAGTTTGGGCTTCTAGACGACGCTTTATCGTCCGAGGAGGAGGAAGCGTAATTTTAAGTAGATTCTTTTGAGTAGGGGACGTTTGGTGTTTTCTCGTTTGTTGATGGCGGACAGGATGTTGTCAGTAATTCCTTTGAGTTCTTGGCGCGCATACCATTGTCCGACTTCGTTCATGATTTCTGGGTATTTGGCGAGTAGAACTTCATTGTGAAATTCCCTTTTGTCCAAGAATGATTGTGTGCCTTTGTGGAAAATGTATGTATCGTCACAAAAAGCGTGCTTGTAGCCGCGCTTGGTGCATCTGAAGCAAAAATCATTTTCTTCGCCGTAGCCTTTGCCAAAAGATTTTTCGTCGAACAGTCCGACTTCGTCGAGAGCTTTTCGTTTGATATACATACAGAAGCCGTGCGAGCTAGGTATTTCTGGGTATAGATGCGAAGAACAGTTTTCTACTGTTTTCGCCATTTCTTCTAAAGTCCAGCCGTCCGGGAAACCTTGTTTGCGAAAGCTTTCTGGTAGTGGAGTCATGGGCGTGAGATTGTTCGAAAATGGGGTTGCGGTAGCGATTTTTTTGTTTGAATAAGCGCAAGTTTGAAGTTTTTCGAGCCAGTTTTTTGTAACTATCGTGTCGGAGTTTAACAACAAAACGTCGTTTTTAGAATATTTCATTCCTTTATTAACAGTCTTAACAAAGCCGAGGTTTTTCTTGTTCTTTAAGAGGGTAATCGTTTTGGGATTGGCGGCTTGATATTTTTCCAATAATGGCAAGACTCTTTTGTCTGGGCTTAGGTCGTCAATTAAAATGAGGTGGGCTGACTGAAAATCCGTGTGTTTGATTATGCTGTCGATACAGTCGGCTAAGCAGTTGTATGCGTTATAAATTGGGATGATGATGTCGCATTTTTTCATAGTCCACCTACAAAACAAGTTTTGCGCCTAGGTAGTCTAGCGCTTTTTGCTTGTAATACATGATGATGCCGGCACCCGGGGTGAGGGTGTATTCGCCGAAGTAGATATCCTCTCCTATTTCGTATAAATCTACTCTTACGAACGGAATGTCTTTTGATAATTTTTCGGCAATTGCGACCATTTTTTTGAGATTTTTGGGTCGTTTAAACTTTGCTTTGGAGCGATATTCTGGAGTGGTGTAGTCGAGTTCTTTCCAGTCCAAGTCGAAGTCGTTTAGTTTTAATTTGTTTTCACGGTTAGAACAGACCAAGATGCTTTCAGCTTTGCCGTTGAAACAGTAGATTTTGTAGTCAATCGGGTTTTTGTGCTCGCCGTCATCGAGATATTCTTCGGCGATGATTAATGGTTTGATGAAAGAGTAGTGATATTCTTTGTTGATGTCGGCGAAGTCTTTTTTAAGATCTTCGTTGAGTTGTTTTTTGGCCGCTTCTAGGTCGAAGTGTTTTTTGTCCTTGCAGATAAAAACGTGTCCGGAAAAGTGGTTGCATTTTAAGACGAATTTATCTGGCAATTTCGAGAGGTTGATTTGGTTGGCGTTCTTGTAAGTCGCGAGAGTTTTGGGGACTTTTAAGTCTTTAATGTGCTTATTTTCGACATACTCCTTGACGAGTTGTTTATCGGCTAGGTTTCCTTCCCTTTTGCCGTATCGATTTATGATTAGCCAGTGGATTTTTTCGTTGAAATCTTTTGGGTCGTCAAGGTTTAGGTCTTTCCCGGTGACCATTTTATATATCGCTTCGTGCTCTGATATTTTGGTCTTTTTAGTTTTCCATCGTTTTGACAGTTTCATAGGTATATTATACCATCAGAAATATGATATACTATATTTAAGATGCGCAAAAAGATTTGTGTTTATACTTGTATAACTGGGGATTATGATAATTTGCACGAGATAGAGAAGCCCGAAGAGGGCGTGGATTATTATTGTTTTACGAATAATAAAAACTTGAAATCAAAGACGTGGAAGGTTGTGCTGATTGAAAATGATGGACTAGACAATTGTAGATTGGCGCGCAAGACGAAGATTTTGGGGCATCCGATGATTGATGGAAAGTATGATATTTATGTCTGGAGTGATGCGGACGTGGTTTGGCAGAGAAAGATTACGGATTTTGTGAAAGAGTATTTGAAGGAAGCGCCGTTTGCAATTTTTAAACATCACTCGCGTAAATCGATTCGAGAAGAGGCGATTGCGTGTTTGATGTGTAGAAAAGACAGCAAAGAAATTATCGAGAAAACGCTTGGCTATTATGATAAAGTTGGTTATGCTGACGACAATGGGCTGTTTGAGTCAACTGTGTTTATTAGCCGCCGGAATGACGATACAGTGCAAAAGACGATGGAAACTTGGTTTGGGATGGTGAGTAAATATAGTAGGCGAGACCAACTGAGTTTTTCTTATGCGGTTTGGAAAAATAATCTTAAGGTCGATTTGATTGACTTGAATGTTTGGAATAATGATTGGTTTGTAACAGAGAAACATTCGGCTAAGGGAGCGATGAAAGATTGTCATTTGTATTATGGTAATTTTAACAACGAAGAGTTTGCGTTTGATAAGTATCATATTGCGAGTTATGAGAAAGACGGGGATTATCTTAAAGTGAAAGACATTGTTCCGGTTGACACGGGGCGAATAGAAGTGAATCCAACGAATTTGGTGGGGAGTAACTTCGTGGATGTGAAGTTTTCGCCGAAAGGGGCAGAAATAGAGCTTGTCGGGCTGTTTAATTATAAGAATAAGCGAGTGTTCTGTGGCGGGTGCAATACGGTGATAATTGCGGGCGATTTTAAAAAGGGACAGAAGGTGGAGTTTGCGATTAAACTGCACGAGCTTGAGGGATCGGAAATTGTAGATTTTATGGAGCAAGCATGGCAGAAAGATTTGAAAGCGTCTTGGACTATTGATGCTTTGAATGCGAAAGTGAAGCAGCTTGAACATTCAGAACGTAAGCTTGAGGAAATAAGAAATAGCGGCCTTTGGAAAATGAGTGCTCCGGTGAGGCGGGCAATAAATAAGTTTCGGTAAAATTATTTCTTGACGAGCCTGATTTCGAGAGCTTCGAGCCGCTTGGATTCGCCGGTGGTGCCGGCGAGTTCGCCGTCTTTGACCCAGTCGAGCCAACCGTAAGCCTGGACATGAGCACGGTATTCGATGCTGTATTTTTCGGCAAGTTCGCCATAAAGTTCGATTTTGACGGCTTCAAGGCGCTTGGATTCGCCAGTGGTGCCGGCGAGTTCGCCGTCTTTGACCCAGTCGAGCCAACCGTAAGCCTGGACATGAGGGGTGTATTTTATGCCTGCTTCGTCGAGTTTTATTTTGATGGCTTCAAGGCGCTTGGATTCGCCAGTGGTGCCGGCGAGTTCGCCGTCTTTGACCCAGTCGAGCCAACCGTAAGATTGGACGTGAGGAGTGTAGGTGAGACCCGGATCTTTTTCTGCTATCTTAATTTGGATTGCTTCGATGCGGAGCGATTCGCCGGCGGCGCCAGAAACGGTGTCGTTTTTTACCCAATCAGTCCAACCAATTTTTTGAACGTGTGTGCGGTAGAAAATGTCATAGTCATTGGCAAGTTCGCCATAAAGTCGAAGTTGAATCGCCTCGATGCGTTTAGACTCGCCGGTAGTGCCGCTAATTTCTCCGTCTTGCTTATAATCGGCTTCCCAGCCGGAATCTTCAATGTAAGTGCGATATTCGATCCCTTTGAGGCCGTTGCTTAAGCTTGCTTTGAAAGCTTCCATGCGGAGGGAGAAGCCCGTAGTGCCGGCCATTTCACCACCATTCGTTGATTCCATCCAACCAAGTTTTTGGATGTGGGCGGAGTATTCGAAATCGAGGTCGGTTGCTTCGGCGTCGACTTTTTGGACTTTGGCGAGGATTTCTTCGGCGGTGAGTTCTTTTTTGCCAGCGTCGGGGTCGGACGTGGGGTCGCCGAACCAGTTGATGAAGAAGAGGAAGAAGTTGCGGTTGCCGTAGGCGCCGCAGGAGACGGTGCCGTAGCCGGCGGCAAGGGCGGCGGCGTTGGGTTGGTATGGCGTGTAGCGGTAGAGGGAGCTGGTGGCGAGGTTTTCGATATTGACGATGGAGCCGCCGCAGGCGGGGTTTGGATTGTAACCGATGTAGTTGTTGCCGAGGGGGTAGTTGGTCCAGCCGCCGTCGAGGACGGTGCGGAAGAGGTAGGCGGCGTTGTCGAGCTGGTTGTAAAAGCCGTAATAAACTTCGTTGCAGGGAGCGGTGTCGGGGCAGCCGAAGCCGGTGGCGGAGCGGTATTGGACGGAGTTAGGCCAAGAGTCGGAGATGAGTCCTTGCTCTTTTTCTAGTAAGACGAGGAGAACTTGAGGGTTGATTTTCCATTCTTGGGCGACGTCGTAGATGATTTGGGCGGCGGTGCGAGTCTTGGCGTCGGCTGGGATGAGGTCGCCATATTCAACGCCGTCGGTAAAGACTTCGTCGGCAAGGCAGACGAAATGGCCGTCTTTGATGTGATAGTGGAGGTTGGGATACCAGGAGGCTTTGACGGTGTCACGGTCATTGCAGTTGCCATGGGCATGGAGGAAGGCATCGATGTCGGCGACAGACATGGTTTGATAGTTGCTCATGGTGTAGTCGGAGATGATGTTGCCGGGGTGGAAGTCGGCGAGGGAGATGGCGCCGGAGCCTTGGGGGAGTTTGAGGGCGAGAAAAGTGAAGACCGCAACAAAAGCGAAGAGGAAAGAAACTTTGTAAATGAGGCCGGGGTGCTTGCGATGGAGGGCTTGCATTATTCGACCTTCCCTTCTATGGTGCCGGTTTTGTCGCCGGAGGTGAGGCGGATGGTGATGGATAGTGGCCTGGCGAAGTTAGAAAGTTCAGAGCCGGCAATGTCGAAACCTTCACAGGTGGAGGTGGCGGCGGAGGGGATGAGGTTGGCGGATTTAGCTAGGGTGTGAGTGCCGTCGCTAATGGTGAGATTACAGGTGCCAGAGGAGAGGTATTGGTCGATATTGACGCGAAGGATGAGATTGTCACCGGAAAAACGCGCGGCAGTGAGAGAGCCGGTGAGGGAGGCGCTAGTGTTGGGGTCTTCCCCGTCGTATTTTGTTGGGGTCTTGCCGTCATAATCGGCAGAGGTGGTAGTGTCTGATGGGGTGGTCTTGGTTTCTGAAGACTGAGAGGCGTCTGGCTTGGTGGCGGAAGAAGTGGTTTGAGAAGGGGGCTGGGTGCCGGTGGTGGAGGGCTTTTTGGCGAGGACACGTGGGACGAAGATGACACCGGCAACGACGAGAGCAGTCAAAATTACCCAAAAAACTGGTAATTTATAAAATGGGCGATGACGGTGAATAGAGGGGGTGGGTTGTTTGTTTTGTTGCATAGGTATTACTCCTATGTATATTATATATTATTCTAGGTCGAGGTCAAGAATGGTGGCAGCTTTAAGAAGGGTTTCGATTTCTTCTTCGGAGGTGTCTGGAGCGTTAATTTTAGAATTGAATAGGGCGACGGTTTCGGGATGGGCGTCGATGAGGACTTCAAGAGAGCGAGCAGAGCCGGGAGTCTTTTTGAGGACACCTTTGGCAACGAGATTATCGATATGTTCGGCGACGGCAGAAACGGACGAGAGGCCGAGGCCAGTCATGATTTCGCGGTAAGTGGGGGAGTAGTTATTAGCTTTCAAAAAATCGATGATAAAGTCGACAATTTGCTTTTGCTTTTTTGTTAATTTCTCGGACATGTATGTTATAATTGTATAATAAATGGTCAAAGAAGAAAAGACAATCGACGGATTCCCCGTTCGCCGCGTAAAGGATTCTGCGCTAGTCGCAAGGTCAAAGGCGAATAAATTGCCGTCCAATAAGAAGGTAAAAAAAGTTAAAGCGGTGACGGAAAACGACCCGTTGGTGAAGGGCGCGAGTAAGCGGCCAGCAGCTAAACGAGTGACGAAGACGCCGAGCAAGCAGCCGGCGATGCGTCGTCGAAAGTCGGCAAGAAAAACAGCCGAGATGTTTGCGGCCGAGCCGAAGGCGTTTGATATTGATATTGAAACGTCGAAGGGCGAAATTGAGATTTTGGACGAAGAAGAGCGACTAGAGCCGAGCGTGCACGACGAGCAGCTAGAAGAAGAATTGTTTGGTAAAGTTAACGAAGAGGCGCATGATGAGTTTTTGGCGCCGGTAGAAACGTTTGATGATGGTGCAATTTCTGAACTGGACGATAAGGAAGTGAAAGACATGAAAAAGAGCAAGAAAGAGTTGAAAGAAAACGAGAAGAAAGCGAAACTAGAGCGCAAACGTTTGGCGAAGGCCGAGAAGCACGAGAAGAAAAAGAAGTCGAAAGCGCGTAAAGTTGTGAAGTGGGTACTGATTGTGCTGCTAATTTTGATTATTGGCGCAGGTGTGTATCTGTATTTCTGGGGAGATGGGATTATTAAGAGGATTACTGGCGGAAATGGCGATATTTGGAGCGCTATTAACGCCGTGACAAGCGAGACCTATGAACCGCTTAAGACCGATGATAAAGGCCGGACCAATATCCTGGTGTTTGGGACGAGTGGATTCAATATGGAAGGCGAAGGCTTTGGTGGCTACGAGCATGATGGGTCGCAGCTGACGGACTCTATCATGGTGGTAAGCCTAGACCAAGATTCTGGAGACGTAGCGATGGTTTCCCTGCCGCGCGATTTGTATGCGAAAGATGCGACTGCTTGTACGGCGACAGCGAAGATTAATGAGGTGTATTGGTGCAATAATCAATATGGCAATAATGAAGCAGCTGGTGCAGAGGCGTTGCAGGCGAAGGTGAGAGAAATTTTAGGCATTGATACACAGTATTGGGTGCATATGAACTGGGGAGCGCTGCAAAACATTGTAGATGCGGTGGGCGGCGTGACGGTGGTGCTGGATGAAGATATTGAAGATTATTATTATACTGGCGCAGTGTATAAAGCGGGGACACCGTATCAGATAAACGGGGCGGACGCAGTGGCGTTGTCTCGTGCAAGACACGGGACGGCTTATGGTGATTTTTCACGTGCGGCGAGCCAGCAGAAGATTTTGATTGGAATTAAGAACAAGGTCGTGGATAAAGGGCTGGGGCTGACCGAAGCGATGAATATTATTTCCGCGTTAGGTGATAATTTGAGAATGAGCTTGACGATTGGCGAGGTGAAGACGGGGATGCATCTCCTTGAAACCTTTGACCTGGACAATATCCGACAGATTCCTTTGATGGATGATAATACGCATTATATGACGTTTGGAAATGAGAATGGGATTTCTTATATTGTACCGAGTGCAGGGATTGGCGTGTATTATCAAATCCAAGAATATTTGACGCAGCAGCTGAAGAGTAATCCGGCGGAGCGCGAAGGTGCGGTGATTATAGTGTATAACGGTACTGGCGAAGACGGCGTGGCAGGGCAAGAGCAGGCGACGTTGGAGGAGAAGGGTTATCGCGTGAAAGAGGTTGCGAATGCACCGGAGGGTGAATATAAATATACGGAAGATATAGAAATCTATGACGCAAGTGAAGGACTGAAGCCAGATACGAAGAAGGCGCTGGAGAAGTATTATGGTGTGGCGATGAAAGATATGAGCCAGCTTCCGAACGGAATAAGCCCGATTGGATACGATTTCATTATCATTATAGGTAGTGCAACTAATAGTGCAGAATAAAAAATAACCCCCGACTGGGGGTTATTTTATTGGTGTTTTATTCTTCTTCAGAATCCCCTAAATCTTTTTTCTCAATGATGAGGACACGGTCGCGGCCTTCACCTTCGCTGTGGGTGGTGATGTCGGAGTAATCTTCGGCGAGTTTGTGGACGACGCGGCGGTCAGCAGCGTTGAGGTTGATGGTCATAGGTTCGCCAGTGCGGCGGACTTTAGAAATCCAACCTTCGGCTTTTTCTGCGATGCGGTCAGCACGTTGGCGCTTGTAGTCGGCGATGTCGACATTGACCCGAGTGAGCTCGGCGTTTTTGGCAACGAGAGACATACTGACGATATGTTGGAGGCAGCGCAGGTTTTCTGCGTTCTTCCCTATCAGTAAGCTGTTCATGCTGGTCGAGGGGACCGAAAGTTGAATGACTTCGTCGTCGACGGTAGACCAAACGGCGACGTTAATCCCGAAGAAGCTCAAAAGGTCTTCGAGGTATTTGGTGGCAAAACGGATAGATTCATCTCTGTCCATGATTATCTCCTTTTCTTTTTAGTATCTTTGGCAGAGATTCTGGTAATTTTTGTTCCGGTTTTTTTATTTTCTATCACTTCAGCTTCCTGAATGTGTTTAAGTTCTTTAAGAACGGCTTTGTCGGCGGAGATTTCCATTTCTTTTTCCGCCTGATTTAGAACGAGCTTTTGTTGGATGAAGGTAATAACATTACTTAAGAAGTAGTAGAGGATGAGGGCGCCAGGGAGGTTGATCATGATGATGAGGAGCATGATAGGCATGAAGGTACCCATTTGGGCGGAGGTCATGTCGTTAATCTCGGCTTGGTCGAGCTCTTTACCTTCGCCGGCTTCTTTCATGAGCTGGCGGAAGCCTTTGCTCTTGGACTTGCCAGAGGGGCGAAGCTGCTTAGTGGTGAGATATTGAACGAGACAAGCGAGAACGGCGAGGAAGAGGGCGAAGATGGCGCTGGGGCTAGTGAAGCCAGGATTAGACTCTAGATTAACGATGCCAAAGAGACTGGGGTGGAATTCGTAAGTTGGAGCTTCGAGAGCGTTCTTTTCTTCTTCAGACTTAGACTCATCGTTTTTGACGGCGTCGTAGGCGGACTTTTCTTCGAGGTATTTATTTTGAAGACCGATGACGCTTTGGATGCGAGAGTCGTCTTGCTTGACGAAGGAGTAGGCGCGAAGGTCGAGGTTGGAATTTTCTGTAGGTGGATTAACCATGACGCGAATTGCGCCAAAGATAGCGATAAACATCGGGAGTTGAATGATGAGCGAGAGAAGGGAGCGGAAAGGCTTGACATTGTATTTTTTGTAGAGGTCCATGGTTTGGAGGGACTCTAGCTGGCGGTTACCTTTGCAGTTCTTTTTAATCTCGGCGAGCTCGGGCTGAAGCTGGCGCATAAGCTTGGTCTGGTGGAGCTGACGCTTCACGAGCGGCCACATACAGAGCTTAACGACGATGACGAAGAGGATAATCGCGAGACCAAAGTCGCCAACGAAGTTATAGATGAGGAAAAGGATATTGGTGATGGGGCGGACGATGATGAGATCTATAAAATCAAATATAAACATAGTCTAACCTATTGTAGCATACTTTCCTCTAATAGAGAACGCAGAAGTTTCTGAAGCTCGGGGAAAGGGAGGGCGAGGAGGTTTTTACTATATACGACGAAAATGTAGTCGCGGGGTTTCTTGAACTTGTCGAAGTCGAGACGGATGGCTTCATAGAGACGACGACGGATGCGGTTGCGGCCAACAGCTGTCTTGTCAATCTTTTTACTGACAACAACGGCGAAGCGGGTCTTGCCGCGGTCGTTGTCACAAAAAACTAGACTAAGGTCGGGACGACGGAGGGTTTTGCCATGTCTATAAACGAATTTGACTCCACCACGAGAGTGGAAGCGGTATTTTTTGTTCAACATATATATTATTATATATTAAAATCCCCTCGGCGGGGATTTTATAAATATTAGTACGTGAGGCGTTTGCGACCTTTGAGGCGGCGGCGCTTAAGAACGAGGCGACCGGCGTGGGTAGCGTTGCGCTTCATAAAGCCATGCTCGGCTTTGCGTTGACGCTTGTGTGGCTGATAAGTGCGTTTCGGCATAAATAATCCTATATAGTTTTGTTAGTTTAGCAAGTATTTGGTTTATTATACCGCACTTTTCCACCGAAAGCAAGAAGTTTTCCACATGTTGAACAGGTTGGGCGAGAAAAAGTGGAAAAACTCTTCCCTGTTAAATAATTCTTTATTATAAAATAAAAAATCGTGGATGAAACCTGTGGAAAACTTTGGGAAGGTGGGTTATAATTAAGGATATTAAAGGAGGTCGAAAAATCCAGTGTTTGATGTATTCCAGAATGTACTAGCTGAAGTTCAAAAAGAACTGAGCGAAATGGCGTTTAAGACGTGGTTTAAGAACGTAACGCTAGTGGAGCTAGATAAGGAAGCAAAGACGGCGACGATTGGGGTGCCGAATGTGTTTTTGATTAAGACTTTGGAAGATAAATATAGTGGGATGCTGCTGGAGGCCTTTAAACATAATAATATTGAGCTAGAGCATCTGGATTTTGTGATTAAGTCTAGTAAGAATACGAAGGTGAAGGCACGAGAGGTGCGCGGTGAAGAGCGAGTAAAATCGACAAGAGAGATAGTTGAGCATGCGCAACCATTAAAGATGGTAGAAAATAAGGCGACGACAGGGCTGAGCCCACAATATACACTAGATAATTTTGTAGTGGGAAGTAGTAATGAGCTGGCAGCGGGGGTGGCAAAGCTGATTGTGCAAAATCCGGGCGATAAGCGGTTTAACCCATTTTTCCTGTATGGTGGGCCGGGGCTAGGTAAGACGCACTTGGTGCAAGCGATTGGTAATGCGATTGTTGAGAAAGACCCGAGTAAGAAGGTACTATATGTGACGACGAATCAGTTTTATTCGGAGTTTATTAATGCACTAATGAAGAAGCGCGGGGAGGACTTTGTAAAGAAATACCGTGCGCTAGACGTACTGATTGTGGATGATATTCAAATGATTATGGGGAAAGACCGGAGCCAGGAAGAATTCTTTAATATCTTTAACGATTTACATTTGGCGAATAAACAGATTATTATTACGAGCGACCGGTTGCCGGAACAGATTAAGACACTAGATCCGAGGCTATCGAGTAGGTTGCGAGCGGGGGGAGCATATGATATACAGTTCCCTGGGTTTGAGGATAGATGTGCAATCTTGAAGGCAAAGGCGGAGTTTATGGGGCAAGACATTGAAGATGCGGCGATTGAATATCTAGCTGAGAATATCAAGACAAATATCCGTGAACTAGACGGCGCTTTCCAACAGTTGATGTTGATGGTGGAAATTAAGGGGATGTCACCGCTAGAGCTGATAAACGAAGGGTATATTACTAGTACTAACACGCGACGACCAAGAAACGTGACGGCAAGAACAATCGTAGAAAAAGTAGCAAAGTATTACAACCTAACTGTGGTGGAGATGACGGGGCGAAGTAGAGTCTCAAACATTAAGACGGCACGACAAGTGGCGATGTATTTAATGTCGAAAGACCTTGGGATGAGTACGCCGAAGATTGCACCGGAAGTAGGAGTGAAAGACCACACTACGGTGATGAATGGGATAAAGAAGATTGAACGAGACCAAAAGAACGACCTGCGTCTGCGTGACCAAGTAGAACAGATTCGGGAGAGCCTATAATGAACAAAGTAGAAAAATTGTGGAAAAACTTGCGAAAAAGTTTGTGGGAAATTTGCGAAATAGCTGTGTGTAAAATGGTGGAAAAGGACAATTTTGGACGATTTACGACTTTTTGGCTGTGGAATTTCGGGTTTAACTGTGGAGTAAGTATGAACTTCTGCGAAAATCATTGCCGTTGTAGTGGAAAAAGTCTACAGATAGATAAACTATACAAATCGGAGGTTTCCACAGTTTCCACATAGCTTATTACTACTATTACTAAATAATATATTAATTAATAAAAGACGGGATTATATAAAAGAAAGGACAAAATCATGGAAATAGAAGTTGACTCGAGTAAACTAACCAAAGCTTTAAACGTAGTAAGTAGAACTGCGGTAGGTGGAAAAGCAACATTACCGATACTGAGTAATGTATTAGTAAGAGTAGATGATGGAAAGGTAAGCCTCACTACTACCAACCTAGACATGGCAGTGGTGGATTATTTGCCGGTAAGTGCAAGCAAAAATGGGGTGATTACGGTGCCAGCGAAGCTGTTAGCGGAATTTGTGGCGAACCTACCAAAGGGAGTGCCGGTAAAGATGACGGTGGAGGGGATGAAAGTGCTGACGGTGGCTGGTAAGTATAATTCAGTACTGAATGGGACGGCGGCGGATGATTTTCCGGAGCTGCCGGAGATTGACGAAGTGAAAATGGTGAAGTTTAAGATGGGGGTAGCGGAGTTTAAGGCGGGGGTGACGCAAGTGATGGTGGCGAGTTCGAACGATATGACGCGACCGGCGCTGACGGGTGTGTATTTTAATACGGATGGAGGGGCGCTATATATTGCGGCGACGGATGGGTATAGATTGGCTGAGAAGCAGTTTATTGAGAAGGTAGAGAGTGAAGTGAAGGCGATAGTGCCGGCCAGTTCCCTGTCAGAAGTGATGAGATCGCTGAGTGATGAAGAAGATGAAATTGAAATTTTGTTTGATGAGACGCAGGTGAGGTTTAGGTTTGGTGAGATTGAAATCACTTCTAAACTAATTGATGGGAGTTTCCCGGATTATCGACAGCTGATTCCGAAAGCGGCAGAGGCTGAAGTGACGCTAGAGAAAGCGGAGCTGGTGCGGGTGACGAAGCTAGCGGCATTATTTGCGCGCGAAGCAGGCGGGTCGATTGTACTAGAGGCGAAGACGGCAACTGGGACCTTCTCGGTGGCGTCAGTAGCGAATGAGTTTGGTGAGAATACATCGGAGATTGAGACGGAAGTGGAAAAAGATGAACGGGTGACACTGAACTCACGTTTCTTAATTGATGCATTGAATGCAGTGGACGAGGATAAGGTGATGTTAGGGTTTTCTGGGAAGCTAAGTCCGATAATCGTAAGAAACGAGAAGAGTAAGAAATATACGCATATTATTATGCCGTTGAAGTCGTAATGATTATAAAGGGATGTAAGCTAACAAATTTCAGGAGTCATGAGTTTTTTGAGCTGAAATGTTGGAAAGAGACGACGATGATTTCTGGGGAGAATGGGGGTGGGAAAACGTCGATACTGGAGGCGATTTATGAGTGCCTGAGAGGAAAAAGTTTCCGGGCGGTGGATAGAGAGATTTTGCGGCGAGGGGCGGAGTTTTATCGAGTGGAGCTGGAATATATGAATGGGGAGAAGGTGGTAGTAGTGTATGAAAGAGATGGAAAGAAGTCGTTTCTAGTGGGGGATAAAAAGACGGCGAGACTACCGAAAAAGTACCGATACCCGGTGGTGCTGTTTGAGCCGGATGACTTGAACTTAGTGAGTAGTTCCCCGTCGCACAAGCGAGAGTATTTTGACCGGAGCTTTGGGCAGCTAAGTGATGGTTATAGTGCAAGCTTAACGAAGTATAATAAGGCACTGAAGCAGAGGAATGAGTTGCTGAAGAGTGAGTATGTGAGTGTGGACGCGGTGTTTTCTTGGAATGTGATGTTGAGCCGACTGGGGGTGGAGATTTGGAAGTATCGCGAAGAGCAGGTGAAAAAAATAAACGAGCGACTGACGGAGGTGTATCGATCGATTGCGGAGAATGAAGATGAAGTAGAGATTGTATTGCGACGCGATGCGGAGGTGATGAGTGAGAGTGGGTATTTGAAGGAGCTGGAGAAAGGGTTTGAGCGAGATAGGGTATTGGGATATACGAGTTTTGGGGTACATAGGGATAATTATGAGTTTAGGTTTAACGGGACGGAAGCGAGCGGGTCGGCGAGCCGAGGGGAGGTGCGGTCGATAGTAGTGGCGCTGAAGTTTATTGAAGCAGATGTGATATTAGCGGCGACGGGAAAGGCGCCAGTGGTGCTACTGGATGATGTATTTTCTGAGCTAGATGAGACGCGACAAAAGGCGCTGGTATATAATTTCAAAAAGAATCAAGTGATAATTACGAGCGTGAATGCGGTGGAGGATATAGAGACAAGCTAGCTATTCGAGTGAGTTGAGTGATTTGACTTGGGACTGATCGAGGAAAGGAAGGTCTTTGTAGGTAAAGAGGAGTTGGGGCTTGGTCTTAGACTGTCCGTTTTCGTAGATGGCGCGGTAGGTATTAGTGGAGCCATCATAGAGAGTGTGGGTGAAAATCTGAACGGTGTAAGGCGAGTCGCCGAATTGATAAAGATTGCCTTTGGTGATGTTGGTAGGGAGGTTGTTACTAGCGAGGTCGTCAAGGGAGTAGTTAGTAAAGGGGTTGAAATAGTTTTCTAGAATGAGGTCATAGGTGAGAGGGTCTTCTTTGCCAAAGTTTTCTTCTAGAAAGCGCTTAATCATGGCATTACGGGCGGAGGCGGCGAAGGCATTTAGGACAAGCTGAAGGCTGTAGTTCCCCGCGTCATCACGGTCGAGCTGGTAAGAGATGGTGTAGGCGGGGTCTTTGGAGATGATGGGGAGGGAGCTGGTGATGGGGAAGTTTTTGAGAGCCTCTTGGTCTTGTTTCATGGAAGCGTCGACGGCGCTAGAGTCGGTGCCAAGGACACCATCGTTATCATTGGTTGTTGTAAAAATTACAACAATAATGGCGATGATGAGGAGAAAGCCGGCAAGGATAGAGAAAGCGACGACTTTGTGTTCTTTGAAGAAAGTTTGGAGACGGCCGGATTTTTGCATTAGGAGTTTTCCTCTTTAACGATGTCGTTGGTGGCGATGTTGGCGTCGGAATTGGAGGTGAAGCGGTAAACGGAGTAGTGATATTTGTTGCCATTGTAAGAGGTGGTCATGCGGGTGGTGAGGTTAAGTGAAGGGGTCCAGGTGGTGTAGGAGGCAGAAGCGATATTAACTTGGCAGGTGCCACCGGGGCAGGCTTTGCCAACGACGGATTGCTCACCAATCCAGATTTGGATGTGGCCGGCGTTGGGGTCACCCGGGCCGGCGGAGAAGGCGAGGATGTCGCCGGGCTGGAGTGAGGTCATGGGGAAAGCTTGGCCGTCGGTACTAACCTTAGTCCATTTTTGAGAGCCGTTCATGTAGGCCATTTGAGAGCGAACGCCGACTTTGGGGAATTCGGTGTCGACCTGGCTATAGTTCATGACGGCGCCGACGAACTTGCCACAGTCGCGCAAAGAGAGGCCGCCGACGGCTTGCTGGGCGAGTTTACCTACGGGGGTGAGGGTGGCGGAGCAAGCCTGAGTGCCACCTGAGGCGCGAGTTTTCCAGGCGACGGGGCCGAGGGCGGAGTCGCAGGTGCCATCGGCGTTGGGCCAGGACATTTGTTTGGCGATTTCTACGATTTTATTAGCGGCGACGGAGCCGGCGGTGATACCAGCGCAGGTGAGGCTGGAGACGGGAGTGGTTTCTGAAGAGGTGTCCGCAATGTCACCGACTTCGGCAAGAGCGGATTTGGCGTATTTGAGGCGGTTCATGAAGGCGGAGTAAGCAGAGGAAGTTTCGGTCTCGGAGAGGTCGGCGTAAGCCTTAGGGGCGTAGTTGTTGTAGCAGCCGGCTTTGTCGTTGGTGGTGCAGAAGGAGGAGCGGGGGGTTTCAAAATGGCGATACATGAAGAAAGTGGCTTCTTCAAGAGAGAGAGTGTTCATGTTTTCTAGCTTGCTAGTGGCGCCACGAACGCCGCGCTGGAGTTCATCGAAAAGGTAGCCGAGCTGAGCTTCCATGGAGATGACGGGGAGGCCGTTAGTGTCGGCGAAACTTTGGAGGGCGGTTTGGCGGCCGGCGGAAGTCCATTGGGCAATACCAAAGCCGCGTTTGCCGAACTTTTCCCAGTCGGTGAGGCGCCAAGATTGGTCGGTGATGAGTTCGCCACCTTCTTTTTTATTAGGAACTACGCCGGATTCGGCGATGAGGTTGCCGACGATGGCGGCGGCAGAAGTTTTGGAGTAGCCTTTTTTGATGAGGTAGTTTAAAGCGGTTTTGGAGTTGTCGCCGAGGTCGACGAGGTCGCCGTTGAGACAGTCGGAGAGAGGCGAGTCTTCGTCGTCGATGAACATGATGTTGTTTTGGGCGTAAAATTTAAGGTCGGCCTTGGAGAGAGCGGAAACGGAGGTGACTGGCAAGAAAAAGGCGAGCCCGAACGAGAGGAGGAGATAAAGGTAACGTTTGACCATATATTATATATATTATATCACGAAATGTGGGCAGAAGCTAGCTAGCGCTGGGGTTGGGCGGAGGGGTTGGTGGTGATGAGAGATTCTTCGGTTTCCGAGGCGATGATTTGAATGTGGACGTGGTTGGCGCCAGCGAAGAAGAGGCCTTGGCCGACCGGGAAGTTGGCGAGACGCTTCTTTTCTTCGTCAGTGAGCTTGAATACGTCGGAGAGGACGTCGACGGCGGAAGCGGACTGTTTGAGAAGAAGCTGCATGGAAGAGTTGGCGACGATGGCACGGCCCATCTTGGTGGACATGAAATCTTCGACGTCCTGAGTGATGGTGGTGAGGCCAAGGTAGTATTTGCGGGCGCGCTTGGCAAGAGAGAAGAGGAAGTTAGCGGAGTCTTCAAACTGCATGAGCTGCCAGGCCTCATCGACGATGAGGAGGCGACGCTTTTGTTCGGCGCGGACGACGTTCCAAATGTGAGAGAGGACGATATACATGGCGACAGGGCGAAGCTCGTCTTCGAGGTCGCGAATGTTGAAGACGACCATTTGATTGTTAATGTCTACATTGCTTTGTTGTGAGAAGATGCCGGCGAAAGTACCAGTGGTGTATTTGCGGAGGCGTTGGGCGAGGCTGGGGCCAGTGCCTTCCATATGGAGGAGAGTGTCGTAGAGGTTGATGATGGTGGGCGGGGTGGACTGGTGGGTGAGGGGGTCGGAGGTGATGCCGGCGCGAGCGTAAGTGTCGATGAGGGCTTGGTCGAGATCAGCTTCTTCGTTAGGAGTGAGGGGTGCGGCAGGTTGGCCGTTCGTGGTGGCGCCACCGAGCATGAGGCGGAAGAGGCCGTGCAAAGTGACGAGGTTGGCGCGAAGAGCGTCGTTGGCGTCTTCACTATCGACGACTTTGGGAAGGTCGAATGGATTGACGCGGACGTCGGAGTTTAGCGAGAGACGAATGTAGGAGCCACCGACGGCGTCGCAGAGTTTTTGGTATTCGTTTTCTGGGTCGATGATGATAATTTCGGAACCAATCATCATGGAGCGAAGAGCTTCGAGCTTGACGGTGAAAGATTTACCAGCACCAGACTTGGCGAAGACGACCATGTTGGCGTTTTCTAGGGAGAAGCGGTCGAAGATGACGAGGCCGTTGTTGTGCATGTTAATGCCGTAGAGAATGCCTTTTTCTTGGGTGAGGTCGGCGGAAGTGAATGGGAAGGAAGTAGAAATGGCGCCGGTGTTCATGTTGCGGCGGATTTGGAGCTGGTCGGTGCATTGAGGCATGGTGGATTGCATGCCTTGCTCTTGCTGGGAGCTGGCGACTTTAGAAAAGACCATTTGCTGACCGAAGAGGGTTTCGATTTTTTGTTGGACGAACTTGAGTTCTTCGAGAGAGTCGGCCCATAAAGTGACGTAGAGACCAAAGCGGAAGAAGCGTTCGGCGCCGACTTGGAGTTGGTCGCGGAGCTCTTCGGCGTCGTTAATGGCGGCTTCGAGCTCTGGGTCGCGGACCCTTCCCTTTTCTGCGTTGACGTTCATCGACGCTTCAAGCTGGGTGACTTTTTTGCGGAGGTTTTTCATGACAACGCCGGAGTCGACAGGGTAGATATACATGGAAATGTCGAGGACTTCGTCGATATTGATGAGGGGTGAGAGCCAGCCGGTGTAGAGGGAGCGGGGGTAACCGTAAATGTAGAGGGTGCGGCCATATTTGGTGCCAAGGCGGAAGTAGTCGGATTTGATTTCGATGGAGCTAGGGGAAATGAGGTCGCGAAGGGTAGTGATACCCTGCTCGAAGGCTTGTTGGATTTGCTGGTCTTCGCTCATTTGGCTTTGCGCGGCGATTTGAGCGGCGGACTGTTTGTTTTTTCTAGCCATTGGGTTGTCCTTTCTTTACGTAAGTGGTCGCGAGCTGAGTGAAGTCGACGAGCGGCTCGCGGACGGCCGTGTCGGGGTTGTTGAAGTCGTAATAAAGTTCGGCGAGTTGTTTGGTGTTGAGACGGACGGAGCGGATGCCGATTTGAAAGAGGCCGGAAGTGACGGTGTCGACGCGGTTGTTGATTTCTGTGGCGGCCTTGTCGTAGGTGGCGCGGTCGATGCGGGCAACGGGCTGGACTTTGGTCTTTTGGAGGGAGGCGAAGAGGTTTTTGGTCTGAGTGAGCATCTTTTCCATTTCGGCGGAGGGGTAGTAAGGAATGATGATGAAGAAAGATTTGTCCATGATGTTGGCTTCTTGAGAGAGGACGTCGATAAAGTTGATGTAATCATCCATGAGGATGCCGAGAAGCATGTTGTCATTGTTTTTGCGGATGTCGGTGAGGCGTGTGATGTAGGGGCCGATGTCGACGCGTTGGGAACGAATGAGGATTTGGGTGGTGAAATTGAGGGAGTTCAAGAAGTTTTGATAGGAGTATTCGACACCTTCGCGCTCGGTTTCTGACATAAGGTCGAAGTTGATGGATTGGCAGGCGACGACGGCGCGGAAGGAGCCGTCTTTCATGATGACCATGCCGTCACGGAGTTCGGAGATGAGGAGAGTGGTCTGAGTGGCATTAGGATGATCAGGAGTGGCCTGACGGAGGTTTTGTGGGGTGGTGGACATGATTTGACCGTTGACGATGGGGGCGGAGTTAGGCAAAGGCTGGCCGGGGTAGACGCCGGCGGCGGCGGATGCAGTTCGGTTTGGGGCTTGTGGATTCATGCTTTGTTCTCCTTAATGTAAACTAATATAAACTTCTTTGTCATCGGTTTTATGAGGCCGGGGTTTGCGATGGGCTTCTTTGGCGATGGTAGCGACAGTGAAATCTTGATTTTTACTGAGCTCGACGAGGCGATGATTGTCAAGTTTGCCGAGCTCGGACTTAAGTTCGGGGATGATTTGAGGCGGCTCGGTGGGAGTGGAAGAGGTCTGGACGGCAGGCTCCTCAGAGGACTTGGGGGCTTCCTCGGGTGTTTCAGGAGGAGTGGTTTGGCTGAGGTTGGCGGCATTGAAGGTGGGAGCTGGAGGTTCGGGCTCGGTGGTGGCTTGGATGGTGATGGGATTATTGGCGGCGATAGCAGCGCGCATTTGTTGGACGACTTCGGCGCGGTGACGGTCGGCCTCGGAGCTGAGGTCGGCAGCGACTTGAGTGGACTGGTAGTTTTCAAAAATGTCGGGGGTGGACTCGGCCTCGGCGATGAACTCGTCGCGGACGGGAGAGTCGGTGGGGGCAGCGATGCTGTCTTTGATGGAGTAGCCTTCGGAGTCTACGACGTTGGCGAGGAAGGAGAGACGACGGCCGGCCTCTTCCTCAGAAATGTCTTTAGTGAGGACCTTTTCAACGACTTTGGGGGCGGTGATTTCGATGGTGGATTCACGCTGGCCGGGATTCCAAAGGCGACGATTAGGCTTGGTATAAAAGCTGATGAGAGCGGCGATGTAAGTCTCCATGGGCTGGTCTTTTCTTAAAGGAAGAGCAAGGACGAGCAAAAAGAGAGCTGGGGGGATAGGCAGAATAGCAAAGAGTGGAAAAATCTGGCCTAGCGCCCATGCTAGAGCGATAAGAGCGGCGACGATAAGAAGATAAATAAATTGGCGAAAATTAAAAGGGCCGAGAAGCTTATCGTCCGCTTCAACATCCTGGGGGACCTTATACTGCGCCATATACTATATATAATAGCATAAAAATGACGGATTTTCGAGCATAAAGATTGTTTTTAATGCGAGAGTATTAGACGTAGTTAGATGGGTCGTCAAGGAGGTCGCCGAGCTCAAGGAAGAGGTCGTCGGAGGTGGCGCCAGGGTTAGCGTCGTGGTATTCTTTGTATTTCTTGGCGATGAAGTCGAGACCGAACTTTTTAAGTTTCTTGAGGCTGCGTTTGTAGAATTCTTCGTCTTCGAGACCCTCGTCGTGGAGTTCGTGCATGGAGTCGACGAAGTATTCGTGGTTGTCGTAAGTAGGTGCTGGGCCGGCGTCGTCGTCAACATCAATTCCCTCTTCGCGGAGCTGGCGCTTGATTTCTTCTTGGCGCCTTTTGCGCTCGGCGGCTTTTTTGAGGTTGTATTTGGTGATTTTGGCGTCGTCGTTGAGGTCGAGCATATCACGAACTTGGGCTTTGGAGCCGAGGGCGGCACCGGAGCGGCGAGACTTGTAGATGAGCTCGAGGTTGCCTTTCTTGTCGAGGAGGGCCTGGAACTTTTCTTTGGCGTGCTCTTGGCGGGCAGCTTTTCTTTCTTCGTCGGTGAGATCTTTGTCCCAGTCGTCGGCAAGTTTGCCTTCTTTTTTGAGCTCGTCTTCACGTTCGTCAGCGAAGGATTCGATGAGCGGAAGGAGGAGGTCGGTGCGGAGGTTGAGGATTTGGCTGGAAGTTTGAGCCTCGATAAAGGTGTCGGTCTGCTTCTTGAAGTGAGCCTCGTCAAGACCGTAAAGCGGGTCGTCTTTGTCTTCCCAACGTTTGGTCCATTTGCCTTTTTTCTTGCGATAGCCAGTGAGCCAGGCGGCTTGGTTTTGGATTTGTTCGGAGCCAGAAGGATATTTGAGGGCGGCGGAAATGAAGGCAGGGAGGAGGGAGTTGTAGATTTGGCCACGGCGCTCTATCATGCCGTCGTAGTCGACTTCGCCAGTTTCTGGGTTGGTGTAGGCCTTGCGGAGAGAGGCGTCCATGTTGTCGTAGGCAGTGCGTTCGACGCCGTCCAAGGAAGTACCTTCCATGAGGATGACGGCGTCGCGCTTGACGTTGTCGGTGAAGTAAGTGCCGGTCTTGGGGTCGTATTCTTGGAATTTGCCGGTGATATATTCGTCGAAGGTGAGCGTGCGGTTGATGCGGGAAGGAACGCCGGTAGAGGTTTCGTTAAAGGCGCGGGCGGTTTCTAGGTTGATGAACTTACCATAGCGACGAAGGAGTGGGTCTTTATTGTTAACGTCGAACATGAGGAAGTTAGCAAGGGACTGGGAGGCGTGGGTGCCGAGCTGGACCTGGCCGTCTTTTAATACGTCGTCGATGGTGAGCTTGATGAGGTCGGTATCGCCGCGAAGGGAGAGAGTCTTCATGCCCATGACGATGCTGTCGATGTATTGGCTGGACCTATGAGCATTAGTAAGGTCTTTGAGACGGTTAACCACTTCTTGGGTAGCAGGAATGTAGTCGAAGTAGTTGGCGAATTTGCCATCGACAATCTTGTCTTGGACGGCGTGAGCCTGGGCAGCATAAGCGCCGGCGTAGTGGGTGTATTCGGTGTCGCCATCCATGATGCCTTTGATGCGATTGTAGTGTTCGAGGGCTTCTCGGTTGACCGGGCGGTGATAGAGAGCGTCTTGAGAGTGAGCGGTGAGGGCGGCCTCGAAACGTTCGTGGCGGAGCTCGGCGTTGTCGCGAGCAATCATTTCGCCGCGAGCGGTTTCGGTGATGAGGTCGTCAGCAGAATCACGGTTGCGAAGGTCTTGCGCCAAGACGGATTGGTATTGGCGAGAGTTCGGGTCGATTTGTGAGCTGAGGCCTTTTTCGTAATCGTTGGCGTTTTTGGCGGCAAGCTGCTTGTTGCGGAGGTTTTGTTCGATGAGGGCTTGCATGGATTTGCCACGGCCAGTAACTTTGCCACGGCCGTTTTTGTAATTGGAGCTGAAGGCGGCGCCGCGGTTTTTGGCGGCTTCGAGGTAGGCGGCAGTGTCGGAAGCACGGCGGAATTTGAGATTTTGCATGTTTTGGCCAAATTGGCGACCATATTGCCAGGTGCGAGGCTTTTCTCCGAGATATTTGGCGCGGCGGTAAGCAGCTTCGTCTTTGCTCCAGCGGCTGACAGCGCCAACGGCAGGCTTTTGGATGGCTTTGGTAAGGGCGGAGTTGATTTGGCCAGGAAGAGTGCCGGACATCTTGAGGAGAGGCCAGGCGGCGAAGAGTGGAATGACCTTGACGGCGATACCCATGATGAGGACAACGGCGTCTTCGGCGGAGGCGATGATGGTCCAGCCGATGAGGGAGCAGGCGCCAAAGAGGGCGGCGAACATGGGGTAGAAGAAGAGCATTTGGGAGAGAGACTTTTTCCAGTTGGCGAACCATTTTTCTGTGTTGGGAAGGAGGTTGCAGACGAAGGCTAGGGGGCTAATCATGATGAGGAGGTAAACGAAGGCCTTGCGGGCGACGATGGTAAGGTAGGCGATACCAACAGCGAGGACAGCGCCGAGGAGGACGGGGAGAAGGGCGATGAAGATGGCGCCGAGGCCGCCGGAAGCGCCAATGGCGAGGCCGCCCAAGGCGGTGCCGCCGATGAGGCCGGCGACTAGGCCGGAGAAGTCGACTTGGACGCCTTCGGCGCTGGCGATGAGGCCAGTGGCGGTGATTTGTTCTTCGACGCCGGTGAAGAGGTCTTTGACGGAGGCGCCGACGATATTACTAATGTCGACGAGAGCGGCGCAGATGATGTAGCTTAAGTTGATGAGGATGGCAGAGACGATAATCTTGGGGAGGAGTTTTTTGATACCATAGTTGGAGATGCCGAGGCCGGTGACTTGGGACCAGATGATGACGAGGAAGAAGATGACGAAGATGACGTTGGTGATGTCACGGAAAATGGACCAGATTTGGTGGAAGGGGGAGTCGGAGTCGCTGGTGAGGGGGTCGACGACCAGCATGTCTTTGATGATGCCGTAGAGGCTGTCGGTGACGCGGGCGAGGAAGCCGGTGGTGGGGCAGACAAGCCAACCAAGAGAGCCGGATTCATCGTAGCAAGTGTTGGTGGATTCCTCCTTGGTTTCCTCTTTGTTTTCTTCGGTTTTCTTTTCTTCAGTTTGACTTTGTTCGGAAGATGTGGTTTCTGGGTCGGCGTAAACAGGGGTAGTCAGGACTGCAAGAGGTGCGGTGAGCGCGAGAAAAAGAGCGCCCAGAGAAAGAACTAGTTTTTTGATTTTTTCTGACACACTCATACAGATGTAGTTATCCTTTAAATTATAGCATTTTGAACGATAAAAGTCAAGATAATATAGAGGTTTTGCCTCGCTAGTCAAAAATCCTTTCCTTGTGTTATAATGAGAGTATGAGAAAGAAACTTTTGGGGATTATTGCGGGGATGTTAATGGTGGCGGGGGCGTTGGCGCCGACGGGGGTGTTTGCGGCTACGTGTCGGTCTGATGTGAAGTTCCTGGGGATGGACCCGTGGTATGCGACACTGGAGTGCAACGAGAATGGGGATATTTCTGAGAGTAATTTTAGCAAAGATAATTTGCAAGGAACAGTGTTGAGGATTATTGGGACGGTAGTGAAGGATTTGATGTTCCTAGGGGGGCTACTGGCGGTGGGACTAGTGATGTATGGTGGGTTCTTGATGGTGACGAGCCAAGGTAATCCGGCGGGGGTGGAGAAGGCGAAGAAAGTCATCTCTGGGGCGATTGTGGGGCTGATAATTGCGATATTGGCATATGCGATTGCGACGACGGTACTGAAACTGACGATGAACGCGGGGGCTAGCACGACCGGGTTGGTGAGGAAGACGAGCGTGGCGCTAACGGAAGGAGGGGAGGCGTAAGATGATAAAGGAGCTATTGGTTAGGTTTGCCGTTGACGAGTCGGGAAAGTATGATGAGATAAAAGGACATATAAAGGATAGGGTGCCGAACGCTAATGCATCGGATTTTAGTGCGACGAATATTATCAATTATTTGTTGTATGCAGGTGGAATTGCGGCAGTGGTGATGATAATTGTGGCGGGATTACAAATGTCGGCGAGTGCGGGGGATGCTGGAGCGTTGGCGAAGGCGAAGAGGACGATGATATGGGCGATTGGGGGGCTTGTAGTGATGATACTTGCGTATGCAATCGTCAATTTTGTGATTGGTAAATTGTAAACAAATTAGATAAGCCTTGATAATGCTTGTGGTTTTTGGTATGATAAAAATAAGCTAAAAGAAAGGATAAAATGGTTTTATCTAATAAAATTAAAACTGCAGTAGTGGCCGTGGTGTTGGCTGTGGCAGGGGCTGGTGCGGGCGTGTTGTTGATGCCGCAAGCGGCGCATGCGCAAACGTATGAGCAATGTATCCAAGCTGCGGGAAACGACGCAAAGAAGAAGGCGCAGTGCGGAATGAACAATACAGTGGACGATCCGAACAGTGAGCCGACGCTGGATGGAACTGTGAAGAATATCATCAATGCCGTGCTGTATGTCGTTGGCATCTTGGCTGTCGTGATGGTAATCATTGGCGGCGTGCAGTATACGACTTCTGGTGGTGATTCTGCCGCAGTGACTAAAGCTAAGAATACTATTCTCTATGGTATTGTGGGTCTCGTGATTGCCATTCTGGCGTATGCCATCGTGAACTTTGTGGTTGGTAAACTTTAATTAATAAATAAAAGGAGAAAAAGATGTTAGACAAGATTAAATTGGCGGTGGCATCCTTGGCCCTAGTAGTGGCGGGAGCCGGGGCGGCGTTGGCGCCGACGGCAGTGTATGCTGATGCGAAGGGTGAAGCGATGTCGGGCGTGAATGCGTCGCAGACTGGTACATCTGGGGATACGGCCGTACACGATACGGGTGCAGGGTCGCTCGATTCGACTGTGAAGAATATCATTAATGCCGTGCTGTATGTCGTCGGTATCCTCGCCGTGGTGATGGTAATCATCGGTGGTGTGCAGTATACGACTTCCGGTGGTGATTCTGCTGCAGTGACAAAAGCTAAGAATACTATTCTCTATGGTATTGTGGGCTTGGTTATTGCCATTCTAGCCTACGCGATAGTCAATTTTGTAGTTGGCAAATTGTAAATTTAAAAAGAAGCCCAAAAGGGCTTCTTTTTGTTGATAAAATCGTTGCGGTTTGGTATGATAAGCTTAAGTAAAAAGAAAGGAAATTTCTAATGAGTTTATCTAACAAAGTTAAAACTGCAGTGATGGCTTTGGTGCTAGCCGTGGCTGGCGTGGGAGTAGCATTGGCGCCGAATGCAACATATGCGACTGATGTTTGCCAGGGTTTGTCGGCGCAAGATTGTGCCAAGAAAGGGATGGGGGAAGCTGATCCCGATAACGGACAAGGTGCGACTTTGGATGCGACTGTGAAGAATATCATCAATGCCGTGCTGTATGTCGTTGGCATCCTCGCTGTGGTGATGGTAATCATTGGCGGCGTGCAGTATACGACTTCTGGTGGTGATTCTGCCGCAGTGACTAAAGCTAAGAATACTATTCTCTATGGTATTGTGGGCCTCGTGATTGCCATTCTGGCCTATGCGATAGTCAATTTTGTAGTTGGCAAACTATAAACTTCGCTATACTTCGTTAGCGATTGCGCTTCGCAGGAGACGTACCATTGAGTACGTCTCCTTTGCGATGCTCGTCGCTGCCTTGTCTAGCTCGTTTCTAGTTTACCAACAAAAAGCCGCTCTTTGGAGCGGCTCGAGTTTATTGAACTGGGATGACCTTGGGGGCCTCAACCTTTTCCTTCTCGAAGGTGATGGTGAGGACGCCGTCTCTTAATTCGGCCTTGACGGAGTTTTCGTCTTCGCGGACGGCGACAGGAAGAGCGATGGTGCGAGAGAATTCGCCCCAGTAGCATTCCTGGATGTGCCAGCGCGTGGTTTGGTCGTCTTCCCCGCCGGAGAGGACGCCGGAAATGGTCAGAATTGAGTCGTGAATGGAAACGTTCAAATCGGACTTTTTAATGCCCGCGGTGCGAGCTTTGATAACTAGTTTGTCGGCGGTCTCATAGACATCTACAGCGAGCTGTCCAGGAAAATCATCGCCAGTTTCCCACCCATCATCCCCCTCATCTGATGGTTCGATAGCTTCTTCTTCCTCGGGCGCGGCGACGGCTTCTTCTTCTGCCGGGGCGGCAGCGGGCTCGTCGGGCTCGAGCATAGTGGTAGCGTCGTCTTCAAGAAAGGCGGCCGCTAATTCATCTTCCATCAGCATGTCATCGTTGGTTTTACGAGCCATACTCGGTTTTCCTCCACTTTATATAGTATATGCTTAATTATAAAGACAAGATTTGATAAAATCAAGGGAGAATATGAGATTTGACATAAAAAATGTTGTAAAAAATATTGCGGATGGGCTATTCCCTCCCCGTTGTCGGGGGTGCGGGGAGGCCGGGGCGTATTTATGCAAGTGTTGTAAAAAATACATAAGCGATAACATGAAGGCGAGAAAATTGGAGGGCGTGGGCGGGGTGTTTGACGAGGCGGTGTATTTGGGATATAGGGATGAGATATTGGGCGAGCTTATTGAGGAGGCGAAGTATGAGAGCGTGAGAGGGGAACTTTTGGAGATAGCGGAGGTGGTGTGGCGAGGGTATTTGCAGGGGCTGGGAGAGGTGGTGCTGGTGCCGATGCCGACGAGCCGGAAACATGTGCGAGAGCGGGCGATGGACCATATGGATAGGATTTGCCGGGAGGTGGAGAGGCTGTCGGGCGGGAAGGCAAAGAGGGTGAGGCTGCTTACGCGGGCGAAAGATACGGTACAAGTGGGGGCGTCGCCAGAGGTGCGAAAGAAGCAGGCGAAGGAGGCGGTGAAGGCGGATGAGAAAGTGGTGGCGGAGATTTTGCGAGAGAGGCCGGAGGCGAGAGTGGTGCTGATGGATGATGTGTGGACGACGGGAGCGAGTATGATGGAGGCGGGGAAGCTATTACGCAAGGCGGGAGTGAGTAAGCTAACGGCGGTGGCTATCACAAAAAGCCGGACCCGCAAGAGTCCGGCAATAAGACATGGCGAGATTGACTAAACAACGAGGCCAAGCACGAAGCTGACGATAGAGTAGGCAAGAATGGCAATCACGAGGCCAATGAGGGCGTAGAGAATGGTGTTCTTGGCGTCGGTGACGGCTTTAGCGTCGCCAGCGGAGAGGGCGTATTTGACGCCGCCGACGATGAGCATGATGACGGAGATGATGCCGAGGACGTAAAGGATGGTATTGGTGACGTTGTTGATGACACCGCCGTTGCCGATGAGGGTGGTGGGCATTTCGTCGGTCTTGGCAGCTTCGATACCGTCACGGACGGAGAGAGCCATGACAGCTTTGCCAGCGCTCAAAGTGGCAAAAGTGGCGATGCCGGCGATGGCTTTAGATGCGGTTTTAGTAATTTTGTTCATATGATCTCGCAATTAGTTAATGATAAATAATGATTTAGCTTATTATAGCACAGTTTGTAAGAAAATGCAAGAAGAAAAATGGCGGAGGGTGGGAGAACACTGCGTGCTCTCCGGCCCCTCCTTCAAAAACAAAAATCCCGAAGATAAATCTTCGGATTTTAATTTTTGGCGGAGGGTGGGAGATTCGAACTCCCGCTCCAGGTTTCCCCAGACTAACGATTTAGCAAACCGTCCCCTTCAGCCACTTGGGTAACCCTCCGTCTCTATACATTCTATCATAGTTTTTTATTTTGTGGAGAAAAATATGGTACAATGAGATTATGGTAAAGAAAAATTCTAGTGATATTGTGAATTGGGAAGCGGAAGAGTATCTGCAAAGAAGCAAAGGTAAGGGGTGGTATATAGGGTTTGTAGTGGTGGTGCTGGGGCTAGTGGCGCTGTCGATAGTTTTGAAGTGGTGGACGTTTACGGCGCTCGTTGCGCTATCTAGTGTGGCGCTTTTGATATATGCCGTGAGGTCGCCGAGGAAGCTGCACTATTCCCTGTCTGACAAGGGGTTGCATGAGGGGAGTAAAGTGTATAACTACGAAGACTATAAGAGTTTTGGAGTGATGCAGGAGGGGGATAAATATGCGATTATTTTGACGCCGAGAAAGCGGTTTTCTCCGAGAGTGACAGTGTATTTTCCGCAGGAGAGTGGGGAGGAGATTGTGGATGCGTTTGGGATGAGGCTACCGATGGAGGAGGTGAAGCTGGATTTTTTGGATAAAATCGTGAGGATGCTTCGAATATAAGGCTTGTGCTTTCTTGTAAAGTGTGGTATATTAAGGGGTAAGTAGAGTTTTATATTAAAAATAAAATACAGAAAAGGGTGGCAATGAATAACGACGAATTGCAAAAAGCAATCGATGATATTACCAATAATAATGCGGCGGCAGAAGCGGCTCCGGCTGCTGATGCAACGGCCGAGAATGAGCAGCTTGCGAGCGAGCTAGCAGGGGCGGCCCCTGCAGCGGCGACGGCGGAATTTGCGCCGGCTCCTGCGCCTGCGCCGGAAGTGCCGGCCGAGCCAGGGATGCCTCCGGTGGCTGCGGCGGAAGCTGTAGCGCCAGAGATGGCAGAAGCAGTGGCGCCTGCGGCAGAGGCGGCTCCTGTGACGGAAGAAGTGGCGGCAGCGCCAGAGATAAAGCTGGGTAATGCCCCGGCGGCGGAAGCGCCGGCGTCTGATAATGCGACGCTAGAGGAGGCTTATAAGGAGCTGTATCCGCTCCTTGATAAGGTGGAGTTGCCGGTCGAGGAGAAGTTTGAGATTACGCTTAAATTCGGTGAGCCTTCGGAGGCGCTTGAGCTTGCGAAGCAGATTGCGGAGCCGACGGCGAAGGCGAATGCGTTGCTAAAGATAGTTAATAAGCTCAAATAAAAAATAGCCCCTCGGGGCTATTTTTTGTGGTTTAATACATTCCGCCCATGGAGCCGCCGGCGGGAGCTTCGGGTTCCTTTTCTGGGATTTCCACGATGAGGGCGCCCATCGTGATGGCTGTGGCGGCGATGCTGGTTGCGTTTTTAACAGCTTCTTTCGTCACGCGGGCAGGGTCGATGACGCCAGATTTTTTCATGTCGACAAGACCTTTTTCTGGAGTCATGACGTTGATGCCGAAGCCCGGCTTTGCTTTTTCTACTTCGGCAAGAAGGGCCTGGGCGTTTAGACCGGCGTTCTCTAAGATGTGGACGAGCGGACGTTTCAAGGCGTTTTTAACGATTTGGGTGCCGGCGTCAGTGCCTTTGAGACTGTTTGCGAGGTTGACGAGCGTGACGCCACCGCCAGGGACGATGCCTTCACTAAGCGCAGCTTTAGTTGCAGCGACAGCATCGTCGACGCGATATTTCTTTTCGTCAATTTCGGTTTCGGTGGCACCACCGACTTTGATGACGGCGACCTTGCCCTGGAGGGCAGCGGCGCGTTTTTCTAATTGTTCCCTTTCATAGTCGGAAGTGGCGAGGCCAGCCTGGTTATTGATGAGGTCGATGCGGTCTTTGACGGCTTTTTTGCTGCCGGCGCCTTTGATGATGGTGGATTCGTCTTTGGTGGCGATAATCTTGCCAGCGCTACCTAGAACTTCGAGGCCGGCTTCTTCGAGCTTGAGGCCGCGGTCAGCAGAGACGAGCGTGGCGCCGGTGAGAATGGCGATGTCTTCCATGATCTCTTTTCTGCGGTCGCCGAAAGCGGGAGCCTTGAGGACGAGGGAGTTGAAGACGCCTTTGAGCTTGTTTAAAACGAGGAGGGAGAGAGCTTCGCCTTCGACATCTTCGGCGATGATGACAAGGTCTTTTTGGCCAGCCTGAGCGCATTTTTCTAGAAGCGGGAGGATGTCGTTAGCGGCGGAAATCTTTTTGTCGGTGACGAGGATGGCGGGTTTGTCGAAGATGGCTTCCTGGCGGTTGACATCAGTGACGAAGAACGGGGAGGAGTAGCCTTTGTCGTAGGAGAAACCCTCGACGATTTCTTGTTCCATTTCCAGACCTTGGCCAGCTTCAACGGTGACGACGCCGTCTTTGCCGATTTTACTGATGACTTCGGCGATGAGGTGGCCGATGGTTTCGTCGCCAGCGGAGATGGTGGCGACTTCGGCGACCTTGGAGTCGTCGCCTTCAATCTTTTCTGCTAGGCCGTCGATGCCTTTGACGATTTCTGCGCCGGCTTTTTCGATTCCCTTTCTGAGTTCCATCGGGTTTACGCCTGCGGCGATGAGCTTGTTGGCTTCATTTAGGATTTCGTAAGTTAAGACCGTGACGGTCGTCGTGCCGTCGCCGGCGGATTTGTTGAGTTTTTGGGCGGCGGTCTTAATCAGTTTAGCGCCGACTTCTTCGCCTAAGTTGTCTTCGGTCTTGCCGAGTTCGACGGCTTCGGCGACAGTGACGCCGTCGTGGGTGATGACGGGGGCACCGTATTCTTTTTCGATGACGACGTTTTTGCCCTTAGGGCCGAAAGTGACCTTGACGGCGTCGTAAAGCTGCTTGGCGCCGGATAAGACCTTTTCGCGGGCCTCGGCTTCGTAATAAATCTTTTTTGCCATATATATTATATCCTGTTTAGAGAGTTGCTAAGATGTCTTTTTCGTCGAGGATGATGTAGTCGACGTCCTCGATTTTGACGTTGGTGGTTGAGTATTCTTTGTAGATGATTTTGTCGTTCTTTTTGACGGATTTGACTTCGGGACCGACGGATTCGACGACGGCGAAAGATGGTTTTTCTTTTGAGTCGCTAGGCAGGAGAAGTCCGGAGGCGGTTTTTTCCGCGGGTTTTTCTACTTTGGCGACAACTCTGTCTTTTAGTGGTTTTAGGGTCATGCGTTTATTTCTCCTTTTCTGTCGTCTATTGTAGCGCAAAAATTAGCACTGTCAAGGGCGGAGTGCTAATTATAAGTTATTTTTCGTTTTTTGATTTTTTCAGAGAAAGAATAATTAGAGCGAGAATCATGGAGAGGACGGTAGCGAGTGCGACGGCGGTGACGATTTCGGTGTTGACGCTGGCTTTGTCTTTGGTTGCGGTGCCGGTGTTGGGCGGGACGATTTGGCCGTCTTTATAGGCTTCGGCGGTGAAGATCCATTTGATGTCGCCGGAAGTGTATTCGTAAGCGTTGCCGAGGCTTGACGGGGCGGAGAGTTCAATGGAGAGGTTGGTTTCTTTGCCTGGGTTGAAGGTTCCGAGTTCGTAGTTGGTGGCGAGGACGGATGGGTTGGAGGTGGGAACGGAAGAGAGGAGTTCGCCGTCTTGAGAAACTGTTAAGTTGAGTTTTGAGAGGAGGTCGGAAGCTCCGCTGTCGGGCTCGGCGCGGAGGTAGATTTTGACGAAGTCGTAGTCGGTGGCGATGTTTTTGACGGTGATGGTGCTTGAGCGAGTGTCGCCGGGCATGAATTGGCTTAAGTCACCGAAGAGGTTGCCTGTGGGGGAGAAAACGAAGTTTTCGGCGCCACCTTCGAAGCTGACTGTGGCGGTTGCGTAAGGGTTAGCGTCGAGGCCGCTGAGGCCGTTGTTTTTGGCTTGGGTGGCTTCGGCGGTGACGGTCAAGGTGTAAGTGGCGAGTTGAAATTCGTCGTTGATGGTGTCGGCGAATTTGACCGAGCGGAAAATGGGTTCGGTTTGTTCGCCGTTATTTACTGCGAGGTTGTAATAATAAAAATTGTCCGGAGAAGCAGTCCAGTTTTCTCCGATTTCTTGAAGCGTCATGAGAGACGAAAAGTCAGTGATGTCGGTTTCGGTGCCGTCGCCGGCGGTCTTTTTGAGAGAGACTTTGGCGCGAATCCAGACGGGTTCTAGGTCGATGTTCTCGACGTAGGGGATTTTGCTGTAAGTTTCTCCGGCGATGATGTTTTCTAGGTCGTGGAAGGGTTTTGAGCCGGTGGGGCCGTCGAGCTCGTTGAGGGCGATCTTGACCCCACCCATGGAGACGAGATTGTGCGCCGTTTCGGACGTGACGAAGTAGGCCACGGTGCCACCCATCGCTAGGAGAAAAGCTATTCCTAGGATGAGAAGGGTCCGAATTTGAGGTTTGCGACGCATAATCTCTGTTTCCTGTTGGTGTTAGTGATTAAAGGTTGTTGATGGCTTCGACGGCGTTGCTGAAGGTCTTGGCCTGGATGGCTTGGGCGTCAACCTTGACGTCGACTAGAGGGTTGCCGTTTGAATAGTCAAAATCAGTAACTTTGCTATCTTTGGTTAGTCTTACGGTGTTGATTGGGCTCCAGAAGGTCATTTCGGTCGGTTTGAGGGCCTGGGTTGTGACAGCGGCGTAGACTTTATATTCGACGTTGTCGATAGTTTCGGTGTATGGTTCGTAGTTATCCATGTCATCTTTAGCAGCGACTGGGAAGGCTTCATATTTGCCAGTGGTGGCGTTCTTTTTAACTGCGGTGAAGTAGCCTTGGATACCGTCTTCGGTTGCGTTAACGTCTTCTTCGTATGGGGTGCCTGGGATTTTTAGCTCGATATTATCGGCGTAGCTGGTTGGGACCATGTAGCGAATTAAAACGTAGGCGTCGCTACTTTGGTCGTCGTTGCGGACGTAGGTGAACTTGCGAATCCATTGGCCAGGGACGATGTTTTCGGAGACGCGAGTGAAATATCCATCATGGTCATCGCCTTCTGCGATGCTCTTTTTGTAATCTTCGGCATCGTCGGAGATGAATGCGTCGGTGTAGCCCCAACTACGGTTGGCGGCGGTGTGACCAAAAGCGACGGCGGAGATGGTGTTGGCGTTGCCGACTTCAGCGTCTATGTTCGGGGTGCAGTAGCGGGCACTCTCATAAGAGCCGTTGATTAGAGAGTTGTTGCCGGCGGTGGTAGTAACGCTGGAAGAGGCGTTCCAGTCACAGTAGTCTGAGTCGGAAGCGAGAGCTGGGAAGTTACCCATGCGGCCAGAGTTTTCACGGTGAAGCTGAGATTCGAGAAGGCGGATTTTGACGTTGCCGACAGTGAAAGTGTTGGTTTCGGTCTTGGTGTCGGTGAAGTAGGCGATGGTGCCACCTGCGACTAAACCGGCGACGCCGAGGACGGCGGCGGCGGAGAGGATAGCTTTTTTGTTAGTTTTCATTTAATAACTCCTTTGATTATTAATAATTGTTTAACGATTTAATATGTTTCGGCTAGATTTATGAAGGCGTCTTCGGCGTTCATAAAACCGGTGGTTTGGATGGTGTCGGAATAGACGCGAATGCCGAGCGTGCAACTGTTGGCGCCGGACTCACAAGTAAAGAGCGACTTGTCGACGCCGGAGAGGTCGCCGATTTTGATGCTTTCTGTCGGCCAGGTGGCTGTGGTGCCATTTAGGTCGAGAGGGGTTTTACTTGTGAGGTAATATTCGGCGTAGGTGTCGGCAACGCTGGGGTTGTATTTGACGATGTAATTATCGTCGCTACAAGTTTTTTCCGCGGCGGTTTCGACTTTGCAATCGTTCATGGACGAGGGTAGATTGAGCGTGATGACGTTAGCGAGGGCTTTCGGAATGACGATGCGGAAGCGTTGGTAAACGGGGATGTTACCGGTGTTTTTAGCCTGCGGGAAGAGGGGGATTTCGGACGTGTCTTCGATTGGCGGATAGTTGTTTGCGCTGAGTTCGCGCCAGTTGGCGCTGTCGGCGTTGGATACATCATCGTAAACGATGAATGTGCCCGAGGCGTTACCGACGGTGAATTCGTTTTCTTTCGACTTCGTGTCGGTGAAATACGACAGGGTCATGGCCGAGCTGAGCGTGCAGAGCGCCATCACTACGAGCGCCGCAACGGTGATTCGAACCTTGTTGTACATCTATCTCCTTTCTCTACCTTTAGATTTAATATAACTTCACTCATGCTACACTTTTTCTCGCAGTTTTCCTCCTTTCTTCCAATGTCCCTGGCAGGAATGTCCACGCCAGTAGGAGAGTGCCCGCTACCAGTGTGATATAAATGCCGGGAGGCTGTTGGATGTTATGTGCGATGTAACCAAGATACGGAATGGTGAGAATTGGCGTGCCGAGCACGTTTTTGTAGTGGACGAGGGCGGCGTCTGGGGAGGAGTTGGCATCGCCCTGGGTGCGGAAGCGGAGAACAGTGGGGTCTTTTTCGTCAACTTCGATGCCGACGATGCGGTGGGTGACGACGGTTTTGTCGTTGTTGGCGACGTAGGAGATGACGTCACCGACCTGGAGAGATTTGTAATCGGCAGGCTGGACGTAAATCATGGAGCCGACGGGATAATCTGGCTCCATGGAGCCGGACATGACAGTGAAAGTGCGGAAGCCGAGGATCTTGGCGCCGACGAGGGCGACAGCGAGGATGGCAACAGCGGCGGTGGCGAGAGTGCCAAGTTTGCTGCGGAGAAGTTTGAAGCGGGAGCGCTTGGGGGCGGAGGTGTCTGCAAACTTGGTGACGGTAGTGGTGAGGATGGGGGCGGGAGTTTCTGTAGGATCTTCGACGAAGTTGACCGGAATGACACGAGTGCGAGAGACGGAAAATTTTGGATAAAAAATTTCACTATAAACCACAACCGGAATCTTGGTTTGTGACATTCCACCTCCACTTAATTAACATATCTATTATAGTCGATTTTTAACGTGAGCGCAATGGCTTAATTTATAAATAAAAAATGGTGTTTTTATGATATAATCAGGGTGCAATGAACTTGAAGAAGAAGGTCATGGAAGTTCCTGGGTATAATAAGCTGGTGAAGCCGGTGCATTTGACGCGGGCGATTTCTGCTGGGATGAAGTATAAGTTCCCGGCGAAGGGGATGAAGGTGATAGGGGTGACGGGGACGAACGGGAAGACGTCGACGTGTTTTTATATCTGGAAAATGCTGAATGAATCCGGACATCCGTGCGGCATAATGACGACTGTAGGTTGGGGCGGCGTCTCGCGGCGGTCTGCGTCTTCAGCAGATGCGTTGCTCACTCGACGTATGTCAAATACGTCTCGTTCCGCTACTCCTGCTTCATCGCATACCATCCGCGATACATCCGCCTTTAAATTGCACTCCGAATTAAATCACATGACTACTGTCGATCCGAAGGTTTTGAATCAGAGAATAGACGCTATCAAGCGTGCGGGGGCGAAGTATTTGGTGCTAGAGGTGACGAGCCATGCGATGGAGCAGTTTAGGACGCTGGGGGTACCTATTGAGGTGGCGGTGTTTACTAACCTGACGCACGAGCATTTGGACTATCATAAGACGATGGAGAATTATCGCAAGGCGAAGTGTAAATTGTTTAAGAAGGCGAAGTTTGGAGTGATAAATGCGGACGACAAGAATAGTCGAGCGTTTATGAAGGTGGCAAAAGAATATATCACATATGGTATAAAAAACGGAAAGTTGCGCGCTAGGAAGGTGAAATTTGGCGTGGATGGCGGAGAATATGCATGCGGTGATATGAAAATTAAAACGAAGCTTCCGGGGGAGTTTAATGTGTATAATTCCCTAGCGGCAGTGGCAGTGGGGCAGAGGCTGGGGCTGGATGATGAGGAGATAGAGAAAGGCATTGCGGCGCTAGAGAGCGTGGAGGGGCGGATGACGCGAGTGGATGAGGGACAGGATTTTAGCGTGATAGTGGACTATGCGCATACGCCGGATGCACTAGAGAAGGCGTTTAAGGCGCTGGGCGAGGTGAAGGGGCGAGTGATTTCTGTGCATGGTGGGGCGGGGAGGAGAGATGAGACGACGAGAGCGGAGCGCGGGGAGATATTGGCAAGAAATAGCGATATTGTGATAATTACCGAGGATGATTCGAGAGACGAGGACCCGGAGAAGATTGCCCGGCAGTTTGTGGAGGGGGCGGAAAAAGGTGGGAAGATTGAGGGGAAAAATTTGGCGGTGAACCTGGACCGGGAGGAGGCGATACGAGCAGCTATAAGACTTGCAAGGAAGGGGGATGTGGTGTTGCTACTAGGTAAGGGGCACGAGAAGAGCATCCTTAGGGCGGACGGGGCGCACGAGTTTGAAGATATAAAGGTGGCGCAGAAGTATTTGCGCGAGAGGGTGAGAGAGGATGAGCTGCGGCGAGAGGCGGCGGAAAAGGCGCGGAAGCTCAAAGAGGAGGTGGAGCGTAAAGAGGCAGAGCGAAAGCGCAAAGAGGAAGATAGGTACGGAAACATTACGGAGTAGCCGACAGGGCTAGTGCTTGATATTTTTGCTGTTTTATGATATAATGAAGGGAGATAGGCACTTTGGAGGTGCCATTGTTGTTTTGTAATCTGTTGCGAAGATAAAGGAGGGGTAAAATGCAAGGTAAACGCGAGCCAATGAATTTGGCAGACTTACGGGAGAAATTGAGAGAAGATAAGATTGAGACGGAAGGAGTGACTGTGGAGCCAGTAGTGGAGCCGACGGAAGCGCCGAGGCGCAGACGTAGGCGGAGGTATTATGAGGCGAGCGATACGTCGTCGAGACTGACGATACCGGAAGGAACGGAAACGATTGAAGAAAGTGCCTATAGAGACCGGGCGGAATTGGTGACAGTGGTGTTGCCGAAGACGCTGAAGTATATCGGTAAGGGCGCGTTTGAAGATTGCAAAAATCTGAGAGAGATTGTGTTTCCGGAGGGGCTGAAGCTGATTGACGACCGCGCGTTTAAGGATTGTCGGAATCTAGAGAAGGTAGTGATACCAGGAAGCGTAGAGAGAGTGGGCGCGTTTGCGTTTTGTCGCTGCGAGAGTTTGGAAGAGTTGAAGATTATGGATGGAGTGCGACAACTGGGAAGGTGGGCCTTTGCGGACTGCTATGCCCTGACGAATTTTCATAAGCGAGACTTGCCGAGAAGCCTGAGTAAGACGATGCAGCTGGCGGATACGCGAGTGGTGCCGACCTGGACGGAAGCGTTTTATGGGTCGCCCTGTGCGAGGACAGTGAAAGACAAGCGGCGGCAAAAGGCCGCGAGGAAGTGGAACGAGAAAATGATAATGCTGCAACGGATTATGTAAAAAATCCCCCGGATTATATCCGGGGGAGATTTTTGTGTTTATTTGGCGTATTCGACTGCTCTAGTTTCTCGAATGACATTAACTTTTATTACCCCTGGGTAGGACATGGTGGCTTCAATCTTGTTGGCGATGTCGCGAGCGAGTTTGAGGGCGGTTAAGTCGTCGATTTGTTTGGGCTCGACAATGACACGGATTTCTCTACCGGCGGAGATGGCGTAAGCCTTGTCGATGCCGGGGAAGGAGGTGGCGATGTTTTCTAGGTCGCGCATGCGTTCGGCGAAGTTTTCTGCGGAGATGTTACGAGCGCCGGGGCGAGCGGCAGAGATGGCGTCGCAAATCTTGACGATGATGGCTTCGGGGGTGGTGGGCTCGATGTCGTCGTGGTGAGCGGCGATGGCGTGGACGATGGCGTCGGGCATGCCGTATTTTTTGGCGAGTTCGGCGCCGATGTCGGCGTGCTTGCCTTCGATTTTGTGGGTGACGGCCTTGCCCATGTCGTGGAGGAGGGTGGCGGTCTTGGCGATGCGCTTGTCGGCGCCAATTTCTTCGGCAATCATGCCGGCCATGTGGGCCATTTCGATGGAGTGCAAGAGGACGTTTTGACCGTAGGAGGTACGGAATTTGAGCTCACCTAGGAGGTGGAGAATCTCGCGCGGGATACCGACGACGCCAACTTCGCGAGCGGCGTCTTCGCCGGCGCGAACGACTTCTTTTTCTATTTCTTTTTCGCCTTTTTGGACGGCTTCTTCGATACTAGCGGGGTTGATGCGGCCGTCTTTCATGAGGCGCTCAAGAGCGTAGCGAGCGACTTGGCGACGAATGGGGTCGAAGGAGCTTAAGATGACCATGCCGGGGGCGTCGTCGACAACGATGTCGACGCCGGTGGCGCGCTGGAGAGCCTGGATGTTACGGCCTTCCTTGCCGATGATGCGGCCTTTCATCTCGTCGTCGGGGAGCTTGAGGGCGGTGATGGTGCGGTCGGCGGTGACTTCGCTAGACATGCGCTCCATAGCGGTGAGGAGGATGCTTTGCGCGGTCTCGTCGACGTCGTGTTTGATTTCTTTTTGTTCTTTGGCGACGAGGTTGACGAGATCTTGGCGGATGTCGTTTTCGGTCATTTTCATGAGCTTTTCGCGGGCTTCAGTTTTGCTTAAAGCGGCGATTTTCTCGAGCTTTTCGTGCTGTTTGGCGCGGATGTCACGGACTTCGTTTTTTAAATCTTCAAGTTCTTTTTCGGACTTGTTGAGGCGCTCGGTCTTTTTCTCTAGTTGGTCGAGCTTGCTGTCGAGGGAAGTTTCGCGTTCCATGAGGCGATTTTCGGTGCGCTTCCATTCTTTGCGGCGTTCAGCTTCCTCGGCCTGGGACTTGGACGCGATGCGGGAGGCTTCTTTTTTGGCTTCGAGGACGATGTCGCCGGCCTCGTGTTTGGCCTTACGGATGAGGTCGTCGGCTTTGTTTTTGCCGCCGTTTTCTTTCTTTTTATTGTATGCGAAAAGGCCGCCGGCGCCTAAACCAAGGCCAGCTACGACAGCTATCACAATGGAGACTATTTCCATGGGTTGCTCTTTCTAATTGTCGTGTGTCTAGGGTTTGACTGTCCTAGACGGTATAACAAATTATCAAAATTTTATATTCCACCTCTATTGTAACATATTTTGTGGATTTTGGCTATTTTTTCGGCTGGGAGATGTTGGCGGGGCGACCGTAGTCGGGGAGGATAATCTGGTGTTTAATTCCCTTGTGGTCGTAGAGAGGGATGTTTAATTCGTGGCTTAAAGTGTTGACGATGGCGCTGCCGATGCGAAGGCCGGTGAAGGAGCCGGGGCCGGACATGAAGGTGATTTTTTTGAGGTCTTTCCAGGTTTTGCCGTGGTCTTTGAGGTGAGATTCTAGGGTGCTGAGGAGTTTTTCTGCCATTTCGCGACCTAAGTTGTCCTCGTAGCTAAAAGTTTGGCCGGTTTCGTCGGTGAGCTGGATTTTGGCGATGAAATCGGAGGTGTCAAGATATAAGTTCATTTTTAAGTCCTTTGATTTGAAGGTCGCGAGAGCCGTCTTCGAGGGTGCGGAAGGTGATGGTGATGTGGTCTTTTGGGAGGATATTTTTGACGGAGTTGGCCCATTCGAGGATGACGATGGCGGAGGGGTTTGTGAGTGATTCCTGAAGGTCGTCGAGCATGAGACCGGGGTTTTCAAGGCGGTAAAAATCATAGTGAATGAGCTCAAAATTACCGACAGGGGTGGCACCTCTGTGGCTTGCGCGTTTTTGCTGCGCGCTCCATTCGTAGCGGTTGCAGATGGTGAAGGAGGGGGAGGTGACGGGAGCTTTGATGCCGAGGCCTTTGGCGAGAGCGCGGGTGAAGGTGGTTTTGCCGGCGCCGACGTCGCCGATGAGCTCAAAAACTAGAGGCGGCTCTAAAGTCCTACCTAAGTTTTCGGCGAAGGTGGTTAGTTCTTGTTCGGTCTTAAATAACACGGATACATTATAGCATGCTTGACGATTTGAGGAAATAAGGGTAGAATGTAAGGGTCCACGTGGTGGACCGTCGCCAAGTGGTAAGGCACTGGGTTTTGATCCCAGCATTCGCAGGTTCGAATCCTGCCGGTCCAGCCAAGATTTGATTAAAATGAAAGAGCCAGCCCTTAGGGGGCTGGCTGATTTGATGAAGGTGGGGGAGTAGTGTCGCTTTTGTGTGAGGCGGCTTTGTTTTGGTACATGCGCCGGTCGGCAAGTTCGATGACTTTTTCGAGAGAGATTTGTTCCTTGATGCTGGGGTAGCTGGACTGGGAGTAGAAGATGCCGTAGCCCTGGGAGATGCCAGAGGACAGGTAGCTGTCGGCGTTGGGCTTGTTTTCGGCGCGGATGAGTTCTTCTAGACGGGCCATGAGTTTGCTAGCCATAGAGTAAGCGTCGTGGTGAGGAGTTTCTTCGATTAATCTCTCGAAAGCGCCGGGTTTGAGGATGGCGCAAAATTCGTCGCCGCCGGTGCGGAAGCAGTAGGCGTATCGGCTGTAAGCTTTGCAAATGAGGCCGGCGAGCTGCCGCAAGGTTTGGTCACCACATTCGTGACCGTAAGTGTCGTTGATTTGTTTGAAATCGTTGACATCAATGGTGATGACGATAGTGGTGTAGCTAATCTTTTTGATGAGTCTAGAGTAGACCTGGCGGTTAAGCAGCTTAGTCAAGGGGTCGATGCGAAGCGTGACGTGCGAGTAGTAGACGAGTATAAACGGGATAGAGACGGACATGCAGAGGAAGTCGTAGTTGGTGTTTGGGAAGATGTTGCGAAGGACGATGCCGGTGATGAGGATGATGGTGAAAGAGGACAAGGTGCCTTTCATGATACTCTGAGTTTTGTTGGAGAAAGTGAGGATTCCGAAAACCAGGAGTATGATGGTGATGAGTAGGACGACGAGGTAGGCGTACACGAGTGGTCCGCGGTGGTAGGCGTTGGCTTCGTCGATGAAGAAAACGCCTTTGCCGAAGATGGTGGCAGCCTGGAGCGCGATGTCGAGGATAATCATGGCGAGCATAGCGTGGTGAATCTTGATCATGGTGTGGTCGTGTCGGACGGATTTTTTGTCGTAAAAAATGCCGAAGACGAGGAACGCCAGGACAGGATTGAGGCTGAGCTCGAGGTACTTGATGAGATAAAGGAGACTGCTGGCGACGGATTGCTTTTCGAGCAAGGCGAAGGCACAGTCGATGATAATCTCAAACATGAGGACATAGGTGAGTGTCTGGAATTTTCTGATGGTTTTGACCGAGAAGGTGTCATTTTCTCCGAGGTGGACTAGACAGCCTATCAAAAAAAGGATTGATGTCCCTGCAGTGATGCAGTAGTTGGTAATTTCCATAAGCCCCTCCTTATCAAAATGGAAATGTGCGTTCTGAACGAATTGATGTATTATAGCACAAAGAGAGCGCTAAGGGAAGGGGGTATATTGACTTTTTTATTGTTTTATGATATAATGAAAGGATAGTGCCTGCCTATTATGCGGGCAGGTAGATTAAAATGGGGGAGGTCATTTCTATGAACGAAGCTTTGTTAACTAATAGGCAGAACAATTTTGCCGCGCGCAAGTGCGAGGCAGAGAGCCTGTACGATGAGTCGGAAAGATGGTGGCAGAAGAATGAGAAAGAGTCGGATTTTTGGAAGCTGACAGATGCAGAGGAGGAGTTGTATAAGAGGCTGCGCTATGTGGATGGGCTGATGGATGCGATTTGGAAGTTTTTGGATGAGCTGTGGGCGATTGAGTCGCCTTCGGCGGAGGAGAAGGAAGCGAAAGATTATCTGGTGAAGCTGTACGATGAAGTGCATAGCGTGTACAAGAAGTTTTCCGAGCTACTGAGAACGGCGCGTGACCGGATGGTGCTGGTGCATGCACTGGCAACAGAAGAAGAAAATTGACGTGGCGCGAGCTGCGCGAGGAGGAGAAGAAGAATTTGTGAAGAGAAAGGAGATGACCTAAAAAAGTTTAGCCCCGATATTATCGGGGCTTTTTGCTATTCGATGACGGAGAGTTCGAGCTTCAGCCGTTCGATTAAAGCTTTCTTTTCTGTGATGCCCTTTTTGGTTTCTTCGACGAGGTGGGCGGGGGCTTTGGCGACGTAGTTAGGGTTGAACATGCGGGCGTTAAGGGCGTCTAATTCCCTGCCGACTGAGAGAATGCGGTTTTCTAGCTGGGCCTTGTAGGTCTTGACGATGTCGGTGGGGACGTCGAGATAGACTTCGCGGCCGGAGAGGGCGAGCCGGATGCCCTTGGGCGTGCCGTCGGTGGGGCGGATGTAGTCGGTGCGGGTGAGGTGGCGGATAAGTTCGGCGTTGTCCGCGACGAGGCCGTCGTCACCGTAGAGCAGGCCGACAGAAATGCCCTTTACAGTGTCCTTAAGGCCCGCTAGGACCTTTCTAGCCTCCGAGACGGTAAGCATAAGCCTTTCGAACTGTTCGGCGCTTATAGGGTCGTATACGAGGCTTTCCGGCCATTTTTGAGTGATAAGGAGGCCGTCGGTCCAGCTGAGGGCTTGCCAAATGGTCTCCGTGAGGAAAGGCATGAAGGGGTGAGAAATGATGAGAAGGTCTTCCAGGGTGCGCTTTAAAAGTGGGAGGTTTTTGAAGAGTTTTTGGCTTTCGAGGAACCAGTCGGCGTATTTGTCCCAGATGGTGCTGTAGATGGCTTCGACGGCTTCGGAGAAGCGATAGTGCTTCATGCAGTGTTCGACGGTTTTCTTGAGGTTGTCGAGTTCGCGACAGATCCAGTCTTCGCCCATGGAGTCCGTGTCGTAAGTATAATGATTCGTTCCTTTCTCGGACACGAAGTCCTCGCTCCCGTCGTCACGGGGCTCGGCTTCTACGTCTCGGCCGTGGCCTGCGACAAGTCCTCGAGAGGAATCGAATTCATTATCCATCCACGAGTCGATGAGGCGAGCGATGTTCCAGAGTTTGTTGCAGAGATTGCGGCTGGCGACGACGGAGTCTTCGGAGAAGGCTTGGGCGAGGCCGGCGGAGCGGCCGCGAAGGATGCCAAGGCGGAAGGCGTCGGAGCCGTATTTGGCTACGAGGTCCATGGGGTTTATCACGTTGCCTTTGGACTTACTCATCTTTTTACCCTTGGAGTCGAGGACGAGGCCGTGGAGGTAGACTTCTCTAAAGGGGACTTCGCCGGTGACGTAGAGACCCATCATAATCATGCGGGCGACCCAAGCGAAGAGAATGTCGGCGCCGGTCTCCATGACGTTAAGCGGGTAGAAGGGAGAGCCGTGCTGTGGTGTCCAGTCGGTGGTGACGATGGGCCAGTGGGAGGAGGAGAACCAAGTGTCGAAGGTGTCTTCGTCGCGGGTGTATTTGATGCCGCCGAGTTCGATTTCTTGTAAGTTGGTGCGGGTGTCGAAGACCCAGTCGGGGGCGTCGGCGAAGTTTTGGCTGCCGGTGCCGGCAGATTCGGTGTGGGTCTTTTTGAACATGGGGATGGGGATGCCCCAAGGGATTTGGCGGGAGATGTTCCAGTCTTTGAGACCCTTTAGGTAATTGATGATGACTTGTTTTTTGCTGGCTGGGTAGAAGGTGATTTCCCCCTTTTCTAGGTGGTCGATGGCGGTCTTAGCTAGAGTTTCTACGTCGACGAACCATTGTTCTTTGAGAGTGGGTTCGATGATAGTGCCGCATTTGTAGCAGTGGGCGACAGAGTGAGTGATTTCTTTTTGACCCATGAGGAGGCCTTGGTCGGCGAGGTCTTTTAGAACTTTGGCGCGGCATTCTTCGGTGGTGAGACCGGCGTAGTCTGGGCCGGCGGTTTCGAGCATGGTGCCGTCGTCGCCGATGACTCTCAAGTTTTCTAGGCTGTGGCGCTTGCCGACTTCAAAGTCGTCGAAGTCGTGAGCGGGAGTGATTTTGACGGCGCCGGTGCCGTATTCGGGGTCGGCGTGTTCGTCGGCGATGATGGGGATTTCTCGGTCGGTTAATGGGAGTTTGACGTGTTTGCCGATGAGGTCTTTGTAACGCTTGTCGGCGGGGTTGACGGCGACGGCTTGGTCGCCGAAGAGAGTTTCGGGGCGGGTGGTGGAAACAATAATATAGGAAAGAGAAGTTTCCGAATCTTCTACTATTTCGTATTTTATATCCCACAAGTGGCCGGGCTCGTCAAGGTGTTCGACCTCGATGTCGGCGAAGGCGGTTTGGTGCTTGGGGCAGTAGTTGACGAGTTTTTCGCCACGGTAAATCATGCCGTCGTTCCACATTTTTTCAAAAGTTTGGTAGACGCGGCTGACGACGTTTTCGTCGAGGGTGAAGGTGAGGTCGTCCCAAGCGCAAGAGGCGCCAAGGGCGCGGACTTGGAGTTCCATGTTTCCCCGTTGTTCTTGGACGAAGTCCCAAACTTTGGCGTAGAGTTCGTCGCGGGAGTATTCGAAGCGAGAGTGGCCGACCGCCTCGAGGGCGCGTTCGTAGACGACCCAAGTCTCGAAGCCGGCGTGGTCGGCGCCAGGGATGTACCAAGTGCTGTTCCCTTTTAGTCTGTAATATCTAGTGAGGGAGTCTTCGAGGGCGATGGTGAGGCCGTGGCCGATGTGGAGGTTGCCGTTGGCGTTGGGAGGGGGCATGACAATGGAGTAATATGATTCGCTTGCGCCAGGATTTTTAATCCCATCCCGCCCGCCCAGGGATTCTGGCGCAAGCGGATTGAAGGCGCCGGAGGCTTCCCAGGCGCGGTAGATTTCGGATTCAAATTTGTCGGGTTCGTAAGAAGAGGTGAATTTCATGAGATTATTATAGCATGATTTTTGGTAGATTGACAGACGGAGAGGGAGTTGATATAATGATTTCCTAGCTTCTCGAGGGAGGGGCTTGAAATTTTTTAGGAAGGAGGACAAGCTGAATGAAAGACTTGTCCAAGAAGAAGCGTGGTTTTAGGTATCTGTTGGCGGCTGCGGCTGCGGAAGGGGAGTCGATTAAGAGTCCCAAGCCCAGCTATGTGGACCGGCGTTTGACGAAGCCTGGAGTGGGGAGGTGTCCGTTCCGGACCATTGTCCCATGCCGGGCGACCGGCAATGGAACCAAAAAGTGATGTTTCTTCCTTCCCTATGCAATTCCCTGCCAGTTGGCAGGGATTTTTTATGAATTTTTTTGACATCAAAACGTAAACGGTTTATTTTATTTGACAATGTCAAAAAATTGTATGCCGTTTGTGCTTTTTGTGTGATTTTTGTATGTTTTGTTTCTACACTCGCCCAAAAGCTTGATTTTTTTGTACGCAGTTGCGCTTTTGGTTAGTTTTATTGTAATAAACTTGGGTTGCTAAGTCAAGAGGGTGCTAATAATAGGTGATTAAGTAATATTTACTTTGTGGAAAATATAGATTTTTTCTAAACCGAAAAAAGTGAATATACCCCTTGGGCGCCTTCGGCGCCCAAGGGCGCTCGCTTCGCTCGCGCCCTTTTTCCGAAAGTTTTTGTGGTATTATAAAAGTATGGCGTTTATAAGAAAGTTCAAGACAGGGTCGGGGAAGACTGGGGTGCAGGTGTGTTATAAAAGGGAAGGGAAGGTCGTGAGAACGGTGCATGTGGGGAGTGCGGAGACAGAGGAGGGGATTGAAAGGTTGCTCCGCAAAGCGCAGGGAATTATAGACGAGGGGAAGAGTCCGTTATTTGATTTGAGTGATTTTGATAAGAAGTGATACCTCTGTGATATAATTTAGGGGTGATAAGAGTGTATGTGGATGAGTCGGGGAATATGGGTGCAGAGGGGGAGTATTTTGTGTTGGCTGCGGTGGTGTTTAAGACGGAGAAGAGTGAGGCGAGAGCGAGGCGGTTGATTCGGAAGGAGCAGCGACTGGGGGCGGCGGGGGAGAAGCTGAGGAAGGTGCGGCGGGAGGTGAAGTTTTCTAAAATGAAGTTTGAGCAGCGGCAGCGAGTGTTGAACGAGATTGCCCGGGAGGAGAGTGTGGACGTGTTTTATTTTGTGGCGTATAAGCCAAGGTGCGCGCTGTTGATGGCGGGGAAGAAGAAAAATTTGATATATAATTATTTTTCTAAACTTTTGATGGAGCGGGTGTTCCGCCGGTATGATGATGATTTTGAGATTGTGTTTGATCAGCGGGCGACGGCGGTGAAGTCGATGAATAGCCTAACGGAGTATATACAGATTTCTGCGTATGTGGATTTTCCGAATTTGACGGGGAAGAGGGTGACGGTGAATCAGGCGGATTCGCGGACGAATTTTTTGTTGCAGGTGGCGGATGTGGTGGCCGGGGCGGCGGCGCAGGCGTATACGCTGGGGAATCGGCATTTTTTGGAGATATTGGGGAGGAAGATTAAGGCGATAGATGAGTTTCCGAAAAAAGGGTTTAGAGGTTCGCAGAAGCTGGGGATTGGAAAATTGTTGTTAATTGATAAGTTGCGCGGTTACTAAAAAGACGCCCCGAAGAGCGTCTTTAAAGCTGCTTTTGATTCGGCGCCGGGAGGCGCTAACTTATTTTAACGGTAAGCTCCTCAAAAGTCTTATGCCGTTTATATTATATCATATTTTGCGTAATTTGTGGTTAACCTTGCGGAGGGCTTTGTAGAGGGTGTATTTTTGTTTGTTTAAAACGAGGTCGTAGGTGCCGGAGTAGGTGAGGGGTGCGCCGCCGAAAGATTTTTTGAAGCGGGTGAAGCCGGCCCAGGGGTGATCTTTGGGTGCGTCATCGGGGGCGATACCCCAGAAGTCGAAGGTTTTGAGGCCTTTTGCTTTGGCGTCGAAGATGGAGGCGCAAAGGAGGCCGACGGTGGTGGGGAGGTTTTTGTAGGTGGGGTCGGAGGCGGATTGCATGTAGTAGCGAGTGGAGTTGGTTTCGTCGTCGAAGAAGAGGGAAGCGGCGACGATTTGGTCTTTCTGAGTGTCAGGATCTTGAAGGTGGACGAGGTAAAGGGAGGCGAAGGGCTGTCTAAGTTCGTTTTCTAGGTATTTTTGGTCGTAGGCGGTGATGCCTTTTTTCTTGGCGAGGGCGGTTTGAAGGCGGACGAGGTGGGCGATGTCTTTGGGGTTGTGTGAGACTTCGACAGAGAGGTGTCTGCGAGGGAATTGGTTGTGGCCGAGGCGGGTGCCGTGCGAGAAGCCCAAAATGAGGTCTTCTCTCGCTGGGGAGAGGTCGAGGCGCCAGGTGTGGGCTGGGTCGATGTCTTTGGTCTTGGTGAGGCCCATATGAGCTAATGTGGAGGCCGAGAAAGCGTAAGTGGGTTCGAGACGGATGAAGATGGCTTTTTGGTCCTTTGCGAGGCTTACGAGCGATTCTAGGGCCTTTTTAAGGCATTTTTCTGGCTGGGTGGTGCTGATGCTGGGGCCATATGGTACGAAAAGGTAGGGGCCGAGCTTGGTGGGTTTTTTTATGGCGAGGTAGGAGAAGTCGGGGGTGGAGTGGCGGAAAGTTTGGTGGCCGAGGGATTGTTCAAAAGTTTCCCAGTCTTTAGATTGAAGGAAGTGTTGATACATAATTTTATTATATCACAAGGTATGAAAAAGGGCCCGCGATGGTGCGGGCCCAGGGTAGTAGGTCGTGCAGTTTTGTGTGACAGAAGCACCTTTGGGTTCTAGGTGTCGCTCAAGCGACAAGCGCGAGGGCAACGATAGCTCGCTTTGCGTTGGCTATCCAAAACCTGAAGGGTGGCGGGGCGCGCGATCGTTCCTAAAGGGGCAAAATTGCAGCAGATGGGAATTTCTGAACTTGGGCGAACCGTGGTATTTTGGTATGTTGTTGGTTATTTGTCGTTTGTCCGAAACATGGAGCGTTAGGATATATCGAGAATCTACTGCTGATAGTGCCGGCCTAAAGGGCGAAATTAATTAACCGCTAGAGCTTCAGGCGCTTCGCGCGTGGAAAATTGCCCATTGGGGCCACCTCCTACCTATTGGAATTAAAGGGCAACCTAGAAACCTCCTTTCGTAGGTGATGAAAAGATTTTAACACAAAAGACTACGGGGCGCAAGGGTTAATTTGTAGGGGTCGGTGGGGCTGACGCCGCTCTTGATTTCCCAGTAGGCGGCCATGGCGACCATGGCGGCGTTGTCGCCAGAGAACTCTGGGCTCGGGAAAAAGATTTTTGGCTTGGCTTCTAGGGCTTGCGGTCGAGCGCTCTTGTCGGGGTCTCCAGACTCGGTCCGGGACGTCATACTCTGGGAATCCGGGAAAGATTGCTCATTCTTCGCAACTTTCTCGGTTCCGTCAGGAATATACGTCGCGGCCCTCGCAGGTGGAAAAGACCCCGACGAAGAGCATCTCTCCCCGCGCCTAGAAGCCGCTCCCCGTAGCTCTTTATTTGCCGATACTCCTCCTGCGAAGACTATGCTTTTTATGTCTCTGTATTCTAATAAAGCCAAATTTAATTTTTCTAACAAAATGTCGATAGCGGTCTTTTGGAAGCTGGCGGCGAAGTCGGCGATTTGTTCAGTGGTGAGTAAGTTTTTTAAGTCGTGGGAGGGGTAGTCGAGGCCGACGTCGCATTCTTTTTGAACGGTGCGGAGGACGGCGGTTTTGAGGCCAGAGAAGGAGAAGTTGAGGCCGTCGACCTGGGGGTGGGGGAAGCGATATTTGGTTGGGTTGCCTTTCTGGGCGGCTTTGGCGATGGAGGGGCCGCCGGGGTAGGGAAGACCTAAGATTTTGGCGATTTTGTCGAAGCATTCGCCGACGGCGTCGTCTAAAGTGGTGCCGATAATCTGAAAGTCGTTATGCCTAGGCATGTAGATGATTTGGGTGTGGCCGCCGGAGATGACAAGGGCTAAAAGAGGGAACTCAGGAGTTTGGTCTGAGAGCCAATTGCTATAAATGTGACTTTTGAGGTGGTGGACGGCGTAGAGGGGTTTGTTGTGCAGGATTGCTAGAGTGCGGGCGGTGAGAGTGCCAATGAGGAGGCTGCCGAGGAGACCGGGGGTGTGGGTGACGGCGATGTGGGTGATGTCGTCCCAAGTAACGTGGGCGTCTGCGATAGCTTTGTCGATGACAGGGAGGATGGCCTCGAGGTGGCTGCGGGCGGCGACTTCGGGGATGACGCCACCGTAAGCTTTGAAGATGTCGATTTGGGAGACGACGACGTTAGAAAGAAGTTCACCGTCTTTTAAGATGGCGGCAGCTGTTTCGTCACACGAAGATTCTATCCCCAAGATAATCATATCTTTATATTATACCACACTAGGCCCAAAATTTCAAGGAGTAGATGGGGTTTTTGTGGGCGGCTTTCATGGCGGGGTAGAGGCCGAAAATGAGGCCAACGAGGACGGAGACGCCGAAAGTGATGGCGAGGATTTGCCAGGAGATGAAGGGGTTGAACGGGGTGATGAGGCAGAGGAGGAAGGAGAGGAGGTAGCCGAGGAGGAGACCCATGAGGCCGCCGATGACGGAGAGGATGAGGGCTTCGATGAGGAACTGGAAGCGGATGTTGCCAGAGGTGGCGCCGATGGCTTTACGAATGCCGATTTCGTGAGTGCGTTCAGTAACAGAGACTAGCATAATGTTCATGATGCCGATGCCGCCGACGATGAGGGAAATGCCAGCGACGAGCGAGAGGATGCCGGAGACAATGGAGAGGAGGGAGCCAGCGGGATGGGTGATTTCGTCGCCCTTGAGGACGGTGAAGTTGGTGTCGCCGGATTTGGCGGCGGTGAGGGATTCGTGGATGGTGCTGGCGGTGTCGTCAATGGAGCCGGTGTTTTCGACGCGGATGTTAATTTGTTGGATTTGGAGAGAGTTGTCGATTTTGTTGAGGGCAGAGGCGCAGACGAAGAAGGCGTTGTCGAGGTCGATATTGTTGAAGTTGATGGGGTCGTCAACCTCGGCAAGGACGCCGATGATGATGAAACGTTGACCGAGGAGAGTGATGGCTTTGCCGATGGGCTCGGCGGTGCCAAAGAGGGTGCCGGCGAGTTTGGAGCCGATGACGGCGGTGGGGGTCTCGGCGTCTTCGCGGAGGAAGGTGCCGTTTTTGAGACTTAAGTTTTGAATTTTGATGAAGTCGGGATTAGTGCCGACGACGGTGGCGCTGGGGACGGTGGTGTCGGTCTCGCCCTTGAGAGAGTTGACGGAGACGGCGAGGGGGGAGACGGCGGCGACGTTGTCGATTTTTTTAATGGTGGTGACGTCTTTTAGAGTGAGGTTAGACTTGAGATATTGGGTGGAGGTGGTGAGCTCGCTGACGATGGAGTCGACGGTGGAGAGGGTGGAGGAGGGGCGGACGACGATAAGGTTGGAGCCGATTTTGCTGACCTGGGAGGAGACAAGGGAAGAGATGCTGCCCATGAGAGAGAGAATGAGAACGATGGAGGCGACGCCGATGGAGATACCAAGGCAGGTGAGGAAGGAGCGCGTGCGATTGCGCTTTAAGGAAGATTTGGCAAGTTCGTAGTGGGTGCGAAAAAGTAGGGCCATGGCTATTTTTTACCTTTTTTCTTAGATTTTTTGGCGGTTTTTTTGCGACTCTTGAAGATTTTCTTGGGGGTCTTGCGTTCGATGGGGACGGGGAGGTCACTGTCTTTGACGGTCTTGATGTCGGTGTCGATGGCGCCGTCGAGCATGTTGATGACGCGTGTGGCGTAAGAGGTGAGAGCGGGGTTGTGAGTGACCATGATGATGGTGTTGCCTTCAGAGTGGATGCGCTTGAGCTCGTCCATGACGGTGATGGAAGATTTGGAATCGAGATTGCCCGTGGGCTCGTCGGCGAGGATAATCTCTGGGTGGGAGACGATGGCGCGGGCGATGGCGGCGCGCTGTTGTTGGCCGCCGGAGAGCTGGAAAGGAAGGTAGTATTCTTTGTCTTTCATGTTGAAGCGGTCGAGAGACTCGGAGGCTTTGATGAGCCGGCGGGTCTTGTGGTAGCCGGAGTAGACGAGGGGAAGGGCGACGTTTTCGATAATGGGGAGGTTAGGGATGAGGTTGAAATTTTGAAAGATGAAGCCGATTTTCTTGGCGCGGAGGCGAGCCTGGCGGCGAGGGGAGATGCGGTTGACGGGCTCGTCGTTTAAAAAGTAGGAGCCGGAAGTGGCAGTGTCGAGCAGGCCGATGATATTAAGCAGGGTGGTTTTGCCGCAGCCAGAGGGGCCCATGATCATGATAAATTCGCCACGCTTGACTTCAAGGTCGAAATTTTTGAGAGCGAAAGAGGCGGCGTCGCCATAACCGAAGCGCTTAGACAGCCCTTCGAGCTTGATGATGGTTTCGTTAATGTTGGATTTGCCTTGTTCCTCGTTCATTAATTTTTATTATAGACTTTTGAAGACGGTTTTTAAAGAGGAATTTTTAAGAAAATGTTGTAAAATTGACAACATTTGTGATGGGGGTGGAAATTGTGGTAGGTTTTTGGTATAATAAGTGTCGCGCGGAAGTGTGTCCGAGTGGTTTAAGGAGCACGCTTGGAAAGCGTGTGTGCGGGCAACCGTACCGGAGGTTCGAATCCTCTCGCTTCCGCCATTTTTTGTTTTTTTGAGATTTGTGTTATAATATTGCGGATTGAGGGGAGTTCTTTGAGAAAAGGATGTTTGATGAGAGGAGTGATGCGTTTTGGAGGAAAAGCCGCGTGTGCATATCGGTGTTATTGGTCATGTTGACCATAGTAAAACTACGCTAACGGCGGCGATTGAGCAAGTTTTGGCAGCGAAGAAAAGTAGAAGAGGTGTTGGTGATGAAAGTGAGGAAAGCGTACCGGAAAGCGCGGTGGATAAGGGCGAATTTAAGGAAAAGTAGGGGTATGTTCCCGTTGTTTAAAAATCCGAGGCTACTGAAGCATTGGAAAAATCGTTGAATATCCTGTTGACCGGAGCGCTCCTGAGAGGGCGCTTTTTAATGATTTTTGGTATAATGGGAGCATGAATGGGTTTGCGATTTTGATGTTTATATTTGGGGGATGTACGTTTTTGGTGGGGTTATATATGTTGACTGGGCATAAGCTTCGGATTTTGGCGTGGAAGGCGGCGTTTAAGGGGCTTGATAAGGAGGGTTGGAAGAAGGTGGGGAAGGGGACGATGGTGGCGAGCGGGATTATTTTTCTGATTGCGGTAGTTGGGTGGGTTTTGGGGTGGTGATTTTATGGTTTTGGGCTGATGGGGATGACGCGAAGCGGTGGCGGTTGAATTCGGTTTGGATTTGGTAGAATTTTTCTGGGGTGGAGGTGATGTCGTCAACTTGTTTAAGAAATTCGTCGAATTCGGGGTTTTTGAAGTACATCTTTTTGGCGCCGTAGGCTCCAGGGATGTATTTGCCGCGGAGGACGAGGCGGATGTTTTCGATGGTTTCTTCTTCGGTGAAGTCAGGGTGGAGAGTTTTGTTGTAGTCGTAGGCACGGATGAGGATTTCGGTGATGTCGCAGGAGCGGTCGGCGGAGGAGACGATTTTGCCGTAGAGATTGCGAGGGTCATGCGGGAGGCTGGCGCGGTGGTCTTCGACGGCTTCGGCCATGGTTTTTATTTCGACGGGAGAGAAGAAAGTCTTGAGAGTCTGGTCGGCGCGGAGCATTTTGGCGGATTCTAGGTGGTGAGTTTCGTTATCAACGAGGCGGCCGAGGTCGTGATAGGCGGCGATGACGTAAACCATATCGAGATTGATGTTGTCTAGGTTTTCGGCGATTTTGAGGCTACGACGGATGACGTCGGTGATGTGGGTGTTGGTGTGGCCTTTGAGCTGTTGGTATTGGGGGAGGATTTCGTTGCCGATGTAGCGACGGATGGCGGGATTGATCTTTTTTAGACTGGATTCCATGGGTATAATTGTAGCATATTTTGAGATGAAAAACCGCCCGAGGGGGCGGCTTTGCAGAGGGTTATTTCTTAGGGCTGGAGCTCGGGATGTTGAGCGACATATTCTTCGAGGGTGAGTTTTTGTTCGAAGATTGCCTTGGCGGCGTCTTCGCCGACGAAGCGGAAGTGCCAGGGCTCGTAGTTGTAGCCGGTGATGGCCTCTTTGCCTTCGGGGAAGCGGAGGATGAAGCCGAACTGGGCGAGTTTTTCGTGGATTTTGGCGAAGGTCTCGCGGTCGGCGATCATTTCGTCATTTTCGCGTTCGTGCGTGCCGTCGGGCTTGATGATGAAAATGTCGATGGCGAGTCCAGTGTGGTGTTCACTGTAGCCGATGGGCGAGAGGTACTGGGCGCAGTAGTCCGGACCTTTTTCTGGGTCGGCGGACCATTCGTCCCAAATCTCTTGCTGTTCCTCGGGGCTCCGATAGGTGCTGTCGAGTTCGATCTGGATGCCCTCGTTTTCTAAGAGGTAAGTTCTTAAAGCCTCAAAGTGTTGGAGAGTGACGTCTTCGACGAGGAAGGTTTCTCCGAGGGAGTTTTGAGTTTCTACCAGTTTGATGTAGTCGAGCCAGTTGTCGGGAAGCTTGTGTTCTTTGTTGACTAGGACCTGGTAGGGATTCTGGATGGGGAATTTGCCTTCCAGGGTGGGTGAGGGAACGTAGCTTTCCGCAAAGGCGATCAGGCAGCTGGTGACGAGAAGGTAACAGAGAATCAGGAAAAATAACCGTTTCATTAAGGTACACCCCCTATAAAGATTTATATCCCTATTATATCACAAAATGCTTATTTTTGCAAGCTGTTTGAGGAGTTTATGAGCGGCGTTGTTTGCGGGAGGACTTTTTGGTGTTTTGATGGGATTTGAGCCTAAAGATAGAAAAGAGAGCAATGGACGCCCAAATGATTTGAAGGGCGAAGGAAAACCAAACATTTTTAGGGTAAAGACCGATTGCCATGAAAATGCCGGCAAAAAGATTGAGAAGCTGATAAAGGAGGCCTTTTTTGATGATGTTAGCAGAGAGGAGGATGTAGGCAAGGAGAACGAGAACCATGCCAATCCAGCCGATGATGTCATATACCATAAGCGTATTGTACCATAAGTTGGGCGATTTTGGAAAATGTAGGGAAATGATTGATAGTTTGATAGTGCTTGTGGTATAATGGAGGAAATAAGCGTGGGCGGAAAAGGAGGTACCCACAATGAGAGAAAATAAAAAGGAAAAACAAACAAAGTATATTTTCGTGACGGGGGGCGTGCTGAGTGGTGTCGGGAAGGGAATTACTGCGGCCAGCATGGGGGCGATTTTGAAGGCGAAGGGGTATAAGGTCACGATGCAGAAGTGTGACCCGTATCTAAACGTCGATGCGGGGTTGCTGAATCCGGTGGAGCACGGGGAGTGTTTTGTGACGGCGGATGGGGTGGAGACGGACCTGGATTTGGGGCATTATGAGAGGTTTCTCGATTTCGAGACTAGTCGCTATTCGATTACGCTTTCGGGGGCGATATTTAAGGAGTTGATTGATAAGGAGCGGAGTGGGGGTTTCCATGGGAAGACAGTGCAATTGGTGCCGCATTTTACGAACTTGGTGCAGGAGAAGATTGAGAAAGCGAGTGAGAATAGTGATATTCACATTGTGGAGATTGGGGGGACGATTGGCGATTACGAGGGATTGTCGTTTGTGGAGGCCATACGGCTCTTTGCGAATAAAGTGGGGCGGCGGAATTGTCTGTACGTGAGCGTGGTGTATGTGCCGTGGATTAATACGAGCGAGGAGTTTAAGACGAAGCCGGCGCAAAATGCGCTGAAAGATTTGCGCGGGTTTGGGATTATTCCAGATATTGTGTGTACGCGGACGGAGAGGCCGGCGCCACGGGAGATTCAGGAGAAGATTGCGGCGTTTGCAGGAATTGATAAGGACGCGGTGGTGAATTTGCCAGATATTAAAAGTGTGTATGATGTGCCGTTTAACGTGCTAAAGTCAGGGGTGCTTAATATTTTGAATGAGTTTGTGGGTGAGAAGAAGAAGCCGGATATGAGTAGGTGGGAAGAGTTTTCTAGACTCCGCAATAAAGAGTTTACGAAGACGGTGCGAGTGGGGCTGGTGGCGAAGTATGTGGGAAATAGTGATACATATATGTGTGTGACGGAGGCTTTGAAGGCGGCGGCGGCGTGGAATAAGGTGAATTTGGATTTAAGGTGGGTGAATGCGGAAGAGGTGAAAGAAGAGGATTTGAAAGACTTGGATGGGGTTGTTGTGCCGGGGGGATTTGGAAGCCGTGGAGTGGAGGGGAAGATACTCGCGGCGAGGTATGCTTTAGAAAAAGATGTGCCATACCTTGGTCTCTGTTTGGGAATGCAAGTGGCTTGTATTGCGGCGGCTCGGATGGGCGGAATTGAGAAGGCAAATTCGGAAGAGTTTGGGGCGAGCGAGAAAGATTGTAATAATGTGATATATATTATGGAAGGGCAGAAGGGGAAGGAGTCAACGGGCGGGACGATGCGGCTAGGGAATTATCCAGCAAAGCTGGTGCGTGGTTCGCAGACCGCGAAGATTTATGGGGCGACGGATGTGGTGGAGCGGCATAGACATCGCTATGAGGTGAATCAGAAGTTTTTGCCAGAGATTGAGAAGGGCGGACTGAAGGTTTCTGGGACGAGCCCAGATGGGAAATTGGTGGAGTTTGTGGAAGCGCCAGGGAAGAAGTTTTTCCAGGCGACGCAAGCGCATCCGGAGTTTAAGAGCCGGCCACTGCACCCACATCCGCTATTCTTGGAATTTATCAGGAAGTGTAAATAATATATTATAAGAATGAGGCGGGGGAGCGGTTGGTGCGCTGATTGATGACTTCTACTTTGTTGACCCAATAGTTAGTATTGGGATTGCTATAGGTACGCGCAATAATCCAATAGCGACCGTCGCTGTCTTTGACTCTAGCACGGTCGGAGCGGATGATGTGCGTGGCATATTGAGCTTCGCGCCCGCGAATGTCGCTGAAGTACCAGAGGCGGTCGTAGAAGTAGATGGTGATTTTGAGGTTTTTGTAGTTCCAAAAGTCGGGGATGGTGGAGCCACTACCAAAATAAGTAGAGGAACTATCATCGACAAGAGAGTCTCTGTCTAGATAAAGAATAAACTCTCCGTCGGTATAGCTGCTGAGCGTCGCGTATGGATACATGCAGTGGCTTAGGTTTGTTCTGCCACCATAGCTGCATGAGCTTGGGTTGACGTTGACGCCGCTAGCGACAGAATAGACGTAGGGGATGTTTTGACTACTATTGGTTCTCTTGACGGCTATGGCGGTGGAATCGTTGGGTTCAAACTCGATATCGAAGAACTGAAGTTGTTTGCCTTCGGAAGCGACGATGGTTTCTTCGACGTCGGTATCGATGACTGGGTCGTCTGGGCGCTGCTCGTCATCACCACCAAGGTCGATAGTGTCGTTATTTGCTACAGGCGTCTCAGTCCTATAACACCCACCCTCTTCGGAGGGGGAGGGAGGCAGAGTAATGTCGACAGTGGCAGTGGCTTTGTAGATAATGTCACAGCAGTGATCGTAGTGGCTCATCCAAAAAGCCAGTTGGAGACCAGTGCTTTGGTCGTTGTCGAACTCCACAAATTCACTACTATTACCTTCAATATAGCCTTTGTAGTGGGTACCAGATTTTTCTAGGACGATAGTGACGTTACTATAGCCACTAATGCCCACGGTCTTAATGGGACTAAAGCTAGTAGTCTCGCCTGTCGGCATTTCTTGCACAGTACGAGTGTCGTTAAGGAAGGAGATGTGAGTCATATCCTGGGAGCTTAGGATGGCACTGAGAGGACCGAGCTTGACGAGGAAGAAACCACCCGGGTGACCATTGAAGGTACTGACGGCGAGGTTGAGGGAGACGGTCATAGTGTCACTAGGCTCAATGTCGATGTAGGTGCCTTGGTTAGCCGGAGTACAGCCATAGCCAGTAAGAACAATCTTCTTACCTTCAGGGTCGGAA
>JAFXGL010000013.1 GCA_017513185.1 Candidatus Saccharimonadota bacterium
CGCTTCGCCATCCACGACATTTTCTTTTTCTCCAGTTGGTTCGCCAGTTTCTGGGTCAAGAACATCAACTTCCTTATAGATGTCTGCCACGATTTGATGGCTCATTTTGGCATCGTAAATTCTACTGTCCACAGAAGTAGTCCCTCCACCACAACCACTTACATTTCGCCAGCAAATGTGTTATAATATCCTCATGCATAGGGAAGCAAAAGCGACGGCATTGGCCAAACCAGCCAAACCGGCCAAAAACGAGATTATCGCCGTTGACCTCACCGACGTCAGCGCCCTCATTCACATTGTTCGCGGCGAACAAGTCATCCTCGACTCCGACCTCGCCGCCCTCTACCACACCACCACCTCCGCCTTCAACCAATCCATCACCCGCAACCTCAACCGCTTCCCCACCTCTTTCCGCTTCCAGCTAACCAAGGAAGAATTTGACCAAGTCAAACAAGAACAGCTCGAACGCGCCCCCTCCATGCCGCCCAACTCCGAATACATGATAAACAAACGCGCACAAATCATACACGAGGCAAGAGAGGCCACCCGCATCAAGGCACAAAGTATGAAATCACAAAATGTGATATCAAACAGCACAAAAAATACAAACGCTCCCACATCAAACCGCGGCGGTCGCCGCTACCTCCCCTACGTCTTCACCGAAGAAGGCGTCGCCATGCTCTCCGGCATCCTCCGCTCCGACGTCGCCGCCCGCACCTCCATCCATATCATGCGCTCCTTCGTGGAAATGCGCCACTTCATCACCAAGCACGCCGTCCTCTTTGAACACATCAAATCCCTCGAGCTTCAGCAGCTAGAAAACCAGCGCAAAAATGACGAAAAATTCGCCCAACTCTTCGACCTCATAGAAGAACACAAATGCCCGCACAAAGACCAAAAAATCTTCTTCGACGGTCAAATTTTTGACGCCCACTCCTTCCTCATCAAGATGATACGTCAGGCCAAACGAGAAATCATCCTCGTCGACGGTTACGTCAACATCAACACCCTCGACGTCCTCGTCAACAAAGCCAAAGACGTCAAAGTCACCATCCTCACCCTCCCCTCCTCCAAGCTCTCCGTCAACGAAGTCGCCCAGTTCAACAAACAATACCCCACTTTAAACTTAATCAAAACCACCGCCTTCCACGACCGCTTCATGATTTTCGACCCCGGCACAGCACCCGGAGAAGCCCACTGTTACCACATCGGCGCCAGCCTCAAAGACGCCGGCGACAAATGCTTCGCCATCACCAAACTCGGAGAATCTCACGAGCTCTCCCTCCTCATCGCTCGCATAGAAAAAGAAATCCAAACCGCCGCAAAAGCCGCCGCAGAAAAAGCTAAAAAGCTCTTGCAAAATTAGTCCCGCTTGTGATAAAATAGATACGCAACAACCAATATAATCGCATGTTTTTGGGATAGGACCTGTTAGCTAGCAATAATAGCAAGCACACTTCCCAAAACGAATAACAATTCGCCGATAGTTTAATCGTCGGCCCAGACACCATTAAGGCGCCCCGTCCAGACCCACGTTTGGCATAGCAGCTTTGTAGTGAAAGTCAATATTGGCACCGTGTAGGGTACCATAGAAGATTTCCACTACATGCTCGTCATGTTTGCGGAGCGCCCCAGTCTCGGACGCGATTCTATTGGTTGTTGCACCTCGCGGTGCCAATTTTGTAGGACCAAACAATATAGCCCGCCGAGGTGATAGGTACAACCAAGGAGGACTATGCAAACCAAAACAAATTTCGGCAAACTTAAAGAACGAATTTTCGTTACCCGCGCACTCAAGAGTTCATTAGCTGCGCTGGGCATTTTTATTCTCGGCTTTATTATAGCCCCAGCCCTTATCGCTGAGGCTAACGCCACCCGCGCCCTCGGCGAGATTGACTGGGAATCCGTTTCCCTCACGCTGGACCCAGACGTCCAGGCCACTAGAGATGGCACCTCCACCATAGAAGATGAAGGTCACGGTGACGTCGATTTTGGCACCATCACGCCTAGCCACTCCTCCGACGGCAATCAAGGCACGATGAAGGTCAAGAAAAAGATCATCGGCGTAGAAACCTCCGGTAAATACTTCACTATTTACCTCTCCACTACCTCCTCCTCCAATGGTTTGAACCTAGTCACCACGGTCAATGGTACTCCTACTCAAAACACCGCCTACAACATTCCGGCCATCGCCAGCGAATGGAGCGACCCTTCTCACTTTGGTAATTACGCCTCCTGGGGTTACGCCGTCCCTGGCACCACCATCACCACTCAAGAAGAAGTTGACGGCCAGATCATTAATCACCCGACCTTCCCAGTCCCGTCCCTCGTCGACCAACAGATTTTCCCCTCCACTCCTGGCACTGACGCTTCCCAGACTTACAACGACACCCTCTGGGCTCCGGTTGCCACCACTACCAACCCTCAACAAATTTGGAAGAAAGAAACCAGCAAATCCAAAGGCTTTGGCTACGACACTCAGGATCAAGACGTCGACACTAACAACACTCTAGAAATCTACTACGGCCTCATGGTCAACACCGACGTCCTCGCCGGTACTTACGAGAACAACATCGTCTACACCGCTCTAGCCAGCACCACCAGCCTCGACCGTGTCTCTAGCAACATCCACCACAGCAAATCTTTTGGTGGTAAAGGTGATGAAGTTAAAATCCGCTTCGACCTTAAAGATTCCACCGACTCCGTCACCCGTAGCATGGTCCACGTGGCCATGGTCCCTCACTCCGTCATGGCTTCTCACTTCGACTCCGTCACTTCCAGCTACACCGACGTTAGCGACCTCAACTTCAGCGACTACAATGAATGCGTTGTCACCTCGCTCACTCACCCCACTGGAGAAAACGCTCACAAATACATCGACCTCACCTGCAACATGCCTGCCGGTGAAGAAGGCTCCCAATATGACTTCTGGGTCAATGTTAATGGCTACAACTACAACTACATTTCTAAAACCATGGTTGGCGAAGGCGCTTCTGCCGAACTCGCCGCTAGCTTCACTTACGCTGGCTTACAAACCAAATGGCCCACCGCTGACCCACGTTATGACGAAAACGCTGCCGATCCACTAGACAATTTGGTGGTCAAAAACATGCAAGATATGACCAACGGCATCTGCAACCTAACTAACGCATGGGGAAACACTAC
>JAFXGL010000014.1 GCA_017513185.1 Candidatus Saccharimonadota bacterium
AACGAGCCGACGACTAGTAGTGGAAGTATTGCCTTCGGAATCGTAGACATAACTAGTGACGAGACACTTCCAAAGGTCACGGTAAGAGCTAGGGTTAGTGCAGACATCGCTTAGCTCAGTGGCATCAGCTTTCTTGGGCTCGGAGAGATAGGCACTGTGGAGGAAACGCAGAGCTTCCGCTTGGGCATCGATTTCTTGACGGGCCATAGTGGTCTCTAGGGTATTCTGCGTGGAGGCGAGGCCTTTGTTCATGAGGGAGATGGTGCCAATAGCCGCCATACCAAAAATGGCCACGGCAAACATGACTTCGATTAAGGTATCTCCGCGTTTGTGCATACTTCTATTTTACCATAAGTGTGATATAATGGGAGTAAATTAACCATAAAGGGCATCGATGGCTACTAAAAAATCTACAAAGAAAACCGTAACAAAAGCAAAGGCAACTAAGACGTCGGCAGGAAGTCGCGGCATGACCGTGAAGGAATGTATGGCGCAGAGCCAAATCCTGAAAATGCATATGACCGTGATAACGGTGTTGTCATGCGTGGTGTGCGCGCTGGTAGTGGCGCTGGTTTTGGCACTAAAGAACTAGTCTTTTGAGAGATTGTAAGACAATCTGATTAAATCTTCCAGCTCTGAGGGGTCGAGCTGGGTGGTTTTTTTGACGATTTCTAGGCCGCCGCGACCAAAGTAGCGGCTCTGCATGACGGATTCGTATTTTTCGATTAGGAGCTTGCCTAGCTTGTCGTCGGTGCGGAGTTCCATGGTATTTTTATTGACAATGAGGAAGGGTTTCTCGCTGTTTTCTGGGAAAAATATATCACGAGATGAATAATTATCGAGTTTTTCTGTTTTTTTGATGAAGGGGCCGAGGCCGGAGATTTTTGATAGTTCCATTATTTTTTGATAAAAGTTAAGTAATATTTGAGTTCGTCGAGCGAGCCTTCGATGTCGCTAAGAGCGCGGTGCGCTTCGGGTTTGATGAACTTTTTGCCGAGGGCGTTTTCGAAAAAGACTTTCCAGGCGGAAACGTCGAGCATGCGGTAGTGGAGCCTTTGGCTGACTTGGGGAAGTTCGCGGTCGATGAATTTGCGGTCTTGGTGGATGGAGTTGCCGGCAAGGTAGATTTCTGTGCCGAAGTGTTGATCGAGGAAAGTTAGAAGTTCCTGTTCGACTTCGGTGATAGGTTTGCCGTTTTGGTTTTGGGAGACCAGGGAATTATAGGATTTGCGGTTTTTCTCCCAGAATTCGCCGACCATGCGGGACTGAATGATGCTGTCATCGACTTTGACGACGGCTTCGTAAGTGGCGAGGGGCTTGAGGTCCCATGAGGTTGCGATGGCGGCGACTTCGAGAATCTTGTCTTTTTCTGGATCGAGACCGGTCATCTCTAGGTCGATCCAGAGAAGTTTGGCGCGTTTCATTTACATTTCCTCCGGGATGTTAATGCCAAGCAGATTGAGACCGTGTGCCATAGTCTTGGCGAAGACGGCGACTTCGACGGCGCGTTCGGCTTCGTGTTGGTCACCTTTGACACGGCAGGTTTCGTAAAAGCGGGAGAAGGTTTGGGCGAGGTCGAAGAGGTAGCTTGCGATGAGGTGGGGAGCTTTTTCGCGGACAGCTTGCTCTAGAACGGTTCGGTAAGTGAGGAATTTTTTGTTTAAAATAATTTCTTCTGAAGATAGAGTGTAGTTTTCTAAGTTGGGTTTAGAATTTGAAGTTGAGGATAAGATTTTATTGGCGCGGACGGCGGAATAAAGGAGGTAGATGCCGGAGTTGCCGGTGGTGGAGATGGATTCTTCGACGTCGAACTCGATGTTGCCGCCGATGCGGTATTTGAGGAGTCCGTATTTGATGGCGGCGAGAGCGAGGGTTTTGTCACCGGTTTTTTGTTCGACTTCGTTTAAGATGTCGACGGCTTTGATGAAATTACCCTTCCGAGAGGACATTTTTTGATTGCCGGGGAGACGGACGTTGCCGTGGGTGATGTGCAAGGTCTTGGCGACGAGGTCGGGAGCGTATTGCTCGATGGATTTGAGGACGACCTTCATGTAGTCGATGATGTCGTTACCGGTGATGACGACGGATTCGTCGAAGTGATAATCGTCGTTTTTGGTAAAGAGGAGGCCGACGTCTTTGGCTTCGTAAGTGGGGAGGCCTTCGCGGTTGACGAAGACGCGAGTGTGGAGGCCGTAATCTTCGCCGCGGAAGACGAGAGCGCCGTCGGACTCCGGGTAGACCTCGGGGTGTTCTTTGACGATTTGCAGACCTTTACTCGCGACGGAAGATTCGGGGTAGTATTTTTCAAAATGGACGCCGAGGCGAGCGTAGAAATCGTCGAAATAAGCATAGCTGAGCTTGCGGCCACGCCAGTAATCCTGGGCGAGTTGGCTGTCGTGGAGGTCTTTGGCGGAGATGTCGTAGATGGTCTTGTTGAGCTGTACTATGGCTTGCTTGGCGGAGTCGTCTTCGTCGTAAGCGCGGGTGCCTTCGACGTAGGCTGCGGCGATATCTTCGATGGTGAAATCTTGAAGATTTTTATTTTCTAGAGCGTAGAGAGTTTTGGCAACGTGGAGGCCGACGTCGCCGCCGAAGTTTACACGGTGAACGGTGCCGCCGGCGTATTCGATGAGGCGAGAGATGGACTCGCCCATGATAGAGGTGTAGAGATGGCCAATGTGGAGGACTTTGAAGGGGTTGGGGTCGGAGAATTCGGTGACGACATTTTTATTTTTATATGCGTTACATGATATATTTTTATCAAAATCTGTGTGTAAATTGGTGAGATTTTGGGTAAAATATGCGTCTGGCAGCATAAAGTTGATGAAGCCAGGGCCGGCGATTTCTGTGCTAATGCCGGAAGAATCGAACTTGGCGGTGATGAGTTTTGCGACCTCGCGCGGGTTTTTACGAAGGAGGCCAGCGAGCTTCATGGCGACGTTAGTGGCGAAGTCGGCCCGGAAGCTATTCGTGCTTTCTAGCTCAGGGGCAGGGGTAACTTCGACAGAGAAGTCTGCAGGGACGTCAAAAAGGTCATGAATAATTTGTTCGAGAGTAGTTTTGATGAATTCCATTGAGGTAATTATAACATAAATGGATGATAGTAGAAAAGCGATTATGATATAATGAAAAGAGAAATTAAACTGGAGGTAGGATGAGCAGAGGCAAACCAAAAGCAAAGAAAAGCTTGCGACTGAAAGATTTGGTGGCAGGGATGAACAATGGCGAATATGTGCTACCGGAGATTCAGCGGGAGTTCGTGTGGGATTTGGATAGGATTGCGGACCTGTGGGATTCGATTTTTAGAGGGTATCCGATTGGGCAACTGTTGTTTTGGCGGGCGAATACAGAGCTGCCGATGTATAGTTTCTTTGACGACGACAAGAAACATGGCTATCTTTTTGTGAATAAAAAGCCAGAGTGGACGCATCGAATAAGCGTAGATGGTACTGGGAAAACGATAGTTTTGGATGGGCAGCAGAGATTGACCTCGTTGTTTTTGGGATTATACGAGGATGGAGTGAGTTGCAAATCGCGAAAGAATGTTAAAGAGCCGGTTAAAAAGTATTTGTGTATCTATATGGGGAAGGAAAAGAAAGAGGATTTGTTCCAGTGGCGAGAAGAGGAAGGCGATGATTACATAAAGGTGATAAAAGCGGTGTATGGTGAGAGGCACGGAAATGCTGCGAAGCTGAGGGAACGTTTGGAACGAGCGGAGTTTGCAGTGCCGGTAGATTATGTGAGCAGCAATAGCGTTGATGAGGTGGTGAAAATTTTCCAGAGATTAAATACTAATGGCAGGAATATGACGAATGCGGAGCTGTTTATTGCGATGTGGTTTGGAATGGATAAGATGGGGGAGCTGAGAAAGAAGCTGGAAGAGCTAAGGCAGGCATTTGGCGGAGATTTTGATGTGAAAGATAAGACGATTACTCAGTTGTTGTTATTTGTATTCGGTAAAGATGGAGAGAGTTTGAACGGGGGAAATATATCGCGCGGGACGTTTGAAGAAATTTCTGAAGGAATGCCGAAGTTGATAAGAGCTGCAAAAAGAGCAGTGGAGTTTTTGCATGATGATTGCGGGATTTATTCAAATAGCGAGATGATTTCTCATAGTTTATTTATACCGCTTGTGGCAATATTTTATGAACTGGGCGAGGCGATGTCGGATAAGTTGAGAGCGGAGCTGAGATGTTTTGTGTTTAGAGCGCTGGCGTTTGAGCTGTTTTCTAGAAGTACGAATGAATTGCTGGCGCTAATGAAGGATGCGATTGTTGATTTGAAGGCCGGGAGAGAAGGTGGAAGTTTGATAGGGCAATTCTTGAACAGCAAAAACCGAAGAATTGCAGAAACTTGTTTCGGGGATTATAAAGATAGAGACCCGGAGTGGCTAGACGGCAAGATTAATAATTTGTTGAAGATTCAGAAGGGGCCGAGGACGAATTTGCTGTTGCTTCTGCTGAGACAAGAGTCGGCAAATGTGGGTGGGGAGATGTTCGACCAAGATCATTTGTTTGCGGCGAAGCTGTTTGGAAAAAACATTGCGGATGTGTTGATGAATGATAAGAAGGGCAAGTATGGGATTAGGGTGAATGGTGAAATTTGCGACGAACGACGGCCGAGCGAGAAGGAAGTAAAAGAGTGGGGAAGAGTTGCAGCAAAATATCGAGATACTTCGGATTATCGTGATGGTGGCAAGTATAATACTTTGCCGAATTTGTGGTTGCTGGATAGCAGAGTAAACCGTGAGAAAGGAAAGAAGTTGCCAAACCTTTGGTATGCGGATGAGCTGGCAGAGATTGAAGACGTTGCAAAGAAAAAGGAATTTGAGGAGAAAGTGAAACGGGATGGTTTTTTGGAGAATATGGCAAGTGCCGACTATCTGAAGCTGGAGAATTTCGAGACCGTGTTTGAGGATAGGGAAGAGTCATTAAGGAAGAGCTTGCAGGAGTTACTAAAGAGAGTTTAAAAAAAATCCCCCGTATGGGGGATCTTGGTGTGAGGTGGGGTTTAACTATTTTTTGGCTTGTTGCTTTTTGAGGAGGTCGCGGATTTCTTTGAGGAGAGCGGTCTGGTCTTCTTCGATGGCAGCGGCGGCTTCTTCTTTTTTGTCTTCGTTTTTCTTGGCGAGGCGTTCGGCGCGTTCACGCATTTTGTTGAGAGTGCGGACCATGAGGAAAATCACAAAGCCGATGATGAGGAAGTTAACGATGGCTTGGAGGAAGTTGCCGTAATTAATAGTGGCGGGTTCAACACCTTCAATGTAGGCGGGAATGGTGAGCTTGAGGGAGCTAAAGTCGAAGCCGCCGATAATCATGGAAACGACCGGCATAACGACGTCGTTGACAAGGGAGTTGACTATAGCAGTGAAGGCACTACCGATGATGATACCGACAGCGAGGTCCATGACCGAACCGCGGTTGATGAATTCTTTGAACTCTTTAAGCACTTTGGGCTCCTTTTTCTTTAAATTAGTATTGAACTCGGCCTGTTTTTGGCCCAGTTCTTGTAGTTTGGACTTAACATCTCTACTCATGAGGTAATTATATCATATTTATTCGGATTCGGAAAAGGTGGCGAAGGTGTCGCGAAGGCGCTCAAGGGAGGTTTTGGAGGACTGAAGGAAGGTGGTGAGGGAAGCGTCGGAAGATTTGGCGAGGGTGGAATCTTCGATGATGATGAGGTAACGGATTTGGTAATAAATCTCGGAGGCGAAAGTGCGGTCTAGGATGCCGTTGAGGCGGGCGTTTTCTAGGGAGGAGTCGAGGGCGGTGATGATTTTAGAATCGGAAGCGGCGAGGGGGTAATCTTCTAGCTTGGCGCCGGAGGCGGTGAAGTAAGTGTTGGAGGTGGACTTAAGCTCGGCGAGGATGGTGGAAAGAGTGGCGGCGGAAGAGCGAAGAGAAGAGGACTTGACCGAGGGGGTGTAGGTGGTGAGAGACTGCTCTAGAGCGTAAGAACGGCGATAGAGGCGAGCGAGCTCGGAAGAGGCGGTGGGCTCGGAACTGGAAGAGCCGGCGACGGCCGCGAGGATGACGACGAGAAGGAGAACGGCGGCGGCAATGATGAGGATGAGCTTGGTCTTTTTATCAAAGAGAGTGGGCTGGACCGGAGCGGGCTTGGCAGAGATTTGATTTAAATATTCTAAATCGTTCATGTTTTAAGTATATCATGAAAAGGTGATATACTGAAGGTATGAATGATGCGAAGGAGGAAATAAAGGCGCGATTGCCGGTAGAGGATGTGATTTCCCAGTATGTGGAGCTGAAGCGAGCGGGGCGGACGTTGAAGGGAAGATCACCGTGGGGAGTAGATAAGACACCTTCGTTTATGGTGTCGCCGGAGAAGGGGATTTGGCATGATTTTTCCGCGAACAAGGGCGGAGATATTTTTACGTTTGTAATGGAAGTGGAGGGGATTTCTTTCAAGGAGGCGCTGGAAAAGCTGGCGGCACAGGCTGGGGTGGATATTTCTAAATATGCGGGGGGTGACGCGCAAATGGCGCGAAGGAAGGCGCGCGCGAGAGAAGCGTTAGAACTAGCTACGAAGTATTATCAATTTTGTTTGTCGAAGAGTAAAAGAGTAAGTGAATATGTGTTTTATAAGCGAAATCTTAACCGGGCGACGGTGAAGGAGTTTAGGATTGGGTATGCGCCACAAGAGGGAAGGGCGTGCAAGAAGTTTTTGATGAGCCGAGGTTTTTCTGAGAAGGAGCTTGGCGATGCGGGGCTGCTGAATCGATTTAACGGGGATATGTTTAGAGGGAGGATGATAGTGCCGTTTATTGATACGACGGGAAATGTGATTGGTTATACGGCGAGAGTTTTAGATAAAAGTGAGCCAAAATATTTGAACACGCAGGATACTTTGTTGTTCAATAAGTCACGGTTTATTTTTGGGCTGGCGCAGGCGAAGGAAGCGATACGGAAGAATGGGTTTGTGGTGATAGTGGAGGGGAATATGGACGTGATTTCTAGCCATCAGGCGGGGGTGAAAGAGGCGGTGGCGACGAGCGGGACAGCGATGACGGAGCAGCATTTAAAGGCATTGAGTCGCCTGACGAATGATATTAGGTTAGCATATGATGGAGACGAGGCGGGGGTGAAGGCGGCGGAGCGAGCGATAATGATGGCGGGGGATTTGGGGCTAAATCTGACGGTGATTTCTGATTATCATGGAGCAAAGGACCCGGATGAGCTGATACAAAAGGGTCCGGAGCTGTGGCAGAAGGCAGTGCAGGAGAGAAAGCCGGCGGTGGAGTGGCTGCTAGATAAGTATGAAGAGCGGGTGGATTTGACGAGCGGGTTTGGGAAGAAGGAGTATTCGGACGTGGCGCTCAAGATGCTGGATTTTGTGAAAGATAAAGTGGAACGGGCGCATTATGAGGAGTTGGTGGCGAGGAGGCTCAATGTGAGCCGCGAAGATTTGCGGGGGAAGGAAAGTGATTTAGAACAGAAAATGAAGGATAAGCCGAGACGGAGGCTAAAAAAGGCGAAGACGGAGGCAAAGTCGGATGCGCTGGCGAAGCTGGAGAGTAATTTGTTGGCTATTATGGTTTATGGTGGGGTGGAAGGGCCGGAAGAGCTGGAGATTCCGGAGGATGAGACGAGGTTGGCCGAACTAGAGCTGGTGTTTGATAATTTGTATAAAAATTATAGCCAAGCGGATTTGGCGCGGGAAGTGAAGAATTTGTATGCGCGGCTGAAGAAAGAGCTAACGAAGAGTGAGATTGAGGCGCTAACGCAGGAGCTGGAGAGAGAAGATTTGGAGCCGGAGCGGGAGAAGGAGATTTTACGAAAAATAACGGAGTTGCAAAAAACTAAAAAGTAGCTTATAATTCTAAAAATGGATCAAGAAAAAGATGACTTGCTCCTTGAGCCGATGGAACCGGATGCACTCGATCTAGCGGACGAGGAAGAATTTTCTGACGAAGACCTTGCGATAACGGTTGATAATGTTGATGCGTTTGCGGATGATTCCGTGCGTTTGTATTTGCGCGAGATTGGTAAAATCCCGCTACTTTCTAATGAGGAAGAAGCGGAGCTCGCGAAGGAGATTGTGGAGGGGAACAAGAAGGCGAAGGACAAGATGGTAGAGGCGAATATGCGCCTGGTGGTGTCGATTGCAAAAAGATACTCGGGTAGAGGTTTGGATTTTCTAGATTTGATTCAGGAGGGGAATACTGGTTTACTGCGCGCGGTGGAGAAGTTTGACCCAGAGAAAGGGTTTAAGTTTTCTACTTATGCGACATGGTGGATTCGTCAGGCGATTACGCGGGCGATTGCCGACCAAGCTAGGACGATTCGTATTCCGGTGCACATGGTAGAGACCATTAACAAAGTTTTGCGTACGACTAGGAAGTTAACGACAGAGCTAAATCGTGAGCCGACTACGGAAGAGATTGCAAAAGAGTTGGATATGGAAGTAGACAAAGTGGAATATGTGATGCGGATTAAGCAGGATATTGCCTCTTTGGATGCTTCGGTGGGGCGAGACGGTGATGATGAAGATTCGGTGTTGGGCGATTTTGTGGAAGATGAGGAGCGAGTGTCGCCGGAAGATTCGGCGGCGAACCAGATTTTGAAGGAGCAGCTAGCTTCGATTATTTCTACGCTTTCTGATCGCGAGCAAAAGATTATCAAGATGCGGTTTGGGATTGGTGGGGAGCGGCCACATACTTTGGAAGAAGTGGGTTATGAATTTTCTGTGACGAGGGAACGTATTCGCCAGATTGAGGCGAAGGCGTTGTCGAAGCTCCGGAAGCATAAAGATACGAAAAAGTTACATGAATATTTAAGGTAATAAGGTAGGAGGAGTATGCTAGAGACTTTAAGGATATTTGCGGAAGAATGTAGCGGTGGTGTGCAGACGGCATTGTTTGGTTGCTATAAGGACGGGATTTGGGGGATTTTGGAGCTAGTGATTGATGTGATGACGGTCGGGATTGGCGCTGCGGCGGTGCTAGGGATTGTGATTTCTGGGATTCAGTATATGACGGCGAGTGGAGACCCGGCAGCGATGACGAAGGCGAAGCGTAGGCTAGTTGAGATTGTGATTGGGATTTTGGCGTACGGGGTCTTTTACGTATTCTTCAAGTGGCTAATTCCTAACTTTTAGGGGGTTTTGTGAAAAGGTTGGTGATAGTGTATAGCACGCGGTCGACGCGGTTTGATGAGGTAGAGAAAAAAGTGATTGAGAAGGCGCGGAAGCTAGCGGGTTGGATGATATGTAAGTTTGAGGTGCAAGAAGTGCCGGTACGAGAGAACGCAGCGAAGCTGGCGAAGATTCTCCGAAAGGATGATTTGGTTTTGAGCGCCGGTGGGGACGGAACGGCGACGATGTGCCTAAACGCGATTATGAAGTCGGGCGTGGTGGCGACGCTGGCGGTGATGCCGTTTGGGAATTTTAACGATTATGTGGAAAGTTTGGGGGAGATGAGCTTGGCGAGACTAACGCGGAGGTTTGAAGAGGGAAGATGGTCGGAGTTTTATCCGATGGAAGTGAAAGTAAACGAGAAGCATTATGGGTATGCGGGGATGTATTTTACGGTGGGGTTGATGGCGGAAGCTGAGAGGACGTTTAAGGACCCGAAGGTGCGAGCAAAATTGGTGAGGGCGCGGAATCGGATGAGCTTTTCTGCGAGAAAGTTGTTTGGTTGGTATCTTAAGAATAAGCGTAGGAAGGATTTTTTGCCGGCAGACTTGAAGATAAATGGTAAAAATGTTGTAAATTTGACAACAGATTATGTGGCAATGAATGGAAAGAGTATGGCAGGGGTGGTGCCGGGAGCGGGGTGGTTTGATGAGGCTGGGGTGTTTTGGAGTGGAACGATGCGGAATCGGAGCTTTTGGCGAATGTTTGCGAAGTTCGTGAAGGCGACGGAGGGAGAATTGCCGGGTGGGGAGACTAGTTGTGATGTGCTAGAATTTGCGAAACCTTGCAAGCTGTTTGTACATGCGGAAGGGGAGGGCGAAGAACTGAAGGACGTATCTAAAATTGAAATTAAGAAAAATGGGAAAGCCTTGAGAGTAATAAGAGTATAGAGTATAATGGGGGAAAGTAAAGGAGGTTTTGTGAGCAAGGAAGATAGAGACGTAAAGATTCTCGCGGTAGTGGGGATGAGCGGGAGTGGGAAGAGCGTGGCGGTGGACCATTTGACGAGCCTTGGGTATCCGAAGGTGTATTTTGGCGGGATGATTTATAAAGAGATGGAACGACGAGGAATTGAACGGACGCCGGATGGGGAGAGCGAGAAACATTTCCGCGAGATGATTCGGGAGACGGAGGGGAAGGATTGGGTAGTGAAACAAGTGATTGAAGAGACGAAGAATTTGATTGCGGCAGGGCAAAAGCGAATTGTGCTGGACGGGGTGTATTCGTGGACGGAATATGTGACGCTGAAAAAAGAGTTTCCGGGGGAGATGATTTTCTTGGCGCTGGTGTTGCCGAAGAAGCTGCGTTATAAGCGCGTGGCGGCGCGGCCGGAACGACCGTTTAACCATAATGAGATTATGGAGAGGGATAGGTCGGAGATTGAAAACTTGGAGAAAGGTGGGCCGATAGCGGCGGCAGATTACTATATACTAAATACCGGGACGATTGAGGAGACGAACGCGAAGCTAGATGAAATCTTGAAAGAAGTGGAGTTTTAGATGAAAAGGCTGGTCGTAATCGACGGGAAGTCGGTGTTTTATCGGGGGTATTATGCGATGGGGGCTTTGAGTACTTCTGACGGGACGCCGACGGGGGGCGTGTATGGATTTGCGGCGATTGCGATGGAGCTAGTGAAGAAGCTTTCTCCCGACAAGGTGGTGGTAGCGTGGGATAAGGCGAAAACGTCAGTATCTAAACGCGTGGCGATTTATCCGGAGTATAAAGCCGGGCGGAAGAAGCCGCCGGAAGATTTTTTTGCACAGATACCACTGTTGCGTGAGTTGGTGGAGGCGCTGGGGTGGTCATTTATTGAGCTAGATGGGTATGAGGCGGATGACATTATTGGTTCGTTTGGAAAAAAGGTAGACGAAGCTGGTGACTGGGAGATGTTTATTATTTCTTCTGACCTGGATATGCTGCAGGTGGTGGATGAGAATGTGAAGATGTGCCGGCTGATGAAGGGGTTTTCTGAGCTGGAGGAAATCGACGTTAAAGCAGTGGAAGAGAAGTATGGAATAAAGAAGGACCAGTTTTTGGACTTGAAGGCTTTGAAGGGGGATACGTCGGATAACATTCCAGGAGTGCCGGGAATTGGTGAGAAGGGGGCGGTGAAGTTACTGAATGAGTATGAGAGTTTAGACGGCATATATAATAGTATAGACAAAATTACGGGTAGTACGCAGAAGAAGCTAGTGGAGGGGAAGGAGTCGGCGTATATGTCATATGCTTTAGCAAAAATAATGGTTGACGCTCCGATTTCTTTGGATGAGGTGCCGGATTTATATATTGATAAGGAAAAAGTTTTAGGTGCATTGAAAAAGTTAGAATTTAATAGTTTGGTGAGAAAATATAGCAAGGATTTGGGAAATGTGGAAACGAGAGAAGAAGCGAAGGAAGAGAAGGTGGTGGATGCTCCGCTTCCAGAGGATGTGATTTTTAGCTTTGATGTGAAGGGACTGATGCATCGAGATGCAAGGGTGGCGGAGAAGATTCTGGAAGGTGTGGAGTTTTATGATCTGGGACAGGGAAGGTTTTTGCTGAATCCGCTGGAGCGAAAGACAGAAGAGCAGACGTCGCTATTTGCGGACGATCCAGAGGAGATGCGCGCGGAATATAATCGGCAAAAGGCGGAGTATGAGAAGCACCCGAAGCTAAAGAAAGTGTTGACGGAGCTAGACCTGCCACTGGTGCCGGTGCTCTATAAGATTGAAGAGCGGGGGATGAAGATTGACAAGGCGTATTTTGCGAAGCTAAAGACAGAGTATGAGGGGTACGTGGGGCGGCTAGCGACAGAAGTATATATGCTGGCCGGGGTAGAGTTTAACTTGAACTCGCCGATGCAGCTCTCGGAGATTTTGTTTGGTAAGCTGGGGCTACCGGCGAAGGGAATTAAAAAGACGCAGAAGGGGTATTCGACGGGGGCGAAGGAGCTGGAGAAGCTGAAGCCGTTACATCCGATTATTCCGAAGTTGATGGAGTATCGCGAAGCGTCGAAACTTTTGTCGACTTATATTTTGCCACTGCCGCAGCTGGCGGACGAGCACGATAGAGTACATACAACCTTTACGCAGAATGTGACGGCGACGGGGCGGCTGTCGAGTATGAGCCCGAATCTGCAGAACATTCCGACGCGGACGGAGGAGGGACGGAAGATTCGCGAGGGGTTTGTGGCGGATGACGGCAGAGTGCTGGTGTCGGCGGATTATGCGCAGTTTGAACTGAGGCTGGCGGCGGCGATGAGCGGGGACGCGGCATTGGTAGCTGACTTTAACAAGGGGGTGGACATCCATACGAAGACGGCGGCGGAAGTGTATAAGATTCCGATGGAAGAAGTGACAAAGGACCAGCGGAGACTAGCGAAGGTGGTGAACTTTGGGATTATTTATGGGATGAGTGCGAAGGGGCTAGCGGATGCGACGGGGATGAGTTTGACGGAGGCGCAGGAGTTTGAGCGGCAGTATTTTGAGCTGAGGAAGCCGATTGCGGAGAAGCTGAAGTCGTATTTGGATCAGGCGCGGACTAAGGGGTATGTGGAGACGTTGTTTGGGCGAAGGCGACCGACGCCGGACGTGAGAGCTGCGAATTTCTTAGTGCGGGCGGGGGCGGAGCGAGCGGCGCAGAATATGCCGATACAGGGGACGGAAGCGGATTTGATGAAGCTGGCGATGATACGGTTAGACCGTAAGCTCCCGAAGGGGGCGGAGATGATTATGCAAGTGCATGATTCGATTATGGTGGAGTGCGAGCCGAGCCTGGTGCCGGAAGTGAAGAAAGTGATGAAGGAGGTGATGGAGGGAGTGTGCCCGGAGCTACCAGTGCGACTAGTGGTCGATGTTGAGGAGGGGCGGAGGTGGAGCGAAGTCTAAAGTGAACTTGTTCCAAAATGGAACATGTGCAAGAAATGCACAGGTTCATATGTGCAAAAAATGCACATATGAACGATAAAGAAAAATTTAATAGTTGGAGGATTTATGAAAAGTGATTTGATAAAATATGAAGTCGAAGAGGGGGAGGTAGTTTTTGATATTGATAGGGATAAAGAGACGATTTGGGCGACACAAGAGGAAATAGCAAAATTGTTTGATGTGACGCGTGCTTCGGTGACGAGGCATTTAAAGAACATTTTTGATGATGGTGAATTAGAGGAAAAAAGCATATGTTCAAAAAATGAACATATGGTCAATGGCAGGCTTTATGAACAAAAATTATATAACCTTGACGCGATTATTTCGGTGGGATATAGGGTGAATTCAAAGAAGGCAACGAAGTTCCGCGTTTGGGCGACGAGTGTGTTGAAGCGCTATGTGGTGAATGGTGCGGCGGTGAATGAGCGGAGACTGAAGGAACTGCCGGAGGCGAAGTTGATGCAACTTGAAGGGGCGCTGAATATGGTGAAGCGGCTGATGGAGAAGCAAGAGCTGGCCGAGGGTGAGGCGAAGGGGATACTGGAGGTGATTTCTCGCTATTCTCAAGCGACGGAAAATATTAAGAAGTACGACGAAGGGGAAGTGCCGGTGGTGTTTACGAAGAGCGGGAAGTTGCGCAGGAATTTGACGATTGGCGAGGTGCGGAATTTGGCGGAGAATTTGCGAGAGCAGATGGGAGAAAGGGAAGAGTTTGGAGAGCTGAGAGACGAGGCGGAGTTTGAGAAGTTCCTAGCGAGTCTGGAAGGTGATGAAGCGGGGAAGAGTGTGGCGGAGAAGGCGGCGAGGCTACTGTATTATGTGGTGAAAAGCGAGCCGTTTAGGGCGGGGAATTGGCAGATAGGAGCGCTAGTCTTTATTTATTTTTTGACGATAAATGATTGTCAGTTGTCGGAGAGCGGGGAGACGAAGATTTCTGACCGAGCGCTGACGGCGATAGTGCTGTTGATTGCGGAGAGTGAGAAGTCTGAAGAAGAGTTAATGACGGGGTTGGTGGCAAAATTATTAGAATAAAATTTGTTGACAAAAGCATTTTGGGCGTGGTATTATAGAGGGGTAACAGCTTGATATTGTTTCTGGAGTTATTCCAGATAACCGCACGTAAAAGATTGGTTTTTATTAATCGTCGCGATTAAAACGGGAAAACGGCGCCATGAGGTTGCCTGACTGTTTTAGTCGCGCAAGCGGTTAGAATATCAAGCTGTTACACCCTCGTGGTGCCGTTTTTGTATATAGCCCTCGAGGTGATAAAACCAAGGAGGACTATGCAAACCAAAACCAGCTTGAGGGGGATTAAAGAAAGAATTATATTACACCGCCTGCTCGGCATCTCTTGCGCGAGCTTGGCGGTGTTTTTGCTGGGATTTGTGATGGTTCCGTATTTGGTTACTGAGGCTAATGCGGCGGTGGATGTCAATTTTGACGTGACTTGGACGCCGATTTCTCTGACTCTTGATCCGGATGTGGCCGCTACGGATGCGGGTGGTTCGATTAGTGACCTTGGTCATGGTGATGTGCTATTTGGGACGGTAATTCCATCTTCAGTGACCGCTGGTGCTACTTCCGCTGCGAACGGTAATGTAGGAACTTTGAAGATTTTGAAGAAAACTGTTGGCGTGGAAACCACAGGTAAATATTATGCTGTTTATCTTTCAACTAATACTTCCTCCAATAATATGACAATGGTGGGTGATGCGGCTTTGTCTATACCAGCAGTGAACTCTTCGTTTAATGCTCCGAGCGTGTTTTCTACTTCTTCTTGGGGCGTGGCGGTGCCGGGGATTGAATCTACGGGTATTTATGTTGCGCCGATTTTTGCGGACAGCATTATTTATAATAGTCGGTTGAGTGAGGAGTTGACGTTTGCAAATGCAGAAAATGTGTACAAAAACGTAACTTGGGCGGCGGTGCCGGCAGTATCGGCACCACAGCAGATTTGGAAGGCTACTACCAACAATAATCACGGTTTTGGCGGAGAATTTGGTGATGATACAAAGGATCGTTTTTCTGTATACTATGGTCTGATGGTGAGCGATGATGTGTTAGCTGGTACTTATGAGACGAGTGTTGTTTATACGGCTTTGGCTTCATCGACGGCGTTAGACGAAGTGAGTAATAATATTTCTGCATCGCAAAACTTTGGGACTAGTGGCGAGACGATTACGTTGGCTTTTGATTTGGCGGAGAGTGCTGATACAAATTTGATTACGCAAAACAGTATTGAAGCGTATCTCGTAAAACATGCCGATATGGTAGCGGCAGGGTTTGAACCAGAGAATCTGCAAGAAGGAGAGGCTGTGGCTTGTGTGGTGACGGATTTTACGATTGATGCAAGCAGAGCTGCAATTGATTGTACGTTGCCAACAATAGCGGAGATTGCAGATGATAGTAGCGCAATTTTGGCCTTGGAGGCAGATGAGGGGACACTGACGACAGAAGAGCGGGCGACGTTGACAGCGGTAGCAGAAGCGGGACGGTATGACTTTTGGGTGAGAGTTAATCCTTATGATTATAATTATGTCTCCAGAGTTTCTGATGGGACGACGCTTGGAACGAGGGAAGCATTTGCATATGTGGGGCTACAAAGCATGTATAAGGTGGTGGCGGATGGTGTGGATGTAACGCATGCATATGTGACGGAGATGCAGCAAGTGACAACGCCTATTTGTAACAATACGAATATGTGGGGAAGTTATACGGGTGACAATGCGAGGATTTATGACCATGATGGGGAAATATATGTGGATGGTGCAGCGACGGCGACGCCACTTAAGAATACGGCTGCAGAGTCGGATGCTATTGGAATGGGGACGTTTAGCCTTAATGATAATCGTGACGGGAAGCCTTATTTGGTGCGAAGATTGGCGGATGGGAATTGTTGGATGGTGCAAAATCTCGACTTGGACTTAGAGAACTTTATCGGGTCGGAAAGACTGAATAATAAAAATACTGATTTGAATACGAAAGAGGTTTGGGATCCTGGCAAAACTATGTATGACGTAGCTCGTGCCATAGATTCTAGCGTAACAACACAGCAGACAAGCTATTTTCCGGTGGCTTCAGAAGAGAGATTGGGCGTAGAGCAGGATTATCAATTTATGCCTAAGGGTACTATTGGCTATCAGCAAAGTAGTTGGTTTTCTGATGTGGACGGCGTTAAGACGCGTGGCGAGACGGCAGAAAATACGCCATACGCAGTAATGCCAAGGAGTTACGATAATGGTTTGGACTACGTAGATGACTCGACAGTGTGGACAGACGCTTCTTATAATGTTGAACACGCAACGAAATACATAGGAAACTATTACAACTGGTATGCGGCGACGGCTGGGGTCGGAAAATGGAGCTCATACAATGTTCACATTAATGACAGCATTTGCCCGTATGGCTGGAGGCTACCATCCGACGATGATAGCAGCGGAAGCAAGGCTATTGGTAGCTTAATGGTCGCATACCGGTTGCCAAAAGTCGTAGATGGGCGGTATGCGTTCGGAAACGGTAATAGATCTGGTATTAATGCTTCAAGGACTTTGCCGATTTCACTTGGATTTTTTGGACATTATGCTGCGGGATCAGAAACTGGGACGGAGGCACAGGGCAGTAATAGTTATTGGTGGACCAGAAGAGCCGCCTATTCTAACAAAACCGCATATACGGCGGGAATTGATAATGTGACCAATATGAGGGCCCAGTATGCTTATTCAAGATTAGGTCTTCTGCCTATTCGTTGTGTAATTCGCTAGTACTTTGACATTCGGCAAGGCTTCCTTGCCGCCTGGGTCTTCACGGGACTAATTTATAACACATGCGATTATATTGGTTTAAGCACCGCGTGCGTTCGAACTTTCTTTGGTCCTCCTATGTTGATTATAATTATGAAGACTCAGGCGAGAGGGAAGTGGTAAGCTTTACTTTTTTAGAAAAGTGTGGTATAATGAGATATGGAGTCTGTGACGATTCCATATTTTATTGTTAAGGGGGAGTACCTTATGGAAATCTTGGTGGGAGTTGTTGTAGCCGTTGCTGTGTTGTTTGGACTGAGTTGCCTGGTGGGAGATGACGGAAGAAGCTATGAAGAGTATAGGAGGGCGGAATATCGCAACGAGTACCTGTGGGAACAGAAACAGAGACGAGACGACAACTACTTCCTTGATGCCATGGCGTTTCGGCGCCCGTAACTTTTCTTCGGCCGGTTTTTACCGGCCTGTTTTTATTGCGCGAGTGAAGGTTTTTATGGTAAAATGAGGTTATTATGGAAGAGGTGAAAAAGTCTAAAAAGAAAAATAAAAATGCCAAGGCGGAGAAGCCGGCAAAAGCAAAGAAGATTGAAGTGGAGGAAGTAGAAGAAGAGGGGATAGAAGAAGAAAAAGTTGAAGAGGTCGAGGAAGAGGTTGAGAAGGTTGAGGAGCCGAAAGCGGAAGAGAAACAGCCCGAGAAGAAAGAAGAGAAGCCCGAGAAAAAAGAAAAGGAAGAAAAAGAGGAAAAGCCAAAGAAGAGTAAAAAAGGTTTGGTAATTTTCTTGGTGGCGCTGGTGATTTTGGTGGGTGGGGCGTTTGCAGCGAAGATGATTTTGACGAAAACTTCCGTCGCGACAGAGACAGTAAAACTGGCAGACGACGCACGTGGATTTTCTAATTATTTTAAAGAGTATTTGACGGATAGGGCGGAGGCGGAGCAGTTGTTTTCTTATAGTTTTAGGGAGCTGAAGAATGAAGAGATTTTGAACAAGTTGACGGAGCTCAAAGATGGATTTTCTAAAGTGTCGCGGGGAGTGGCGGGGAACTATGGCAAGTCGGAGTATAAGGAGTTAGCAGAAGTGATGCGAGCGGACGCGGATGCGTATCTTTCTATGGTACGGGAGCTGAGAGCGATTATGACGGAAAATTATCCGGAAGAGGGGGATAGACAGTTGGCGTTTATGCGAAAGGTAGAGGAAGAATCGCAAAATCTCCGCAGTGCGGTATATCTTGCGCGGGCAGCGTTTACGGAGGACGTGAGCGGGTTTAGCTCGAAAGGCGTGTTGGCGTTTAATGGGAATGTGATGGTGGAAGTAGGTGGGGGAGTGGCAAATATCTTCTTGGGGGATTTTGGGAATAATGTAGTGGCGGTGTCGACGGACGATTTGGATGGGGTGGTGAAGGCGATTGACGCGAAAGAGCTGTATGGTTTTGTGAGTTCGCGAGTGGTGAAGATTGGTGAAAGTTTGCGAGGGGAACTGGAGAGTGGGTGGTTTAAGCGGGTGAAGGCAGATGTGGGGAATACGGAAGTGAAAGTGGAGAAGACAAAGATTAGTATGGTGATGAAAAATGTGTGGGGGATGGATGAAGAGCTGAAGGCGCAGGGAATTAAAGGGTTGATGGAGACGGAGAAGAAGGCGTTAGCGGAGCAGCTAGCAGAAGCGGTAAGTGGGCTGAAAGGCAAAAAGTAGCCGCCATGCCGGAGCTTCCGGAAGTTGAGACAATTCGGCGGGGGCTGGTGGGCTGTGTGGTGCGTGAGAAGGGCGGGAAGATTCTCAGCGTGAAGGTATTGGAGGAGAAGAGTTTTATCGGTGAGCCGTCGAGCGTGGTGGGGGCGTCAGTTGTAAAGATGCGAAGGCGGGGGAAGGCATTGATGTTTGACCTGGACAACGGGAAGTCGTTGATTTGTCATCTACGGATGACGGGACAATTTATTTGGGTGGGGGAAGAGCGGTTTGCGGGCGGACATCCGAATGATAATTTTATTGCAGATTTGCCAAACAAGCAGACGCGGGTGATTTTGGAGTTTGAGAAGGGGAAACTGTTTTTTAACGATCAAAGGAAGTTTGGATTTATAAAGGTGGTGGAGACTGGTGAGGTAGAGAAGGATGCGTTTATTGCCAAGCTCGCGAAAGAGCCGTGGGAGATGGAGGGGAGAGAATTGTATGAGAAACTGCAGCGGCACAATGGTGCACCGATAAAAAGCGTAATACTCGACCAGACTGTGATATGCGGGCTAGGGAATATTTATGCGGACGAGGCGCTGTTTTATGCGAAGATACATCCGCGAAGGAAGGCCGGGAGTCTTTCGCTGGCGGAGACTTCAAAATTAGTAGAGGGGGCGCGAGTGGTGATGGAGCGGAGCCTTGAGGCGGGCGGATCGACGATACGGAACTATGTGAAAAGTGATGGCACGAAGGGGGATTATTTGGAACTATTTGCGGAGGTGTTTAACCGGCAGGGACAGAGTTGTCGGCGGTGTGGGGAGAAAATCGTAAAGACGAAAGTGGGTGGGAGAGGGACGCATTTTTGCCCAAAGTGCCAGAAAGAGTGTTAAAATAAGGTAAAGGAGGAGTTTATGGAAGAGGAAAAAGATTTAGAGATTTTGGAGAGCGAAGAAGAAGATAATCGCGGAGAGACGCAAGAAAAGGGAGATTGTGGGGATTAGGATTTTTACGGGGGAGGACCGGGCTCGAACTCAGGCGGAGATTTTGCGTGCGCTCGGTGAGGGGTATGAGGTGTTTGAAGGGGAGAGTTTGACACCGAGTGATTTGCCTGGGATTTTTTTGGGTGCGACGCTGTTTAGCGCGGGGACGAGAAAGATTTTGGTAAAAGATTTGTCGGAGAGTAAGGAGGCGTTTGCAGAGTTTGCTGGGAAAATCGATGAATGGTTGCGGACGGATGCGGAGGTGGTAATTTGGGAGAGCAAGCTAGATAAGAGACTGACGGCGGTGAAAGCTTTGGTGAAGGCGGGTGTGGAGGTGAAGGAGTTTAAGGCGCAAGAGCCGGTGGACATGAAGCAGGTGTTTGATATATATAATATAGCTTTGCGCGATGGGGTGAAGGCGGTGACGGAGCTGGCGAAAATCGAGAGCAAGCAAGACCCGTATATGTTCTTTGGGTTGATGGTTTCTCAAGCTTTGAAGAAGCTGGAGTGGAAGCCGAATGGAGTGAAGGAGAAGAAGGTTTTGAAGGAGCTTTCTGTGGTGGATATGCAAATGAAATCCACGGGTGTAGACCCGTGGATGTTGGTGAAGAGCTTTCTCTTGAGAGTAAGTGCTATTTAGCAGCTTTTTCTACTTTTTTGACGGTTTTCTTGGCGGTTTTGACGGCCTTTTTCTCGGCTTTGTTTAACTCTTTAGCGAGTTTAGCGACGCGAGATTTGCGGCGAGAAGCGGTGTTTTTCTTGAGTAAGCCTTTTTTGACGGCTTTGTCGTATTCGCTCTGGATTTTTTTCATGTTCTCGGCAGTAGGGTTAGCCTTGAAATTTTTAAGGGCGGCCTTGATGGCCTTTTTGATTTCTTGGTTTTTGGCAGTGCGCTTGGTGGTCTGTCTTGCAGCTTTTTTAGCGGATTTGATGATTGGCATTTAGAATTCCTAATTAGTTTAATTAAAGATTTTGGATTATTATATCTTATTTATAGAGATTTTGCAAGGTTGTTTTAAAAAGACGCTTATGATAAACTAGATTTGGAAGATTATATTTTTATGGATGAACAACCAAAACCAAATCTAAAACGAGCCAATGAGGGTTCGATGAGCAAGAATATCAAGCCAGACACGGTGATGGATAAGGTTTTGGCGAAGATTAAAGAGGCGGATAGTGTCTTGGTGGCACTCTCGAACGACCCGAGCGTGGACGAGATTGCGGCGGCGATGGGTTTGTCGATGGCGCTGGATAGTGCCGGTAAGCATGTGACGGCGATTTATTCGGGGAAGACGCCGAATGTGCTAGAATTTTTGAAGCCGGAGGAGAGGTTCGAGACGGGGACGGAGAGTTTGCAGGATTTTGTGATTGCCCTAAATAAGGACAAGGCGGACCACCTGCGTTATAAGATTGACGGTGACTTTGTGAAAGTGTATGTAACGCCATATAAGACGACGATATCGGGGGATGATATCGAATTTTCTCGCGGGGATTATAATGTGGACTTGGTGATTTCTTTGAATGTGCCGGCGGCGACAGAGTTGGATGCGGCGCTCAAGGAGCATGGGCGGATTATGCATGACGCGACGTCGATAAATATCACGAACGGTGCGGCAGGGAAGTTTGGTGATGTGGAATGGGTGGACCCGAATGCTAGCTCGATTTCTGAAATGGTAGCAAAGCTGGCGTTTGAGCTAGAAGATAAGATGGATGCGGCTACGGCGACAGCGCTACTTACTGGTCTGGTGGCGGCGACGGATAGATTTTCTAATCCGGCGACTACACCGGAGGCGATGGTGCTGGCGGCGAAGTTGATGGGGGCGGGGGCGGACCAGCAGTTGGTGGTACAGAATGTGCAAGGTGAAGTGGTGTTTAACGAGAGAGCTGCGACGGCGGGGGTTGAGGCGGGGGAAGCGAAGGATGCAACGAGCCTAGATATTAATCATGGCGAAGAGGCTCCGGAGGAAGCTTCGGCGGAAATGCCTGCAGAGGCAGAGCCTGAGGCTGTGGTGGCTGAAGACGGGGGCGAGGAAGTTAAAGAGCAAGAGTCAGAGGCGCCGGCAGAGCCGGCGGGAACGGAAGAAGATTCGGTGAAGGCGGCGATGGCTTCGGCGCTGAATCCGGCAGGGGTGCCGCAAGCGCCGGCGAATAATGGTACAGTGGCTGGGGTGGATGTGGCCGTGGTGCCGGATAATGCCGATGGTTATGCGGGGCAGACTGTGGCGGATCAGATTTTGAACAATATGGAGAAGGGGGAGTCAAATGTGGGGGCGGCAGATTATGGCAAGATGATAGATGAGGCCTTAAATGAGCCGTTGCCGGGGGAAGGCGGAATTCAAGTGGGGCAGGATGGTCCTGGTGGCCCGCAAGTAGATACGCAAGACGTAGAAAAGGCAGATGTGCCAGAGGGGAACCCGATGGCGGGGATGCCGGGAGCTGATGCACAGTCGGCGCTAGGAGCGCAGATGATGGCTGGGGCGGGGCAGATGGGTCAAGGGCCGATGCAGCAACAGCCGGCAGAGCAGGGAATGACCGAGGAGGAGGCTTTGAATCTGATTAAGCAAGGGCAGGCAGAGGCGAATGCCGCACTTCCGGGGATGCCTGAGAGTGGGGAGTTACCGAAGATTATCCCGACGGGCGGTGGCTTTGGTTATGAGTCGCCAGTGGGAGCGAATCCAGCTGCAGAGGCGGCGCCGAGCGTGGGGATGGAAGCGGCGGAGCCGAGCCCGATGGGGATGGAGCAGAATCCAATGGGTATGGGAGCCAATCCGATGGGCATGGGGAGTAATCCGATGCCGATGCCTGGTCAAGAGATAGCGCCGCCACCGATGGCGCCAATGCCGGATTTTGGGGCGATGCCACCGGCGATGCCTGATATGTCAGCACCAGCTATGCCGGCCGTGCCGGTTGAGAATACGATACCGGCGCCGGTAGCGACAGGGCCGGTGGGGATGCCGGATGTGACGGTGCAGCCGGATATGAATGCGCAGATAGCGGAGATGGGGTTGCCGCAGGTGCAGGAGGCGCCAGCTACTGCGCCGGAAGCGCCAGCGGATCCCAGTGCATTTAAAATCCCTGGAATACATACATAATAGATAATATGGTAAAATAATCTCATGGAAAATGAGATTATTTTGATTGATAAGCCGGAAGGAATTACTTCGTTTGGGGTGGTAGCGAGAGTGCGGAGAGTGCTGTCAGAGAAAGCAGGGAAGAAGGTGAAAGTGGGGCATACTGGGACGCTGGACCCGTTTGCGACGGGGCTTTTGATATTGTTAGCTGGCAAGGCAACGAAGCGTTCAAATGAATTTTTGAAGCTGGACAAAGAGTATGTAGCGGAGATTAGGCTGGGCGAAACGTCGACAACAGGGGACCCGGAGGGCGAAATACAAAAAAGTTGTTCAGGCGAGGCGCCGGATTTTGAAGAAGTTAAAAAAGTTGTTCAAAGTTTTGTGGGGGAGATTTGGCAAAAAGTGCCGGCATTTTCTGCCGTGAAAGTTGAGGGTAGACGGGCGTATGAGATGGCGAGAAAGGGACTTCCGGTGGAGACACCGACGCGAAAAGTGAATATATATAATATAGAGATTTTGGAGTATCGGTGGCCAGTGCTGAAGATACGGACAGAGGTATCGAGTGGGACGTATATAAGAACTTTGGGAGAAGATATTGGCAAGAAGCTGGGGACAGGGGCGTACTTGACGGCATTAAGACGAACGAGAATAGATAAATATACTGTTGATGAGGGGATATCTCTTGAAGAATTTATGAAAAACTGATATAATTGCTGGCATGATTAGCAAAGATAAGAAAGCAGAGGCTATCAAGAAGCTCGCGCGTAGCGAAAAAGACGTGGGTTCTCCTGAGGTGCAAGTTGCTATCCTGACCGAGAGGATTAAGGAAGTGACGGAGCATGTGAAGGCGAATAAGCACGATTTTATGGCACGACGCGGACTCATGCAAATGGTAGGTAAGCGCAAAAAGTTGCTTAAATACCTTGAAAAGACAGACTTTAACCTTTATAAGGAGACTGTCTCGAAGCTGGGTCTTCGTAAATAACCTCTCAAATACAACTTTCTCCTTGGTTTATTCGGAAAGATTAGGCTCAGGAAAAAGCGAAATCCCCCGTGTGAATACGGGGGATTTTTGTAGGAGGGAATTAAAGTGTTGCCTTGATGGGTGTGGCCTTTTTGGCGGTCTTATTTCGCGGTTTTGCCGTTTTGGCGTGTTCGGGGTGTTCCGCGAGGTAAGCCTGGCGACGTTCTTCCTTAGTGGGGTGTTTTTCCTCTTCGGTTTCGAGTTTACGGAGACCGATAGAGAGAAGGAAGCTGTGAATGCTTTCCTTGTTGCCTTCTTCGAGGAAGAGACTGAGACCGTTGTCGGCTTCGACCCAAGCGTCCAGGATTTCTTGGAGGTCGGCGAGGAGTCGGGGCTGAACGGCCTTGAATTCGCTCGCCAGGAGCTTGCGGTCGACATCTTTTTGACGACGCTCACCTGGGCAGTAGGACAAGATGTAGGTGCGGCGGATTTTATCTTTGCCAACTTTTTTGTCTGTCCAGGTGCCAGAGGTGGCGACGATGTGGATGTCGTGTTCTTTGCGGATGCGGTCGCGCAGGGGGCGGAAGATTTCTATAATAGGGTCAATAACAGAGGCGTCCTTGTCGTGGTGCTTCCATTCGACGATGAACTTTAGAGGTTCGGCGGCGTCGATGATGACGTGGGGACGGTCGAGTTTCTCGGCGTTTAACATAGATTCCGGGGTGAATGGCATGGTAAATGCCCTCCTTGTGAATGTACTCTATCTTAGAAAGATAGGCATATGTTTTTATTATACCACATATGCTTAAAAAAGTCAATATTTTGGCGAACTCCTGCTTCCTTGGATTTCATCCAAAATATTAACTTTTGTGGTATACTGAGGGTAGTAAATTAATACGGGAAAACGGCAGAGAGGGATGGCGAAAGTGTTTCGCGGTCGGTCTCTGATGTTTTCTCGAGAAAGGAAGATCCTTAAATGGATATTATCAACCCGAGTGGGAAGAAAACCCAGGTTGTGAAAATTAATTGGTTAGGGCGAGAATTGTCGCTAGAGGTGAACAGAGTGGGGTTCAGGACGACTAGTTCCGTATTAGTACGTTATGGCGATACCGTGGTGCTGGGTTCGGTAGTGGTGGGGACGAAGCCGGTGGTGCAGGACTTTTTCCCGCTGTCAATTGACTATGAAGAGAAGTATTATGCCTCTGGCAAGATTTCTTCTAGCAAGTTTATTAAGAGAGAGGGGAAGCCTTCGGATAATGCGGTGCTGGTAGGGCGCTTGATTGATCGTCCGATTCGCCCGTTGTTCCCGAAGGGCTATCGCCAAGAGGTGCAGGTGGTGACGACGGTGCTTTCCATGGACCCGGCTTTCCGCCCGGATATGGTGGCGATGATTGCGGCGTCTTCCGCACTGATGAATGCTGGTGTGCCGTTTGACGGACCGGTGGCGGGGCTACGTATCGGCCGGATTAATGGGGAGTTTAAGGCGTTTCTATCTGAAGAAGAGCGTGAGAAGTCGGCGCTTGACCTGGTGGTGGCTTGTAAAGATGGCAAGGTCGTGATGGTGGAGGCAGGTGCGAAGGAAGTGCCGGAAGAGATGATTATTGAAGCGATGCATTGGGCTGTTGATAATGTGCAGCCGGTGCTGGATTTGCAACGGGAACTCCAGAAGATTGTAGATTGCCCGGAGCAAGAGTATGAATTAGTATTGCCGGACCCAGAAATCCAAGAAAGAGTGGACAAATGGACTGAGGGGAAGTTTGGTGAGAAGGTGCGTGGAAACGTGCTGGAGCGCGCAAGAGTGTTAGACGAGATGAAATATGAGATGCATGATGAGTTCGCGCTAGAGCTGGGCGAAGGTGAGACGGACAACGAGAAGGTGGAGTGGTACGATGAAAACTTGCGCGACCAATATAATCAAGCCTTTGAGCTAGCAGTGCATCATGAGGTGCGCCGCTCGATTGTTGAAGATGGGATTCGCCCGGATGGACGCAAAACAACGGAGGTGCGACCGCTCTCTAGCCAGGTGGGGATTCTGCCACGTTGTCATGGTTCATCGCTCTTTACTCGTGGTGTGACACAGGCAATGAACATTGTGACGTTGGCGCCACTTTCCTTTGCGCAGTTAGTCGATACGATGGAGGTGACCGATGGCAAGCGTCGCTATATGCATCACTATAATGCGCCGAGCTATACAGTTGGTGAAGTGGGCCGTCTTGGCAGCCCTGGGCGTCGTGAGATTGGCCATGGTTATCTCGCGGAGCGGGCGCTGTTGCCGGTGTTGCCGAGTGAAGAGGATTTTCCGTATGCAATTCGTTCGGTGACGGAGATTATGTCGCAGAACGGTTCTACTTCGATGGCCGCAACATGTTCTTCGTGTTTGGCTTTGATGGACGCTGGGGTGCCCTTGAAGCGACCGGTGTCGGGTGTGGCGATGGGTCTAATGGTGGATGTGCCGAAAGGGCAGGAAATTACCGCGGACGATATCGACAAGGCTTATGTATTAACCGATTTGATGGATGCGGAAGATTTTGCTGGTGATATGGACTTTAAGGTGACGGGTACGACGGAAGGTGTGACGGCACTGCAGATGGATATGAAGGTGCATGGACTCCCCGTGGAGATTCTCGAGAAGGCTATTAAACAGTCACATGATGGTAGGATGTTTATCCTTGACCATATGTTGTCGGTGTTGCCTGGGCCACGCGAGAAGATTTCTGAATATGCGCCGCAAATTGAAAAACTGATGGTGAAGCCTGACAAGATTGGCGCCATTATCGGTAAGGGCGGTGAGACTATTAATAAGATTACGGCTGAGACTGGCGCGATGATTGATATTGAAGAGTCGGGCCTGGTGACGATTGCTGGCAATGACCCGAAAGCGATTGAAAAGGCTTTGAACTGGATTAAAGGCCTCGTCGAAGAGCCGGAGGTGGGGAAGATTTATGAAGGCACCGTAGTGACGATTAAAGACTTTGGTGCGTTTGTGAATATTATGCCGGGGATTGACGGGATGCTGCATGTGTCGCAGATTTCTGATAAGCGCGTCGAGAAGGTGACGGATGTGTTGAAAGTGGGGCAGAAGGTGAGGGTGAGACTGACCGCTATCGATGACCGCGGGAAGCTGTCGCTTTCCATGCGACATTTAGACTAAATAAAAAGACGCCCAAAGGGGCGTCTTTTTTGTAAAAAAATATAAGATGTGGTATGATAAAGTAGTTATGGCTACGAAGAAGAAATCAAGTAGAGGTGGAAGGGGTGCGAGCTCGAAGGGGCGGGGTTCGAGTAAGCGAAATACGCGCGAAGTGCGCAAGAAGCAGGAGCTGCCGGGTGGTTGGGGCCAGCAGGTGTTGGCGCTGATACTTTTGGCGATTTCCGTGATATTAATCGCGACGTGGTTTTCTGGAGAACAAAACCAAGCGTATAAGATTGTATTTTCTGTGATTGGTAACGGGATGTATGTGTTGCCGTTTTTGTTTACGTATCTTGCGGTGAAGATTTTCCGGAGTGAAGATAATAGATTGCCGGTAGTGGTATGGATTGTATCGATTTTGCTAATTGCATTTGCGGCGGGGGCGAGCGGAGTCTCGACGTTTGGCGAGCAGGGGGCGCATGGTGGAGCGGTGGGAGAATGGATGAACGAGTTAGTTTTGCCGATGTTAGGTCAGGGGGTGGCCGTGTTTGTGTATGTGGTACTGATAGCGATTTGCTTGTTGTTTATTCTGCAGAAGACGCCGAGTGCGGTGGTAAGAGGGCTGAAGGGTTCGCTTAAAGGTAAGAAAGATGCGGAATTGCCAATGGATAAGGATTTGAAGGGTGGCGAAATTGAAGAGCTGGAAGATGGCAAGAAACGCAAGTTTGAGTTTAAGGTGACGAAGGGGGTGGCAGTGGAAGAGAAGAAAGAAGAGGAAGCACAACCGGCTAAGAAGCGTGGATTGTTTGGGCGTGGGAAGATTGAAGAGGTTGAAAAGCCAGTGCCGAAGGTGGAGGCGAAACCGGAAAATAAGGGTGCTTTGACCTCGATTGCGGATAAAGATTGGAAAGCTCCAGGTGTGGAGCTGCTAGAAAAGAAACAGAGTTCGGCGGATGCAGGGAATATCCAGCAAAATGCCGTGGTGATAAAGTCGACTTTGGCGGAATTTGGAATTGATGTGGAGATGGAGGGGGCAAATATTGGTCCGCGCGTGACGCAATATACCATGCGGCCGCCGGCTGGGGTGAACTTGTCGAAGATTCTCGCGCGTGATAAGGAACTGGCGCTGAACCTTGCCGTGGATAAGATTCGCATTGAAGCGCCGATTCCAGGGACAAGGAGCGTAGGCGTAGAGATTCCAAATGTGAAGTCGGCCTCGGTGATGTTTAGAGGTGTGATTGAGAGCCAAGAATGGAAGAAGGCAAAAGACCCGCTAACTTTTGCGGTAGGAAAAGATATTTCTGGCAAGAGCGTGGTGGCAAATCTGGCGAAGATGCCGCACCTTCTCATTGCCGGTACAACGGGTTCTGGTAAGTCGGTGATGACGAATACGCTGATTTCTTCGCTTTTGTGGCGAAACAGCCCGAGCGATTTGAAGCTGATTATTGTGGACCCGAAGCAGGTGGAGATGGCGATGTATGATGACATTCCACATCTTTTGACGCCGATTATTACTTCTACTGAAAAGGCGCTTTCAGCTCTAAAGTGGGCAGTGAACGAAATGGAAAAGCGTTATACGTTGATGGCAGAAAAGAAGGTGAAGAATATTTCTGATTATAATTCCAAGATTGCGGATGTTTCTGAGCAGAAAGAAGACGAGAAAGAAAAGGAAGCACCACAAGAGGGGAAGATGCCGTATATTGTGGTGGTGATTGACGAGATGGCGGACCTAATGATGATGGCTGGGAAAGACCTGGAGATGTTGATTGTGCGAATTGCGCAGAAAGGTCGTGCGGCGGGGATTCACCTAGTGCTGGCAACCCAGCGTCCGGAAGTGAAGGTGATTACGGGTCTAATTAAGGCGAACGTGCCGGGGAGGATTGCCTTTGCGGTGGGGAGCCAAATTGACTCACGGATTATGCTAGACCAAGGTGGAGCGGAGAAGTTGCTCGGTAAAGGTGATATGCTAATGTTGACGACGGAAATGATGGGGAAGCCGCGGAGGATTCAGGGTGCGTGGATGTATGAAGATGATAAAGGGAATGGCGACGTAAAGAACTTGACAGATTTCTTGAGGAAACAGCGACCGCCGGAGTATAATCCGGATGTAATTGCGCAGCCGGTGCAAATTAAGGGCATGGGGCCGAGTGATGGCGGGGCGTTTGGCGACTTGGGGCGAAAGTATGACCCGAATGACCCAGTGGTGCGTAAGGCGGTAGAAATCTCTATTTCTAAGGGTAAGTTCTCGACAGCAATGTTGCAGACGTATCTAGGAAAGGGGCATGGGTTTGTGAGCGGACTCGCGATTTGGTTTGAGGAGATTGGCGTGATTGGCCCGCAGAATGGAAATAAGCCTAGAGATATGCTAATCAAATCCATGGAAGAGTTCGACAATTTGGCGAACGTATGATATAATTAGTGCAATATTAACTCAGGGAGTGGATTTAGTCGCATTCCCGTTAACCAAAGGAGCAAATCGTGAAACAATACGAACTTACTTTCCTGATTCATCCGGATCTTGAGATGAATACGGAAACAGTGGTCAGTAAAGTGAAAGACTTGATTGACACCAATGGTGGTAAGGTCACGAAAGAGACCAACGAAGGCAAGAAACGCCTTGCTTATACCATTAAAGGTCAAGATTATGCGGTCTATTACTACCTAGAGGCAGAGCTGCCGGCAGAAGCCCCAGCAAAGATTTCTAGCGTATTGAACATTACTGACGAAGTTTTGCGCTATCTGCTTGTGGCGGTGGACGAACGTAAACTCAAGGCTGAGGCCAAGAGAGCGGAACGTCGTGCAGCTCGTGCAGAAGAAGAGCAAGAAGCACAAGAAGAAAAAACTGAGGAGGAATAATTTATGCGTGGCTTTAGTAAAGCTATTATCACTGGAAACTTAACAAGAGACCCGGAACTTCGGACCACCCCTAATGGGGCGAGTGTATGCTCGTTCTCCGTGGCGGTGAATAGAGTCTTCAAAGATTCGAGCGGAACTCAACAAGAGTCAGTGTCGTTTATCGACTGCTCGGCTTGGGGTAAGCTCGGTGAAATGATTGGCCAATATGCCAAGAAAGGTGCGGGTGTGCTCGTGTCTGGACGGCTAGACCAAAGAAGCTGGGAAGACAAGAATACTGGACAGAAGCGTAGCCGGGTGGAAATTGTGGTGGAAGATTTTAACTTTACTGGGCCTGCAAACAATGACCGCAATAGTGGTGGGTATAATGGCGGAAACTTTGGTGGCGGAAGCGCCGCTAAGGAAGAGACTCCCGTAGAGGAGGCTCCTGTCAGCAATGGTGACGAAGAGATTGATTTATCTGAAATCCCATTTTAATTAAAACTTAATAAAGGAGAAATATGAGGAGAGTTAAAGTTGACTCTAATATCTATTTTGACTATAAAGATGTCAAGACTCTGCAGAAATTCCTAGACCCTTATGGTAGGATTGAAGCAGGGGCTCGCACGGGTTTGACTGCGAAGCAGCAAAGACAATTAGCTGTTGCAGTTAAAAGAGCTAGACATCTAGCGTTGTTACCATTCGTAAGTGCAAATTAAGGAGGTCTTATTATGTATGGACCAACTGATTTAAAGAAAAATGTGCTCATAACGCTGGACGGGCAGCCGTATAAGGTGGTTGAGTATTCACAGAAAGTGATGGGGCGCGGTGGTTCCATCGTGAATGTGAAAGTCAAAAACTTGATTACGGGTGCGTTGCTTCCGAAGACTTTTAAGGGTCAGGAGAAGATTGAACCGGCGGAAGTGACAACGCGCAAAGTACAATATCTCTACCGTGATGATGAAAAGTTTTATTTCATGGACCCGGAGACGTTTGAACAGTATGAGCTGATGGCTGATATGGTGGGCGATGCAAAAGATTTTATGAAGGACGGTGATGAGATGGAAATTCAGTTTTATAATGGAACACCGATTAACCTCGTTTTGCCGAAAAATCTTTGGCTGGCCGTTACTTATACTGAAACAGCCGTGAAGGGTGATACGTCGACTTCAATTACGAAAGACGCGACGCTGGAGACGGGTGTGGTAGTGAAGGTGCCGGCGTTTATTAAAGTAGGTGATATTGTAAGTATTGATACTGAAACCTATGCGTATAGAGAGCGCAAAAAGTAAGTAAATTGCACAGGATAGCGAGCTACTGCGTCAGCAGATGCGTTACTCGCTCTCCGTACCATTAAGTACGGTTCGCTCCGTTACTCCTGCTTCCTTGTATCTCATCTATCCTGAGCAATTTCTAGAATTATTATGGTAGTATCTCGTGCTGAACACAAAATAGAAAATGCATCTAGTGCATTTCATTTTGTGTTTAAGGATAAGATTGTGTTGGATATTGGGAGCTCGACTGGGGGATTTACGGAGTATGCGCTGAGTAAAGGCGCGAAGAAAGTGGTGGCGGTGGAGAAGGGAACGAAGCAAATGAAAGCGCCACTACGGTTTGATCCGAGAATAGAGCTACATGAAAAGACGGATATTTTTGAGTTTAGGACAGACGAGAAAATCGATGTGATACTTGCTGATGTGTCATTTATCAGCCTCACTGGGGTTCTCGTCTATGCTAAAGAAAACTTGGCGAGTGTCGGGACGGAGTTTTTGGTGATGCTGAAGCCGCAGTTTGAAGCAGAGGAGAAGCAACTTTGGCGAGGGGTGGTGAAGAATGAAAAGATGCGGAGAGAGATTATTAAAAAATTTGAACAGTGGCTGATGCAAAATGGGTTCATTGTGAAAAACAAACGAGACAATACTTTGGCGGGGAAGAACGGAAACCTGGAGAGATTTTATTACTTGACGCTTGCAAAAAAATAAACACAAGCATATAATATATAATATGAAATTATTACAAGGAGTGGGCGATTTCTTCGCGATGGATGTCGGTACGACTTCGATTCGTATCGTACAGCTAGGAGGTGACCAGCAGCATGGTTGGAGCCTACAACGCTATGCTTATGTGCCAGTAGATGAGAAAACCTTGCAAGATTCTTCGGAGGCGGGGAAGAAGAAGTTCCAAGACATTATTTTGACTGCGGTAAATCAGGCGGGGATTCGGACGAAAAATATCGCACTAGGGATGCCGGCAGGGAAGACGTTTACGACCGTGGTGGAAGTAGACAATCAAGACCCGAAAGACCTTGCAAAGACAATTAAGTATCAGCTTGACCAATATATTCCGATGGCAGTAGATGAAGCGAAGGCGGACTTTGTGGTATTAGGGCCTTCACCTAACGACCCGGCGAAAGCCGAGGTATTGGTGTCTTCGACAGCAGTGGATTATGCTGAGAGCTTGCTAGAGAAAGTTGAGGGGATGGGGTTGAATGTGGTGGCGATGGAGCCAGAGCCTTTGGCGATGGCGCGTGCGTTGATGCCGGCAGGTGTGGTGGATGCGCGGATGATTGTGGATTTAGGCGAAAGATCGACGGATTTGGTGGTGGTATTCCATGGTGCGCCAAGATTGGTGCGCTCGGTGCCCGGCGGATTTGACGCATTGGTAAAGACAGTGGCGGGGGCGCTATCGGTACGCGAGGATCAGGCGAGACAGTTTATTCTGAAGTTCGGTTTGGCGCAGGATAAGATTGAAGGCCAAGTGTTTAAGGCGCTCGACTCGACGCTGGAAGCGTTTGCATCGGAACTCACGAAGTCGGTGCTGTTCTTCCAGGGGAAGTACACGAATGTGAAAGTGGGCGGGATTATCCTGTCTGGTTTTGCAGAAATTATTCCGTTTATCGCTGAGTATATCGAGGCGAAGACAGACGTGCCAACAATGCAGGGTAATCCGTGGCAAATGGTGCGCGTGTCGCCTGAGCAGCAGAATGCGCTAATCAATGTTGCAAGTGAATTTGCAGTGGCGATTGGCTTGGCGGAGAGGAGTAATGCGTAATGTTTGAGATTAACCTCGTTCCTGATGTAAAAGCTCAGATGATTGCAGCGCAAAAGAAGCGCAATGTGGTGTTTTTTGCAGCAGCGGCAGTGTCGGCGATTGCGGCGGGGCTGGTGTTGATATTGATGGGCGTGAAAGTGGGGCAGGATTTGAAGATGAATGGCCAGGATGACAAGCTAGAATTAATGTCGAGCACGATTGAAAAGTATGATGGGCTGGATGAGCTATTGACGGTGCAGAAGCAGTTGTCGGATTTGCAGACGATTAGTGAAAATAAGAAGATGCTATCGCGCGTGTTTACGGTGCTGCATTCATTGCTGGAGCAAGAGAACGACGACGAGATTAAAATTTCTTCGTTGGATGTGAATATGTTGACGTCGGATTTGACGTTTGATGGCCAGGCGGATGCGGGTGCGACGACGGATGGCATCGACTACCGCGTGCTGGAGTCGTTTAAAAAGTCGATTACGTTGATGAAATATGATTACGGTCGCTATGTTGACAAGAACGGGGAAGCGATCCCGACGATGTGTATCTTTGAGTCGAGTACGAGTGGGGCGCCGTTTAGAGATAGCAACGGGAACATTTATGCGATTTGGGCGAAGGGCGTGGAAGGTTGCGACCCGTCTAAAGTAGCTCAGGAGTCGGATGATGGAAATGATTTGAATAATGAGACTGTGGATGCGATGCAAATTCAGAACGTGGATTTGTCGCAACCGGCGGATGGCGTGAATTTGGTGAAGATTTTCCGCACGCCGCAATTCTCGGAATGGTATAGAAAAGGTTATATGGATACGGGTGGGACGATTTCTAATATTGAACATTTTGAGAGCCAATGCATCAGCTATAGTGGTAACGAGTCTGGAAGTACAGTGAATTGGAGCAGTACGAATGACTGCGACATGTCGCCGGACGGAATCGAGATTAATAACTCTTCCAACGGTAAGCAAGCGGGTGGTAAGCTAGTGTTGATGTTCAGCGCGGTGCTGCATATTAACCCGGAAGTGTTTAGCTTTAACAACAAACATATGATTACCATTACGCCGAGCGGTCGTCAGAACGTGACAGATTCGTTTATGCAAGTGGGCGATATGTTTGCGGAGCGTGCTAGAGCAGTGGAGGGAAGTGAATAGGAGGAGATATGGCGAAGAAAGATAATGCAATCGGAAAAAGATTAAAGATCAGCAAAGCACAGCAAATGATGCTGGGCGCGGTAGCCGCGGCGGCGTTGATACTGGGTGTGTGCTTGGTGTTTTCTGTGTATTTCTTGAAGTATATCAAGTTTAACAGTAAAGTGATTTCTGAGAAGGATAAGGCTATTAAAGGCTATAGCTCGGCAATTAGTAGCATTGGTGTTTGCAAGGCACCAAGTGCAAGAGACGGCGTCTATAATGAGTCGGAGCTAAAGAGCTGCGAGCCTAATGATATTGACCTTAAGTATCTATCAGGAACGTTGCGCTACAATGTGATTATGAATCTTTCCCAAAACGAAGCGTTGGAAAGCGTGGGCAGGAAAGGGCTTTCTATTTGCTATGATACTTCGACGGGGCAAAAGCGAAGTTTTGAGTGGATGTTTGAAAGGTATAGTAACGCGACGAACGATAAAGACAAAGAGAATTATCTACAGATGATTGGTATGTGTTCGGCACTGCGTGTGATTCCGGATGCGTTACCTTCAACGGCGAACCCATTGGCGTTAGGTGCGAGCTTGAACAAGATTTTTCAAATTTCTGAATACGAGCCGGATGGGATTACGCCGGGAACGGAAGATGAAAGTTCGATTCCAGGGATTGGCTCGATTTCTGTGAGTCTAGAGATTGAGGCAAATACTAATACTACGATGAAAGTGCTGGACAATTTGGAGAAGTCGATTCGCGAGATTAACGTGAAGACGGCAAGGATTGAAATGAGCGGAGAAATCTTGAAAGTAGAAGCAAGCGCCGAGGCGTTCTACACGGAGCCGGCGGTACTCAATGAAGCGATTGAAGAAGTGCGTGGGGATGGCCGAGTCGTGAAAAATACATCTGCAACGGAGGCTGCGCAATAATGAAAACGTCTGATTATATAACTGTAGGATTTGTGGCGATTTTAGTGACGGCGATAGCATACTTTGCGGTGAATTCGATTTTGGGCGACCCAAAAACTAAAACCGTGAGGTTTGAATATTTAAATGAAGTGAGTAGTGAGCTGAAAGCGCCGAACGAGGAGATTTTTAACGCGGCGGCGGTGAATCCGACGGTGGAAGTTTACATTGGCTCCTGCGTGGATCAAGACCAAGATGGTATCTTGAACGAGCAAGAGCGTAAAGATTGCGGCATGGACGCGATGGAGACCGACACTGGGCAGACTGAAAGTGATTATTTGCAGGAAAATGGTGGGTTGAGCAACGACGAAAATGAAGCGATTAACGACGAGAAGGGATATGCGAGTGGCACGACAGCTGAGCAGCGGCAGGCGGTGGAAGATGATGTGAACCAGTATAAGCAACAGCAGAACAGTACTACTAACACGTCGGATGCGGCGGCGAGACAAGAGACTGTTTCGGGGAGCTAGAAATGGCGCTCTTAACGAAAGATATACAAGAAAGAGTTGTAGCGTTACTCCAGGAAGAGGGGTTGCTTGATGCGGAGAAGGTAGCGGCGCTAAGACAAAGTGTGGAAGCGTCTAAGCAGCCGATTTTGGCGGCGTTGATTTCCCAAAAGTTGACGACGAGCGAAACTATTACACACGCGACGGCGAGTGTAATGAAGGTGCCGTATGTGAATCTTAAGAATGTGAAGATTGAACAGGATGTGCTATTGAACTTGCCGCAGGATGTGGCAGAGCGCAGTATGGCGGTGCCACTGTCTGTGGCAGACGGTAGATTGACGGTGGCGATGTTGGATGTGACGAACGTGCAAGCGACGGATTATCTCGCGACACTCGTGAAGAAGCCGATTCGGACGGTGATGGCGAGCGAAGATGGAATCCGTGCGATTTTGATTCAATATAGCAGCGACTTTTCTAGCGTGAAGAAGGCGGCACAAACGTCGCAGGAAGAGCAGGCGCAGAAGCGTAGTGCAAATGTAAAGACGATTACGCAGGACTCGCCGATTTCTAAGGCGTTAACGACGATTCTTGACTATGCGGCGAAGTCGAAGGCTTCGGATATTCACATTGAGCCGCTAGAGAATTCGCTGGTGATTCGATGCCGAATCGATGGTGTGCTAAGGCAAGTGATGGAACTACCGAAGGCGATTGAGCCGGCGTTAGTGTCGCGTATAAAGATTTTGTCTAACCTCAAAATTGATGAACACCGCGTGCCGCAGGATGGTCAGTTTACCGTGGCGGTGGATGATAAAGAAATTGATTTGCGTATCGCAATTTCTCCGGTGGTGTGGGGTGAGCAGGTGGTAATTCGTCTTTTGGATAAGTCGGGTACGGCGATGGAAGTGGAAAAGATGGGTATGACCGGCCGGGCGCTTAGAGCGGTGCTAACTGGTATTGGGAAACCGAACGGGATGATATTGACGTCGGGTCCGACGGGCTCTGGTAAGTCGACGACGCTATATGCGTTGATTAAGAAAATCAAGAGTGAAGCGATAAACATCGTGACGCTAGAAGACCCGGTGGAGTATAAGATGGATGGCGTGAACCAAATCCAGGTGAATGTGGATGCGGGGCTGACGTTTGCATCGGGGCTCAGATCGATTTTGCGTCAGGACCCGGACGTAGTGATGGTGGGTGAGATTCGTGACTCGGAGACGGCGAACCTGGCGGTGCAGGCGGCGCTGACGGGCCACTTGGTGTTTTCTACGCTACACACGAACTCGGCGGCGGGTATTTTGCCACGTCTTCTAGATATGGGTATTGAGCCGTTCTTGATTGCTTCGACGCTGAATACGGTGATTGGCCAGCGGTTGGTGCGACGGGTGTCGGACAAGAAAGAGATTTATCAGTCGAGCGAGATGGAAACGAAAGAGCTAAATGACGTGCTAGGGAAGGTGTTGCCGAAGAATCAGCAAGAAGTGCCGAGCTTGTCGGAAGATTTGGGCTATCCGGGACTACCGGTGGTAAATCCGAAGGGGTATTCGCTGGTGAAAGGCGTGGAGACGAAAGAAGCGCCGGGTGGCTATGTAGGGCGTGCTGGTTTGTATGAGGCGATTGAAGTGGATGAAGATATCCAGAAGCTAATTGTGGCGCGAGCGACGGCGGGCGACATTATGAAGGTGGCGAAGGCGAAGGGATGTATTACGATGCGGCAAGATGGGATGCTGAAGGCGCTGTCTGGTATTACGACGATTAAGGAGGTGGACCGCGTGGCGTCTGACTTGGCGTAATAAGGTTTAAAAATTAAAAAGGTTATGGTAAAATAAAATTATGGAAAATAGTGGGCCTAGAATTGAAACTTTGCTGGAAGAGTGTATTAAGAAGAATGCTTCGGATATACACATTCAGGTGGGGTTGCCGCCGATTTTGCGTATTGATGGGCAGTTGATTGCGATTGCGAATCAGCCAGTGTTGACGCCGCCGATGATTGAACAGTTGGTGTTCGCGACGTTGGACGAGGCGCAGCAGAAGATTTTGTTGAAAGATAAAGAGTTTGATTATTCGTTCGCGTTTGGTGAGCTGGGGCGTTTTCGTGCGAATGCTTTCCACGAAAGAGGGAATCTCGCTTGTGCGTTCCGTTTGATTCCGAATAAAATCCAAACGATTGCGGAGCTGGGGCTCCCGGGCGTAGTGGAGAACTTTGCGGATTATCCTAGAGGGCTCGTGCTAGTGACTGGCCCGACGGGTTCTGGTAAGTCGACGACTTTGGCGGCGATTGTAGACAAAATCAATCGCGAGAAGGCTTTGCACATTTTGACAATTGAAGACCCGATTGAATTTACGCATAAGTCGCAACGATCGGTGGTGGTGCAGAGGGAAGTGCATTATGATACTTTCTCATTCTCGGCAGCGTTGCGTTCGGCTTTGCGTGAAGACCCGGATGTGGTGCTACTTGGTGAGATGCGCGACCTAGAGACGATTTCTTCGGCGATTACGATTGCGGAAACAGGGCACTTGGTGCTGGCGACGTTGCATACGAACTCGGCGGCGCAGTCGGTGGACCGTATGATTGACGTGTTCCCGGCGCATCAACAGCCACAGGTACGTTCGCAGCTTTCTAATATCTTGATGGCGATTTGTGCACAGAGATTAGTGCCGACGATTGGTGGTGGGCGAATTGCGGCGGCGGAAATTATGGTAGCGAACTCGGCGATTCGGTCACTAATACGTGATGGTAAGACGCACCAGATTGACTCGATGATTCAAACGGGTGCGAGCGCGGGTATGCAGACGATGGACGCGACTTTGGCGAAGTTAGTGAAGAGCGGAACGGTATCGTATAACGATGCGCGCGACTTTGCGGTGGATGTAGAAAACTTTGATAGATTGGCGAGAGGCTAAGAATGAAGAGGTTTAACTATAAAGCGACTGAAAAGGCGACGCGCAAGACCGTTTCCGGCGTGATTCAGGCTGACAGTGAACGCGAGGCAGGGAAGCTCTTGGTTGAGCAAGGTTATATTCCGGAGAAGATTGAAGAAGAAGATAAGAAAAGCATTATTGCGAAAATAAAGAACAAAGTTAGCACGAAAGATCGGATTATCTTTACGCGGCAGTTTGCGACACTTATAGGTGCAGGTTTGCCGATGTCTCGGTCGCTAAAGACGGCGGCAGAGCAGTCGACGTCAAAGCCAATGAAGGCAGTGATTGAAGATGTGACCGCAAGCGTGGAGGCAGGTAAGTCGCTGTCGGATGCGTTGTCACAACATCCAGATGTGTTTAATGATGTGTATCTTTCTCTCGTGTCCGCTGGTGAAATGTCGGGTACGCTCGATACGGCGTTGGCGCGACTAGCGACGCAGGATGAGAAGGACTCGAGCATGATTTCTAAAATTCGCGGAGCGATGGTGTATCCGGGGATTATCTTTGTGGTGATTATTGCGGTGCTTGCCTTTATGATGGTCTTAGTGGTGCCGGAAGTGCGGAAGCTATATACAGACATGAATAAGGAGCTGCCGGGGATTACGCAAGTACTCGTGAATATTTCCGACTTCTTTTCTACGAAGTGGTATGTGGTGGTGATTATTCTTGGCTTGGCGGTGTATGGAATTAGGACTTATCGCCGGACGGCGGCGGGGAAGAAAACATTTGCGTTGATGAAATTGAATGTGCCGGTGTTTAACGGTTTGTTCCAACGTTTGTATATGAACCGTTTTTGCCGGACGATGGAGATGCTGCTAGGTACGGGCGTGTCGATGCTTGATGCGATGCATATTTCTGCGCGAGCGACGTCTAATTATTACATGCAGGAGCAATTTGATTCGGCGGCCGAGAAGGTGAAGTCGGGTAAAGCGTTGTCGGAAAGCGTGCAGGACCTTGACTATGTGTTGCCGCTGGTGCCGCAGATGATTAATATTGGTGAACAGTCAGGTAAAATCGATGAGATGATTGGCAAGGCGGCGGAAGTGTATGAGAATGAGCTAGATGAGAAGATTGCGAATATATCTACGATGATTGAGCCGTTCCTCATGGTGATTATGGCAGGTCTTATTGGTATCGTGATTGCTGGTACGCTTCTACCTATTTATTCCTTGGTATCCTCAATCAGCTAATTTTGGCGAACTTCTTCGTCAGCGGATGCGTTACTCGCTCTCCGTACCTTTAAGTACGGTTCGCTCCGTTACTCCCGCTTCCTTGAATTTCATCCAAAATTGAGCTGATTATAGTATAATAAGCTTATGAATTATTATAGAGTTATTTTGATTGTGTTTCTTGCGCTGATTGGGGCGGCGTTTGGGAGCTTTGCGTGTTGTCAGGCGTGGAGGATTAGACTGAAGGAGGAAGGGAAGAAGGACCCAGGGAAGAGAAGTGTCTGCATTAAGTGCGGGCATAAGTTGAGGTGGTATGAGAATATTCCGATTATTTCGTGGTTGGTGCAGAGAGGGAAGTGCCGGAAATGTGGGGCGAAGATTGGCCGAGCGGAGATTTTGGCGGAGGTGCTGGGGGCAGTGGGGTTTGGACTAGTAGCTTGGAAGTTTACGGTGGGAGCGGATGATGCGGGGGTGCTGGAGTTTATTGGATCATTGAACTTGGGGGGAATGGTGGCAGTGCTGGCGGCGTTTATAGGGATGATGATACTTGCGGTGTATGACGGAAAGTGGGGGGAGATGCCAGTGGGGATTTTGATTTATGTGATTGTGATGGGGGCGGTGTATGCGGTTTTGAGTTTAGTGAGGGGAGGGGATTGGTTGAGTCTTTTGGGAAGCGTGGCGCTCCTTGCCGGGACGTATTATTTGTTGTATTTCTTCTCGAAGGAGAAGCTGGTGGGGGGAGGGGATTGGATGTTGTGCCTAGCAATTGGGTTGATTTTGGGGAAGTGGCAATTGGCGCTGGTAGAGCTATTCCTGGCGAATTTCTTAGGGGCGGTGGCGATGTTGCCGCAGAAGAAAAAGAAGATGGCGTTTGGGCCATTTCTAGTGGTGGCGTTTGTGGTGATTTTTGCCTTTGCGGAGCCGCTACTGAGTACGCTAGCGATGAATCTTTAGTTTAGCTCGGAGTGGAATTTTTCGTGAATCTCGCGGAGATGGGGGTCGGTGACGTGGGTGTAGATTTGGGTCGTGCTGATGTTGGCGTGGCCGAGCATGGCCTGAACAGAGCGAAGGTCAGCGCCGTTCATAAGGAGGTCGGTGGCGAAAGAGTGGCGTAAAGTGTGTGGCGTGACGTGCTTGGTGATGCCGGCGAGTTTGGCGTAGTGGTCGATGATGCGCTGGATACTGCGAGGGGTGAGACGGCGGAAGTTGCCGGACGTATCGACGGTGTTGAGATGGCGAGAGTTGTTGAGAAAGAGGGCGGGGAGGGAATCGCTTCTGACTGCGAGATAGTCGCGGGTCGCGTTAGCCGCGGCTTCGCTGATAAAAATCGGGCGGTCTTTTTTGCCTTTGCCACGGACAATGAACTCGCGGCGGTCGAGATTGATACTATCGCGGTTCAAACCGACAAGTTCGGAGACGCGAAGGCCGCCAGAGAAGAGGAGTTCGATGATGGCACGGTCGCGAAGGCCGGATTCGGTGTCGCTAGGAATGGCGTTTAATAAATCTTCGACTTCGTCGAAGTGGAGGAAGGTGACTTGTTTTTTGACGGCACGAGGGAGGTCGACGAGAGAAGGGTCGAGGGTTTTGATGTTTCTTCTGGTGAGATATTTGAGGAAGCCTCTCAGGGCGATGAGATGGTAGGCCTGAGTGAGGGCGGAGAGGCCTTCATCTCGAACGTCGTTCGTGTAGCGGTTGAGCTTTAGGCGGTATTTGCGGAGGAGTTCGGCGTCGATTTCTGCGGGCTTAATGTCGTCTTTTCCTAGAATTTCTGAACAGATTTCGTAAAAGCGAAAGAGGTAGAGGCGGTAGTTTTCGATGGTTTTTTTGGAGCGGCCTTTTTCTACCTCTAGGTGTTCAAGAAAATCGTCGATGAGCGAATTGATGTCTGTCGATTCGGTAATCATAAGAGTATTATAGCACAAAAATCTCCCTTTGATTTTAAGGGAGATTTGGAGTGTTAGCGGGTGTATTTTTCGTTCAAGTCGGAGTAATCGTAGAGTTCGCTGTCGTCGAACCAGAGGCGGATTTCTTTTTTGGCTTCTTCGGGAGAGCCAGAGGCGTGAATGAGGTTCGGGACACCGATGCCTTTGGCGTCGGAGTAGCCGAAGGACATGTGGGAGTAGTCGCCACGGATGGTGCCCATTTCAGCGGATTTGGGCTCGGTCGGGCCGACGATTTTGCGGACAAGAGGGACGCATTCGACGCCTTCGAGAACCATGGCGATAACGGGGCCGGTCATCATGTAGGCGACGTTGTAGTGGAAGGCCTGTTCGCCGCGGCGGGTAATCATCTGGCCGATATCTTCGTAGTGAGCGCGGTAGTGGTCTTCGCTAGGTTTGACCATTTTCATGCCGACAATCTTGAGGCCGACGCGCTCAAAGCGCTGGAGAATCTCGCCGACGAGGCCGCGCTGGACGGCGTCGGGCTTGAGGACGACTAGGCTACGTTGGATTAAATCTTTTTCTTTTCCCATTTTGTAAACTCCTTTTCAGGGTATTATAACACTTTTTAGTGCGGAAATGCAAACATAGGAGCTTTAGAGGTACACCTCTTAGCATAACCTTGACAAAAATGACATTTTGTGCTATAATGGAAGTGTTTAGATTTGGGCGGTAAAACAGAGGCGAAAACCTCTAAAACCAAATATAAACGGACGTTAAAACCGAATCATCCCAGGCACAAACGCATTGTCTGGGCATCTACAAAGACTAGTGGCTTTAATTTAATCTATTTAAGGAGGGGAAATTTATGGAAAATCAAAGCCCAAGGAGAAGAAGACGGACGATGCGCTATGACGATGCGACGCCCGTAACACCAAGGAGAGCGCCGGTCTATCATGTGCCGGACGAAGAAACACCCGAGTATGAGCCGTATGGACATTATCCACAGCCGGAGCCTGAGAACGAGGAATCGTTTGGTAAGAGGTTTGGCTGGTGGAAGTGGCTGATTGCGATTCTCGCGGTGGCGCTGGCTTTTGGGCTGGCGTGGCTAATCTCTACGAACTGGCATGGTTGGTTTGACCAGCAGGCGGCACTGAGCGCACCCAAGACTGTGGTGGCGACAGAGCCGACTGCTGAGCCGACGCCGACGATGACGCCGCAAGTAATTGTGACGGAAAAAGTTGTGGAGAAGATTGTCTACTTGACGCCGGAACCAACAGAAGCGCCCACGGAGGTGCCTCCACAGGCACCGACCGAGCCCCCAGCGCGGGAACCCAAAGTGGTCCCGACAGAGGAGCCGGATGAGGAATCTGAGGAAGAGGAGCTGCATGGCGAGATTATCTTTAGCGGAGAAACTGTGAGCTTTATGGCTGACGGTGAGAAACTAACGCTGGAGAGATTTAGTTATAGCGGCGGATACTTCCCGGAAGACGACCCGTGGTATGCAGAAGAGCCGAAGGAGACGGAAGAGTCCTATGGACCCCCGATTCCTGGGCAGACGTATGCGGAAAAGACGCAGAACTGGCTGATGGAGCTCGTGAAAAGTGGTCATCAGGTGATTCGCCTGCGGACTCAGATGGGGATGATTACCCCGAAGAGTTTGGAGGAGGAAAACCAGATGGCGATGGAGCTGAATGCTAGCGAGCCGGACGAATACGACCGAGTGGTAAATGAGACTCTGACGTATTTCTTTGACCAGCTAGACGGTGGACGCATTGAGGCGTCAACGGATTGGTATTTGGAGAATTATATGCGATCGATGAGCGAAAGCGATTCGTGTCCAGAACTTCATGGTAGATTGAATGGTGATGACGATAAGGTCTTAGAGGAAAAAGATTTGCTTCTGACTTATTTTGATAAGACAGGGAAAAACTTTGTCTCTGAAGAGCAGGGCTGGCTGAATACTTTGAAAGACGCGAGAGCGAAAAGAGAAGATTCTGCGCAGCGAGCTTGGGTGAATATGGATGAAGGCGCAACTTGGAAGTGGAAAAAAGGCACGAAGTCGAAGGATACTCCGACGCCGCCACCAGAAGTGACGCCGACACCTACACCTCCGCCAGAGGTAACACCCACGCCTACTCCGCCGCCTACGCCTACGCCCACGCCACCTCATACACCTACCCCGACGCCTCCGCCTACACCGACACCGGTGCCAGAGACTCCTACGCCTACTCCGCCGCCGACACCTACTCCGCGTCCGACTAAGGACCCGGGACAGAGGCCGACGGAATCGGATGCGCCGATAGGCGGAGGTCCGACAAATCCGGAGAATTCGGAAGACCCGCATACGACTGACCATGTAGAGTCGACGCCAGCTCCGCCGGTAACTCCGACGCCAAAGCCTACGGAGGCGCCAACGGCAGTGCCTACGGCAGAGGTGAGGCCGACGGAAGTCTGCCAAGTACCGGCAGCGACACCGATTCGCGAGGATTTGAACCCGCCGCCGGCTGGCGATGACAATCACAATGTACCGGAAACGGAAACAGAGGGTGAAGCTGATGATAGCTTTGACCCAGATTCAATTTAGTCTAGTAGATGTTGAGCACTTTATGCCTCGGCGGGTTTCTGCCGGGGCACTCCCTTGTTTTGTATCTGAGATGATTCGATTTATAAAAAGAAGCTCTTAGAGGAGCTTTTTTGGTGACTCGGGCGCGAGTTGAACGCGCAACCTTTTCCTTAGGACGGAACTGCTCTATCCAATTGAGCTACCGAGCCGCTTATAAAACAGCTCGAGTTCGATAAAAATCTACTTCCGCTCTGCTTAAAAATGTAAAAGACGAGAAACGGTGGTCGAGCTGTGGCTATATTATACCATAGCCTTGTGATATAATGGAGATATGAATTTGAAATTGAAACTCAAGAATGATAAAGAGCGCAAGACCGAGAAAGAGAAGGTAGAAGAGCGCAGGGAAGAAGTGCTTTCTAGAGGGCGGAAGTTTAAATATCCGTTGCAATATGCGAAGCATAAGCTGGTGATTAATACAGTGATTATCGCAGTGGTGGGGGTGGTGCTGCTGGTAGTGGCCGGCTGGGCGGCGCTGTATAAGTTCCAGGATATGGGGGATATTATGTATCGGATTTCTCGCGTTGTGCCGGTGCCTGTGGCGAGCGTGGATGGAGAAAAGGTGCGGTTTTCTGATTATTTGATGACGGTGCGAAGTAGTTTGACGGCGCTAGATCAGCAGTCAGCGTTTGAGACGAAAGAAGAGGATTTTGGGGCGGTGGAAGATGGATATAAGCGTCAGGCATTGACGCAGGCGGAGAGGCTGACCTATGCATTGAAGCTGGGGAAGGAGCTGGGGGTGGAAGTGAGCAAAGAGGAGATTGCGAAAGCGTTTGATGAGCATCGGAAGGTGGGCGGAGCAGAGCGAAGCGAAGAGAGCTTTCTGAAGGTCCTGAACACGAATTTTGGGTTAGACAAAGACGAATACGAGCGGATGCTCTATCTGTCGCTAATGCGTAGCAAGGTTGAACAAAAAATTGATACAGCCGCAGAGAAGGTGGCGAAAGAGGTGGAGGCAAAGCTGGCCGCGAATGGTGGAAATTTTGACCAAGTGAGAGACGAGATGAAGGAAAAGGTGGAGTTTGGCGCGACGGGCGGGCTGATAGACAATAAAAATGTGGATGGGGGGAGAAGCGGGGTGGCGAGTTCGCTGAAGCCTGGGGAGGTGTCGGGGAGGTTTCTATCTAGCAATGGAGATGGGTATTATTTTGTGAAGACGCTAGAGAAGACGGATACACAGGTGAACTATGTGTCGCTATATGTTAAATTTACTGAGTTTGAGAAGAGGTTTGCGGAGCTTTCTGGGGCGGGATTGATAAAAGAATATATTAGTTTGCCAGAACTTGGGCAATAAATAAGGGCAATAAAAATGGAGCCGATGGCAGGGCTTGAACCTGTGACCTGCTCGTTACGAATGAGCTGCTCTACCAACTGAGCTACATCGGCTTATTTGCGTTTAGAATTGCCTAATTCGGCACTTTTCCTCGCTTGCTCGATCAGATATCGCGCGGCGCTCGGAGAAAGCACCGACTTAGGCAATTCTAATTCGCAACTAAGCGCGAGGGAATCAGAGATATTATGTACTACTGGTGCGGGTAGAGGGAGTCGGACCCTCGTCTCATCCTTGGGAAGGATACATAATAGCCGTTATACGATACCCGCAACTGTGTATAGTATAACAAAAAATCCCCCGCTTGGCGAGGGATTTTTGTAATAATCTATTTGAGATTATTTTTTCTCGACGGCTTTTTTGCCAGCGTATTTGGCGGAGCCGAAGGCAAGGATGAGTAGGAAGATGTTCGGCAAGAGGACTAGACCAATCTTGAAGCCGGCGCCTTTCTTGAAGGCATCACCGAGCTTGATGGCGGTGTAGATGTCGAGGAAGATATAGTAGGCGACATACACGATAGTCATGATGGTGCCAAAGGTGGTGAGCTGGCTGGCATCAGCAGCGTTGCCAACGGCTACGGTGTAAAGGATGGAGAGAACAATGGGGATACCAAAGGCGTAAATCCAGAAGTTGATGCCGATGATGCGGCAGAAGACGTAGATGTTGTAGATAGGGATGATAGACTTCCAGCCTGCTTCGCCAGCTTTGGTGAAAATTTTCCACCAGGCGACGATGAGCAAGATGTAGACAGCCAAGATAAAGATGCCGGCAGTGGCAAAGATGCCACCAATGATGCCGCCAGCGGCGATGGCTTCATTTTGGGTTAATGTAACCGTGTTCATTTGATATTTAACTCCGTTTATTAATATTAATTTAAGTATAGCATAAAAAGTTTATAGTTGTAAAGACGAACTACGTTCGTTTCTCGTCAAGATAACATTAGAAAATAAAAAAGAAGTCCTTTCAGGACTTATTTTTTATTTTCTGGCGGACTCGACGAGACTCGAACTCGCGACCTCTGCCGTGACAGGGCAGCGCTCTAACCAACTGAGCTACGGGTCCAGCTAGGGGTAATTATATATTATTTCTTTTCTTTTTTCAAGTAGAAAATATCTGTGATATAATATAAGTACTATGAAAGACATTGGAGCGGGGCTGAAGAAGATTTTTCGAGAAGAGAAGGGGCTGTTAGTGATGATGTTGGTGTTGTTTGCGATGGGGATGGTATTGGTTTTGCATACGTTGTTTCATTTTAAGGCGGGGGGTACGACGATGTATATTGGCTATTCGGATATTGGAGAGTTTACTGGAGGTGATCCGCTGTCGCTATGGAGTTCTGGTGGATATCGGACGGGGGGTTGGGCAGAGATGGCGGTGTTCCCGATTCTCGGCGTGATTTTGGGGGTGCTACATAATTTGTTTGCAGTGCAGGCGTTTCGACGGAGGGGGAAGGGGTTTGCAATGGCTGTAGTGATGATTTCTATGATGATAGCGGTGGGCGCATTTGTGCTTTTGATGAGGTTACTCGGGGAGATTTAGCCTGATGCGACGGAGTTTGGAAATCCCGATGGGGAAGAGAACTCGAAAATATAGGTTCCTGGAGATTTTGCCGGGAGCGATTTCTTATATTGGAGTGATATTATTATTTGTACTGTCGTATTTTAGTCCGATTCTTGGGGCGGTGTATTTGATTTTTGTGATTTCTACAACGCTAGTAAAGGCGGTGGGGATTGCGTATCGGACGTATGGAGGGTTTAATACGATGAAAGCGGCGGAGAGGGTGGACTGGCGGAAGCGGTGTGAGGATTTGGAAAATCCGCATGAGGCGTACGAACGGTTGCATAGCAGAGAGTCGAGTGCGTATAAATTTTTTGAACACATACGTAATCTCAAGAGAATATCGAGCGACCCGGAGGCAAAGCAAAAGTATCTGAAGCCTAGCGAGATGTATCAGGCGGTGATAATGGTGGCGTATAATGAAGGAATAGAGACGATGAAGCCGAGCATTGAGGCGGTGCGAGATACGAGCTGGCCGAATGAGCGGATAATTTTTGTGCTTGGGTATGAGGAGCGGGGCGGAGAAGAAATAGAGAAGACAGCGAAGGAGTTAAAAAATTTGTTCAAAGGGACGTTTAAAGAGTTTCTTATAGTGAAGCATCCGGATGGACTGAGGGGAGAGATAAAGGGGAAGGGGCCAAATCTGTGTTGTGCTGGGGAGGCGCTGAGCAAGTATGTGGCACAGAGGCATATTAACAGAGAGCGGGTGATGGTGACGACGATTGATAGCGACAACAGAGTGAGCGAGAAGTATCTAGATGCGCTAGCTTATGAATATTGCGTACGTGACAGGGAGACAAGGCAGCATCGGAGTTATCAGCCGGTGTGTGTGTTCACGAATAATATTTGGGATGCGGCGGCGCCGATGCGAGTGATTGCGGTAAGTAACTCATTCTTTAACGTAATACAGACGATGCGACCGCATGCGCTCAGGAATTTTGCTTCACATTCGCAGCCGCTGGCGGCGCTGGAAGATATGAACTATTGGAGCAAGCGGACGATTGTGGAAGATGGACATCAGTATTGGCGTAGCTATTTCTTCTTTAAGGGGAACTATGATGTGGTGCCGGTGAGAGTGCCGATTGGACAGGATGCAGTGCTGGACGAGACGATAGGCTCGACGCTGAAAGCGCAATTTATACAGCTACGGCGGTGGGATTATGGGGCGAGTGATGTGGCGTATGTGGGGAATTTGCTGTTTGATAAGAATAGGGAAGTGCCGTTTTGGAAGACGTTCCCGAAGTTTGTACGATTATTGGATAGTCACGTGACAGGGGCGATGATTGCGCCGATTGTGGCGTTTGGCGGGTGGGTGCCGATGATTATGAACTTGTCGGATAGAGGAATGACGGTGTTTAATCTGCCGATGGTGGTGTCGGTGGTGCAGACGATTGCGAGCGTGGGCATCTTTGTGACGATATTGATGAGCCTGAGGATGTTGCCGGAGCGGCCGGCACGGTATCGCAAGACCAAGAGGTTAGCGATGGTGTTGCAGTGGCTGTTGGCGCCGGTGATTGCGCTGGTGTATTCTTCGGCGGCAGCGTATTATTCGCAAACTCGTCTCTTGACGGGACATTATATGGAGAACTTTGATGTGACTAAAAAGGTTGTTAAAACATAAGGTATTTACTTTTTTGATAAAATGTGATATAATAAGAGTATGAACTGGTCATGGAGGCCGGTTTGTTGTTTTCTATTACTCTGATACTCTTAAATTATAATAGGGAGGGACGACTATGGACAAAGAACTGAGAGTGGTAATCGCGAAGGATCCGAAGGGCGACTGGATGAGGTTTGAATTTCCGGATGAGGCGACGGACGACCAGAGCAGATTGCTCGCGTGTTTCCATTTGGGAAAGTTTGCCGAAGTGCCAGAGCGTGGACTGTTTGCCGAAGGCGGACACCACATCGGATATTTCCGCGACATCTTCTATGGGTTGACTTCGTGGAGGCTCTACGAGATGCGGATTTATGCTGGCAAGCCGCCGCGGTTTGTGTTTAAGGAATACGCGGAACAGGCTGACGATTTGGCGCTGCAGATGGTGCTGACCGAGATTGGTGGACAGAAAGTCGAGATTATTATTAAGGAGTGATGAGTAGTTTAGGCCCCCCTTATGGGGGCCGTTTTTATAGTTTTATGATATAATCTAGGTATTATGAGATTATCGAAAACTTTTGTGAAAACTTTAAGAGAGGCGCCGAAGGATGAGGCGGCGAAAAATGCGCAATTATTGATACGCGCGGGCTATATTCATAAGGAGATGGCTGGGGTGTATGATTATCTGCCGCTAGGGTTGCGCGTGTTAGAGAATATTAAGGGGGTGATTAGAGAAGAGTTGAATAAGATTGGGGCGGAAGAGATGCAATTGACGGCGCTGCAAAATCCGGAGCCATGGAAGAAGACGGATAGGTGGGATTCGCAAAAGATGGATGTGTGGTTTAAGACGGAGTTGGCCGCGGGCGGGGAACTGGGGTTGGCACCGACACACGAGGAGCCGTTAACAAATTTGCTCAGAGATTATATTTCTAGCTATCGGGATTTGCCGGCATTGGTATATCAGTTCCAGACGAAGTTCCGCAATGAGCTGCGCGCGAAGTCGGGGATCATGCGGACGAGAGAGTTTCTAATGAAGGACCTCTATAGCTTTACGACGGATGAAGAAGATCACAAACGCATCTATGCGGAAGTGGAGGGGGCGTATAAGCGGATTTATGATAGATTAGGGATTGGGGCGGATACTTATGAGACCTTTGCGAGTGGCGGGGTGTTTTCCAAGTACTCGCATGAGTATCAGACATTGTTGCCGGTGGGGGAAGACACGGTGTATTATAATGCCGATAAAAGCGTGGTGCTAAACAAGGAGGTGTTTGAGCCGGAAGTGTTGAAGGATTTGGGAGCGGAGAACGAGAAGTTTGAAGAAGGGAATGGAGCCGAGGTGGGGAATATCTTTACCTTGAAGTATAAGTATAGTGAGCCGCTGGGGTTGAAGTATCAGAGCAAAGAGGGGACGTCGGAGACAGTGTTTATGGGGTGTTATGGGATTGGTGTGAGCCGCGTGATGGGGGTGATTGTGGAGAAGTTTGCGGATGAAAAGGGACTAGTGTGGCCGGAAGAAGTGGCGCCGTTTAAGTATCATGTGGTGACGATGGGCGAGAAAGGCCTGGCTGAGGCACTGAAGGTTTATGAAGGGCATGAGGAAGAAATGTTGCTGGATGACAGAGATGCAAGGTTTGGCGAGAAAATGAAAGATAGCGAGCTGATGGGAATGCCATATAGGGTGATTATCTCTGATAGAACACTAGAAAATGGCGAAGTGGAGATTACGGAAAGAGCTACTGAAAAGACGTGGCGCGAAAGTATTGACAAATTTGCCGCGAGTTTGTAAACTCGTAGGGACATGAAAAAGAAAACCGTTGATTTGACTAAAGAGGGGAAAGCGGAGCTCGAGAAAGAGCTGAAAGACCGCATCGCGGAGCGCGAGACAATTAAGGAAAAAATTGCGACCGCAAGGGCGTTTGGTGATTTGTCCGAAAATGAAGATTATTCGGCGGCGCGAAATGAGCAGAAGTTGAACGAGACGAGAATTTCGGAGATTGAAGAGATTTTAAAGAATGCAAAAGTGATTGCTAATCGCGGACATGAGAAGGTGGGGATGGGGGCAAAGGTAACCGTGAGCCTTGGCGGGAAGAAGTATACATATTCTGTAGTGGGGCCGGTGGAGGCGAATCCGCTGGAAGGCAAGATTTCTGATGCGAGTCCGATAGGCAAGGCGCTGCTAGGGAAACGCGCTGGGGACGAATATGTGTTGCCGAATGGAAATAAAGGCAAAATTGTAAGTGTAGAGTAAGGGTGGTATAATATGCTCATGGAAAATAGACATGAGCGAATTGTAGGGGCGAGTATTGCCGGGGTGGTGATAAATTTGGTTTTTGTGGGACTGAAGACTTTGATTGGCGTGCTGAGCGGTTCGGTGTCAGTAGTGGTGGATGCAGTGAATAATGGGACGGATGTGTTGTCGGCTCTAGTGACGCTTGCTGGCGTGAAATTGGCGCGAAGAAAACCGGATAAGGAACACCCGCATGGACATGGTAGGGTGGAGTATATTGCGGCGATAGGGGTGGGGCTGATTATTTTGGCGGTGGGCATAGGGGCGGCGTTAGCCAGTGTACCGAAGATCAGCCGGCCGGAGGTGGCGAATTATTCAGCATTATCAATTGTGGTGATTTCCGCGACGGTGATAGTGAAGCTGGTATTTGGTAGGTATTTGCGAAAGGTGGGGAAGGTGACACGGTCAAGGAGCCTGGAGGGGACGGGAGTGGATGCGATGTTCGACGCGGCGCTGTCGTTTGGGACGCTGGTGGGGGCGGTGGTGAGCATGTTGTTTAACGTGTCGATTGATGGGATTATTGGGGTGGTAATTGCAGCGTTCATTGTGAAGAGTGCGATTGAAATTATTAGTGAGGCAATGGGGGATTTGATTGGTAGAAGAGCAGACGAGAGGCTGGTGCGGCGCGTGAGGGACGTGATACGAGGCGTGGAAGGGGTGAAGGGGGTGCCGAAGCTAGTGCTGCATGATTATGGCCCGGAGGATGTGAGCGGAGCGGTGAAGATTGAGGTGAATCCGAAGATGACGGTAAGGGAGCTGACGGAGATAACGGAGGAGATTGAGAAAAGAGTGCTGGAAGAGTTGGACGTGAAGCTAATTGTAGGGGTGTAGATTGATTTTTAGTGGGAAATGTGATATAATATAAGTATAAGGCTATTCGTTTTTTAATAATTTAGAAGGGGGAATATTTGTGAAAAAGATTTGTTTGATTTTGCTGGCCGTGTTGATGTTGACGACAATGCTGTTTGCGACTGCGAGTGCGGAAGGATTTGACGTGGAACTGAACCCGGGTCTTGATTATCTGATTTTGGTAAATGACGAACAGACGTATGAGTTTGGTGGTGAGTATGATAAAGTTTTGACCGAAACTGATGAACGTGGAGAATATGTAGCGATGGTCATGGCGCCAGATGTTTATGGTGACGAGACTCCGGTAGAGAAGGCGACCTATGCTGCATTTGTGCGGTTACAGGGAGCGCTCGCGGAGCGAGGGCTGTTAGTGCAGTTGTACAGTGGGTATTGGTCTAAGGGGCTTCATGAGAGTTTGATGGAGAGCCATAAGGATAATATGCCGACGATATGGAAATTGCCCGAGGTGGGCCATTCGGATCATAACACAGGACTGACGATATGGGTGTACATTTGGGATAGATTTGAAGGCGTAGATGAAAAGTACCTGTGGGGTGTCGAAACGCAAGAGAGAAGCGAGACGATACCACGATTCAAGCTATTGCACGAGCTGTTGCCGGATTATGGGTTTATAGACCGTTACCCGCTCGGAAAAGAAGAGTGGACTAGAACACAGAGTGAGCCGTTCGAGATTCGCTTTGTGGGATCACCTGAAGTTGCACATGCAATTATGGACAATGGTTTGTGTCTGGAAGAATATCTGGAAATGAACAAATAATAGTACTTTACAAACGAATAGCTAGAGGCTCCTTTGAGGAGCCTTTTTTAATGCTATAATGAAGGTATGAAAAAGTTTATTTGGATAATCTTGGGGGTGGCCGTGGTGGCGGCGGGGGTGTTTGGGGTGATGAAACTGACCGGGAAGAGGACGGAAGAGAAGGAGCAGCCGGTGGTGGAGGATAAGTCGGTAGAAGAAGCGGTGGAGAAGTGGATGGAACAGATGGATCTTGAGACGAAGATTGGGCAGATGATTATTATGACGAACGAGGAGCAGGACGTGACGGAGGCGTTTTACCAGGAGTTGATGGAGGTGAGGCCGGGCGGATATATTTTGATGATACCGAATATTACGACTTTTGCGCGGACGAAGCAGATGCTGGTGGAGATTGATAGGGTGTCGCGACAGGAGTATGGAGTAGAGGGGTTGCCGATGATTTTAGCGACGGACGAAGAGGGTGGAAATGTGCAGAGGCTGCTGTATGTGCAGGATAAGGAGGCGACGGATGTGCCGTATATGTATGACGTGGGAAGGATGGGGGATGAGGAGCTGGCTTTTGAGATAGGGAAGGTGCTTGGGGAGGAAGTGCGGAGCTTGGGGCTAAACCTGACGTTTGCGCCGGACGTGGATGTGTTTTCTAATCCAGCGAATGAGGTGATAGGAAAGCGGAGCTTTGGTGAAGACAAGGAGACAGTGGCGAAGATGGCTCTCAAAGTGGCGAGCGGGATAGAGAGCGCGGGGGTGGGGACGGCGTATAAACATTTTCCTGGGCATGGTGATACGACGGTGGATTCGCATGTGGCGTTGCCAGTGATAAATAAGAGCTGGGAGGAGCTGGAGAAGGTGGGGCTGTATCCGTTTAGGCGGGTGATTGAAGCAGGCGCGGAGATGGTGATGGTGGGGCATATTGCGGTGAATGGTAGCGAAGAACCGGCGAGTTTGGACAAAGAGGTGGTGACGGATGTGCTGAGGGGGAAGCTAGGTTTTGCGGGGTTGGCGGTGACGGATGCGTTGAATATGGGGGCGGTGGCGGAAAGCTATACTGGTGCGGAGATAGCGGTAAAGGCGGTGGAGGCGGGAGAAGACCTGTTACTGATGCCGGTGAGCGCGAAAGAGGCACGAGATGCGATTGTGGCGGCAGTAGAGAGGGGAGAGATAACAGAGGCGAGGATTGATGAATCGGTGAAGAAGATTTTGAACTATAAAGCCAGGCGGCTAAAGAACTTTGTGGCGGGGGACGAAGCGGAGTTTGGTGGCGAGGTGCATAAAAAAGTAGTTCAGCGAGTGACGAAGGGTGAATAGTTTGTTATAATGAGAAAAAGAGGAGGTGTATTTATAAATGAGATTGTATTTGGTGCGACACGGGGAGACGGATTGGAATAAGGAGAACAGGATGCAGGGGAGAAAGGGTGTGGGATTGAACGAGGTGGGCGTGGAGCAGGTGAAGGCGTTAGCGACAAAGATTCGGGAGCGCGGGTTGGAGTTTGACATATGCTTGGCATCGCCTTTGAAGAGAGCGGTGGAATCGGCAGAGATTTTGGTGGGAGGGAAATGCGAGATATTATATGACGAGCGATTGGTGGAGCGAGGATTTGGCGAGTTTGAGGGGAAGACTTTGGATGAATATCGGGAGGGGATAGGTGGGAATGATACTACTGATAGGCAGTTGAACTATGCGGGATTTGGGATTGAGCCGATAAATGAAGTTTTGGAGCGGGCGAAAAGTTTTCTTGAGGAAGCGAAAGAAAAGTATGCTGGAGAGACGAGGGTTTTAGTGGTGGCGCATGGTGCATTACTGAGAGCTTTGCATTTTGAAATAGTCGGTTATACCGACGAAACGGATTTTCATGAGATGCATTTTGGCAATGCAGAGATGAGGGAATACGAAATCTAAGATTTTTTAGATTTCTGTTCTTGCTTATTTTTCTTTTCTAGCTTGGTCTCGGGCTTCCAGAAGATGTAGGTAATGATGCCGAAGATGACGGCGAAGATAGCAGGTTCGAGGACGTAATCGCCAAGAGTGTAGGTGAAATCACTGTGAGTGAGGACTTGGGTCCAAATAAGGTCGAAAAGTGGCCAAATGACCATGGCCGCGATAAAGGTGGCGATGGCGATAACAATTGATGATTTGATGCGGTTTTTGCGAATTTTGTCTAACATAAGAATATTGTAACATTTTTGCTATAGATAAAAAAGAGGAAGTGGAGTATAATTTAAAGATATGATGGGTCGCTAGCTCAGTTGGCTAGAGCGCCTCGTTTACACCGAGGAGGTCAGGGGTTCGAGCCCCTTGCGACCCACCAGTTATAAAATCTAAAAAGGATAAAGCTATGGAAAAGCAAAACGAAGTAGAAAAGATGCGACATACGCTGAGCCATGTGCTGGCAGCAGCGGTGAAGGAACTTTATCCGACAACAACATTTGGGATTGGGCCGGCGATTGATGACGGGTTTTATTATGATATGGATTTTGGCACGGAGAAGATTACCGAGGCAGACCTCGCAAAAATCGAAAAGAAGATGCGCGGGATTGTGAAGCGTGGATTTACGATGGAGCGAAGCGAGAAATCTAGGAATGATGCGCTGGACTGGGCGATTGAGGGGAAGCAGGGATTGAAGAAAGAGCTGATTGAAGAGTTGCCGGAGAGTGAGACGATTTCTTTCTATACGATGGTAGATTCGGCCGGAAAAACGGTATTTGAAGATTTGTGTAAGGGGCCACATATTGCCTGCTCGAAAGAGGTGGGGGCGTTTAAACTAACGAAAGTAGCAGGGGCGTATTGGCGAGGGGATGAGAAGCGCCAAATGTTGACGCGCGTGTATGGGGTGGCGTTTGCTACTCAAGAGGAGCTAGATGAATATCTGAAGCGACAAGAGGAAGCAAAGGCGCGTGACCACAGGAAGCTGGGGAAAGAGCTGGACCTTTATACCTTTTCTGATTTGGTGGGGGCAGGGTTGCCGATGTTTACTCCGAGGGGGACATTGATGCGGGATTTGTTGGCGGATTATTCGTTGAGCTTGCGCAAGCGCGCAGGGTTTGACAGAGTGTGGACGCCGCATATTACGAAGTTGGACCTTTATAAAACTTCTGGACATTATGCGAAGTTTGGCGATGAGCTGTTTATTGTGCATTCGCAAGTGAATGGGGAAGAGTTTGCCTTGAAGCCGATGAACTGCCCGCATCATACGCAGATTTTTGCCTCTAGGCCGCGGACGTATCGAGATATGCCGGTGCGCTATATGGAGCCGACGACGGATTATCGTGATGAAAAGACGGGGGAGTTGGGCGGACTCTCGCGCGTGCGTTCTTTGACGCAGGATGATTCGCATGTGTTCTGTCGCAATACGCAAATTAAGGACGAAATAAAAAACTTGGTCGCGATTGTGCAAGAGTTTTATACGAGTATGGGGATGAATAAATTGCGTGCTCGTTTATCGTATCGCTCTGATGAGGACAAGTATCTTGGTGATAAAAAACTATGGGCGATGGCGCAGAAAGAGATTCGTCAGGCTGCGATTGATAACAAGCTGGATTTCTTTGAGATGGAAGGGGAGGCGGCGTTTTATGGGCCGAAGATTGACTTTATGGCCGAGGATGCGATTGGTCGCGAACACCAAGTGGCGACGATTCAGCTGGACTTCGTGCAGCCAGAGCGATTTGGTTTGGAGTTCGTGAACGAGAAGGGCGAAAAAGAACGCCCAGTGATGATTCACCATGCAACGCTTGGCTCTATCGAACGGTTTATGAGTGTGTTTATTGAACATACGGCGGGCTGGTTCCCGTTGTGGTGTGCGCCGGAACAGGTGCGTATCTTGACGGTGAATGATAAGGTGAGTAAGTATGTGGACGAGATTTGTGGGGAGCTGTCTAAGGTGGTACTAGAGAAGCCGCTGGAGCATAATAAGTTGCGCTTTACGGTGGACGATAGTGATGATAGCCTTGGGAAAAAGATTCGTAAGGCGACGAGCATGAAGATTCCGGTGGTGTTGATTGTAGGCGAGAAGGATAAGGAAGCGAAGGAAGTGTCGGTGAGACTGAAAGACAGCGAAGATAAGGTGAAACTGAGCAAGCTAGCGGAATATATTAAGGGAATAAAATAAGATGATTCCGGTAATTGTGGGACCCACCGGCTCGGGGAAGACGGGGGTCTCCATTGCTATTGCGAAGGAAATTAGCGGAGAGATTATTTCTGCGGATTCGCGGACGATTTATAAGGGGATGGATGTGGGGACGGCGAAGCCTTTGCTTTTTGAAAGGGAAGGAGTGCCGCATTTTGGGTTTGACTTGGTGGAGCCAGGAGAGCGATTTACGGTGAAGGATTGGAAGGATTTTGCGGAGGAGAAGATTCGCGAAATCGAAACGGGGGGGAAGGTGCCAATGGTGGTGGGCGGAACTGGCTTGTATGTGGATGCGTTGGTGTTTGACTATAAGTTTGAGGTGCCGGGTAAGGCATATGATGAAAATCGTGGAAAGTGTGCAAAAAATTTGAACGGAGCGAATAACCCTGACAGACAAAAAATGTGTTCAAAGTATAAAATCTTTGGCATACTTTGGGAGCCGGAAGAATTGCGTGCTCGGCTATTAGAACGAGCGGATAAAATGTTTAACAATGAGCTGTATGCGGAAACAGAACGATTGGTGAAAGAATATGGGTGGGAGAACAAAGCAATGACGAGTAATGTATACCAGTTTGCGTGGAAATTTATGCAGGGAGAACTGACACGAGAGGAGGCGGTGAGGCTGAGTGCGGTGGATGATTGGCATTTGGCAAAACGGCAGATGACGTGGTTTAGACGGAATGAAAAAATTTTATGGGTGCCGCTTGAAAAAATGAAACAGACTGTGGTAGAATGTATACAGAATGAGCAAAGAAAATAGTACGCCAATAGAAAAATTGTTCGGGTCGAAGACGCGAGCGAAACTATTGAGTCTTTTATTTGAAAATACGGACAAGTCGTATTATGTGCGAGAAATCACGCGCGTGATTGATGAGCAGATTAATTCGGTGCGGCGAGAGCTGTTGAACCTTGAGAGTGTGGGGGTGGTGAAGAATGAGACTTTTGATAACAAGGTGTATTATTCAGCGAATATGAAACATCCGTATGCACATGCGCTGAATGAAATCTTTTCCAAGAAGGTCAATCTATCTAAAGACCGTGATGTGAAGGAAAGCAGCTGGGAAGAGTATGTGAAACCAGTGCAGAAGTATCTCGCAGGAATGCTGCTAACTAACCGAGTGCCGGGGCAGGAGGGGGTGGATCTCTTGATTGTGGGGGATGATAAAACGAAGAAATTGACGCATTGGGCGGAAGTGGTGGAGAAGAAGGTAGGGAAGCCACTGAACTATGTGATATTTTCTATTGAAGACTTTTTGTACAGGAAGAGCGTACGCGATAAGTTCGTGATGGATATTTTGGAAATGGATGTTTCTGAATTAATTGACCCGGATAAATTAATTAAAGATTAGGAGGCAAAATGTTTGAAATTGAGAGCAAAAACCCGGACGTGATTACGATTACGACGAAAAAGACGAGTGTGACGTTTAACATTGCTGAGTACACGATTTCTGGTAATCTGTCAGTGGGGGCGATTCATGGGCCAGGAGAGTTTGAGATTGGTGATGTGACGATTCGCGGGATTGCTTTGACGGAAGGGAAGGTAATTTATGATGCCGAGATTGGTGGAGTGCATGTGGGGATTATTGGCGGGATTGAAGAAGGATTGGATGATTTAGGGGTGGCGAACGTGCTCTGCACTTCTAGCGTAAGAGCGATTCGTGAAATTGATCCGAAGGTAGTGATTGCGATGGGGAATGTGGATGGAATGGTGAGCGAGCTGAAGGTGGCTGCGAGAGCAGAAAAGAAGTATAAGGTGAAAAGCTTGGACGCGCTACCGGTAGCGCTGGAAGTGGTGGCACTGAATTAATGAATATTTTGGGCGTGGTGGTAGTTTTATGTGTCATAGTGTTTTCTATGATGCTGCATGAATTGGTGCACGGAGGGATGGCGTATCTTTTGGGGGACGAAACTGCGAAGGAAGATGGGCGGCTGACATTGAACCCGCTGAAACATCTAGATCCGTTTATGTCGGTAATCTTGCCGCTGATAAGCTATTTGCTGGGTGGAGTGGTGTTTGGTGGAGCGAAGCCGGTGCCGGTGAATCCGCATAGGTTGAAGGGGAGAGAGTGGGGAATGGCAGCAGTAGCGATAGCGGGACCGCTGACAAATTTTGTACTCGCGTTTGTGAGCTTTTTGATATTGGAACTAACAAGTGTGAACGCGGGGAGCGGGCTGGCTTATACAATTTTGATTGAAATGGTGTTCGTGAATTTGGGCTTTGGTGTGTTTAACTTGATACCGATTCCGCCGCTGGATGGGTCGAGAGTGTTGTATGTGTTGATGCCGGATGGGGTGCGGGAGTTTATGGATAAGATGGAGAAGTTTGGCATATATATTATATATATACTAATATTGGTTGGCGGTGGGGTGTTTTCTTCGGTGATGACGGGGGCGATTCAGGGGATTATTGATGGATTCTATTGGATAATTGGAAAATAGTTGATATAATAGAGATGTACCTTCACCGGTAGCATGATATTTTCTCTGTATAGTCATGTTCTAGGGATTTCGTGGCAAGCCTCCGTGGAGACTGCGCATAAGATTTTACCCACCTTGCAAATCAGCAGGGAAAATAAGGCCGATGAAGGTGCAACCTGATTTTATATATTATATATGGTGGGCTAATGAAACAAAGAGTAAGAGTAGTTGGGATTTTGAAGGAGGCAGGGGAAGTACTTTTGATGAAAAGAAGGACCGGGCGTTCTAGCGAGCCGGTTTTTTGGGAGCTGCCGACAGGGAAGATAAAGTTTGGGGAACAGCCAGAAGAGGCGATGTCGCGGACGGCGTTGGAGTATCTAGGGGTGGAAGTGAGAGAGGTGAAGCTGGTGGATGTGGTGACGTTTTTGGCGTTTGAAGGGTCGAGCCAGATGGCGAATCTATATATTGTGTATGAACTGGGGGTGAAGCCAGGGGTGAAAATACGACCAAACGAGCGGTATTCGGCGTTTAAGTTTTTGAAGGGAGACGAGCTATCGAAAGTACGAGTAGATGAAGCGACGAGTGCGGTGCTGGATCTTGAGAATGAGAAGGAGTTTACGGGGGCGCCGGCGGGGAACTATCGCGAGACGGTGAACGGGGCGACGGTGTACGTGGATGGAAGTAGTCGCGGGAATCCGGGACCGTCGGGGGTGGGGTATCGAATTGTAGGGGAGAATGGAGAGGAGCTACTGAGAGGTGGGGAGTTTGTGGGCTTTGCGACGAGTAGAGTGGCGGAGTATTATGCGCTTAGAGCTGGGGTGGAGAAGGCTGCGGAGCTGGGCCTCACAAGAGTGAAATTTGTGGGGGATAATCTGATGATGATGAACCAGATGAATGGGATTTATAAGATAAAGAATAGGGACCTGTTGCCGATATATGCAGATATACGAAAGAAGGTGGCAGAGAACTTTGAGGCGGTGTCGTTTGTACATGTGAAGCGGGAGTTGAACGGGGATGCGGATAGGGAAGCGAATCTGGCGATAGATAGACATTTCGACGCTGATATGATAAAATAAGCGGGAGCTTGAAAGATAATCGCTTGGGGCGTTGGCTTCAAGAGGAAAGTCCGGACAGCGCAGGACAAGGTAGTCGCTAACGGCGACCGAGAGCAATCTTAGGGAAAGTACCACAGAAACAAAACCGCTATCCTGCTAAAATCTCCAATCTCCGCGTTTTTCTAGCTTCGCTCTATCAGAAATAGCGCTTCAGCTAGAGAAAACGCGAATCTTGAAGATTTTATCTAGGATATCGGCTAGAATGATTGAAGATTCTAGCAGGATAGTAAGGGTGAAAAGAGTGAGGTAAGAGCTCACAGCGGCGCATGGTGACATGTGTCGGAGGCAAACCCTACCTGCTGCAAGGAGTGCTGTCAGCCCTGGTCCGGGGACGCACGTTCACCGCGCGAGTGTCGTAGCAATACGGCGCCTAGATAGATGATTATCGGCTTGCTTGCAAGCTACAAAATCCGGCTTACTGAAAGCTCAATATCAAAAAACCTCCCGTATGGGGAGGTTTTTTGATGGCTATTTAATGAGGCCTTTTTTCTTCAAAGTGCGGAGAGCGGAAGTGGAAACATTTGCTTTTACTTTTTGGCCGTTGATGACCAAGGTGCGCTTGGAGACATTGGGCTTAAAGACCTTGCGAGTCTTTCTTTGGGAGAAAGAAACGTTGTGGCCGTACATTTTACCTTTGCCGGTGATTTCGCAGACTGCCATGTTATTTCTCCTTCACAGTGTTAACAATTGCTTTGAATGCTTCGGGATTATTGACGGCGAGGTCGGCGAGGACCTTGCGGTCGAGGTTGATACCTTTAGCCTTCATGCCAGCGATGAGCTGGGAGTAGGAAAGGCCAAGCTCGCGGGAAGCGTTGTTGATGCGGGTAATCCAAAGGGAACGGAAGTCGCGCTTTTTGCTGCGACGATCGCGGTAAGCGTAGCGAAGGGATTTGATAACGCCTTGCTTGGCGAGACGGTAGCTACGAGTGCGATAGTGTTGCATGCCTTTGGCGGCTTGCAAAGTTTTCTTGTGTTTAGCGTGGGCAGGAACGCCGCGTTTGACTCTCATGATTAAACTCCTAGTGCGGTCTTAACGTTTTTCTTGATTTTGCCGTTAATCGCGGCAGCGGTTTTCATGTTGCGCTTCCTAGCCTTCGACTTTTTGGCGAGGATGTGATTGCCAAATGCGCGCTCGCGGATGAGTTTGCCGGAGCCGCTGATTTTGATACGTTTGGCGGTACCTTTATGCGTTTTGAGTTTGGGCATAAATATTCCTTTAGGTTTAGAGTTGGTATTGGTGCGGGGTTACCGCGTGCCTTTGGTGACACAAGGTGCGAACGGGGAACCGTGGAAGTAGGAAATTACTTCTTCCGAATTCCAACCGAGAAGTTGCGTCCGCTGAACTGAGGCTTGCCTTCGACAATGGCATCATCTCCAAGGAGAGCGAGGACTTTGTCGAGCATCTGCTGGCCCATTTCCTTGTGGGCTAATTCGCGACCGCGGAAGACAATCATGATTTTGACGTGATCGCCGTCTTCGAGGAAGCCGCGGATTTTGCGGACTTTGATGTTAAGGTCGTTGTCGCTAATCTTGAGGCCAATCTTCATTTGCTTGAGCTCGGACTGTTTTTCGCGAGCCTTTTTGCGATTCTTGGCTTCTTCTTTCATCTTTTGGTATTGGTATTTGCCCCAATCGATGATTTTGACGACGGGAGGGTTGGCATTCGCGGCGATTTCCACGAGGTCAACACCGGCGTCTCTAGCGAGAAGTTGGGCGTCACGGCTCGACATGATGCCGAGCTGTTCTCCATTAGATCCAATTACGCGAACTTCAGGGTAGCGGATTTCTCCGTTAATGCGGGTGCGTGTGTGTTTACTAATGGGGGTGATCCTTTCTTCGTTAACCTTATCTTTGTATTATAGCAAATTTTGCCGATTAGTGCAAGGGATGGAAGCGCTTAACGTTGGCGGAAATTGAGGGCTTCGGTGAGGTGGCGGACGTCGATAATGTCGGAGCCGTTGAGGTCGGCGATGGTCTGAGCGACCTTGATGATTTTGAAGTAGGAACGAGCGGAGAGGTTGAGCTTTTCCGAAGCTGAGGACAAAAGTTGTTCAGCCGCGGAGGAGAGGTGGAGGAGGGTGGAAACTTGGTGGGAAGTGAGAGCGGAGTTGTAAAAATCGGAACGGCCGTAGCGAGCGCGTTGGCGGGCGATAGCCTCTGTAATTTTATTTTTTACAACGCTATGTTCGGTGGGCTTGTGGGGGTCGATGATTGGGGTTTGGCGGAGGTCGGAGTTGTCGACTTTGCTGACGGTGATGTTCATGTCGATGCGGTCGAAGAGAGGACCAGAGAGCTTTTTGTGGTAAGCGTTGATTTGGTTCTGAGTGCAGGTGCATTCGTGAGTGGGGTCGTCGAGGTAGCCGCAAGGGCAGGGGTTCATGGTAGCGATGAGCATGAAATCGGCAGGGTAGGTGGTCTTGGAGTTGGCGCGCGAAATAGAAATCTTTTTGTCCTCTAGAGGTTGGCGGAGAGCTTCAAGAACGGAGCGAGGGAATTCAGGGATTTCATCGAGAAAGAGAACACCGAGGTGAGCGAGGGAGATTTCTCCGGGCTCAGCCTTGTTGCCACCACCGATGATGGAGACAGCGGAGGAGGTGTGATGAGGCGAGCGGAAAGGACGGGTGGCGACAATGCCGTCGGTTTCGCCGGCGATGGAGTGGATTTTGGTGATGGCGATTTGTTCTTCAGGCGATGGGGCGGGAAGGAGATTAGCGGCAGCGCGGGCGAGAAGAGTTTTGCCGGCGCCGGGAGGGCCGGAAATAAGGATGTTGTGATGGCCGGCAATGGCGACAGCAAGGGCACGCTTGGCGAAGGCTTGGCCGCGAATGTGGTCCAAAATTGGGCCAGTTTCATCTGTTTTTGTATTTTCTACAACATTCGGGGAGGGGTTAATGATGAGCTTTTCTCCTTTGAGGTGGAGGAAGAGTTCACGGAGATTTTTGACGCCAATGAGGCGAACACCAGATATAAGGGCAGCCTGGGGGAGGTTGTCTAGGGGTAGGTAGATTTCGGTGAGGCCGGCAGCACGGGCAGTTTCGATGATGTTGATGATGCCATGAATAGGGCGAAGAGTGCCGTTTAGAGATAGTTCACCGACGAAAAGTTTATCCTTTAGATCTTCTTGGAGGAGCTGGCGAGAGAGGATCATAACAGAGAGGGCGATGGGGAGATCTAGGTAGGAGCCGTCTTTGAGGAGGTCGGCGGGAGCGAGGTTAATGGTGACCTTTTTGTCAGGGAAGGAGAAGTCGGAGTTAACTAGGGCGCTTTTGACGCGTTCGCGGGCCTCTGAGATGGTTTTATTGGCCATTCCGACGATATTAAAGGCGGGGAGGCCTTTGTTCATGTCGCCTTCGACCTCCACGATGCGACCTTCGTAGCCATAGGGGATGGCAGAGTAAGTTTTTGCAATCATAAGATTAGAATAAGGGAAGGGGAGGAGAATTGCAAGGAGAAGCGGGATGTGGTATAATGTAAGAAGTTGGGGCTGACAAAGCTTAGACGAATTATTAACAGATATCATGCGTTACGATTGAACACCGTAAGTGTTAAATAAGTGCTGAAAACACTACTGCAAAGCGTGTCATGTACATGCCTGCATATGCCTAATTTTTATCTATAGGCTGGTCTTGTCCTGAGGTTCCGTAGGGACGGGATTATCATATAACGGAGCTAGGGGCTTCTAGATGACGCGAGAAGCCTAGAAAACCTAGTCATGGTAGCGTAGAGTTTCGTTTCTTGCCGCTCTGCGTAATATACCGAGATGAAACAGGAAACTACGAACGTAGATTGATATCCAGTGATTTTTCGGACCCGGAGGCAGTATCCGGCAGCTCCACCAAGGCCCAGAGGGCCGATTTTTTATTTTTGAATAAAATATTTATACGCATGAGGATAACAGGGAAGCAACAGATAGAAAAAGACCGGTAACTGCGAGGAAAACCGGTCTTTTTGTGTAGAGTGTGGAGTTATTTTTGGCTAAAATGTTTGTTTTTGGCTTTGAATAATTATTTTATTCAAAAGCTAATACCATCATAACTCGCAAAAACGCTTGTGTCAATAGTTTTTTGCATAAATTTTTTATGATTTTTTAAGAGTTTTCCACAGGATAATGAAGCGTGGGGAAATATATGTGTGTCAAAAATACAACACTTTTGTTCAGTGGAAATAACAGATATAAAATGGACTTTTGTTGTAAAAAATATATTAAAAAAGTTGAACAAATATATTGCTTTTTGATAGATTTTATGATAGGATGAAAGAGTCAAACGACAAAAATCAAAACTAAAAACAAAAGAGAACATTACAAAATGAAATACAAATAATAAAGTCCGTTGGCGGTGCGAACAGGTAATTTCTAGCCATAAATTACACTCCTTAGGAATTACCTCGAGCTTCGTCAACACGAAGCGCGTTAGCTCTCGACTCGTTAGTACATTAAATTGAAACAGAACGGGAAAGGGAACTAGCAAGGACCTATGCTCCACAACTTAGTGGAGCGGTCAAGTGATTTGAAGCGGGGACAAGGATTGCGGCCTATAGTAAGATTTTTTGCCGGATAATCCCCCCGCTTTGATCCATGTATTTACTTGTGGGGAGCCAATATACACTTAAGCGTAAGTGTGATACAATAGCTGTATGCGTGGCAGAATTATACCTATCTTGAGCATTATATCCTTATTTGGTATGCTGTTTATGCTCAACTATACAACTCCGCGGGAAGCCGGGGTTTTAGGTGTTTTAGTATTTTTTACAATGGTTTTTATGGTACTGTTTGGTCTGATGATTCAGGTGGTAAAAATCTTTCAGAGGATACTAAAAGATAAAAACGGGAAGGGACGGGAGCTTTCTGAAAATAAGAGGTATATGTATGCGTTGGTGTTGGCTTTTGGGCCGATTATTTTGCTGGTGGCACGGTCGACGCAGATTACGACGTGGTTACTCGTGGCGGTTTTTGTGTTTTTGGGATGTTTTTTAATACACAAAAGAGCGTAAGCGTGGTAAAATAAGCATATGTATGATGAGTTTGAGGATGCGCTAGCGAGGGATAATGTTTCGCTCAAGAAAGAGATGGGGGAGGAGGGGTTAAGGGAGATTCGCAAAATAGAGAAAGAGTTCGCGGATGACCCGTATATGTTGAATGTAAAAATACAGGATATGAGTGATACGTTGATTTTAAAGGCGTTTGGTCGCGTGCGGGAGGGGAAGAGCTAGATGGACCTTTCGGTGGTGTTTTTGATTTTGGGGGTGGTGGCGCTGTTAATTTTTGCGGTGGTAGTGAGAGCGACGAAGGTGAAGCGGATGCGCGAGGTGAAAGAGGCGGAGCGAGGTCTGAAGATGATAGCAATGCTGATACATTTGCCGCCAGAGACGAGTGATATCCAGGGGGGAGGTAGAGACGAACGGGACGTGATGAACGAGGCGGTGAGCCAGGCGCAAGTGATGTATTCGATGATTGCTTCAACATTAGTCAAGGGGAAGAATGCGAAGATTTTTGGGCAGAAGCATATTTCTTTTGAGATTGTAGCAACGGGTGGGGTGATTAAGTATTTTGCGGTGGTGCCGGCAGTGCTGACAGAGACGGTGCGGCAAGCGGTGATTTCTGCTTATCCGACGGCGCGTCTAGAGGAGACAGAGCGGGAGAACATATTCTCCAAGACGGCGAAGCTTTCTGGGGTGGCAGGTGGTGAACTGAAGCTGAAGAAAGAGTATGTGTACCCGATAGCTACTTATGAGGAAACTAAGAGAGATGCGAGTCTGGCGATACTTAATACGATGTCGGCAGTGAAAGAGGGCGAGGGGCTAGGGGTGCAGGTGATGTTTCGCCCGAAAGATAATGAATGGATAAAAAAGTCGGAAGCCTGGGTAAAAAATGTAAAAGAAGGGAAGGGCAAGACGGCGGCAGCGGGTGGCGTGAATACATTTTTGAGTGGGCTTGAACAAATTTTTAAGCTGCTGTGGAAGCCGCTGGAAGCGCGTGAAAATGAAAAACGCGAGGAAGTGAAGGTGCTGACGAATATCCAGCAAGAGGAGATTGGGGCAGTAGAAGAGAAGACGAAGTATGCGGCGTTCGAGACGCTGATTAGAATTGTAGGGAGTAGTGAACAGGGGCAAGCGCGAGCAGAAGCGATGGTGGGGGGCGTAGTGACGGCGTTTGCGCAGTTTGATTCGGCGTTATATAACGGGTTTGAATACGAGATGGCGAAAGATATGGGAAAATTGGCGAGAGACTATATATTGCGAGATTTTCCACTCAGCAAGTCTCAAGACATTTTGAATAGCGTGGAGCTGGCGAGTATTTTCCATTTGCCGGAGCAGAACGTGATACCGACGAGCCAGGTGATGCGACAGATGACGAAGCAGGTGGAAGGGCCAGCGCAGTTGGTGGACCAGGGGGTGCTGATTGGCGTGAATGAATTTCGTGGCGAGACGAAGGAAATACGATTGTCGACGGAAGATAGGCGTAGGCATGTGTATGTGATAGGTTCGACTGGAATGGGTAAATCGGTGTTTATGCGGAATATTGCCTATCAGGATATGATGGAGGGGAGAGGGTTTGCCTTTATTGACCCGCATGGAGATGTGGCGGAAGAGCTGCTATCGATGGTGCCGAAGGAGCGGATTGATGATGTGATTTACTTTGACCCGGGAGATATGGACAACCCGATAGGGATGAACATGTTTGAGTATCAGACGCCGGATCAGAAGGACTTTATTGTGCAGGAGGGGATAAATATGCTGTACAGCCTGTATGACCCGGGGCACACAGGGATTTTTGGGCCGAGGGGCGAGCATATGTTCCGCAATGCGGCGCTATTACTGATGAGTGATCCAAATGGGGCGTCGTTTATAGATATACCGCGGGTATTTATTGACCCGGAGTTTGTGAAGGCGAAGCTGAAGTATGTGACGGACCGACAGGTGTATGATTATTGGACGAAAGAGTTCCCGGCGAGCCAGAAGAGCAATGATGCTGGAGAGGTGACGACTTGGTTTGTATCGAAGTGGGGGCCGTTTATCTCTAATACGATGATGAAAAATGTGTTGGGGCAGACAAAGAGCGGGTTTAACATTCGTGAGGTGATGGATAATAACAAGATATTGCTGGTGAATCTCTCGAAGGGGAAGATGGGGGAACTGAACTCAAAGCTCTTAGGGATGATATTTGTGATGAAGTTTCAGGCGGCGGCGATGAGCCGAGTAGATACGCCGGAAGATGAACGGAAGGACTTTTGCCTGTTTGTAGATGAGTTCCAGAACTTTTCTACGGAGAGCTTTGAGAGTATTCTCTCAGAGGCGAGAAAGTTCCGCTTGAATTTGATTGTGGCGAACCAGTTTATGACGCAGTTGACGGACAAGATTCGTGAGGGGGTGCTAGGGAACGTAGGGACGGTGGTGGCTGGCCGATTAGGGGTGACGGATGCAGAGCTGATTGCAAAGGTGTTTGCGCCGACGTTTGTGGCGGAGGATTTGACGAAGACGGCGAACCATAATGCGGTGGCGAAGGTGATGATGTATGGGATGCCGAGTGCGCCGTTTACGATGACTTGGCCGAAGCTGGGAGAGGAAAATCCGGATGTGCTTCAGAGTCTGAAGACTTATTCGGCGGCAAAGTATGGGCGGCCGAGAGGCGAAGTGAGTCGCGAAATAGATGCAAGATTAGCGGCGAGTAATAAAGAAGGGAATGAGAAGGCGAAGGTGTATGCGGTGCCAGGTAAGGGGGAGCGAGAGGAGAACTTTTTGGAGGCTTGGGAAAGAAGGAAGAAGGAGCTGAAAAAGGCACCGGAAACAGGGGCAGAGCCGATGAGTGGAGCGCGGGTGGAAAACGCGACAAAAATGGCCGGAAAAGCGCCTAAGAAGGCACAGGAGGGGGCTTCAAAGCGCGAAGATGATGGTTTTTGGCAAGCGGACGACAAAATAAGCTTAAGGTCTTGAAAAAATAGATAAAAACAGATATAATAGAGGGAGTTATTTTTAAAGACAGAGGTAATTTGCTATGCCAAAGGCACAGGAATATGATTCGTCAGAGATTAGAGTTCTAGAAGGTTTGGAGCCGGTCCGGATTCGGCCGGGTATGTATATTGGCTCGACGGGCTATGATGGCCTACATCATTTGATTAAAGAGATTGCGGATAACTCGATAGATGAGGCGATTGCGGGGTTTGCCGATAAGATTACAATTACGATTCTTTCTGATGGGGGTGTGCGTGTGGATGATAACGGGCGCGGTATCCCGGTAGATAAGCACCCGAAGACAGGCTTGTCGACGCTAGAGACGGTGCTAACAGTGTTGCATGCAGGTGGTAAGTTTGGCGATGGGGGGTATAAGGTGTCGTCTGGCCTGCATGGTGTAGGCTCGTCGGTAGTGAATGCACTGTCAACGCGGATGATTGCCGAGGTGTATAGAGACGGAAAAACGCATCATGTGGAGTTTGAGGTGGGAAAGACTTCGAAGCCTTTCAGCGTTTCTCAAGGGTGTCCGAGAGAGCATGGCACGTCGATTACATTTTATCCGGACCCGACGATTTTTAAAGAGACGACGACGTTTGATTATGATTGGGTGTCGAACTATGCGCGGCATCAGGCGTATCTGACGAAGGGGATTTTGATTGAGGTGAATGATGAGCGGACAGGGGCGAAAGAGTCGTTTTACTTTGAAGGGGGAATTAAGAGCTATGTAAAAAGGCTGAACAATGGCAAGGAAGTGATTTCTGATGACATCTTCTATGTAGAGAAGAAGATTGAGGATAGCGAGGTGGAGATTGCGTTGCAATATAATGATACATTCGCCGAGATTATGAAGCCGTTTGCGAACAACGTGCTGACGCCGGACGGGGGGATGCACGTGGTGGGCTTCCGTACGGGGCTAAACCGGACGATTAATGATTATGCGCGCAAGAATGGGCTTTTGAAGGAGAAGGAAGATAACCTGACCGGAGACGATATTAAAGAGGGGCTGACGGCGGTGATTTTGGTGAAGTTGCCAGACCCACAGTTTGAAGGGCAGACGAAGAACAAGCTGGGTAATCCAGAGGTGCGTGGTTATGTCGACAAGGTGATGACGGAGTACTTTGGGTATTATCTAGAGGAAAATCCGGCGGTAGCGAAGAAGATTGTGCAGAAGGCAACGCTGGCGGCGCGGGCTAGAAAAGCGGCGCGGGCGGCGCGCGATAACGTGATTCGCAAGGGGGCGTTTGATGGGCTAAATTTGCCGTCGAAGCTGGCGGATTGTTCATCTAGAGATAGAAATGAGTGCGAGCTGTTTATCGTGGAGGGTAACTCTGCGGCTGGCTCGGCGAAAGAGGGACGCAACCCGAAGATTCAGGCGATTTTGCCGTTGCGCGGTAAGGTACTGAACACTGAGCGGGCGCGGTTAGATAAGATGCTGGCAAATCAAGAGCTAGTGTCGCTGATTAAGGGCCTAGGGGTGGGGATTGGTGAGCAGTTCGACATTAATGGTCTCAGATATGACAAGATTGTGTTTATGACCGATGCGGATGTGGATGGTCTCCATATCGCAACGTTGCTGATGACTTTCTTCTTCCGGTATATGCCGCAGGTGATCGAGGAGGGGCATGTGTATCTCGCGAAGCCGCCACTATTTGGGCTGATTAAAGGTACGGGGAATACGCGCAAGATTGACTATCTATATGATGAAGCGGCGCTAGAGGCGAAATTGACAGAGAAGATTGAGGAGAAGAAGAAGGCGGGGACGAAGGTGGACGAAAACCAAGAGAGGTTTAAGCAGGCAGGATATACGGCGCAGCAGCGATTTAAAGGTCTTGGTGAGATGGATGCAAAGCAGCTATGGGAGACGACAATGGACCCGGAGAATAGGGTGCTGGTGCAGGTGCATATTGAAGATGCCGAGAAGGCTGATGCGGTGTTCGCGAAGCTGATGGGCGACCAAGTTGATCTCAGAAAAAACTTTATTCAGGCAGGGGCGGCGAAAGTTGACCTGGATGATTTGGACTTTTAAGGAGGAATAGAAAATGGACGAAGATAAGAAAAATATGATTAACGAAAACGGTGAGCCAGTGGACACTGGGGTGACGCGAGCGATTGTGGATGGGATTGAAAATCGCAACGTGGAAAGCACGATGGAAGAGTACTTCTTGAAGTATTCGATGTCAGTGATTGTGGACCGGGCGCTTCCAGATGTACGCGATGGTCTGAAGCCAGTGAACCGCCGTATCTTATATGCGATGAACAAAAATGGGTGGAAGGCGCCACATGCTACGGTGAAGTCGGCACGTATTGTGGGCGAGGTGATGGGTAAATATCACCCGCACGGCGACTCGTCGATTTACATGGCAATGGTAAACTTGGCGCAGCCATGGAAGATGCGCTATACCTTGATTGAGGGGCAGGGCAACTTTGGCTCGGCCGATGGTGATGAACCAGCGGCATCTCGCTATACCGAGGCCAGGATGGATAAGGTAGGGACAGAGTTGCTCGCAGACATCGAGAAAGAGACGGTAGATTTCCGAGATAACTTTGACGGTAGCGAAAAGGAGCCGGTGGTATTGCCGGCGGCGTTGCCGAATATTCTTTTGAATGGACAGATGGGTATTGCTGTGGGTATGGCGACAAATATTCCGCCGCACAACCTGGGCGAGTTGGTGGATGCGACAGTGGCGCAGATTGATAATCCGGAGATTTCTCTAGAAGAATTAATGAAATATGTGAAGGGGCCAGACTTCCCGACAGGGGCGGAAGTGTATGGCGGAGCAGCGATGAAGTCGGCTTATGCGACGGGGAAGGGGTCGGTGACGATTCGGGCGGTGACAGAGATTGAAGAGCGCAAGAATGGCCGTTATAACATTGTGATTAAAGAGATGCCATATGGGGTGAGCAAAGAAGATTTCATGAACAAGGTCCGTGACCTAGTGAATGAGAAGAAGCTTGACCATATTGCAGATGTGCGTAACGAGTCGGCGCGGGGAACGGTGCGCGTGGTGGTAGAGCTGAAGAAAGATGCTTTCCCGAAGAAAATTTTGAACCAGCTTTATAAGATGACGCCACTACAGACAGCCTTCCATTATAATATGTTGGCACTAGTGGACGGGTTGCAGCCGCGGATTCTGGGACTAAAGGAAATTCTCGGCGAGTTTATTAAACATCGCCAGATTGTGGTGCGACGCAGAACGGAGTTTGACCTTCGCAAGGCGAAGGAACGGGCGCATATCTTGGAAGGTTTGAAGATTGCGCTAGATAATATTGACGAAGTGATTAAGGTGATTCGCGCCAGCTATGATGACGCGGACCAGCAGTTGATGAAGCGGTTTGGTCTTTCGGAGATTCAGGCGGCGGCGATTTTGCAGATGCAGCTGCGCAGACTCCAAGGGCTAGAACGCGATAAGATTGAAGAAGAATTGAAAGAGCTACATGAGCTAATTAAGAAGTTAGAAGAAATTCTCGCAGATGAGATGAAGATTCTCGGGGTGATTAAAGAGGAGCTTTTGGCGCTGAAGGCGAAATATGGCGATGAACGCAGGAGTAAGATTATTAATCACGAGGTGGGGAAGTTTGCCGAGGAAGAGCTGATTCCAGAGGAAGAAAGTGTGATACTTCTGACGGCGCAGAATTATATGAAGCGCGTTTCGCAGAATGATTTTAGGAAGCAGAACAGAGGCGGTAAAGGTAAGCGTGGAATGACGACGAAGGAAGAAGATGTGATTGCACAGATTATTACGGCAAATTCGCACGATTTCTTGCTGTTCTTTACGAGCCAGGGGCGAATTTTCCGCTTGAAGGCGTATGAGGTTCCGCAGGCGTCGTTGTCTGCTAAAGGGACGGCGGCGGTGAATTTGCTTTCGATGCATCCGGAGGAGAAGATTACAGCGATTATTAAGCAGGGGACGGGGCTAGAAGAGAATGGCTATCTCTTTATGGCGACGAAGAAAGGTACCATTAAGAAGACGGCGATTAAAGATTTCTTGAATATTCGCTCGAATGGGCTCATAGCGATTAAGCTCGATGAGGGCGATGAGCTACGCTGGGTGCAGGGAACGACAGGGGAGAATGATGTGGTGATTTCTACTTCGGCGGGGCAAGCGATTCGATTTAACGAGAAAGACGTGAGAGCAATGGGTCGCGCCGCGAGAGGGGTGAGAGGTGCTCGTTTGAGGCCGCGCGATGAGGTGGTAGGGATGGACATTATTACCGACCCGAAGCAAAAGATTCTGGCAATTGCGGCGAACGGCTATGGCAAAGCCACGCTGGCCTCTAACTTCCCGGCGCATAAGCGGGGTGGCGTAGGGGTGAGAGTGGCAGCGGTAACGGCGAAGACTGGTCCGATTGTGGCAGTGCATACGCTAGACCCGGCAGCGAAAGATGTGATTATGATGTCTTCCAAGGGGCAGACAATTAGGGTGGCAGTGAAGGAAATCCCGACATTAGGTAGGGCGACGCAAGGGGTGAGAATCATGCGCCTTGCGGAAGGTGATACGGTGGCGTCGATTGGCATTGTACTTCCGGAGGAGACAGAGGAAGAGGCTGAAAAGCCAGCGGGGAAATAAAGAAATTGAAAAATCTTCAAAAAAACTCTTGACATAATCTGTTATTTGATATAAGATTAAGGAAGTCTAGAGAACGCGAGGATGTATCTTTCGGAGTCACTAGAGATTATTAACAATTTAGTTGTGCAATTAAATGTTTTCTTTATAGAAAACTATCATCGTCAGTTCATTTTATATTTGAGTAATCAAATTCTTTAATGGAGAGGTTGATCCTGGCTCAGGAAGAATGCTGGCGGCGTGCCTAATACATGCAAGTCGAGCGGTAACATGAATAGCTTGCTATTTGATGACGAGCGGCGGACGGCTGAGTAACGCGTGGGAACGTACCCCAAACTGAGGAATAACGCACCGAAAGGTGTGCTAATACCGCATGTGATCTACGGATTAAAGCCTTCGGGCGGTTTGGGAATGGCCTGCGTACGATTAGATAGTTGGTGAGGTAATGGCTCACCAAGTCGACGATCGTTAGATGGTTTGAGAGGATGATCATCCAGACTAGGACTGAGACACGGCCTA
>JAFXGL010000004.1 GCA_017513185.1 Candidatus Saccharimonadota bacterium
TCTGGGCTGTTTCCCTTTTGAGCGACGAGCTTAGCCCCGCCGTTCTGACTGCCATGATTCCACACCTGGTATTCGTAGTTTGATAAGGATAAGTACCGTTGCCGGCCTTAGACCTTTTCAGAGCTCTACCCCCAGATGCTACTACATAACGCTAGCCCTAAAGCTATTTCGAGGAGAACCAGCTATCTCCGAGTTCGATTGGCATTTCACCGCTAACCACAAGTCATCCGAGCACTTTACTGCGTACCCCGGTTCGGCCCTCCGCTGCGTGTTACCGCAGTTTCAGCCTGCTCATGGTTAGGTCACCCGGTTTCGGGTCTAATACTGCCGACTTGTCGCCCTATTCAGGCTCGCTTTCACTGTGGCTCCGTCAACTGACTTAGCCTCGCCGACAACATTAACTCGCTGGATCGTTCTACAAAAAGCACGCGGTCACAAAGCAGAACAAAAGCTGCAAAATCTTTATCGACTAAGTTGGCGACCTACGGTCGCGAACTTAGGGCCTAAAGTGTCTGTCGCATACGCTCCAGACTTTTTAGCCCCTAAACAGTCTCTCTCAAAAATTCTTCCAAAAATAAATTTTTGTCAGAATTTTTTGTTCGATACTGTTTAGTCACTTGCAGATTTTGTTCTGCCTTGCTCCCACACGTTGTAGGCACTAAGTTTCAGGATCTATTTCACTCCCCTCCCGGGGTTCTTTTCACCTTTCCATCACTGTACTAGTTCGCTATCGATCAATCAATATATTTAGCCTTGGCAGGTGGTCCTGCCAGCTTCAAACAGGGTTTCTCGTGCCCCGTTCTACTTGAAAAAAGATATAGTAAGCCTATGACCCTTTCGCGTACGCGGCTTTCACGCTGTGTCGCGGACCATTCCAGATCGTTCTGCTAGGATCAAAAGGATTGTATCTTACCTGACTCAGTTAACGCTGTTCATTTTTATGCAAAATCGTCGAAATTCAACGGTTTTACATAAAAAACATCTAATTTCGCAACCCCTTCATAACTCAGGTCGTTAAACCGTTAGGTTATGTAAGGTTTGGGCTATTCCAATTTCGCTCGCCACTACTTTCGGAATCGTTGTTTACTCTCTTTTCCTCAACCTACTAAGATGATTCAGTTCGGCTGGTTCCCGCTCCTTATCCTATGTGTTCAGATAAGTGCAATACGGTATAACCCGTATTAGGTTTCCCCATTCGGCAATCCCCGGATCAAATCTCGTACTCAGATCCCCGAGGCTTATCGCAGAGTCCTACGGCCTTCATCGGTATTGATTGTCAAGGCATCCACTATTAGTGCCCTTATTTACCTTTTTATGCATTGACTTAATCTAGCAATCGAAGTTCGATTGTAGATACCGTCAATTAAAATCTTTTATTCATCGTTATCAAATTGTTAATATAAATCTCTTTGGACCGAAAGAAAGATTGACCTCGAATTTCTTCGAGCTTTCTCGCAGTTCGGATTTCTTCGCTTTTATTTTCAGAGGTCGCAACAGGGGCGACTTGATTAACTTTCTCAAGTATAGCGCAGCTATGTGGTTTTGTCAACACTATTTTTGTGTAAATTTTTATTTTGGCGCTCTTCTTCGTTAAGGCCTCCTCTGCTCCTTCAGCGCACCTCTAAGTGCGCCTCAGTCCGCTGCTCGGTCTTGCCTCGAATAGCATCCAAAATATAAAATTTCCGAAGCTAGTTATAGGTTTGAAAGACAGAATAAACAAATACCTGTTGCTATGGAGACGTTGAAGGATTCTTTCTTCCCTTTCATCGGGATTTCTAGGAAGTAGTCGATTTTGCTATAGAGGGACTTATCGATGCCGGCGACTTCTTCGCCGAGGAGTAGGGCGAGTTTTTCCGGTGATTTGGAGCGTGAATGAAGCGCGCTCGAAAAGCGCGACAAATTGGTGGGGGTAAGCTCGATTTTACGGGGGTCAGAGAGGTTATTTTCGAGGCCTAGGATGAGGTAGCCTTGGGAGTGCAAATCGTCGAGGGTTTGGAGGATACTTTCGGAGGTCTGGAGGTCTAGATAATGTTCCGCGCCGAGAGCGGTCTTTTCTATCTGGTGGTTGAGCTTTTCTCGGAGGTGGGGGAGGAGGTTTATGTCGTTGTAGCGCGGGGTGTAGCCGGAGAAGATGGCGGTCGGCACGCCGAAACCGTCGGCGGTGCGAAGGATGGAGCCGACGTTGTGGCAGGAGCGGATGTTGTGGAGGAGGAGAATCATAGCTTGTTGATGGCCTTCAAGACGGAGGGTTGCTCGGCTTTGACGAGGGCGAGCGTGGAGTCGATGTCGTTTTTGGCGACTTTGAGGGCGCGAGCGAGGACGGGGTCGTCCATGAGAGGGGTGAAGAAGTCGAAGAATTTTTTAGCTTCGGGTTCGCGGTCGACGGTGGGGGCGAAGTAGCGGGGGTAGTCCTCGATGGTCTTTTCGCCGTTGATTTTATAGACGTAATCCCAGTTTTTTAGTAACCAGTCGAGGGCGCGGTCGCGAGTGTGAGGGTTGTGGCGGAGGGAGAGGAGGAGGGAGAGGTGATCTTGAGCGCGGACGATTTTGGGGTTTTTGAGGAGGGAGAAGACAGTGTCGATATTGGCGGGCTCGTGGACGCGGGCGAGGCTCATGAGGAGGAAGCGACGGATGTCTGGGCTGCTTTCGAGCTGGTAGCGGGAAAGATAAGTGTCGAAATATTCGATTTCGTGGAGGTAGAGATTAGAGGCGAGCACGAAGGGGAGGAGGTCGGCGGGGATTTGGCCGAAGTCGTCAGAGTAGAAGGCGGCGATTTTGGCGAGGCCTTCGGGGTTGCGCGTGTAGTAAACTTCGCCGAGGAGAATGTCTTTGAGTTCAATATCGTTGGTGGAGGTGGAAGCGTCAGAGGCGATGGAGGGGAATTTGGCTAGTTCTTTTTTGACGATGGAGTAGATGTAGTCTTTAAATTGTTTTTCTTCGGGCGAGCCGTAGTCGATGAAAAGGGTGATTTTGGCGATGATGCCGCTGAGAAGTCCCCAGAGGGTGGCGTTGGGGGTGGATTTGAATTTGTCAATGAGGGGGAGGAGAGAGGCGGAGGAGACGATGGGGGTGTCGCTGAGGAGGAGGCGGTCGACGAGGAGGCGGAGCTGTTGTTCGTGGCTGAGGTGATCGAAGTTTTTAAGGGCGTCGGCGAACTCTGGGCCGGAGAGGTTGATGAGGTAGTGGCCAGACATGTCGTCTTTTAGTTCGGGGATGGGGTAGTAGGAGTCGTCGGAGGAGCCGTCGAGGAGGAAGCGCTGTTGGGCTTCGTCGGTGACGACGGGGTAGCCGGGCTGGGTGAGCCAAGCGGTCATGAGGTCGCGGACGGAGAAGCCGTGAGCGTAAGGCTCGAGCGCTGCCCAGAGGTCGCCAGCTTCGGCGTTCTTAAAGGCGAGTTTTTCAAAGTAATCTTTGAGCCCCTTGAAGAAGCCCGTTTCGCCCATTTCTCGGATGAGGAAGAGCATGAGGTGAGCGCCTTTGGCATAGACGATGCAGGGGTCGAAGAGGGTGGCGATTTCCGCGGGGTCGTGGACGTCTTCGCGGACGGCCTGGACGCCAGCGATAGCGTCGCGTTGGAGGGCAGTGAAGCAGTCGGAGGCGAAGAAGTCGTCCCAGATGTGGAGTTCTGGGAAGAGGTGGTCGGTGGCGTAATATTCCATGATGGTGGCGAAGGATTCATTGAGCCAGAGGTCGTTCCACCATTTCATGGTGACGAGGTTGCCGAACCATTGGTGGGAGAGTTCGTGGGTGATGGTGAGGGCGGCGATTTTTTTGGTGTCGAGGCCGGAGTCTTTGGCGCAGAGGAGCTGGGATTCGCGGTAGGTGACGAGACCCCAGTTTTCCATGGCGCCAGCTTCGAAGTCGGGGATGGCGACTTGGTCGAGTTTTTTAAGAGGGTATTTGACCTTGAAGAGGTCTTCGTAGTAGTCGAGAGATTTGACGGCGATGGTGTTGGGGAGCTGTAAGAGCTGTTTGTCTTGGTTTAGAGGGGCGAAGGTGCGGACGGTGATGCCGGATTTGGTTGTTCCTTCGGTGACGTTGAATTTGCCGATGGCAAAAGCGAGGAGGTAGGTCGACATCTTGGGAGTCTTTTGGAAAGACCAGCGGTACGCAGCCAGATGGTCATTTTGGGGGCCCGCTCCTCGCGAAAGGCAACGGACTGTCGTCCGTTGCTCTTCCGCTGGCCGCTCAGGCCATGTCTTTAGTCCCCCAAAACGATCATCTGGCTCCGTATTTGCTAATACAATGTCATCTTTATCTGGTACCCAAATATTTAATTCAAACGTGGCTTTGGCGGCGGGCTCGTCAACGCAGGGGAAGCATTCGCGGGCGTAGTGGGATTCGAACTGGGTGGAGACGATGCGTTCTTCTTTTCCTTCGTGCTGGTAGGTTGAGAGGTAGGCGCCCTGCATGTCTTCTTTGAGAGGGCTGTGGAAGCCTACTTCGACCGTAACGTCGCTCCTAGGGGCAGCTGGGGCCGTTAGAATGCCATTTGACTGCGTGAAGTCAACGGTTTCGCCATTTATTTTGAAAGAGTCAATAGTCTGGCCGACGGAGTGGAGCTTGAGGAGGTCGGCGGCTTTGGTCTTGCCGGTGATTTTGACGGTGCCTTTGATGGTCTTTTGGTGTTTGTCGATGCAGAGGTTAAGAAGGTAATTTTTGGGTATAAAAAAGTCTAATAATCGTTCCATACCCTTATTTTATCATATTATTCGGCGTTAGTGTGGACAGCCGTGACGTCGTCGAGGTCATCGATGGCGTCTAGAAGTTTCTCGAGCTTTTCGCCGTCTTCGTCGGAGACGGAAACGGTGGTAGTCGGGATATATTTGAGTTCGGCGGAGGTGACGGTGAGACCGGCGTCGATAAGGTTTTGGCGAACCTTCATCAAATCTTTGTCACTGGTGATGATTTCGATGCCGTCTTCGACTTCCTCGGCGTCTTCGGCGCCGGCTTCGAGGGCCTGCATGAGGGCGTCTTCGGACTTTTCAGCGATGACAATTTCCCCGGCGCGTTTAAACTGGAACATGACCGAGCCGGAGTCGGCGAAGCGGCCACCGTTCTTTTCGACGGTGTGGCGAACTTCGGGCAGGGTGCGGTTTTTGTTGTCGGTAGCGACCTCTATGATGATGCCAGTGCCACCGGGGCCGTAGGCTTCGTAAACTTCCTCTATCAGCGCGGCGGCGGATTTGTCCGCGACGCGGGCGATAGCGCGCTCGATGTTGGCCTTGGGCATGTTGGCCAGGCGGGCCTTCTCAAGAACCATGGCAAGGGAGGGGTTCATGGCCGGGTCGGTGCCTTGACGTGCGGCGATGGCGATTTGGTTGCCGATTTTAGTGAAGAGAGCGCCACGTTTGGCGTCAACGACGGCTTTTTGACGCTTGGTGGTGGCCCATTTGGAGTGTCCGGACATAGTAATTCCCTGTTTAATGATATTTAATTTGATTTTATTATAGCATAGAGGAGCGTAATTTGCAAAAAAATAAAATCTGTGGTATAATAGGGAGATAAGCATCTAGCCGAAGGGCTAGCGCATTTTATCAGAAAGAGGTGGATGTTATGCCAGAGGCCGTAGCGATGTCGAAAGAGTTTTCCAAAGTGGAGACTGGGCAGTTGCGCGAAATTGCCATCGGCGGTATCCGTCAGGGGGCGCGCAAGACTATCTATGCGATTCTCCTGGAGCTGAAGCGTCGCGGTGCGATGACTTCGTTTGGCACGGTGATGAGTGCGCTGTCGACTGATGACCGGACTTTCTTTGAAAGCCTGCTGAGAACTCAAAACTGAATAAACCTCTATCTAAAAATCCCGCCAGTCGGCGGGACTTTTTTAATAGTTGGTGGCGCGGATTTCGAAGAAGCTTTGGGGGTGGGCGCAGACGGGGCAGACCTCGGGGGCGGACTCGCCGACGTAGATGTGGCCGCAGTTGCGACATTTCCAGACGGTAACTTTGTCGGACTTAAAGACGACGTCTTGGTCGATGTTGTCGCGGAGCTTGAGGTAGCGGGTTTCGTGTTCTTTCTCGATGGCGGCGACCTGTTCGAACTTTTCGGCGATTTCGGTGTAGCCTTCTTCCCTGGCTTCGTCGGCGAAGGTCTTGTACATGTCGGTCCATTCGTAGTTTTCGCCCTGAGCGGCCTTAGCTAGGTTGGTCTTGGTGTCGGCGACAGCGCCACCGTTTAAGAGTTTATACCACATCTTGGCGTGTTCTTTTTCGTTGCCAGCGGTCTCGGCGAAGATGTCGGCGATTTGTTCGAAGCCGTCCTTTTTGGCGCGGGAGGCGAAGTATTGGTATTTCATGTGGGCCTGGGATTCGCCGGCAAAGGCGGTCTCAAGGTTTTTCCAAGTTTTGCTATTTTTCTTTAGTTCCATAAAACTCCTTTTTTATAGTATAGCATAGAAAACCCCGCCTAGAAAAGCGGGGTGGGGGGTTAGAGGAGGTCATCCATAGACGAGGCAATCTTGTCGGCAACGCCGAGGCGGATGGCGTCACTGGGCAGCATATACCATTCGACGCGCAGGTGTTTGTCGTATTCTTCCTCGCTAATCTGGGTGCGACCGAGGACGTGAGCCTTGACGATTTCCTTTTCGTAGCGCTTGCTGAACTCTGCGGTGTCGATGAACTTGCTGGAGCTGTTGATGCTGCCGTTGAAGCCATCGTGAAGCAGGAACATGGCGCGCGGAAGAGTGAAGCGCTTGTGGCCAGCGATGTAAATCAGGAAGGCCATAGAGGCACAGGTGCCGACGTTGTAGGTGTAAATCGGGGTCTTAGAGAGCTGAATGGCATCGACCAGAGCGAAGCCTTCGTAGATGTCGCCTCCGGGGGAGTTGACGTAGAGCTTGATGGGCTTGCGGTTTTCGGTGGGGATGTTTTCGTCGTCGCGGTTATACTGGATGATGTGGTGGACGATGTCGGTGACGAGCAAGGTCGTGGAATCGACCACGTCCACGTCGTCCATGCTGGCGACAGTTGTGTTGAACCAGAGCCGGCGCTCGGCGATGTCTTTATGGTGAAGATATTCGTCGATGGCGGTATTGACTCGCGGTTCGGCGGCGGGCAAATCAAAATATCGAAGGTCGGGACGCTGGTGAACTACCTGGGCCGTAGGCTTCTTGGTTGCCATTTTTCTCATCTCCTCTCAATAGTGAAATGTGCAAGAATTGCCCCGAGGGGCACCTCTGATTATACCGGGGGGGGGGTAAAAATGCAAGGTTAAGAAGTATGAATGAAGCGCGCACGAAAAATGCGACGCTAGGCAAGAAAAAGCCCCGCGGTAAAGCGGGGCGAAGAAAGAAGCTAGTGAGGCAGTATGAGGCGGCCTTGGTTGAAAATGAGATTGTAGTCGAGCTTGGGCGCGCGGGAGGAGGGACGGACGAGGTCGTGAAATGAGGAGTTGGCGCGATAAAGCTTTTCGAAGGCGTGGAATTTGTTGCGGTGGCGGTCGAGGAACTGGCAGGTTGGACTGGCGATGTCGCGCACGATGGTCTCGGGCGACAGGTGCAGGAAGGAATCGAGGCTAATGGGGTAGTCGTAGATGACTGTGCCGTTTGGAGCGTGAAGCTTGAGTTTGGCCTCCTCGATGGTGAAGGCGAGGCGGTGGACGTTTTCGCGTTCGAGCGTGATGGTGAGATGGAATTCGTCGAGGTAGGGGCGAAGGTAGGTATTAAACTCTTCTTCGGTGGCGGCAAGCTGCTGGCTGATTTTGGCCTGGCGCTCGGCGAGGTCGGCGGTCTCCTGGGCTATGCGGGCGATTTCTTCGGGTGTGGGCTCGGGGATGAAGGAAGTAAAGGTGGTCTTTTCGACGGGGATGCCGACGAATGCCTTTAGCTCTTCTTCAAAGAGCCGCTGGTAGAACTGGCGGTCTTTTGAAGCCTGGTCGTCACTAACGATGAGGCGTTCTTCGATTTCGTCGAAGCGGCTGCCTACGGGGATGACGACATGGAGGTCGAAGTCGCTAAAAGAGTCGTGGTGGAAATGGGCGACGTTATCGGCGCCGTCTAGCCAGTCGAAAGCGCCAGTGAGTTCGCGCCAAGAGACTAGCATCTGTTTGGCATCTTTGGGCTCGGTGAGGTGGAAGACGCGGCCGAGGTTGTTGTCGCTGTAGTGGCCAAAGCGGAGAGTGCTGCGAGTGTCTTGGCCGAAGATGAAGCGGCCGTCGAACGTGAGCTGAGTGAGGTCGAAGATGAAGGCGTAGCTGCGGTGGAGGTCGGCCAGGCAGAGATTTTTTTCTTGCGCGAGGGCTAACTGAGGTTCGCCGGCGCCAAAGGCCATATAGTAGAAATAGTTGGCGTCTTCGAACCAGAGGCCGTCGCGATGATGAGTAGATGGGCCGCTGCCGAGGCTTAAGAGTTCATCGAGGGTAACTTGGCTTTTGATGGGAGGAAAGGTGGGGGACTCAGAAGGCGGTGTGGAGGGCTGGTTATATCCTTTGTTGAAGAGGCTCCTAAGGGCCGAGAATCTTTTCAAACAAATCACTTCTTTCTGTTAAAAATATACGAGCAGCGGACTGCTACTCGTATATTATAACATATTTTTGTGTTTTTAGAAACCTTCGAGGTCGGCTTCTGTCGGGATGTTTTCCGGTTTGTCGAGCGGCTTAATGCCGGTGCCAACAGGAATCTTGCGGCCGATGATGACGTTTTCCTTGAGACCATGGAGGTGATCGACGCGGCCGTTGATGGCGGCGTTGATGAGCACCCGGGTGGTGTCTTGGAAGGACGCAGCCGAGAGGAAGGAGTCGGACCAGATGGAGACCTTGGTGATACCGAGGAGCAGATGCTCGAAGGTAGCCGGAGTCTTGCCAGCTTTGACGAGTTCCTTATTCTCGTTTTCTACGGTAGCGCGGCCGACGATGTCGCCAGCGACAAAGGTAGAATCGCCAGATTCGGTAATCATCACGCGGTTGAACATTTGGCGGATGATGACTTCAAAGTGTTTAGAGCTGATTTCGTGACCCTGGGCGGCGTAGACGGACATGACGTCGTTCATGATGTAGCGCTGGGTGGCCTCGGTGCCCTTGTAGCGCAAGAGGTCTTGCAAGTTCAAGGAACCAGTGGTGAGGCGGTCGCCAGCGGTGACGAGGTCGTCAGTCTTGACGACGAGCTCGGCGGAGTTCGGGATTTCTAGACGAACTGGGGCGCCAGCTTCGCCGACGAGGATGATAGCACCATCCACGAGCTGAGCGTTGGCGTCAAACGGAGCGGTGATAGGTTCGGCATCTTTGGCCTTCGCGGCGATAACATCGCCAGCCTTGACGGTGGCACCGTCTTTGACCTTGGCTTTGCGACCGTCGAGCTCGATGCGCTCGGTTTCGCCCTTGTCCGGAGTGATGGTGACGATGAAGTGGTTGCCATCTTCGTGGGCTTCCACGACGCCATCGATGGGGGAGACCCAAGCTTGACCCTTCGGGTTGCGGGCTTCGAGAAGCTCTTCCACGCGCGGAAGACCGCGGGCGATAGCACCGGAGCCGGCGACGCCGGAGCCGTGTTTGGTATCGAGCGTGAGCTGGGTACCAGGCTCACCGAGAGATTGAGCAGCGATGACGCCGACTGGTTGGTTGGCCTCGACGAGTTCACGGGTGGCCATATCCACACCGTAAGCTTTGCGCGGGACGCCACCCACAGCGGTGGTAGTGAGGACAGATTGAATCTTGACGGATTCAATCTTGTCGTCATCCTCGATCTGGGCGGCGATTTCTGGGGTAATGAGCTGGTCAGCTTCAAGGTAGCCTGGGACAGCTTCGGCGGTGTAACGGCCAGCGATGCGGAACTTAAAGTCGATACCAGTTTGCTCGGTTTCGTACTTGTAGACGGCAAAGCCGGGGTCGTAAGCCTCTTCGTCGGTGGTGAAGACGTCTTGAGCGACGTCGACCAAGCGGCGAGTGAGGTAGCCGGAGTCGGCGGTACGGAGGGCGGTAGAGACCTGACCCTGGCGAGCGCCTCGGGTGGCAATGAAGGATTCCAGCGTGTTCAAGCCTTCCTTGTAGGAACTTTTAACCGGGAGCTCGATTTCGTTGTTGTTGATATCGACCATGATGCCGATTTCTGCGGAAGCGAGCTTAATGTTGGATACGGAACCACGAGCGCCGGAGTTGACCATGACAGCAATGTCGGTGTCGAGGTCGGCCAGTTTTTCCTTGAGGAAGGTGCTGATGCGGTCGTCGATGTTGCGCCAGGTCTTGACGGTGAGATTCTTGCGTTCTTCTTCGGTAAGCATACCTTGGTTGAACTGGTCTTGAATCTGAGCGGTGGTGGCGTCGCCTTCGGCGATGAAGTCGGCGATTTCCGGATAGGTCGGGTAGTCGTCTTTGGCGGTGCTGACGCTGGCGATAGTCTCGTATTCGAAGGCGAGATTTTTGACGGCGTCGGCGGTCTTGACGGTGACTTCGGGGCCGTAGATGTCGAAGATGTCGGCCATAACCTTCTTTAGCTGCTTAGACGTTTGGACGTTGTTGTCGTATGGGTAGTCTTTTGGCAGAATCTCGTTGAAGATGACGCGTCCGAGGGTGGTATCGCGGATTTCCTTCTTGGTAAAGACACGAATCGGTGTCTGGAGGGCGATGAGGCCCTTGTCGTAAGCCATCTCGGCTTCGTAAACGCTAGAGAAGGCGCGGACTTTGGCAGTGTCGGTGCCGGGCTTGTTGTAGGTGAGGTAATAAATACCTAGCACAACGTCCTGGTAAATGGCGAGCACCGGGGCGCCATCGGCGGGCTTTAAGAGGTTCTTGGTGGCGGACATAAGTTCGCGAGCCTCGGCCTGGGCGGCGTCGGAGAGCGGTAGATGGACAGCCATCTGGTCACCATCGTAGTCGGCGTTGAAGCCAGAAGCGACGAGCGGGTGGAGCTGGATGGCTTTACCGTCGATGAGCTTGGGCTGGAAAGCTTGGACAGAAAGACGGTGGAGAGACGGAGCGCGGTTAAGCAGGACATAGCGACCTTGAATGACTTCGTCGAGGGCGTCCCAGACGACGGCTTCGCCAGCCTCAATCATACGTGCAGCGGCGCGGATGTTGTTGGCGTGGTCGTGACCGATGAGCCAGGAGATGACGAACGGCTTAAAGAGTTCGAGCGCCATTTGCTTTGGCAAGCCACATTCGTTGAGCTTGAGTTCTGGGCCAACGACGATGACGGAGCGGCCAGAGTAGTCGACACGCTTACCGAGCAAGTTTTGGCGGAAGCGACCCTGCTTACCCTTGAGAAGGTCAGAGAGGGATTTGAGCTTGCGGCGGCCATTTTGAGTGGCGGCAGTGCGGTTGCCATGCGCGGCGGAGTTGTCGATGAGAGCATCGACGGCCTCTTGGAGCATGCGCATTTCGTTGCGGCAAATCACTTCTGGAGCGTTGAGGTCGAGAAGCTTCTTCAGGCGGTTGTTGCGGTTAATGACGCGGCGATAAAGGTCGTTGAGGTCGGACGTGGCAAAGCGGCCACCAGGCAGGCTAATCATCGGGCGGAGATCCGGAGGAATGACCGGGATGACAGTGAGGACGAGGTCGTTAGGCTTGATGCCAGCAGACTGCATGCCTTCGAGGGTTTTAAGGCGCTTGATGATTTTCTTAGCGCGTTGGCCTTTGGCGGTCTCGGACTCTTCTTTGAGGGTGTTGATGAGCAGGTCGAGGTCGATTTCGTCGAGGAGCTTCTTGATGGCGGTAGCACCCATGCCGACTTCGATCAAATCTTCGTATTCTTCAGGAAGATTGCGATAGTCGACTTCGGCGATAACGGCGCCCTTGTGGAAGCCTTCGAGCAAGTTCTTGCGCTTGATGAAGTCGGTCTCGAGATCCTCGAGCTCTTTAGTGCGAGCCTCTGCGAGAGCCTTGACGTCAGCGCCTTCGACAGCAGATTCTTTGTCATAGCGAATCTTGATGGCTTCTCTGGCGGCCTCGGTTTGAGCCTGGAGGTCGGCGAGGGTCTTTTCGATTTCTTCGTCCTTGGCACTCGTGATGAGGTAGGTGGCGAAGTAAATCACCTTTTCGATGTTCTTGACGGTGAGGTCAAGAAGGATGGAAAGAGCGGACGGGGTGCCACGCATGAACCAAATGTGGGTGACTGGCGCAGCAAGGGTGATGTGACCCATGCGCTCGCGGCGAGTGATGCTCTTGGTCACGAGGTTGCCTTCTTTGTCGACGGCAGCTTCGCGAGAGCGGACACCTTTGAGTTTGGCGTCGTGCGGGTTGATGTCTTTTACCGGGCCGAAAATCCGTTCGCAGAACAAGCCGTCGCGTTCGGGCTTTTGGGTGCGGTAGTTAATGGTTTCTGGTTTGGTGACTTCGCCGTAGGACCAGTTAAGGATGTCGGCGGCGGAGGCAACGCTTAAGCGAATTGAGTCGAAATCGCTGGCGCTAATGTAATTATCTGCCCAAGCCATGTTAGAACTCCTCTCCGAGGTCAACGGTGCCATCGTCTTCGGACAGATCATCTTCTGATTCGATGACGCTGTCGGTCATGGACTCGTCGCCCTCTGTTATTTGTACGCCCTCTTCGTCAAGAGAATCTTCACCTTCGCCAGAGTCGAGGTCGGTGATTTCTGGTGCGGTGTCCTCTTTGTGTTGAGCGTAGATTTGTTGATCATCTTTTTCTTTTTCGATTTCACGGGAAGTTTCTTCGATTACGTCGGAAGCGTCGGACATTTCGCCGTGGTCAAGGAGGTCGACTTTCAGGCCGAGGCCTTGGAGCTCCTTAACGAGAACGTTGAAGCCTTCTGGAAGCTTCGGGCCTTCGATGGGCTCGTGCTTGATGATGGCTTCGTAAGCCTTGGCACGGCCGTAGACATCATCGGACTTGATGGTGAGCATTTCCTGGAGGGTAGTGGCGGCGCCGTAAGCTTCGAGGGCCCAGACCTCCATTTCTCCGAAGCGCTGACCACCGTTTTGAGCTTTACCGCCGAGCGGCTGCTGAGTAACCATGGTGTAGGGACCGGTGGAGCGAGCGTGAATCTTGTCTTCGACCATGTGGTGAAGCTTAATCATGTGCATGACACCGACGGAAGTGCGTTCGTTGAAAGGTTCGCCGGTGAGACCATCGTAAAGCTGGACACGACCATCTTCGTCGAAGCCGGCCTTTTTGAGTTCTTTAGAAATGGTTTCGCCGGGGACGCCGTTGAAGGACGGAGTGGCAACCTTGTAGCCAAGGGCGCGAGCGGCCATGCCGAGGTGAGTTTCGAAGAGCTGACCGAGGTTCATACGGCTCGGGACGCCCATCGGGGAGAGCAAGATGTCAATCGGGGTGCCGTCTTCCATGAAGGGCATATCCTCAATTGGGAGAATGCGGGAGACGACGCCTTTGTTGCCGTGACGACCGGCGAGCTTATCACCGACGTCGATTTTGCGCATCTCGGCGACATAAATCTTAATCTGCATGAGGACGCCAGCTTTGAGTTCGTGGCCCTGTTCGCGGGTATAGATGCGGACGCCAATGACCTTGCCGGTGCCGCCATTCATGCGGACGGAGGTGTCGCGGACGTCTTTGGCTTTCTCGCCAAAGATGGCGCGAAGGAGGCGTTCCTCGCTGGAGAGCTCTTGTTCACCTTTCGGGGTGATTTTACCGACGAGGATGTCACCAGTAGAGACTTCTGAACCAACGGTGACGATACCGTCTTCGCCGAGGTGGCGAAGTGAATGTTCAGAGACGTTCGGGATGTCGCGAGTGATTTGCTCGGGGCCGAGCTTGGTCTCGCGGACTTCGACGTCGTAATCTTTGATGTTGATGCTGGTTAGTTCGTCGTCTTCGACGAGGCGGGAGGAGATGACGATGGCGTCATCCATGTTGTAACCACGCCACGGCATGAAGGCTACGAGGAGGTCTTTACCAAGGGCGAGTTCGCCGTCGGTGACGGAAGCACCTTCGATGAGGACGTCGCCTTTCTTGACCTTTTGGCCACGGACGACTTTGACGCGGCTGTTGTAACAGCGGTCGTCGTTATTTTTTTCGAAGTGGGTGAGTTTGTATTCTTTTTCGGACTTGTCGGCGTATTTGACGATGACAGAGATGCCATCGGCTTTTTTCACGGTGCCGTCGCCTTCAGCAAAGGTAACCTGCGAGAGGTTTTTGGCGACTTCGCCTTCGATGCCGGTGCCGACGACTGGAGCGTCGGTGTGAAGTAGAGGCACAGCCTGTTTCTGCATGGCGCAGGCCATGAGCGAGCGGTCGACGCGGTTTTTCTCGACGAATGGAATGAGAGAGGCGCTGACGCCCAAGATTTCTTTGTGGGCGGCGTCGACGTGGGTGACGCGAGAGGATTCGACCTGAGCCGGGGTGCCGTGGACACGAGCGGAAACGTAGGTGTCGACGAACTTGCCGGATTTGTCGAGCTTGACGGAGGCATCGGCGATAATCATGCTATCTTCGGCGGAGGCGTCGACATAGACAACTTCGTTTGTAACTTTGCCGTTTTTGACGACGCGGTAAGGCGCTTCGATGAAGCCGTATTCGTTGATACGGGCGTAAGTAGCAAGGTTAAGCACGAGACCGACGTTGCCACCTTCTGGAGTCTCAACGGTACAGATGCGGCCGTAGTGAGTGGGGTGAGCATCGCGGACGTCGAAGCCAGCGCGTTCACGAGTGAGGCCGCCAGGACCCATGGAGCTTAAGCGGCGCTTGTGAGAAAGCTCGGCGAAGGGGTTGGTCTCGTCCATGAGCTGAGAAAGCTGGGAGGAGGCGAAGAATTCCTTGACGGCGGCGACAACTGGGCGAGAGTTGAGGAGCTGGGAAGGAGTGACTTCTTCGGGGTTAGCCATGGACATGCGGTCCAAGATGTTGCGCTGGAGGCGGAGCATGCCAAGGCGGAATTGACGCTGGACGAGCTCGCCGACGAGTTTAATGCGGCGGTTGGCCAGGGAGTCGATATCGTCTGCGGGGTCTTGAGTGACGTTGAGGCGGATAATCTCGGCGATGATGGCGATGAGGTCTTGCATCTGGAGAGTGCGGTGTTCGCTGTCGTTGGGCGTGTCGAAGCCTAGCCTCTGGTTAATCTTGAAGCGGCCAACGCGAGAGTAATCGTAGCGCTTGTAGTCGAAGAAAGTGCGCTCAATCATGTCTTTGGCGTTTTCCACGGTGGCGAGGTCGCCAGGGCGGAGACGACGGTAGACTTCAATCAAAGCTTCGGATTGGCCACGAGTGGTGTCTTTTTCTAGAGTGGCATCGACATAGGCCATGCCTTCGTCACCGAGGTCTTTGAAACGGACATCCTTCGCGATGAGGTCTTTAATCTCGCTGTTCTTGGCGACGCCAAGAGCGCGGAGGAAAGTGGTGACTGGAATCTTGCGGCGGCGGTCAATCTTGACATAGACAGCGCCACTTTGCGCAGTCTCGAACTCGAGCCAAGCACCGCGGCCGGGGATGACTTTGGCACCGTAATAATTGCGTTCGCCAATGTGGTCGGCAGTGAAGAAGACGCCGGCCGAGCGAATGAGCTGGGAGACGATGACGCGTTCGGTACCGTTGATGATGAAGGTCGCGCGGTCAGTCATCCACGGGTAGTCGCCAAAGAAGATGTCTTGCTCTTTTTTATCGCCGGTGACTTTGTTCTCTAGCTCGACGATGACATGGAGCGGAGCGTCGTAGGTGGTGAGGTTATATTTAGCTTCTGCTACGGTCTCGGAGGGTTCTTTGAAGTAATAATCTTTGAACCGGAGCGAGAGTTTTTGGTGAGTGTAATCCTCGATAGGATTGAGCTCGGTAAAAACCTCGCGGAGACCGGATTTGACAAAATCTTCCCAGGAGTCCTTTTGATGTGCAATCAAATCGGGAATCGGGAGAGCTTGGTCGCCTTCGGTGAAGAAGACGCGACCAGAGGTGGTAGTAGATTTCACAAAAATCCTTTTCTCTACATTAAGTTTATAGTGTGACCATAAACCACTGCGTCGTCTCGATAAATCTTGCAAGCATGATTTATCTCGAACTCCTTGCGGTTTGATGTAATCTTTAGCGCCGAAGATTACTGCTCATTTTTTCTAGTAGTCGCTCGCCGGGCGACTCGCTAGCTCGCAAAAAATGGCAAACTGCTTCTTGTAGACCATTATATGCTATTTTGCAAGGATTGGCAAGAGGAAAATGTGTGTTATAATAAAAATAAGCTTAAAAGGAATTTTTATTTTATGGACGAAAATCAAACACCCGATATCATCACCACCCCGCCGGAAAAGGCCAAGCCGAGGTTTAGAAAGGGCCTCTACGCCGTCGCCATCGTCTGCTGTCTCGCCATCATCGGCGTCAGCGGCTGGTACCTGTTTTCGCAAAAGACCAGCATCAAGACCGCCGTCCAAAACGATATCGAGCCCGCTCCCGCTCTAGAGCCTATCCCCGCTAGCAAGCTTGCCATGAAAGGCAACAGCCTTTCCGACTTTGACCTCGCCTTCCTTCGCCTAGAAAACAAGCAAGACAACGTCATCTACAGCCCGCTCTCCATCAAATACGCCCTCGCTATGCTCGCCGACGGCGCCAATGGCCGCTCTAGAGAACAAATTACCGCCGTCATCGGCGATTATCAGCCCAAGGCCTATCTCAACAGCGTCAACCGCTCGCTTGCCAATGCCATGTTTATTCGTACTGATTTCGCTAATCAAGTCAAGCAATCTTTCAAAGACACTCTAGATAGCAAATATCACGCCTCCGTCATTCTCGACCCCTTCACCTCCCCTGACAACGCTAACAAATGGGTCGAAGACAAAACCCTCGGCATCATCAAAAATACCTTCGATAGCGGCACGGTCAATTCCGAGCTTGATTATATGCTTGTCAATGCTCTCGCTATCGACATGAAGTGGAATAATGCCATACAATGCGATTTTAATTCTACTATCCCATACAAGAAATATGGCGTTTATTATCGTCACGAAAATTATCAAGATAGCGTTGCGTGTATGGATTTGTCTAGAATGATCTTTAGTGGTCGAGAGAATGTCTCTAGCGGCAAGGTCGCTGTCAGCGCTAATCGTTACAATATCGTCCAAGACCTCGGGGAAAATTACATCCGTGAAACCGTTCAGGCTAAATACGACGAATGGCTTGCCGATGTTAAAGATAGGTACAAAGACTGCCCGGACTGTTATGATACATCCTTCGATTTAGACAAGTATATTGAAGAACTCAATTCAAACTATAATCGTCTAGATACTTCCACAGACTTCTACTTCCTAGATACGGATAATGAGAAGATTTTCGCCAAAGACCTCCAAGAATACGATGGCTCTACTCTCCAATATGTCGGCATTATGCCCAAATCCGGCTCTCTCAACGCCTACCTCAATAACTTCACTGCGGAAAAAGCTTCTACCCTTATCTCCTCTTTGAAAAATCCCGAACAATTAGAAACCTTTAAAGACGGTGTCGTTACCAGGCTCAATGGCTACATTCCTTTCTTCAAGTTCAACTTTACAATGGATGACTTCATGTCTCACCTCGAGAGCCTAGGAATTACCGATATATTCTCTAGCGCCGATGCCGACCTTTCCAACATGCTTGAGTTTGACACTACTCTCCCGAGCAAACCACACATAGATGTCGCCATTCATAAAGCTGATATCGAATTCAGCAATGAAGGCATCAAAGCTGCTGCCGTCACTGCCTTTGGTGGTATGGGCGCCGGCGCTATAGAGCGCTTTGATTACAGCTGGGACGTCCCCGTCGAAGAAATCGACCTCACCTTTGACAAGCCCTTCCTCTTCCTCATCCGCGACAAGGCGACTGGCGAAGTTTGGTTTACTGGTACTGTCTACAGCCCCGGCAACTAACTTGCCAAAACTGGTAAAATATTATATAATCCCCCTCATAGGTTATTCCAAATCTAGCAAGAGGGGGATTTTAAACAATGAGCTTTAACAACCGCAAATCCATCATGCCCGATGTCTCTCCGCGGCCCAAGTCTGACTTCGACGTCCGCAACCGTACCATCGCTATCATGCTCGCTGCAGCCTTCGTTGCCGTCATCGCACTCAGCATCGGCGCCTTTAGTGTCCACGACACCGAATCGGTCAAAAAAGCCTTAGCAGAAATCGAGGTTCAAAAAACCGAGCAGCTCGCCGCCTACACAGAAAAGATGTCCGAGCTCGACACCTACAAGCAAGAGCTCGATGGACGCGAAGTAAAACTCACCAAGCGCGAAGAGACCGTAAAAAAGCGCGAAACCGACCTCTCCGAGGCCGAAACCGCACTCGAAGAAGAACGCACTGCCTTCGCCGACGAAAAAGCTCTGTTTTATGCCAGTCAGACCCGCGTCTACGAACTATCTAAAAAGCTCTACCTAGAGCTCGCACCCAACTACGAATCAGCCGACCCGGCTGTCTCTGAATAACCTCCACCCCGCCCATGCGGGGTTTTCTTTTCGCTTATTTTTCCAAACTGTGCTATTATATATTATATATAACCTAACATGGAGAAAACAATGGCTACCATTGACCAACAATTTGTCGAATATATCGTCAAAACCCTCGTGAACAATCCCGAAAAAGTCGAAGTCGAACGCAAAATCGACGAAAAAGGCGTCCTTCTATCCCTCTCTGTTGACCCAGAAGATGTTGGTCGCGTGATTGGCAAACGTGGCGCCACCGCTCAGAGCATCCGCACGCTACTCCGCGCCCTTGGCACCAAAAACGACGCTCGCTACAACCTCAAGATTGTCAATACTGACGCTCCGGAAGGCGCCGAACATAGCGCGGTAGAAAACCGCGCAGACGACAGAGAAGCGACCCCTGTCGAAGAAAACGAAGAAGACGACGCCCGCTCCGAAGAACTCGCCGAAAAAACCCGCGCCGAGATGGAAGACCTCGACGACCTCGATATTTAGTAGCAGAGTAAAAAATAAGCCCCTGGGGGCTTATTTTGTTTTTGCTTTTACTCTGCTGGAGCAGCTTCCTCCGCAGGGGCTTCCTCGGCGGGAGCTTCAGCTTCTTTGGGCTGATTCTTGCGGAGCTTGTCAGCGTGCTTGGCCTTAGCGGACTTTTTGGGAGCCGGTTTGTACCATTTTGGCATCTTGACGCCGTTCTTTTCTAGAACGAAGGCGACGCGAGAAGAAGGCTGGGCGCCGTTCTTGAGGTAGAACTCGACCTTTTCCTTATTAAGGACGAGTTTTTTGGTTTCTGGGTTGTAGTTGCCGACCTCGGCCACAACGCGCCCGGAAAGAGGGTGACGCTGGGATTCTTGGACGACTATCCGATACACGGGGGTATGTGTTCGGCCATTACGCTGCATGCGAATCGCGAGCATTGGATTTCTCCTATTAAATGTTAGTTTCTATATTTTACACCATTTTTTCACTTTTGACAAGAAAAAACCCGGGGGTTAGGCCCGGGTTTTGCGGAAGTCGCGACGCGGTAAATCGTCAAGTTCGAAGGGCGGGTGGCCCGATTCGATGTGACGTTTGATGTGGCGCCTAAACTTTTCGCGATTTTTCTCGTTTTCGAGGAGGCCCATGAGCGTCATGGCGCTGACCTGGTCGAGGTCGTGGTTGCGAGCATACCAGTTGACCTCGTCGACGGATTTGAAAAAGTTTTTGACGGATTCTTCGCGGGCAAACTTAAGTTGATTGACGTCGCCGTCGTAGTATTTATCGATGACGTGTTTAACATTGAAAGCTTTGGACTTGTCGCGGAAGTTCATCAACATTTTATCCTTGCCGGCGAGATCGCCAGCGGCGTCGACAACGGCGAGACAGAGTTGCCAATAGTTCTTCCATGTGTTTGCGGGATATTCGTAGTCGGATTGCGACACTCGTAAGATAGCGGCGCGCTTTTTGTCTCCACCAAGGAGGTCGGCGACGGTGCGTTTTTCTGGGCTTTCCTGAAGTTCGATAGAAAGATTCGACATTTTCGACATTTTATTCCCTCCCTCCATAAAATTTGTCGAAATGTATGGTTTTATTATACCATAAAGATTTTAAAAAGTCAATAACGATAGGGGCGATGACCAAAAAACCACCCTGTTAGCCATCAGCGTGGATTTTTGAACATATAAGCTCTCAACAACTTACGTAAGGGGATCTCGCAGTTTGTGATTACAAACTAGAATAAGTATAAGCTAAATGCGGCTTAAAGTCAAGGTCTTTTCTCGACTTTTTTGTGCATAGCCTTGATGCGCTTGATGCCCTCGAGGGCGGCGGCGGTTTGGGCGTCTTGCTTGCTGTGGCCGGTGCCGGTGCCAAAGATGTTTTTGCCGACGTAAACGGCGACAGTGAAGGTCTTGTTGTGGTCGGGGCCGTCCTCTTTCAGGGTGCGATAGGTCGGAGTTTCGGTGAAGTCTTTTTGGGTGAGCTCTTGGAAGTAAGATTTGGCGTCGCGCCAAGAGTCGGACTCGATGATTTCGTCAATCTTGACGAGGATGTGCTTTTCGATGAAAGCTTTGGCGGTGTCGTAGCCTTGGTCGAGGTAGATGGCGCCAATGACGGCCTCGAAACAGTCGGCCATAATGACGGCGTGGGCGCGTTCGGTGCCCATTTTTTCGCCGTGGGAGAGGCGGACGAGTGGCTCGTAGCCGAGCTTGTAGCCGGCGTCGCCGATGGATTCGGTGCGGACAAGGGCGGCGCGCCAGGCGGTCATGATGCCTTCAGGCTGGTCGTAGTTGCGATAGAGGAAGTCGCTGGTGACGAGTTCTAGCACGGCGTCGCCGAGATATTCGAGGCGTTCGTTGTGAAGGGTGTGGTGTTTTTTGTGTTCGTTGACATAGCTCCGGTGGGTCAGCGCGGTGACGAGGAGGTTGATGTCATGAAATTCGAAGCCAAGTTTTTCCCTGGCGAAGTCTTGATAAGGTTTGGTGTCCAATTTAGTATTCTCCTGAACGGATTTTTTTCTTTGCTATTAACATGAGTTTTTCGATGTCATCGTATTCGATGGCGTCGAGGGCGTCGGCAAACTTAAACCATTTGATGCCGTTCATCCATTTTTCTTTGGTGGGGGTTTCGCGCGGGTCCAGAGAGTGGACGAGGTAAATCTGAGTGGTCATGAGGACGAGTTTGTCGAGACGGCGATATTTGAAGTGGATTTTTCCAAGCCAGCACAAGGTGTTGATATGGAAAAGCCCCGCTTCTTCGCCGATTTCGCGGATGGCGGTTTGTTTGGCGGTTTCGCCGGGCTCAATGTGGCCCTTGGGGATGGTCCAGCGGTTTTTGCTGTCTTGAATCAGTAAGATTTCGATGTCTTTTTTGTCTTTGGACAAACGAAAAACGATGCCGCCGGCGGTAGGTTCGCGGACGATTTCTTGGATGACCGGCTTTTTGCGAAAGACGGTTTCCTTGAATTTGTCGATGGCGGAAGGACGATATTGTTTCGGAAGAGCTTCCGGAACTTTGAGGTTACTTCCCTTCCTTTTGATCGGCGGGCGCTGGGGTCTCCCCTGGCGTGGTGTCGCCGTCCTGGGATTTTTCTTGCTTTCCATGATGGTTTTTTGCGGAGTCATCGGCAGATAGGCCTAGCTGTTTGAAGGCTGTGCCGAGGACGCCGTTGATGAACTTTGATGAGTTTTCGGAGCCGAAAGCTTTGGCAAGCTCAACGGCTTCGTTGATGGCGACCTTCGGGGGGACCGAGTCGCCGGTGTATTTGAGCTCGTAGAGGCCGATGCGCAGGACGTTGCGGTCGATGGCGGCAATGCTAGAAATGGGCCATTCGGGGGCGAGGGGGGTCAGATCTTCGTCTAGACTCTCCATCTTTTCTACGACACCGCGAGAAAGGGCGTAGACGAACTCGGTGTCGCCCAGGGCCTTTTCGTAGGGGGTGATGTTTTTTGCGACAATATGGTCGATGTCGGCTGTGGCATCGCCCGCCTTACTTCGAAACTCGTATTCGTACAAGCTCTGAAGTGATATGATTCTGCCTAAGTGCCGATTAGATGCCATATTATTTCTTTGCCTTAGCGGTTTTTTTAGCTAGCTTGGCCTTGGTCGCAGCTTTCTTAGCGGATTTGACGGAAGTGGACTTGGACGGCTTAACGGTCTTGACTTTGACGCGTGGGGTTTGTTTCTTAGTCTCAAAAGCTTTGACAGGGGAAACTTTATTGACAGCCCTGGCGAGGTTAAGACGGAGGTGGCTCCTTCTCAAACCGGTTTTACGCGGGCTGCTCTGTTTTTTAGGTTCAGGCATGATGCTCCTTTAATAATAGATACTTTGGACTATAATAGCACGTTTTAAGGGTGATTGCAAGGTGTCTTCTCATGCAAAAGTATGCTACAATAGCAATATGATTCAAACCGCGCCTGAGCATACCAGTCAAATTATCAAAGCCCTTAAAGAGGGCCAGGTGGTGGCGTTGCCGACGGAGACTGTCTATGGCCTCGCTATTGCGCTGAATTCTGCGACGGCCTTGGAGAAGTTGATTTTCTTGAAGCGCCGAGATTTGCAGTCGGGTAAGATTTTTACCCTTGTGCCGGAGTCGCGAGCGGATATTTCTAAGTACGCTACGCTAAACAAGCTTTCGCGCGAGTATATTGGCAAGTATATTCCTGGTGAAATTACCCTCATTTTGCATAAAAATCCTGATTTTTCTCATCCATATTTTAATCATTTTACAACTGTTGGCATTCGTATCCCGGCCTCGCCATTGTTTGAGAAGATTTTACCAGAAACTGGGCCGCTACTTCTCACTAGTGCGAATCCTCGCGGTGATACTCCGGCGATTTCTTCTGATGAAGTAGCCAAAACTATGCCAAAAGTAGATTTGATTGTCGAGGGACGGACGGTTGAAGGTAAGAAACCTTCCACGATAGTAGATTTGACTAATAAAACACCGAAGATTCTTCGACAGGGTGATTTAAAAGTGTTATAATATAACACATGAATCGTTATAACCCTTTAGCAATTGAAAGCAAATGGCAAAAAATTTGGGAGGACTCGGAGGCGTTTAAGGCTGACGAGGCGAGTGACAAGCCCAAAAAGTTTCTCGCGGAGATGTTCCCGTATCCTTCGGGGGCTGGTCTACATGTGGGCCACGTGCGTAACTTTACGATTGTGGATGTGTTGGCGCGCTATTATGCGCAGAAAGGGTTTAACGTCCTGCGTCCGTTTGGCTACGATACCTTTGGTTTGCCGGCCGAGAACTATGCTATTAAGACTGGTGTGTCGCCTAAAGTGGCGACCGATACTAACGTGAAGAATTTTCGCAATCAGCTAAAGAAGCTTGGCTATGCCATCGACTGGAGTCGAGAGATTAATACTTCATCGCCGGAGTATTATAAGTGGACCCAGTGGTGTTTCTTGCAGCTATATAAGAAGGGTTTGGCGTATCAGAAAGAGTCTTATCAGTGGTGGTGTCCGGTCGACCAGACCGTGCTAGCCAATGAGCAGGTGGAAAATGGGCATTGTTGGCGCTGTGGTAGCGAAGTAGAAAAGAAGAAGATGAAGCAGTGGTTTTTCAAAATCACAGCTTATGCAGACGAGTTACTAGAGTGCGTGGATGAGTTGGATTGGCCCGAGAAAATTAAGGTGATGCAGAAGAACTGGATTGGTCGCTCGGAGGGGGCAGAAATAGATTTTGAAACTGATGCGGGGAAAATCACAGTATTTACTACGCGCCCGGATACTATTTATGGTGCGACGTTCCTGGTGCTGGCGCCGGAGCATCCGCTGATTCGTGAGCTAACTACCGAGAATACCAAGGAGGCGGTGGAGGAGTATTGTCGCGCCGCCATCAAAAAGTCCGAGATTGAGCGTCAGGAGAGCAAGGAAAAGACTGGTGTCTTTACCGGTGCCTATGCAGTAAACCCGGCGACGAAGGAGAAAATCCCGGTTTGGGTGGCGGATTATGTGTTGATGGGGTATGGTACGGGGGCAATTATGGCCGTGCCGGCTGGTGATGAGCGCGACCGCGAGTTTGCGGAGAAGTTTGATTTGCCGGTGGTGGAGATCACCAAGACGCCAGAAAAGCCCTTTGGTACGCCCAAGACTACTTACCGGATGCGTGACTGGCTGATTTCTCGCCAACGTTATTGGGGCTGTCCGATTCCGATAGCTTATGATAAGGATGGCAACCCGCACCCGATTCCGGAGGATCAGTTGCCGGTGATGATCCCCGAAGTGGACGATTTTAAGCCGGATAATTCTGGTCATTCGGCGCTGGCGAAGGCTACTGATTGGTTGAAAGTGGAGATTGATGGTGAAGAGATGACGCGTGAGACGGATACGTTGGACGGTTATGCTTGTTCGAGCTGGTATTTATGGCGCTATGCTTCCCCGCACGATGCGGCGCATGCCTGGCATCCGGAGGCTGTGAAATATTGGGAGCCGCTAGATGTGTATTGCGGTGGCGACCATGCGGTGGCACATCTACTCTATATTCGCTTTTGGTGTAAGTTCTTTGCTGATGAAGGTAAGCTACCCTTCCGCGAGCCGATTGTGAAGCTACTCTACAATGGCTATATTAATGCGCCGGACGGCAAGAAGATGAGCAAGAGCAAGGGCAACGTGATAGATCCGCTAGATGTGATAAACGATGGCTACGGTGCGGATACGCTGAGGACTTATGAAATGTTTATTGGGCCGTATGATCAAGATGCGGCTTGGAATCCGCGCAGCGTGGGTGGGGTGTATAGGTTCCTGAATAGGTGCTGGACGTTAGTGTTTGAGAAAGAGATTGAAAAGAAGTCGAAAAATCTGAACTTGCTGCACAAGACGATTAAGAAGGTGACGGAGGATATTGAGCGCGCAGCGTTTAACACGGCAATTTCTACGCTGATGGAGTTTGTGAATGAGCTCTATAAGACTGGTGCGAGCGAGGAGGATTTGGTGACTTTGGCGAAGCTATTGAAGCCGTTTGCTCCGCATCTGGCTTCGGAAATGTTGGAGCAGCTAAGGGCGGACGATGCTTGGCCGACCTATGATGAGGAGCAGTTGGTGGAGGAGCTGGTGGAAGTGGTGGTGCAGGTGAATGGAAAGCTAAGGGCGAAGCTGGCGGTGCCGGTGGAAGATTTGGAAGATGAGGAGAAAGTTACGGAGATGGCGCTTTCTGATGGCAATGTGAGAAAGTTTGCGGCTGAGCCGAAGAAGACCATTTATGTCAAGAAGGCTAAGTTGCTAAACATCGTAGCATAGCTCGCTTGCAGTAGAGAGTTCATTTTGGGGGCCCGCTCCTCGCAAAAAGCAACAGACTATCGTCTGTTGCTTTTTTGCTGGCCGCTCAGGCCGTGTCTTTAGTCCCCCAAAACGAACTTCTCTACTCGCTCGCCTTATTTTCTTCAGTTTCTACTTCAGGTTCTTCCTCAGGTTCTACTTCAGGTTCTTTCTCAGGTTCAGCTTCTGGTTCTTCTTCTGGTTCCTCTTCAGGCTCTTCTGGCTCGTCGGGGGTGACGGGCTGAGTTTGTTGTTGTTGCGGGGCAGGGGCTGGAGTGGCGGACTTATTAAAGATGAGGAAGTAGGCGGCGACGCCACCGACAATCAAGACGCCAAGGACGATGATGAGGATGAGCGTGGTCTTGGGCAGGGCCTTTTTAGTCTTGGTCTGTGCGAAGGCGCTCTTAGGCATGGCGACGGGAGTTTCTGTGGCGGCTACGGCGAGAATGTCGGGCGTAGGCTCGGGAATACCTTCGGCGATAGGTGTGGCAACGCCAGGAATAGTAGTGTCGGCTGGGGCTTCCGGTGTAACAGGAGCTTCCGGTGCGGGTGCCGGGGTTTCTGGAGCAGCGGGTGCTGGCTCGGGAGCGGGCGCTTCAGGCGCTACCGGCTTGGGTGCTGGTGCGGGTGTGGGCTCCGGCGCTGGGGCTGGCGCTGGGGCTGGTTCTGGAGCGGGTGCAGGTGTGGGCTCGGGCGTTGGGGCCGGCTCTGCGACTGGTGCTGGAGCTTCTGGTGCGGGTGCCGGGGTTTCTGGAGCAGCGGGTGCTGGCTCGGGAGCGGGCGCTTCAGGCGTTACCGGCTTGGGTGCTGGTGCGGGTGTGGGCTCCGGTGCGGGAGCTGGGGTTGGCGGAGTGGGTTGGTTTGGATCCATAGTTATTTCTCCTCGGTGTTAGTGTTGGTTTCGGTGTCGGTAGAAGTGCCGCGAGTGGGCTCGGTGGTTTCTTCGGTGCTAGATTTAGTCTCAGTGTCGGCCTTAGTCTCGGTCTTGCTAGTGTCGGCCGGGGCGGTTTGGGAAGATTCCGGTTTGTTGAAAATGTTGGGGAAAGGATTATCAATAATCTTTTGTTCGACGAGAATGCAAAGCGTGACGGCGGCGACGGCTAGCAAGAAGAGAATGAAAAGGAAGATGTGGGCGCCGTGGCCTTTTTTCTTGGGCTCGGTGGAAAGTGGCTCGGAAAGGTCGACAGAGGCGTCTTCGGTGTTGAGACGGTTAAGCGCGGCTTCGACTTCGGGGGAGTATTTTTTGGTGCGGGTGGGAGACTCTTGGGGCTCCTCTTCGGTGTCCATCGTGAGGATTTTGGCTTCGGATGACGAATCAGACGAGCTCTCTTGAGGCTGGGAAGATTCAGGCTGATTTTCGTCGTCGTCCAGTCGAGCGGCTCGCAATGCGCTTCGGGTAGCACCGGCCATCGATTGCTCGCCTTCGTGGACTCCTTCGAAAATCTGTGAATCTTCTTTTATAGCCTCGCGAGAGTCATCTGATTCGTCAGGCTTATCAGACTCGGATTGTTCCTCGGGCTCGGGAGTGTAGTCAGAGATTTCTTCCTCTCTGGGCTCTTCGACGTCGTCGTGATGTTCCTCGTGGTGTTCCTCCTCTTTGGGTGGCTTCTCCTCGGGCTCGTGGTGTTTAGGTTGGTGTTCTTCGCCAGTGTTATTGGCGATGTTTTGAGATAAATTACGTAATTTTTCTTCCATGGTTAACTTTATTTTAACATAAAAGGTTTGAGAGTGGTATAATAATTTTATGAAAAATGTGGAGGAAAAGGAACGGGTGGAACTAAAACCGAGTGATTTTGTGCATTTACATAATCACACGCACTATTCGCTGCTAGATGGTCTGACAAAAATTCCGGAGCTGGTGGACTTTGTAAAGGAACATGGGATGGAAGCGGTGGCGGTGACGGACCACGGGACGATGTCGGGGCTGGTAGAGCTATATAAAACCTGTAAAGATGCGGGGATTAAGCCGATATTGGGGCTGGAGGCCTATGTGGCGGCGAGGAATTTGGAAGATCGTGACCCGGCGCACGATAAGCAGCGTTTTCATATCACGTTGCTCGCGATGAACGATAAAGGGTTTGAGAATTTGTGTCGGCTGATGAGCAATGCCGAGATTAACGGCAAATATTACAAGCCGCGTACGGACCATAAAGATATGGAAAAGTACAGTGAGGGGATTATTTGCCTGTCGGGCTGTGCGGGGTCAGAAATTTCGGAGGCGCTCCGAGCGGGGGACGAGAAGCGGGCGATAGAGCTGATAAAATGGCATAAGAAAGTCTACGGTGACCGTTTTTATCTAGAGATGCAAGACCACGGGCATCCGGATTCGCCGACGCATTGGAAAGAGCAGGAGAAGATAAACAATTGGCATATGGCGCATGCGGAGGAGCTGGGAGTGCCGCTGGTGGTGACGTGTGATGCGCACTATTTAAAGCACGAAGACCAAGATGCACACGAGGTGTTACTGTGTGTGGGGACGGGGTCGAATTTGTCCGATACAAACCGGATGAGTTTGAAAGAGTTCCAGCTACATGTGATTCCGCCGGAAGACATTATTGCGCGGTGGGGCAAGACTTGTCCCGAGGCGGTGCTGAATACTAAGCGGATCGCGGACCGATGTAATGTGGAGTTGCAGCTGGGGCGTATCTTGATTCCGAAGTTTCCGGTGCCGGAGGGGGAGACGGACAAGAGTTACCTGGATAAGTTGGTGTTTAGAGGATTGGCGTTTCGTTATGGTGGAAAAACGGAGGATGAGACGGCGAAGCTGTCGATTGATGAATGTCGGAAGATTCTAGAGAAAGTGGATGAGGGGCGGGACGAGTTGCATAAGTTGCTGCCGCGGATTGACTATGAGCTGTCGGTGGTGGACAAGATGGGGTATAATGGCTATTTCTTGATTGTGTGGGACTTCATCAACTGGGGCAAGAAAAAAGGAATTATCTATGGTCCGGGGCGTGGGTCGGCGGCGGGGGCGCTGCTAGCCTATGCGCTGCGTATTACCGAGCTAGACCCGATGAAGTACGACCTGCTGTTCGAACGATTCCTCAACCCAGACCGGATTTCTATGCCGGATATTGATACAGATATCCAGGATACGCGACGTGACGAGGTGATTGAATATTGTACCGAGAAATATGGCAAGGGGCGGGTGTCGAACATTGCAACGTTTGGTAAGATGATGGCAAAAAACGCGGTGCGAGATGTGGCGCGGGTGTTGGAGGTACCATATGCGGAGGCGGATAGACTGGCCAAGATGGTGCCAGACCCGGTGATGGGGCACCATTGCCATTTGCCGGACGCGATTCGTGACGTGCCGGACCTCAAGAACGAATATGAGACGAATCCGACCAGTAAGGAGGTGCTGGATTTTGCGAGCCGGCTGGAAGGGACGATACGCGGCCACGGCGTGCACGCTTGTGGTGTAGTGATTGCGCCGGATGATTTGGTGAAGTTTGTGCCGCTGGAAGTTTCGGCGAAGGGGCCGATTGCGGCGCAGTTCCCGATGGGAACGATCGAGGAACTGGGGTTACTCAAGATGGACTTTCTTGGGCTTTCTAACCTTTCCGTGATTAACAATGCCCTTAGGATGATTCGGAAGGTGTATGGTGACGATATAGATATGTATTCGGTGCCATTGGACGACCCGCTAACCTACGAGCTGTTCCAGCGAGCAGAGACGACGGGTGTGTTCCAGCTAGAGTCGGCGGGGATGAAGCGCTACCTCAAAGACTTGAAGGCGGACCATTTTGAGGATATTATCGCGATGGTGGCCCTGTATCGTCCGGGGCCGATGCAGTTTATTGATTCGTTTATTCGGCGCAAACACGGTGAAGAGGAAATAACTTATTTGCACCCAGGGCTAGAAAACGCGCTGAAGAGTACGTATGGGATTTTGATTTATCAGGAACAGTTCATGCAGATTAGCCGCGAATGGTGTGGGTTTACTGGTGGACAGGCGGATACATTGCGTAAGGCGGTGGGTAAAAAGAAGATTGATTTGATGAAAAAGGTGAAGCCGCAATTCATCGAGGGGGCGGTAAAGGTCGGTGGAGCGACGGAGGAGATTGCGGAGAAGTTTTGGGCGCAGCTGCTAGATTTTGCGAACTATTGTTTTAATAAAAGCCATGCTGCGTGCTATGGATTAGTGAGCTATTGGACGGCGTATCTGAAGGCGCATTATCCGGATGCGTATATGGCGGCACTGATGACCGCGGATATGCGGTGGACGGACAGGCTCGCGATTGAAATTGCTGAGTGTAAGCGGATGGGACTGAAGGTGCTGGGGCCAGATATAAACGAGAGCTTTGGTGATTTTGGTATTGTGAAGGGTGAGAAGACGATTCGCTTTGGCCTTTCTGGTATTAAGGGGGTGGGCAAGGCATTGGTGGAGGAGAAGGTGATTCCGGAACGGAAGGCGAATGGGCCGTTTAAGAGCGTGTGCGACTTTGCCAAGAGGGTGGATTCGACGAAGTTCAACAAGAAGGCGTGGGAGTCGACGATTAAAACTGGAGGGTTTGACCGGTTTGGGACTAGGTCGGACTTGCTGTTTAACTTGGAGAATATTCAGGCGTATGGGGCGAAGATGCAAAAAGATGCGGCTTCGGGGCAGACGGATCTCTTTGGGGCGTTTGGGGCGGCTGCGGCGATACCAGAGGTGGAGATAAAGCCGGCGCCGGCGCAATTTAGTGAGAAGGAGCAGCTGATGTGGGAGCGTGACCTGATGGGTCTATATATTTCTGCGCATCCGCTGGATAAGTATGATAAGTTTTTTGAGGAGCAGACGCATCCGTATTCACTGGTGAACCTAGAGAATGACGGCAAGACCGTGGTGGTAGGCGGGATTATTACTAGTATTCGGACGATTTTGACTAAGAGTAATACCAAGATGGCGTTTGTGAAGATAGAGAATAAGACTAGTGAGCAAGAGGTGATTGTATTTCCGAGCGTGTTTGAGGAGTATGGCGGAAAGCTGGTGCAGGATAATGTTGTAAAAATTACTGGGCGGGTGAATGCACGAGATAAGAACGGGGTGGTGACGCCGGAGGTGAAGGTGTTGATGGATAGTCTGGAGGTGATTTCTGACGAGATGCTGGCGGATTATAAGGAGACTGGGACGCGGTTGGAGCCGCCGAAGGAGGCAGCTGGGGGGTTTCGAAAGCAGCGGAAGAATTGGAGCTCAGCGGAGGGGGTTTCTCGTGGTGGTGCACCAAAACAGGCGATGACATTTGAGCCGGTACGGGTGGTGGAAGCGCCGAAAGACGTGCGGAAGGAGAAGGTGTATATATTGGTGGAGAAGCCGGACGACGTGGAGACTTTGTCGGCGATTAAACGGGTGTGTGACCGGAATTTGGGGATGCAGGAAGTGATTTTGGTGTTAGCCGAGAAAGAGGAAAAGAAGGCGCTGAAGATGCCGTTCAAAGTGGAGGCGTGCGAAGAGTTTTTGACGGATATGAAGACGGTGGTGGGTGAAGATAATATTAAAGTGAAATAAAAATCACCCCTTTGCAGGGGTGAAGTCGGTCGTTAAGGTAATTAGTCCCAGTCGGCGTAGTCGGTGTCTTCAAACAGCCATTCGTAGCCAGGGGCGTTGTAGGGTTGGTAGGCGCGGTCGTCAATGACGAGAGTGACGTTTTTTGATTCGTTGTGATAGAGCCAATACATGAAGTCATCAAGGAAGATTCCGCATTCGTCGCTTAGTTCCCCGAGGGTGAATACTCCGAGGGGCAGATTGTCGCGTTTGTGCCAATCTTTGGTGGCAATCAGCAGACCATCGCGAAAAAGGCAGACGGTGGTGATGTTGCTGCGGCCGCCACGAGCAATGTAGATGAGGTCTTCGTAGTCGGATTCGGCGTAGATGCTGGCGAGATCGGCCATGTAATATGGGGTTCCTTCCCAGTAGCTGGGGAAACCAATGAGTTCTTCAGCTTTGGCCGGGACGGTGATGGAGCAGATGATGACAATGACAGCTACAATAACTGCGATGATAGTGGCGACGCCGACAAATTCCAGAGTGAGCTGTTTCTTAGTCTTTAACATGATAATTCCCTCCCAATTATAATATTAAGGTCTGAGGTCCCAGTCGCGGTCATCGACGACGATGACGGTTCCCTGGGTGCAGAATTCCTGATGCCATTTGGCATCTTCTTTGGCTAGGCGAACGCAACCGTGCGTGCAGTTTTTGCCGAGGACAGACGTGGAATTGTTGCCGTAGGTCCATTCGCCCTGCTTGTTTTTGTGCAAGAGGACAGAGTGGAAGTAGTCGCCGTTGACGATGGGTACAGAGAAATTTCCGCGCCAGGCGTTTTTGCCTTTACCGCCACCGATACAACTGCCAGGTCTTGGTGTCTTTTTGAGGACGACGTTGCAGAGGTCGGTGTAACAACCTTTGCTGGTGTTGCCAGTGGCAGCGAGCATGACGCGAACTAAGCGCCAGCGTCCGTCTTCTCCGAGTTCGTAATCTTCAACGAGATGCGAACCGATGTTGAGGTGGACGGCGCGACCGTTGGTACTCTTGGCGAAGCAAGTCGCCAGGCAGGGATGCCAGTAGGGGTAGACGCCGGTAGTGTCTTCGATGCCGAGAGCTTTGAGGGTCTTGGGGCCGACGATGCCGTCGACCGTGAGGCCTTTGCTGTGCTGGAAACGCTTGACGGCGTTACCCATGGCAGGTCCGAAGATGCCGTCGACGCTGAGTTTGGCGCCTTTACGATTGAGCGCTCGCTGAATGGTTTTGATGAATTCAGGGTCGTAATCGTCGTGTTCGTCGAGCAGCACCTCAATGTCGTCAGCGGTAAGAGTAATCTCTTCCTCTGAGACAGAGATAGCGCCACACGAGTCGGCGTAGGCGGTGGTGGTAGAAACGAGTAGGACTAGAGCGGTAAGAGCGACGAGAAATTTCTTCAACATAATTCCCTCCCAATTATTGCCTTAACGTGTTAAGGTGCAATTTATGGTCTCATTATACCATAAACGTAATAAAAAGTCAATAGCTCGCTTGCGGTCGATAGCTCGTTCGCAGGCACGGGTCGCTCAGGCCCGTCGTCACGGGCTTCGCGCCCTAACGCTCGCTCGCAAGCTCCGCAATGCCTGCGAGACGAGACTATCTCCCCGCTCGCGGGGCTCTGAATATTCCCGCTAGGGTTCCTATTATCGTCCCTAAAATTATTCCTAATTTATTTTTTAGTTTTTTCATTAACTTTTTTCTCGACAGCGCTGACGACGGCGTCTTTGATGGCGCCGGTAGTGGCGGTGATGTCTTTTTTGACGGCTTTAGAGGTGGAGGTAGCGGCGGATTTGACGCCGGCGACGGTATCTTTGGCGTCGTCGATGATGGTATTGCCCTTGTTAGCGATGCGGTTGAGTTGTTTCATGAGGTGTTTGGCGTCGCGCGAGAGGTCGAGTAGCTTGGTGAGGAGCAAAATCCCCAAGATTAGAAAAACAAAAAGCGTTAAGGACAAAATGGCGACGATAATCCATTCTGCAGTGTCCATGATACCTCCTTTGAGTTATTAATTGTTTTTGATGAATTCGCGAATTTCCCCGGCGTATTCTTCGGTGTCGAGGATGTGCTTCAAGAGAGCGAAGGAGTAATTTTTGGGGTCGCCAGTGGTCATCCATAGGCCGCCGGTCTGCTTGGCGTAAACTTTGCCGGTGGGGATGAGGCGGGCAATGGCTTCGGCGAGCCAAAGTTCGTCGTCTTTGCCGGTGTGTTCGGGGGTGAGGTAGGTGAAAATCTCTGGGGTGAGGAGGTAGCGGCCGTAAGAGGCAAGGTCGCTCTTGGCCTCGGCGGGTTCGGGCTTCTCTACGAGGCCGTGGAGGACGCCAGTGGCTTCGTCATAGTCGACGGAGGCGTATTTTTTGATTTCTTCGTGCGGAACGAGTTGACAACCGATGATGGCGCGAGCGTCTGGGTGGCTCTCGAAGGCGTCGACGAGGTCTTTGACGGCGGACTGGCCGTAGACGATGTCGTCGGAATAGATGGCGATGAAAGCCTCGTCGTCATTAATCAGTGATTTGGCACTGGCGATAGGGGAGCCGTTGCCATAAGGGAGGGCGGGATCTTGGGTGATGATGGTGATTTTGGGGAAGCTGAGGACCTTTTTAACAGGCTCGAAGCGGTCAGACTTGCCCTGGGAGGCAAGCTGGGCCTCGACTTTATTTACGGGGTTGAAGAAGTAATCTTCGTAGATGTTTTTCCCTTCTGGGGTAACGACGAGAATAAGCTCGCGGATGCCGGCTTCGAGACACTCTTCAATGACGAGCTGGATGGCCGGGCGGTTGCCGATGGGCAGCATGCCTTTGGGGATGGTTTTAGTGATGGGCAGGAAGCGGCTAGCAAAACCGGCGTCGGTAATGATAGCCTTGGTAGGTTTTTGATAATTCATTAATAACTCCTTGAGACTCTAGTATAGCATTATTTGGTGCGTCTAGCAACCTTGCGGGCCTTTTTAGCGTGGGCCTTGCGGGTCTTGGCGGCTTTTTCGGCGGCCTCTTTGCGGGCGACTTTATCTTCTATCTTTTGGGCGCGGTTGTGGACGCCATAGAAGAGAGCGCAAGTGCCGAGGATGAGGAGGTATACGCCGAAGTAACGGATGAAGAATTCGTTGGAGTTGAGGATGACGATACCCATGATGGCACCTATCATACCACTGAAGACCCAGGTGAAACGGTCGGTAGGGTCGACGGTGGCGCGGAAGCCGGAGACGATTTCGGCGAAGCCGCGGACAAAGGTGTAGCCAGCGATGAGATAGAGGTGCCAGGAGACGTCTTGGTCGGCAGTGAAGAGGAGGGCAAGAGCGATGACGGCATCAATGATGGCGAGACAGACAGAGACGGCCCAGCCGGTCTTTTGGCGGGCGCGATAGAGAGCGTTGACAAACTCGATAATGGAGAAGGAGAGGAGGAAGATGCCGACGGTGGTGACGACAGAGGAGAGGCTGCGGTAGGGGCTGAAGAGGGTGTAGCCGCCGATGAGAATAGCGGTGAGGCCCTTGATGACAAAGATGAGCCAGTGACTATCGATGTATTTACGGTTGATATGTGCCATGTTTACTCCTTATTCGTTAAATGTAACGGTGGTTAATATTTGAGCGAAATCTTCACGGTAGAGCTCGGCATCGGTCTCCAGCGTGACGGTCTTGTCGCGAATCTTGAAGATGACGACGGAGCCGACGAGGTTGCTCGGGAGCTGGCCGTCGTAGCGAGTGGCGTCAGCGCCACCGACGGAGATGACGGAAGAGGTGAGCTTGCCGGTCTGGACGAGGGATTTGTAGCGGCTATTGGCGTTTTCGAAAGACTCGGACCGGATGGTGACACGGAGGGCGTAGATGGTATTGCTGTTGACGGCGGGGACTTCGGACGGGTGGAGGTAAGCTTCAAAATCGCCACCGTTACTGGCGTCTCTAGCGATGTAAACGCTCCAGGTCTTGGGGTATTTGAAGTTAAGAGAGCCGTAGTCGGCGGGGCCGGCGAATATGCGGTAAGGGACCTTTTCACGTTCGGCAAATTTAGCCTCGAGCTCGTCGGTGATTTCTTTTTCGCGGGCAGTGACGGCAGCGTCAACCTGAGAGGAGACGTCGGCGGAGGCGGTCTTGTATTCGTTGTAATAATAGACGGCGAGGCAGGCGGCGCCAATGGTGGCGAGGGCGAAGACGACGATAAGGATGGTCTTTAAGAGGCCGGAGCTGGCGCTAGCTTTTTGGCTGCCAGAGGGGGCGACAGAGGGGCGGCTGGGCATGCCAGCAGGGACGACGGGAGGCATAGAAGATGGTTGGTTAAACATAAGCTTATTTTAACACACGGGGGTTATTTTGTAAAATCTTTGTTGATGATTTCGATTTTGTTTTTGAGCTCGCCTAAATCCTTTTCTATCTCTTTCGCTAGTTCTACTGACTCTTTATATTTCTTTTCTGCCTCGTCTAGATTAAACTCGTCTGAATAAAACCATTGGACTTGGTTGTTGAGCTTAGTTATTTTATCTGTTATGGACATCTATTACCTCTGCGTTTATTATTTGTTGATGTGTTGTAATTTTGACAACATTTCCCGGGGAGAAGTTGCCGGTGACAATGGAGTAGCCTTGTCTCAGGACGTTTTCTGGATTGAGAGATTCGAGGAGTTTTCGGGTGTTTTGGAGCTCGTTTTGCGCGTTTTCGACACGCGCTTCAATAAGGGTTTTAACAGAGGTGAGTTGGGATTTCTGAGTATCTTTGGCGGTGTCGAGATAGTGGCCTAAATATTTGGCGAGACTTTGGAGGTTGTCGTGGATACGGCTAACTTCGGCGCGTTTGTCTTTTGTAAGCATTTCCGCGGCATTGCTGGGGGTGCTGGCGCGGAGGTCGGCGGCGAGGTCGGCGAGGGATTCGTCGACTTCGTGACCGATGCCGGTGAGGACAGGGATGCGGCTGGCGGCGATTTTGCGGGTGAGAAGCTCGTCGTTAAAGACAGCGAGGTCGTCCTTTGACCCGCCACCACGGATGAGGACGATGATGTCGACAGGTTCCTGTTCGTTAAAATATTCGAGGGCTTTGATCATTTCGTCGGCGGCGGAGAGGCCCTGAACGCCGCAGTTGGCAACGCGTAGGTGTAGGCCGCCCCAGCGGGCGTTCAAGATTTTGCAAAAGTCGGCGTAGCCGGCGGCGCCTGTGCTGGAAATGACGCCGATGGTCTCTAGGTGGTCGGGGAGAGGACGTTTTTTCTCGGGGCTAAAGAGACCTTCCTTGGCGAGTTTGGCCTTTAAGAGGTCGAAAGCTTTTTTGATGCTACCTTCGCCTCTTGGCATAATCTGCTGGACGGTGAAGGAGAAGCGGCCGAAATCGGTAAGTTTGGGGTGACCTTTGACGACGACTTGCATGCCGTCCTCAAGCGGGACGCGGAGGGAAAAGAGGGGGATGAAGCAGTTGATAGTTCCCTGCTCGTCTTTGAGGTCGAAAAAGCCCCATTTGCCTTTGCTGGTTTTGAAGTTTGACACTTCGCCCTCGAGCTCGATGATGGGGAAAACGTAGTCGAGGGTCTGGTTTAAGATCTCGATAAACTGGCTAACGGTGAAATGCGGGGTTTGCATAAGTTTATTATAGCATGTTATGACGCGAGTTTTCGCGTAAGAAAAAGCCCCGCTTGGGGCGGGGCGGGGTGAGTCTTAGTATCTGTGGTAGTAGTTTTCTGTTGGGTCGGCGATTGCTTCGGAGACGAAGGCGATGATGATGAGTGGCAGGCAGATGATGCCGCCGATGATGAGTAATAGTAACCACGGTAATCCCAACAGTTTTTCGCGCATTTTTAGTTCCCCCTCCTTATTGAACTAGACTCTTTGGTAAAAGGTGCTGGCTCTTTCAAACCGAATATACCTTTATTATAGCATATTTTTATTTAAAAAGCAATAGCGTGATGCTCGCTGGGCTTTTTCGGTAAAAAAAAGAGACTTTTGTTTTTAAAAGTCTCTTTATTTTACTTTTTAGCGGACTTCGACGCGGATGCGGGGGACAGACTTTCCAGAAAAATGGCTTTTCTTTGTCTTTACAAAAGTAACAACGCCATCCTTTGCAGCATGAATCGTAAAATTACGAGACATATAAGTGCCTTCGCCTGCGAGCTTGGTGCTGCCAGTTTGGCGGACGAGGACTTCGCCGGCTTTGACTTTTTGGCCGCCAAAGCGCTTGACACCAAGACGTTGGCCGGCATTGTTGTGGACGTTCTTAGCGGTACCACCCGCTTTGACATGTGACATGTTATTTCTTCCTTAATACTATTATGTCTCGGGCGACGATTTGACCTTCTCGATAATACAAGAGGTCAGAAGGACCCAAGTTAATAAACTTTTTCACATTATACCCCAGTTTTTCTGCTTCGTCAAGGATGTTTAACCTGGAATATGTGCCGTCAGGCCGGAGCCAGGCGGGGACGGCGATAACGACCGGGGTGTTTTTGGAGGCTTGAGCGGCAATGTTTTTGAGAAAGCCGAGGATAATGGCCCGGCAGCGCTCTTTTTCTTGCTTTAGTTTGATGTCGGCGGGGGGTTGGCTCATGGGCTGGCCGAGGAAAGCTTCGGCGGCGACGGCGTCAAACGATTGCCAAGTGAAAGAGGTGGCATCGCCAGGGGTGACTTCGTAGGTTTGGCAACCGAGCCAGTCGAGGTTTCTTTTAGAATATTCGATCATGCGAGGCTCGAGGTCGGTGCCGTAAGGTTTGAGGCCCATAAGATGGGCTTCTTGGAGGACGACGCCAGTGCCGCAGAAGGGGTCGAGGACGACGGAGCCTGATTTTAGTGGGCCGCAAAGGTTGATGAGGATTTGAGCGAGCTTGGGCGGGAGCATGCCGACCTTGGCATCACGAGCGGGGCGAGCTTGGTCGCGTTTGGCATAATGGGTAATGTTTTGGACGCCTGTCAAGTTGAAATTTCCGAAATCGGTTAGCATAATTTCAACATGATTTGGCTTTTCTGCAAGCTGGTTGTGGTGGGAAGTGGCGGTTGACAAGACGGCTGCTTTATTTTCTAATACGCGGACAGAGCGGCCGTTTCTCTGTAAAATCTTTTTGAGCTTTAGCGCTTCGCCTTGGGCTTTGAAGGTGCGAGTGTTTTTTCTAAAGTCGGAGACGCCGAGGGTGATTTTGCCATCTGGTAAGTTGGCGAGATAATCGAGGATGCCATTGTAGCCACCGGGGAGTTCTACGCCGAGCTTTTGGGTGCCGCCGAGGCGGTTGATGTCGGGCGCTTGGTCGCTTAAAAAAGTGGCAAGGGTGGGGGTTTGCGGTTCGACGTTACTAAACAGACTTTCGAGCTCCGCAAGGGAGAGTTTGGGCAAGCGGCCGAGAACGGCGAGATATTTCATGGCTAAATTATAACATTTTCAGCCGGATTTTGAAAGCATGAGAAAAGCCCCGCTGGAAGGCGGGGCGAGGGGGAGATTGTTAGATTTTTCTGGCGAACCAAAGTGTTCGCAGTTCTTCGCCATGAGTCCAAAACTGACATGCGAGCTGCATAGCTTCGCCCCAGATGGAGCCAGAAGTGCGCTCGACTTCATCTACGAGGCGATTTGCCTGGTTGACAGCGGTTTCAAAATCGCTTCCAGCGGCCAGGAAGAATTCGGTTATCCGCATTAGCTTTTCGGCATAGCGAACGGCGCCGCTATCGCATTTTACACAGGTGGCTTTGTAGCTTTCTGGACTGTTGATCAGAATGAATTTGGGTGCTTTCGCGAGAATATCGTCTAGACGTTTTGTGGCTCGTAGCAGTGCTTTTTCGGATAGGCGTTGTTCTTCGCGTATCTTGGCGGCGCGTTTGGCTTGAAGTTCTTGGTCGCGAGCGATTTCTGCCGCAGAAAGTGCAGCCTTGTAATTCGGGCCGATTTCTGTTATCTCGGGGTCGTCTATAGCGCGGGAGTAATCTCTGAGGACGAGTTCGGGGTCTGAGTCGGCGGTAACATAGCAAATGATGCCGTTGAATTCAAACATGATGACAAACTGATGTTGGGGCAAGATGTCTCGATTGACGGATGTTACCTTTTTTGCGAGCGAAATGGCCTTTTCTAGGGTCTCGCTGAAGCGAGATTCTAGGTGGGTGCTCATTCTGATGATGGCATAGAGGTTTTCGGGATGAAAAGTGTCGTGGATGGACGTGGTAATCATGGTAATCCCCTCCTGTTAATTTTCTAGGCGGTTGCCTCGGTAATCTTGTGATAGATTAACTGTTATTATAGCATAATTATTTTAAAAAGTCAAGAAAACGCCCTTTGGCACGTTGGGTTTTGTGGAGCGAAGAGGACTATTCTGTAAAGGAGTTGATTTTAGAGCTTAGTGTGATAGAATAAAATTATAATTAAGTGAGGAAAATGACCATGTCTAGTAAATCTGTTAAGCCAAAAAACTCAATTGCGCTTTTTGAGCAAAAAGAGATTCGGAAAGTGTGGGATAGCGAGAAGGAAAGATGGTTTTTCTCGGTCGTTGATGTGGTGGAGGTGTTGACGGAGAGCGACAAACCGCGTGATTATTGGTATAGGCTCAAAAAACGTGCTAGCGAGGAGGAAAAAGTTGAGTTGTCGACAATTTGTCGACAACTCAAGATGCGTTCTACCGATGGAAAACTGTACAAAACTGATGCTGCTGACACCGAGGGGATTCTGCGGATTATCCAGTCAATTCCCTCTAAGAAAGCGGAGCCGTTTAAGAGATGGTTAGCGCGAGTGGGTCGGGAGCGGATTGACGAGATAAACGATCCGGAGCTGGCGGCGAAGCGGATGAGAGATATTTATAAGGCCAAAGGCTATTCGGAGGTTTGGATTGAACAGCGCGAGCGTGGTATTGCGGCGCGTCATCGGTTGACGGAGGAGTGGAACAACCGTGGAGCGACTTCAGGTCGGGATTTTGCGATTTTGACAAATGAGATTTATAAGGGTGGTTTTGGGCTGGATGCGAAGGAATATAAAGAGTATAAGAATCTTTCGCGCGAGCAGAATCTGCGAGATTCAATGACCCCCATGGAGTTAGTTTTGACGAATCTAGGTGAGGTGACAGCGGCGGAGCTACACCGAAAAAATGAAAGCTATGGGGTGAAAGAGTTAAAAAATGACACAAAAAACGCAGGTGGGGTAGTGAAGATGGCGCGAGAAGCAGCGGAGGAGCGGATAGGCGCGCCGGTAGTGTCGAAGCAAAACTATCTAGAGTTGACGGAGCCAGGCGCGATAGAAGCGCCGGACGAGCAAGAATTTTTGGATGAATAAAAACGCCCCGCAGGGCTTTGAGCTTTTGCGGGGCAAGAGATAGATTAATCATCGTAGTTGACGGGAATAGGGATCACTCGAAGCGTGCTTCTGGAAGCATAATACAGCGTGCCGTTGGCAACGAAAATCGTTGCTTTGTCACCCCTACAGTTGAAATAGATATTCGTGACCTCTTCTTCTGTGAGCCCTAGATTTCTGAGGTTTTCCAGACTAGCCAAGGTGATATTTTCTGTAGATGCGGTAGAGGTAGTAGATGGGGTGGCTCTGATGTAAGTTGTTATTCCTACGACGCCGAAGCCAATAAAGAATGCTGCAAGGCACACACCGTAAAGGCGGCGAAAATAATCTGAATTATCTTGATTCTTGCACGGATAATAAGAAGTTACTAGGACGGCGAGGCCAAGAACCAAGATGAAAATACCCGCGATTAACGATACGATAGGTGAAAACATTTTTATACCCTCCCAATAAATTTGTTTTTTAATCTATCTATGTAAAGGTGCGGGGCTTTTGCCCAGCAACCGAATAGCGGTTATGCCTTTATTATAGCACAAACGGAATAAAAAGTCAAGGGAAGAAAAACGCCCCGCGGGGCGGGGCGAAGGTTAGATAATGGCTATCGGTATTTGTTGGCGAGGCTTTCAAAGATGCCGATGACTTCATGTCCGCAAAGGAATGTAATAGGAGAAAAGAATTTACAATAGTTGTATTCAGGATTCAGAGACAGATAGATAAGCCAGTATGTTATGAGATAGAAAACCATCCACGCAATGCGACTAATAATCCAATATAACCAGTATCGAAAAGAACTTTTCATAGCGCCCCTCCTCACATAAGATATATTTTTATTATACCATAAAATACTTATTTTTGCAAGAGGGCAATGACGGAGATGATTTGTGCCAAGACGTAGATTAGAGCGCAGATGAGGAGAAAAATGAAGAAGGGGCGGGCTTTTGGTTTGGTTTTGTTCCAGCCCCAGATGTTACCGGTGACGACGTCGGAAGAGTTTGGCATTTCTAGGTCGAAGATTTGGATTTTTTCGCCGGTCTCTGGGTCGATTTCTTCGCGGATTTTCATGAGAAAATCATAACATATTTAACAGGTTTAGGCAAGAAAACGCCCCGCTTTTGGGGCGGGGCGAGATGGTAATGGGTTATATGGTGATTTCGATTGGATTGGCGCCGAGAATATCGCTAGGATCTTCGGAAATGTTTCGGAGCTCTTTGGGCACTTTAGCGTCAACCGCGACTGCGGCTATTTGGGAGACTCTGTGACGAATGTAGCCGTAGAAAAGCTCGTAATTTTTACAAGTTTTTTCGATGGCTTCATCAAGCTCGGGACCGATTACCGTTTTGGCGATTAGATTGCGATATTCCGTGTCTTTTATTACTCTTTCGAAATCAAAATGGAATTTAATCAAGAAGAGTGGGTTGTTATCTTTGTCTAAAAATGGTGCGCCGTCAGAATCTGCGAACATGAGAGCGAACCAAGGGTCAGGGTCGTACTGGTTGTTTTCTTCGTCGAAATAAGTGTTTTCCTTCCAACTGGTTTTAAGGTCTAGGTAAGAGAGTAAATCTCCGTATTTTGTATAGACTAGGCTGCTAAGGATATTCATCTGGAATTCTTCGCCCATGTCCCAATTAGGATCTCCTTCGTAGTTTTTATCGTCGGTGAGAAAGGCGTGCACTATTTGGTCAAACCGAGAATAATCGATATTCATGATATAACCCCCTGTTGTAAAATATTACTTTGAGATGACTCAACGGTTTTATTATACCACAAAATGCTTATTTTTGCAAGGGGCGGGTGAGGTGGTATAATGAGAGTACGAACGAGCAAGGGGGTGAAAAAAATGGCAAAGTTCGTGAAGCACTTTATGTTTTGGACGATAACGATAGTCGTGGTGACGCTTGCGGTAATGACAGGCATAAACTCGATACGAGATGGTTCTTCTGCGAATGCGATTGTAGATGGAGTTTTAGTAATCGTCCTGATTGCGACGGCGTATTTTGTATTTTGCGAGATTGTGAAGGATGAGAAAAATTAAGGTGAAAAGAAGCCAAGCTGTCGTTCCCCGCTTTTAGAGCGGGGATTTTTAATGGCTGGGAAGGAGGTGTGTTTTGGCGTTAAAAAGCCCCGCGAGGCGCTGGGCCTTGCGGGGCGGGGTTGGGGGAATGGGATTACTTGATAATGAAGTGTAGTACGGTGGTGCCGATGTCGAGGTCGAGGCCGTCAGTGATGGCGGTGAATTCATAATCGCCAGCCGGCAGGTCGCCGGGGACAGCGATGTAGAAGAGGACTTCGACATTGTCGTTTTCCAGGGTGTTGGTCTCTACTACTTCGACCCAGTCGTTAAGCCTGGGGTCGTCCAGCAGGTGAAGGTCAGCTTCATCTATCGTAAAAACGGTGGAGTCGATGACGGTTTCGCCGGCTTGGCCGGTAGCAGGAATGCGTTTCGGTAAGAGAACCGAGTAATTGAATTCCGTGCCGCGGGTGACGGTGAAGTGGTAGGTGGTGGCGGTGTCGCTGATGCTGACGCTGGTCGGCTCGATGCCGGGCATACCTTCGGCGGTGGCGCCATTGGCTGTCAGGACCAAGATTAAGATGACCAGGGGCAAGCATATGGTAGCGTAGAGGATGAGGAACGTTCTGGACATAGAAAACGGCTTTTTCATGGTGGTAACCCTCCCTATTAATATACATGGTGATTGCCTGTTTGCAATCAACTCATGTCTCCATTATAGCATAAGCTTGATAAAATGTCAATAGTGTGGCGAAATTAGGCTTGAGCAGGGGTGGATTTTTGGAGGACGGCGCAGTTGGCTTTGAGCCGTGCGAGGAAGGCGGCTTGGGCGGCGGGGTAGTTGGCGTTGTCGCCTTTCCAGGCTTCGAGGGCGGGACCTTGGAGGGCGCGGGCGTAGGAGAAGGTGATGGGCCAGGGGAAGGGGCCGTGGTTTTCGACTTCTTGAAGGTTGGCGGTGGCTTGCTCTGGGGTTTGGCCGCCAGAGAGGAAGACGACGCCAGCAAGGCCTTCGGGGACGAATTTTCTTAAAGTCTTGGCAGTCCAGGAGCCGACTTCTTTGGCGGTGGACTGAGTTTGATATTGTTTGCCGGCGATGACCATGTTGCATTTTAGGATGGTGGCTGCGAGGTCGACCTCTTGACGGGCGAGCTCGGCGAAGAGTTCTTTTAAGATGATGCCGGTGATGGCGGCGGAGTGTTCGATGGGGTAGTCGCCGTCGAAGACGACTTCGGGCTCGACGATGGGGACGATGCTAGCTTCTTGGCATTTTTTGGCGTAGGAAGCCAAGATTTCTACGTTTTTATAGACGGTGTTTTTGGTGGGAGTGGTGGGAGTGATTTCAAAGGCGGCGCGCCATTTGGCGAAGCGGAGGCCTAAGTCGAAATATTCTTCTAGCCGTTCGTCAAGGCCAGCAAGGCCGAGGGTGTATTTTTCTTGGGAGCCGGGCATGTTGGCGAGGCCTTTGTCGACCTTGATGCCGGGGATGATGCCTTTTGATGTGAGGTATTTGACGAAATCGCGGCCGTCGTCGGCGGTCTGGCGGGCGGTCTCGTCGAAGAGGATGACGCCGTTGACGTATTTTTCTAGATCTGGTGTGGTGAAGAAGAGGTTGCGGTAGTCGCGACGGTGCTGGTAATCGTCGGGAATGTTCATGTTCTCGAACTTTTTGTGAATGGAGCCGCCGGACTCGTCGGCGGCGAGGATGCCTTTGCCGTTTCCTACTAGTTGTTTAGCCATTTGGCGAAGGTTGACGGCGCTTTCTTTGGTCTCTAGAACGAGAGTTTCGAGCTCGTCTTTTGAGAGCGTGCGGTCGAGTTTCATGTTTTCGATGTTTAGTTTGGCCATGAGTAGTGAATCCTCCTCGGATTTATGGTTTAATAGACCGCCCAAAACAGAGGCGGCGGCGATAGAGTAGACGGTGAGATGGGTGTAAAATTCGGTTTTGTCGAGCCTGCCTAGCTTGACTTTGTGGTGCTGTAGGCGAAGTTCCTGTTCGGAGAATTGACAAAGCTTGCCCTTGATGGCTCTATTAGGGAGAGGTTGGTCGGTGAAGATGATTTTGGCTCGTGACAGGAGCGGCGTGGCAAAGCCGGGGAGGCGTTTGGGGGCGTAGAAGGCGAGGCTGAGAGTGGGGTGAGCGTCTAGGAGCTGGATGAGCTGGTCGACGATGGTTTTGTCTAAAGTGGCGGAGCGGTCGACAAAGAGCCACTGAGTGTCTTTTTCTAGAGTTTTGGCGGTGAAGGTGGTGGGGTGTTTGAGGCTGGGGGTGAGGTAGGAGATTTGACTGCCGGCGGCGAGGATGTAGCGGTAGTTGGTGGTTTTGAAGTCGCAAGTGTAGAGGTCGGCGTCTTGAGCGAGGGGTTGGCCGGAGATTTCGGCGGGGAGGCCGAAGTTTCTCAAGACTTCGAGGGTGACGACGGCGCCGGAGTAGATGCTGGCGCGGTTGAAGAACTGATGCGTGGAGCCGTCGAAGCCGAGGTTGAGCCATTTGGTGCCGTCGGAGCCTTCCTCGAAAGGTTCACGGTGTTCGTCGAGCTTGAGATAAATATCCTTCAAGACATTGCCAATAATGAGAATCTTGCTCATGCTATCATTATAGCATAAAAAGCTTAAATAGAATTTTACTCAACGGGAACTTTTTCGCAATCGTCAAAAATACCTTAATAGCCTATTTCCTGCGCCCTATGACGAGCAAGTGCTCGGAAATGGTATCAAGGTATTTTTTACTGTTGGAAAAAGTTCTTTATTGTTTCGTAAAATCTATTTAAGCTTTTTCTTCGGTAGAATCAGATTCCTCGGCAGGCTTTTCGCCGTTATCAGACGGGACGTCGGCGGCGGAGACTTCGCCAGCCTCGGCAGCGGCCTTGTCGGCAGCTTCACGAGCTTCGGCTTCGGCGACAGCGTCGTAGACGTTGGCGATGACGGTCTCTGGGTCGAGCTCTTTGTCGGCGAGTTCAACACCCTGCGGGAGGATGAGGTCGCGGATGAAGATTTTGTCTTCGACAGTGGCGAGCTTTGATGCGTCGACGGCGAGCTCCTTCGGGAGGTCGGCCGGTTTAGCTTTAACGTCGATTTCTTCCATCACTTGGTCGAGGGTGAGGTGAGCCTTGGAGGCGTCGCTACCATCGAAGCCGGTGAGGATGATTGGCGTGGTGGCCTCAACGAGCTTGTTCGCAGAGACGGCTTGGAAAGAGACGGCGATGATGCGGCGAGAGACCGGGTCGAGCTGGACGCTCTTGACGATAGCCATGGTCTTTTTGTCGTCAACCGTGAGGTCAATCGGGCTGTGGTAGCCGGCGAGTTTTAGGACCTTTTCGGTGTCGTTGTAGGGGGATTTGGCGAGGATTTCGGACTTGCCGCCATAGATAACAGACGGGATGAGGCCGTCTTCGCGGAGGGCGAGGGCCTTTTTGCCGGTTTCAGTGCGGACAGTCAAAGTTAAATTGTAATCGGACATGTTTGCTCCTTAAATGATTGTAATATATTATAACGCATAAGGTGGATTTTAGCAAGAAAAAGCCCCGCAGGGCTTTTAAAGCGAAGGCGGGGCGGAGTTAGAGGCGAATGCGTTGGAGTTCGTATCCCATGCCGCCGGGTGGCGTGATGAAGACTTTATCCTTGGTAATTGGAATGGTCCAACCGGCACGAGCCTGGGTAGTGGCGGCAACGACGAGCTTGACTTTAAGAGTAAAGTCGGTGGTGCTGATGTTGTCGTATGGGATGGTTTCGGTGAAGATTTGTTCCACGCGCACGCCGTGACGGGGACGAACACCGGGGTCGGTCAGGATGGGTTTGTCGTAAATATGTTCATGGCGAATCGCCATGGCGGCGCCGTAGAAGATGACCTCGGAGATTTTCCAGCTGGGGAGCCGGTTGTTCCGGAGCTTCTGGAAGGTGTTCTGATCCAGACCGAATTTGACGCGGAGAATCTGGTCGTAAGAGTTTTCTTGCGGAGGGATAAAATCCGAAAGGGTTTTGTCGGGGTTCATAAAGAAAAGTTCGAGGTAGTGACCAGGCTCGGCGGTGATGCGATATTGTTCGTCGTTATGAGAAAAGGCGTGAGATTCCATAGAATCACCTCTTGGTAAGATACTCTAGTCGAAGGACTAGGCATTACTATTATAGCATATTTATAAGTATTTTGCAAGAAACTCGCCTGTGGGAGTGGCTTTGTCCTTGGCAAGTTGCTCTGGTGTGCCTTCGGCGACGACTTGGCCGCCGCCCTGACCGCCTTCGGGTCCCATGTCGATAATCCAGTCAGCGGATTTGATGACGTGGAGGTTGTGTTCAATGATAATCATGCTATTGCCGCCAGCGACGAGTTTGCCCAAGATGTCGAGGAGGCGTTTGACGTCGTCGGTATGGAGACCGGTGGTGGGCTCGTCGAGAATGTAGAGGGTCCTGCCGGTACTTCTTCGTGACAGTTCGGTGGCGAGCTTGATACGTTGGGCTTCACCGCCGGAGAAAGTGGTAGCGGGCTGACCGAGCTTAATATAGCCAAGGCCGACTTCTTGGAGGGTTTTGAGTTTATTATAAATGGCCGGGATGTTTTTGAAAAAGTCGCAGGCTTCGTCGATAGTCATCTCAAGAACTTCGGAGATGTCTTTGCCTTTGTACTTGATTTCTAGGGCTTCGCGGTTGTAGCGGCGGCCATGACAAGTGGGGCAGGTGACGTAAACGTCGGGAAGGAAGTGCATTTCTATCTTGTTGACGCCATCACCTTGACAGGCTTCGCAGCGGCCACCTTTGACGTTAAAGGAGAAACGACCAGATTTGTAGCCGCGAACTTCGGCCTCGGGCTGGGCGGCGTAGAGGTCGCGGATGGCGGTAAAGACGCCGGTGTAGGTGGCGGGGTTGCTGCGGGGAGTGCGGCCGATGGGGCTTTGGTCGACGATGACGACTTTATCGAGGTTTTCGATGCCGTCGATGCGGTCGTGGAGGCCGGGGACGGTCTGGGCGTGGTTGAGTCGAGCTTGGAGCTCTTTGGCGAGGATTTCGTTGACAAGGGTGGATTTGCCGGAGCCGGAGACGCCGGAGACGACGGTCATGACGCCAAGCGGGAATTTGACGGTGAGGTTTTTGAGGTTGTTTTCCCTAGCGCCGATGACGGTGAGGTATTTGTCTTTTTTGGGTTTGCGACGGGTTTTGGGTGTATCGATTTTGAGTTCGCCGGAAAGATATTTCCCTGTGATGGAGTTTTTATTTTGTTTGATTTCTTCAGGGGTGCCAGCGGCGACGAGTCTACCACCATTGGCGCCGGCTCTCGGGCCAATGTCGATGATGTAGTCGGATTGTAGCATGGTGTCTTCATCGTGTTCGACGACGAGAACGGTGTTTTTGAGGTCTCGCAGGTGCTTTAGGGTGGCGATGAGCTTGTCGTTGTCGCACTGATGAAGGCCGATAGATGGCTCGTCGAGGACGTAGAGGACACCTTGGAGGCCAGAGCCGATTTGGGTGGCGAGACGGATGCGTTGGGCTTCGCCGCCACTTAGAGTATTGGCGGCTCGGCCGAGTTCGAGGTAGCCGAGGCCAACGTCTTGCATAAACTGGACGCGTTCTTTGATTTCTTTAAGAATTGGGTCGGCGATGAGGTGCTCGGCCTCGGTAAATTTGAGGTCTTGGCTTAAGACTTTTAGGGTTTGGTCGACGTCGAGGCTGCACATATCGACGATATTGAGGTCATGGATGGTGACGGCGAGGACGGCGGGCTTTAATCTGGCGCCGTGGCAAGTCTGACACTCGCGGACACGCATAAAACGTTCGATGTCGTGTTTGACAAATTCGGAGACGTCGGGGTTATTATACCTTCTTTCTAGGTTGGGGATGACGCCTTCGTAGGTGGTCTCATAGACGGTGCCGGCGGCAAACTTGCCGGACCCGGAGACGGTGACTTTGTATTTGTCGGGGCCGGTGCCGTAGAGGATTTTGCCGATGTCTTCGGGTTTTAAGTCGCGAATCGGGACGTGAATGGAAAAGCCGTGCTTCTCGCCGACGGAGGCAAGGCGCTTGAGCCAATAAGAATCGTAGCTGATGCGGTTAAAGGGGCGAATGCCACCTTCGGCAATGGTGAGATTGGGATTTAGTACGAGCTTGGGGTCGATTTCCATGCGGATGCCTAGGCCCGTACAGGTAGGGCAGGCGCCTTCGGGGGCGTTGAAGGAGAAGAGGCGTGGTTCTAGCTCGGGGATGAGCTCGTCAGGGTGGAGCGGACAGGCGTAACGTTGGGAGAAGGTGATGATTTCTCCGGCGTTGATGTTTTTGTCTTCGACGCTGGTGGAATTGTCAGAGATTTTGAGAAGTTTAATGATTCCCTGACCAAGTTCTAGGGCTTGCTCGATAGAGCCGGAGATGCGAGTCTCAATGTCGGGGCTTAAAATGAAGCGGTCGACGACGAGTTCGATGTCGTGGCGCTCTTGCTTTTCTAGTTCGGGAAATTCGTCGAGGGCGTAGACGATGCCATCTACGCGGACGCGGGAGAAGCCTTTTTGGGTGTATTGTTCGGGAATATGCTGGAATTCGCCTTTTTTCTGTTGGACGATGGGGGCGAGGAGCATGAGCTTAGCACCCAGGGGGAGTTTCATAACTTCGGTGACGATGTCTTCGACACTGCGACGCGAGACCTCACGGTGACAGATGGGGCAGTGAGGGGTGCCGACGCGAGCGAAGAGGAGACGGAGGTAGTCGTAAACCTCGGTGACGGTGGCGACGGTACTTCTGGGGTTTCTACTGGTGGACTTTTGGTCGATGGAGATGGCGGGACTTAAACCCGTAATAGAATCGACATCGGGCTTGTCCATGACGCCAAGGAACATGCGGGCGTAGGAGGAGAGAGATTCGACGTAGCGACGTTGCCCTTCGGCATAGATGGTATCAAAAGCGAGGCTGCTCTTGCCGGAGCCAGAGAGACCGGTAATTACCACCAGCTTGTCACGTGGGATGTCCACGTCGATGTTTTTGAGGTTGTGCTGGCGCGCACCGCGGATTTTGATATAATTATCCATAAACTAAACAATTATACACTAATAATCCGTTTCTTGCAATGACTGGTACCAGAGTTTAAGTTCTTCGAGGATAAAATCGTCGGCGCCTTCTTCGGTGAATTTTTGCATTTCTGCGAGGAAGATGGGGGCTTGGCGGCTGAGACGTTTTCTTCTATATTCTTCCCACTTGGCTGTTTCTGCTTCGGTGAGGGAGGTGGGGAAATGTTTAGCTTTGTAGTGAAGGAGGAGCTCGGGGAGGCGTTCGTCGGCAAAGTGGGGGTGAAAGTCGGCGAGGTCGTTTTCGGTCATGTCTCTGATGGCATTTATGCGGACGCGATCACGGTCGTCGAGGAAGCCGTCGTAGAGGGCGCTTTCGGCGTCGAAGGGGGGCTTGTCGTAGGTGTCTTTGGCATTGGACTTGGCGATGCGAGCGATGAGGTCTTTGTGGCGCCGCAGGCTCTCGAGGTTTTTCTCGACTTGCTCGTGCGTGAGCTCGATTTTCTCCCAGCCATTGCCATTGTCGAGGACGGAGAGCGGAGCGACGGCGGGGCAGCGGTTGTAGGCGAGTTCTTTGAATGCTGGGAAGAAGAGGTTTTTGAACTGGAGCTCGTCATTAACTTCGTAATCAGGGAAATCTTGTTTGATTTTTTCGAGCTTTTCTTCAAGGTTGACGCGGAGGTCAAAGACTAGAATGTTGCCGTTTTTACCAGGAGCGACGGGGACGGCGATGGTGGTGAAATTGTGCGTGGAGCCGAAACGGCCGGAAGAGTAGACGAAGGGCTGGGGGTTTTCTAGGTTAATGAGGGCCTTGACTTCCCTTTTGTCGCGGAGCTTAAAGAGGTAGCTCCAGAGCTTGGGCTGTTTATCGCGAATGAGGCGGGTGACGTCGATGAGGGCCTCGACATCGGAGAGAGCATCGTGGGCGGATTCGTGAGAGATGCCGTTTTGCTTGGTGATGAGTTCGAGACGGTTGGTAGGTTTGCCATTTTCGGTGACTGGCCAGTTGATGCCTTCCGGCCGGAGGGCGCGAGTCATGCGGACGACGTCAAGCATATCCCAGCGGGAGCGGCCATCTTTCCATTGCCATTCATAAGGGTCGTAAAAGTTGCGCCAGAAGAGGTGCTGGATGAATTTGTCGTCGAAACGGACAGAGTTAAAACCGAGAGTAATGGTGTCGGGCGTGAATACTTCCTGCTGCAAAAGGCGGGCGAGGCGGAATTCGGCGATGCCGTCCTCGACGGTTTTTTGTGGAGTGATGTGGGTGGTGAGAATGGCGCCGGGACTGGGCAGGGTGTCGTCGTTTAGTTGAACGAGGATGTTGTAGGCGGGGCCGACGGGGTTAAGGTCGAGGTCGGTGCGCTGGCCGGCAAACTGCATAATGCGGTCGTCGCTACTAGAGAGGCCGGACGTCTCTAGGTCGTAAAAGAAGAAAGTCGGGGTGGCCAAAGGTTATTCTCCGGACGTGGTGGTTGCGTCGGTGGTGGTAGTGTCGGTAGAATAGTTGGAATAGGTCTGAGCGTAGAGATTAGAGAGAGCAGAGTAGATTTCTTCGAGCTCTTTGTTGAGCTTTTTGAGGTTGTCGCTTTCTTCGATGGGCATGACGATGAATTTGAGCGGAGAGTTTTTGCCACCGCAGATTTCGTAAGACTCACCGTAAGCGAGGTTGCCCGGGATGGTGATTTCGCGGACGCCACCGATTTTGGCACCTTCCATGCCGAGATACCAGCCCTCGATAAGGGAGTTTTCACTGACGGAGATGGGGGCTTTGAGTGAGGTGGGGTTGTCGTAATCATCAAAGGAGGTGTCGAAGATTTCTTCGTTAGAACACCAGCCGATGTAATAGGCGGCGTAGCCGGAGTTGCCAATGGTGGCGCCGGTGCCTTCTTTGAGGTCGGTAGACTGGACCCCACCGCTGTTGGCAGTGCTGCTATTGTAGCCTTTGACGTTTTTCTTGAAGGACTTGAATTCTTCAAAGTATTGGTTGGAAAGTTCGGCGGCTTCGGCGTCGATGGCGGCGGTCTTTTCGCTGTAAGCGGTCTGGAGTTGCTCCATGGTCATCTTGGTGTAGTTGACGGTGCCGTTGCCCATGACTATCATGACGTAGGCAGCGATGGACGAGCCGAGCAAAATGGCTGCGACGAGTGCGAAAATTAGGCGCTGTTTAGTTGATGGTTTTAAGTCTTTTTCTTGCATGATGTTACCTCCTTGCTCTACTAGACGACTTCCGCACCGAGCGCCGAGAGATGTTTAACGATTAAATCTATTATATCAGATATCTCCCCACCGTCGAGAGTTTTTTCGGTATTTGCGATTTCTAGATGGAAGGAAAGGTTCTTGGTTTCGGAGCCTTTTTTGCGGAAAATCGAAACTGGTTTTAGTGTATATAATATATCTTTAATTTGGTTTAAAGTGTCTTTGATACCGGCTTCGACTGCGGTATAGCTGGTGGTAGCGGGGACACGGAAAGTGAGGTCGCGAGAGACGGACGGGAAGCGCGAAAGTTTGATGCCAAATTTTGGAGCGGTTTCGGCGCCTAAACAGGGGTCGAGAGCGATAACGAGCGCGCTCGTAATCCGCGACAGCTTGAGACGTTTTTTAACGGAATTTTTGACTTCTCCTAGCTCGCCGATTTGCTCGTGGCCAAGGAAAATAGCGACGGAGTGGAGCGGCTCGAGGGTGGCGGAAGCCTCTAGGGGTTTAAGCTCGAAGTGGAGGTTGAGGGATTTTTCGAGTTCTTTTAGAATGTGTTTGACAGCGTAAAAGTCACCATGGGTGACGAGGCCGAGCTGAGTTTGCATCTTGGGGACGTTTTCTTCATTGAGACCCCAGGATTTTTTGCTAACTTGGTTGAGCTCGTAGAGGGTGAAGTGGTCGTAGCCGGCTTTTTCGTTGTCGTGCATTTTGTCTAGAAGGGAGGGGAGGAGGCTCTGACGGAAGCACTCAAGTTCTGGGGAGATGGAGTTGACGATTTGATAAGAGTCGGTGGGGTCTTCGCCGGCCTTTTCCTGGAGGGATTTAGAGACAAAAGAGTAAGTGAGAAGCTCGTGGCCGCCGAGGCGGTCGGAGAGGACGGAGCGGAGGTGGGTTTTGAGCTCGAGCATGGGGTCGACAGTCGGGCAGACGAACGGGCGGCGTGGGAAGTCGAGCGGGATGTTATCAAAGCCGAGCAAGCGGCCGACTTCTTCAATAACGTCTTCTTTAATGTGGATGTCGGTGCGCCAAAGTGGAGCGGAAACAGTGAGGGTTTCTCCCTTGACGGTGACTTTAAAACCGGTGTTTTCGAGAGTGGTCGTGATGAGCTCTGGCGAATAGTCGGTGCCGAGGAGGCTGTTGATATCGCCGACGGAGAGAGTGATAGTGACTTTTTCGAGTGGAAGCGGGACCATACATTTGCGGGCGATGAAGTCGACCTTGGCAGACTCGGAGGCAAGGGCGATTTCTTGGGCGGCGGCGAGCATGACCGGCTCGCAGTTGACGATGGGCTGGCCTTTGGTAAAGCGGGTGATAGCCTCGCTGAAGATGCCGTGGGTCATTTGAGTCTTGCGGAGGTTGTAGAGCGAGAAGGTGGCGGACTCGAGGATGACGCGGCGAGTAGTTTCGTCGATTTTGGTTGATTCCCCGCCCATGGCGCCAGCGAGGGCGACGGGCGTGTCGCCGGAACAGATGACGATGTCGGTCGGGACGAGTTCGATGGTTTTGCCGTCAAGGAGGGTGAGTTTTTCGTTTTCGCGGGCGAGACGGACACGGATGAGTGGCGCGTCGGTGCCACCAACGCTGACGAATTTGTCGTAGTCGAAGGCGTGGAGGGGCTGGCCGGTGAGGAGCATGTATTCGTTGGTAATGTCGACGATTTTGGAAATGCTGTGCATGCCGGATTTGGCAAGGAAGGCGGCATTAAAGTCAAAGTAAGGGTTGACCGCAAGCGGGTTTTCTAAGTCGATGACGGCGCAGGTGTAAGCCGGGCAAATGTCGGCGGATTCGATGGTGATGATTTCGTCCTTGACGTCGGCGTCGGCGGCAGGCATGCGGGGAGCGCGGTAACTTTGGCCGAGGATGCCGGCGACTTCGCGGGCAAAGCCCCAAATACCGAAGCAATCTGGGCGGTGGGTGAGAGATTTATTTTCTACTTCGATGATTTTGTCGTTAAGATCGAGGACGTCAGCGAGGAGGTCGCCAGGTTTGGCGGTCTCGGGGTTGAGCTCGATGATGCCGGCGTGGTCTTCGCCCAGGGCGAGTTCGTCGGCGGCGGCGAGCATGCCATGGCTCATAAAGCCACGGAGCTTGCGGGCGGAAATCTCAAAAGGCTCGTCCGTGCCGTAGGTGACAGGAACAATGGCGCCGGGAGCAATCCAGGCGGCGAGCATGCCCTCGTGGACGTTTGGCGCGCCACAGACGACTTGAATGTAGCCGTCGTGTTCTGGGTCGACGTAATTGTTGAGTTCTTTGCCGGCGTCGATTTGGCAAAGGTGGAGGTGGGTGCCTTCAATGGGTTCAGCTTTTAAGACTTTGACGACGTAGATTTTTTTGTATTTGGGCGCGAGGTCTTCGACGTGCTCGATTTCTACTAGGCGAGAGCCAATGAGTTTAAAAAGTTCGTCGTCCGTAAGGTCGATTTTGACTAGTCTTTTTAGTTCGTTCAAGGAAATTAGCATATTAAAACTCCTTTAGAAAATCAAGTTTGCCAGATTCAAAGTAGCGGACGTCATTGATACCGTATTTGAGCATGACCAAACGGTCAATGCCACCGCCCCAAGCAAAGCCTTTGTAAACTTCTGGGTCGATGCCGGCGGTTTTAAGGACGTTGGGATGAATCATGCCGCAGCCACCCATTTCCAGCCAGCCGTCGCCCTTGCCGCCGAGAGAGGCAGGTTTTTCGATTTGGAATTCGAGGCTAGGCTCGGTGAACGGGAAGAAGCCAGGCTGGGTCTTGATATTAAGTTTTTGCCCATAATAGGTTTCGAAGAAGTTCTTCCAGGTGGCAAGCATTTGGCCGAGCGTAGCGTCTTTGGAGACAAAGACACCTTCGCACTGGTAGAAGGTGTGCTCGTGAGTGGCATCGACGTCTTCGTTGCGGAAGACGCGGCCGGGGACAACGACGGCGATTTGGCCGTACTTTTCTAGGTCGTCACGGAAGCGGGTGAGGGCGCGATATTGCATGGTGGAAGTGTGAGCGGGTGGGATGAAACCTTCCTCGGTGCGGAAAGTGTCGTAGCCATCGCGGGCAGGGTGTTCTTTGGGGAAATTTAGAGAGTCAAACATGTGAAATTCGTCGTCGAGCTGGCGTGCTTCGATGACGTTGAAGCCCATTTGGCGGTAGATTTCGGCGACACGGTCGAGTTCGGTCGTGAGCGGGTGCTTGGTGCCGGAAGCGGGAGTGAAGGGTGTGGTGTTTTCGCCAAAGGGGGCGGTGAGGTCAATAGGCTCGACGGCGGCGTCTTCGGCGGCGTCTTCGAGAGCTTTGATTTGGGCGAGCAGAGCGGCCTTTTGACGGTTGATTTGTTCGCCAAAAGCTTTGCGCTCTTCCTGACGCAGAGTTTTGATTTTAGCATATTCGCGGCCGAGATTGTTGAGCTTGGCCTTCAGTTCTTCTAATTTTCCCATATTAGTTATATTATACACCCGAGAGGGAGATTAGAGAAGAATAATGAAGACTAAAGAAACGATGGCGAGTAGCCCGAGGACGAACCAAATCCAGCCAAAACGGCCGGTTTTTTCGTATTGCTCAAAATATTCAGAATCGGCGATAAAGTCGGGGTCTTCACCGTCGGCGACCTGCACTTTTTCGACTTTTTCTCTTAGGTCGGCGTTAATGCGGCGAGTTAAGGCCTGGTTTTCGTCTTCGTCTTTGGTGACCATTACACCCATATATTATCTCCTTTTGGTTTCTTCTTCGGTTAAAATTGTCTTTTTATTATACCATAGCGAGGAAAAGTGTGCTATAATGCAGTCAAATATCAATTAAGGAGGTTTATGGCTAAATCCAAAAAGTCTTCTAGCAAGAAACCGAAGACTACCCCATCCGCGAAAGAAGAGAAACTTTCCGAAAAGACAAAAAAGGTGGAGAAAAAGACTGATAGCAAAAAGTCTGCTCCGGCAAAGGCCGCAAAAGCAGAGACTAAAAAGGTCGAGGCGAAAGTAGAAGCCAAGGTTGAGGCTAAAGCTGAGCCGGTAGAGGAGAAAAAAATCGTCTCCGAGAAAAAGAAGGGTTTCTTCAGCAAGCTATTCGCGAAGAAATACACGACCAACGAAAACATCTTGACCATTTTTAAGGACAAGAAAGTTTATGGTGCGCTTATTGGCGAGATTGTCGGTACGATGTTTATCACCATGCTGATTTTAACCCTCGGCCTGTATCAGCTGCTTTACCTATTCATCGTCATGACGGTGATTTTCGTGGCAGTACACAAACTTTCTGGTGCAAATCTTAACCCTATTACGACCGTAGGCATGATGGCGACTCGCCGGATGTCGGTGATTCGTGGTGTGCTATATCTGCTCGCGCAGGTAGTCGGCGCGTGGCTTGGTCTCACGATTGTTTCTGCTTTCCTCAATGCTAGCGGCTCTGAAGCAGAGCTTCCTGGCATGACTGCTACTCCGGATGGTAAATTCTGGGTAGTTTCCATGCTGGAGTTCTTTGGCGCGGCAATCATTGGGGTTTTCTACTCCCGCGCGCAACAATACAAGCGCAGCTCTTGGACCTTTGGCGCAATGGTAGCTGGCGGTATTGTCCTCGCATTGATTCTCGTCTATATCATCTCTGCGAACTACTTCTCACTTGAAGGTACCTTCATGCTCAACCCGGCGGTGGCTTTGATGTATCAAATCCTCCCGCAGAGCGCGAATGGGGTGGGGGAGCTACTGGGCGGTATCGGCCTTGCATTGTTGACGTATGTTGTGTTCCCAATGCTAGGGGGTGTTATAGGATTTTACTTGTCCGATAGCGCACAGGTTCTTACGGAGGAGTAGGTAAACTTTTATCTTTGGCGCACTTCTGCGTCAGGATCTCCAGTACTCAAGAGACGTACCATTAAGTACGTCTCTTTCCGTGCTTCAATTCTTCCTTGAATTGCATCCAAATCTAAAAGTTTGAGATATCGAAGACTAAGCCTTGGGGAAGAGGGGGTTGGGAATGGTGATGGGGTTTTGGAAAATGTCGAAGATTTTTTTGCTAGTATCGGTGAGGAAGGGTTTGAGTAGCTCGGTGTAATTGAGTAGTCTTACGGTTAGCTTTTCTAGGATTTCTTTGGCTTTTTCCGAGTCGGCTTTGGCGACTTTCCAGGGTTCTGCATCGTTGATGTCTTTGTTGAGGTCTTTGATTTTGCTCCAAGCATAGTCAAAGGCTTTGGAAAACTCGAAAGAATCCATCAATTGATAGTATTCGGAAAAATCTTCAGCTACTTTTTCGTAATTTATCGTTACGTCGTTTTTTGAGTCTAGGACGGCGAGGCGCTGGACGAGGTTGCCAAGGTCGTTGGCGAGTTCGCCAGAATAGGCGGCGTCGAATTTGTCCCAGGTAAAGTCAGAGTCGTTGAAAGTGTCAATGTGACGGAGGAAGAAGTAGCGGAAGGGGTCGAGGCCGTATTTGCCGAGGATTTCTAGCGGATCGACGACGTTGCCAATGGACTTGCTCATTTTTTGGCCGTTGGCCAAAATATAGCCGTGAGAAAGGATGACTTTGGGCAGCGGTAGGCCGAGGGCGAGAAGGATGGTGGGCCAAATGATGGCATGGAAGCGTAGAATGTCTTTGCCAACGATTTGAACGTCGGCGGGCCAGTAGTCACTAATATCTTGCTCTGGGTAGCCTAGGACGGTGAGGTAGTTACTTAGGGCGTCGAGCCAGACGTACATGACTTGGCTATCGTCGCCTGGGACGGGGATGCCCCAGGAGAGATTTTTCTTGGGACGGGAGATAGAAACGTCGGGCGAGTCGGCGAGGAGTTTTAGTACTTCACGCTTGCGAAACTCGGGAAGGATTTGAAGTTGGTCTTTCTCGATGGCTTCTTTGATTTGGTCTTTAAAATCGGCGATGCGGAGATAGTAATTTTTCTCCGATAGGCGTTCGTAGGGCTTTTGGTGGTCGGGGCAGATGCCTTGGTTTTCTTCGTATTCTTTGTCAGTGATGAAAGATTCGCAGCCAGAGCAGTACCACCCTTCGTAGTCGGCGGAGTAAATATGTGGGGCAAGTTTTTCCCAAATCATTTGCACGCGACGAGCGTGGTCGGCGCTAGTGGTACGAATAAAATCCGTTGGTGTGACGCCGAGGCTTGTAATAAACTCGCGGAATTTGTCGGAATTTTCGGTGACGTATTGTTCGACGGGGATGCCGGCGGCTAAAGCTTTGTCAAAAATCTTGTTGCCATGTTCGTCGGTGCCGGCCTGAAAGCGGACCGTATTTCCCTGCTCTTTTTGATAGCGGGCGTAGACGTCAGCCAAAAGATAATCCAGAGCGTGGCCGATGTGAGGCGCGCCGTTGACGTAGGGGATGGCGGTGGTGACGTAAAGATTTTTGGACATAGATTAATAGATGGTTAGATAGCGAAGGCGATGATGAGGACCAAAGCGACGATGATGATAAGGGAGCCGCCGACGATGAGGACGACAGGGTTTTTCTTGAGCTTGTCGACAAAAGCCGGCATTTTGACTTGGTGCGGCTTGGGAGCATCGGGTTGAGCGGCTGGGTCGTTAAAAGCGACGGACGGCGTGGCCTTTTGCTCGGTCTCTCCAGGTACGGCGTTAGGGTCGGCCGGGGCGGCATCAGTAGGGGCGGAGAGGTCGGCAGCCGGGGCGGCGCCTGCGAATGGTGATGTGTCGACGGTGGGAGCTTCCGGAGTAGCCGGAGCGGGATTGTCTAGTGGGACGGCCGTGGGGACGTCGGGCGTGGTAGCCGCGGCTTCTTCCGGGACATCAGCGATAGCTTGCTGAAGCAGTGAAGGGTCGATAGTGGGGACGTCGGGCGTAGCGGGAGCTTCCGGAGCCGGAGCTTCGGGGGCAGGAGCCGGGGCGGCTTCTGGCATGGCGGGAGCGGTCGGCATGGCCGGGGCGCCTAAATCTGGTGCGGCAGCGGCGGCTGGATTCGCAAAGCCGGGGGCTTGTGGTGCGACTGGGTTGTTTGGATCTTGATTCATGGTTTTATCTCTCCCTTGGTTTTATATAGAACTTAGTTATATTGTATTATTTTTTGATGGATTTAGCAAGCATAGCATATTGTTCTAGTGACAGGTCGGCGGGGCGAGCGTTGGGGTTGAGGTCGAGACTGGTGAGGGTTTGCTCGAGTTCAGTTTTAGCGAGGCCGGTGAAGGTAGCGAGGTTGGCGGAAAGTTTTTTGCGGGGGTTAGCAAAGGATTTGTGAACAAACTCAAGGAGGGCCGTGTCGGCCTTGGGCGTTGACCGCGGGATGAGGATGAGGACCTCAGAATCAACTTTGGGCGGCGGGGTGAAAAGCTCGCGCGGGACGACGGGGCCAAGATGAGCCTCGGCGTAGTTATCGACGAAGAGGCTGAGTGAAGAATTGCCAAGCCGACTTTCCTTAGGGCAGATTTTTTCTGCCACTTCTTTTTGGACGAGGAGGACGATGCGTTTGGGTTTTTTGGTGGCGGTGAGGAGTTTTTCGATAATCGGTGTGGTGATGTAGTAGGGGATGTTGCCGGCGACGACATAGGGTTCATTTATTGTTTGTAAATCAAACTGGAGAAAATCTTGGTTAATGACTTCTAGGTTTTTGCCGGGAAAAGATTGGGGAAGGTTGTGAGCTAGTTTCTCGTCAAATTCGACAGCGAGGACTTTCGGAAAGCGGCGCAACAGACTAGAAGTGAGGGTGCCGAGGCCTGGCCCGATTTCTAGGCAGAGGTCGACATCTTCAAAGGCGAGTTCGGCGATTTCTTCCAGGGTGGCGCGGTCTTTGAGCCAGTTTTGGCCGAGGGATTTTTTGTTCTGAAGCATTAAATGCCGTCCCTTCTGGTCCAGTCGGTGGCGAGGTCGAATTGCTCTGGGTTAGTGGCGGCGAAGGTGCCGGTGTCATAGACTTTACCCAGCCCGAGTGAGGTTTCTACGACGGAACAGCGAGGATAGCGGTCGAGATTGGCGGCGACGATAACATAGCCTTCGTCGTCGACTTTGGCGCCGTCTTCGCGGACGGTGTAGCCGGATTTGCCACAGAAGCCCATGACGCCGGACATTTTGAGGTCATAGTAGGTTTCTTGGCGTTCGACGTAGTCCCCTTGTAAGTTTTTGGCGGTATAGCGGTTGCGGCCCATAGCGGCAGTGAGCGGAGCGGCGTTTTGGATGGCAGTACCAACGGCAACGATGCGTTTGACTGGCTCGCGCAGGACGGTTTCGGAAACGAGTTCGCGGGAGACTTCTTGGCCTTCGATGCTTTTGATTTTGTAAACTTTTTGGACTTTGCCGAGCTCGCCGAGCTGACGGACTTCTTCTTTACCGGTCTCGATGTTGTAATCGCGGATGGTTTCTGTGGTAAAGTTGATGTCTTCCTCAACGGTGAGCTGAGTGCCGGCACCACGAGAGATTTGGTAGGCAGAGGAGGCGCCAGTTTCTAGGAAAGCAGTGGTAGGAATGAGGGAGACGGTGTCGTCATCGTAGACGGTGAAGCCGGCGGCACGGGCGACGGCGTAAGGCTCGTAGCTGGTGACTTGGGCAAGTTTGGAGTGAATGCCGTCAAAAATCACGACGGGATGCGAACGGTAGATATTGATAAAATATTGGTCGGCATCGACGGCGGTGTCGAGGCTGGGTGTGACAGTGTCGGTGGGGTCGAGGGTGATTTTGAGGCGCTCAAGAACGTCTCCCACGGTGGCAGCGTCGGTCTTGACGGTCTTTTTGGCGCCGTTGTCGTAGACGGTAACAAAGTGGTCGGGACCAGAGTTGAGGTATTCGACGTCGTCGGAGATGCCTTCGTTATCGGCAAAGGAGGAGGGAGCGAGTTTCATGCCCAATAAGAAAAAACCGGCTATCAACAAAAAGCCAAACAAAACAATCAGTTTTTCGGATTTAATCCGCATGCTGATATTATACTAAATTTCTAGCGCTTTGTCCATCTGCGGGTCACGCGAATGATTGACGTCGTCGTAGGTATTGACGACTTTGTGGTCGGGCTCGATGCCGGTTTGGTTGATGGTGTTGCCGTTAGGTGTGTACCAGTGGGCGGAAGTGACTTTGAGAGTGGTGCCGCCAGAGAGATTGAGCATGTTTTGGACGACACCTTTGCCATAGGTAGTCTCGCCGACGATGGTGGCCTTGCCGTAATCTTTGAGAGCGCCAGCAACGATTTCTGAGGCGGAGGCGGTGTTGTTGTTGACGAGGATGACGGTTTTAATGTTGGCAAAGAGGGCGCGGCCGCGGTTGGAGTAAGTAATGTCATCAACTGCTGAGAGTTTGGACTTTTGAATGAGGACTTTTTCTCCGTCAAGCCAGAGACTGAGGAGGTCGCGGGCGGCGCTGACGTAACCACCGCCGTTGCTGCGGAGGTCGAGGATGATTTTTTGAGTGCCTTTGTTTAAGATTTCGTTGGCGAAGCTTTGAACGAGGGCACCGGTATCGTTGTCAAAGCGAGTGACGGTAATGACAGCGGTGTTGTGTTTTTTATAGTCGACGTAAGCGGAGACGTTGTTGATGGTTTCTCGTGTGAGCTCAAAGGACTTTTCTTCGCCGTCGCGGACGATAGTAAGCTTGACGGTGGTACCGGCGGCACCGCGAAGAACGTTGGCAATGTCTTCGGTGCTCCAAGTATAGACTTCTTTGTCGTCGACTTTGTAGATAATGTCGCCAGCGAGAACTCCGGCTTTTTTGGCAGGGTTGTCGGGGAGCAGGCGGAGGACGCGGACGTAACCGTCGCGCAGACCCATCTCTACGCCGATGCCGGCACCAACGTCACCGTGGAGATAGCCGTTAAACTCGGTAGTTTCGTCTTTGTTCATGTATTCGGTATATTTGTCGCCGATGGCATCCACAAGGCCATGTTTGGCACCGTCGATGACGGCGGCTTTGTCGATTTCTCCGTCGTAGTTGGCGGCGAGGGCATTGTAAACTTCGTTGAGTTCGCTCCAAGAGATTTTACTATCGCCGGTGATTCTACCACCGAGATAGGGGGCGTAATTATTCCAAGAGAGCCCGAGCACAACCCCGATGACGAGCGTAATAGAGGCGCCAATGATGGCGCTTGCAAGTTTGACCTTTTTGGCCTTCCATTCAACTTTTGCCATATAGACTATTGTATCACATTACCAAGCGCGTTGGTCAAAATGGATGAAAACTAATCCGGCAGCAGGGACACCATAGCGAAAGCCGTAGTCGCCTTCCATGCCGCTGGCAGAGCTCCAAGGGTTGTTATATTCGGAGACGTTGATGGTGCCGTCGCCATTGACGCTTTCTACCCACATGACGTGGCCCCAGGCGCCGGAGTTAGATACAGCGACAGTGAAGGGTGCAGGGTTGCGGTCGACGACGTAGCCACGAGCGACGGCGGATTCATCCCAGGAGTAAGCATTGCCCCAGTAGGAAATGTCGGCACCCCAGAATTCGTAGGCTTTGTAGCCGGCGTAGTGGACGCACTGGCAGACGTAGCCCCATTGGTCGCTCCACCAAAGGTTTTTCTGTGGACATTGTGATTGATACGGGTAGGTATTGGCGCCGGTGCCGATGCTACCAGAGCCGTTTAAGCTGGCGATTTCTTGGGCGATGGCGCGAGCTTTTTCTACGCGGGCAGCTTCGGCTTCGGCGGAGTAATTCTCGGCATTGTCGCGATACTGGGCGATGAGACGATTTTGCTCGGCACGCTTTTGCTTGACGACTTCTTTTTGGTTCTTTTGGTCGACGACGAGGCGGTCAACTTCGCTCTTTTCTGCTTCAAGCTCTTCTTTGACGGCCTTGATATTTTTGGCAGAGATATTGATTTGTTGCTTAACGGTCTCGGCGCGAGTTTGGCGCTCGGCGAGGTCGGAAATGCTGCTCGACCCGGCGAGAATCATGATGGTCTCTGGCTCTTGGTCGAAATAATTATCGACGAGGAGAGAGGCGAGAGCGGACTTTTGGACGTCAAGCTTTTCTTCGTTGGTTTTAATCTTGAGTTGGAGATCGGCAGCGATGGCTTCGTTGGACTTTATCTTGGCTTCGAGGGCGTAGATTTCTAGCTCTAGACCTTGGACGACTTGCTCGAGGGACTGGGCGGCAGCGGCGGCTTCGTTGGCCTTGGCGCGGGCTTCGGCCTCGCGAGCAGCGGCAGCCTTACATTCGTCGGAAGTACAATAGTCGATGGCGGCAGCATCGGGGTTTTGGCGGGTAAAGACAAAAATGCTAGAAACGGCCAGCACTACAAAAGCGACCACAATGATTTTGAGTCTTCTAAGCATTACCATACCATAAGCGTAACACTATTAGCTTAAATAGTCAATAATTACTTCGCTGTGCTACGGAGATATTTCTGAATAGCTAGACGAGCGGAGAGGGTGCCGATGAAACCGCCGGCGAGAATCATAGCCAGGATGACGAGGACGATTTTGTTGGAGTTGAGGATGTTGGTGACGGTGGTGACGTTGATGCCGTATTGGGCAAGGCGCGGCTCGAGGAAACGGAAGCCAAAGTAAGAGAGGCCGGAGGCGAGGATGCCAGAGACGAGGCCAGAGAGCTGGGCTTCGACCAGGAAGGGGCCGCGGATGAAGTAACGGTCGGCGCCGACGAGCTTCATCATGTAGATTTCTTCGCGACGAGAGAAGATGGCCATGCGGATGGTGTTGAAAATTACCAGGACTGAGACGACGATGAACACCGCGGAGAGGGCGATGCCGCCGGTGGTGGCGATATTAGACCAGCGGGTGATGGTGGCGATTTCAGTCTTGTTGACGTCGTAGGTGGGCTCTTCGGTCTCGTCGAGGTTTTTGACGAAGTTAATATCGCTCGCCACGATGTTTTTTATGGAGTCGAGGTTTTCGGTGTCGTAAACTTTGAGGCGCATGGTGGACTGCATGGTAGAAATCATCGTGGAGCGCATATCCATGGTGGGGTCTTCGAGGGTCTCAATCAGGAGCTCGTTGTCTTTGTTTTCTTCGAGGAAGTTGGCGTATTCTTCCTCTGATGTGCGGGTCTCAATGCTCTTAACGTTGGGGTCGTTGCTCATGACTTCCTTTAGGACCTCGAGGGTTTCCTTGCCGGTGCCGGGCTTAAAGAAGAGGGTGATGTCTATCTTGTCGCGCATGGCGGTAGCGGTCTCGTTGAGAACGACGGTGGCGACGAGAGTGATGGAGAGGACGATGAGGGTGATGGTCATGACGAGGGTGGCGGCGGTGGAAAGCCAGATGTTGCGGCCGAAGTTGATAGCGCCGTATTTGACGACGCGACGAACCGAGCGGACTTTTTTGGTGCGGCCGTTTTTAGTGAGGGTGCGGAGGTTTTTCTTGGTGATTTGCTTTTGAGCGGAGTTCTTTTTCATGGTTAGGCGACTTTCTTTTTGGGAGCGCGAGGCTTTTTAATGGCGGGCTTTTTGGCTGGCTTGGCACTGACGATTTTTTCTTTTTCGAGGGCAAAGCCTGGGGCCTTGGGGCGGTCGTCGATGAGAATCTCGGGATCGCCGTCAAGGCGGTAGATGCCGTTGGTCTTTTGGTCGGCTACAACGCGGCCAGCCTTGAGGGTGATGACGCGCTTGTTGAGGTTGTTGACGATGGTCTCGTCGTGAGTGGTGACAAGGACGGTGGTGCCGAAATCGTTGATTTTTTGGAGTAAAGTAATAATCTCGGTGCGGGTGAGCTTGTCGAGGTTGCCAGTGGGCTCGTCGGCGATGAGGATTTTGGGCTGTCTGGCGACGGAGCGGGCGATGGACACGCGCTGCTGCTGGCCGCCGGAGAGCTGTGAGGGGAATTTGTTAGCTTGGTCGGCAAGGCCGACAAGCTCGAGAACTTTGGGGACGGTGTGTTTGATCTCGCGGGTGGACATACCGGCGATTTCTAGGGCGAAGGCAACGTTTTCATAGACGGTCCTGCGGGGCAGGAGTTTGAAATCTTGGAAGACGACGCCGAGGCGGCGGCGGTAGTGTGGAATGTGGCGGCGCTTGACGTAATCTAGGTCGATGCCGCCGATGATGATTTTGCCGGTGTCGGGGTCTTCTTCTTTGGTGATCATCTTCATCAGGGTGGATTTGCCAGCGCCGGACTTACCGACAAGGAAGACGAATTCGTTAGGCTCGATATGCAAAGATACGTCATCTAGAGCGGGCTTTTTGTCGCCCGGGTAAATCTTGGTGACGTGGTCGAGCAGTATCATGCTCTAATAATACCATAAACGTTATTATTGTTCAAGAAAAGCGTCGATAAAAGGCATGATGTCGCCATCTAAAACTCGCGCGGCGTCTTTTTCTTCGTGTTTAGTGCGGGTGTCCTTGACGAGTTGATAGGGCTGGAGGACGTAGTTGCGGATTTGCTGGCCCCACTTGGCGGATTCGCCAGCACGGAGCTTGTCGATTGACTCGGCTTGCTGTTCGAGCTGCATTTGGACGAGTTTGCCGCGGAGGATTTCCATGGCTTTTTCTTTGTTTTGAAGCTGGGAACGTTCGTTTTGGATGGCGACGACGGTGTTTGTGGGGAGGTGAGTGATACGGACGGCGGAGTTGGTGGTATTGACGGACTGTCCGCCATGTCCGCCAGAGTGGTAAACGTCGATGCGGAGGTCTTTTTCGTCAATTTTTATTTCTAGGTCGGACTTAATGATGGGGAGGATTTCGACGAGGGAGAAAGAAGTTTGGCGTAAGTTGTCAGCGTTGAAAGGCGAGAGGCGGACAAGGCGGTGGACGCCGTGTTCGGACTTGAGCGTGCCGTAGGCATTGACGCCTTCGACTTCATAAACGGCGGTCTTGATACCGGCCTCTTCGCCAGTGATGCGCTCGACAAGGCTGGCCTTGAAATTATTTTTTTCGAAAAAGCGGAGATACATACGCTCTAGCATACTGGCCCAGTCCATGGCTTCGGTGCCGCCGACGCCGGCGGTGATGCGGAGGATGGCGCCAGCGTGGTCGAACTCGCCGGTAAAGCGGAGAGCTTTTTTGAGCTGGTCGTAACTGGCTTGCATGGCGGCAAGTTGCTCGGCGATTTCGTTTTTCAGGTCTTCCCCGCCGAGGTCGATGAGGCCTTCGAGGTCTTCGAGCTGGGCCTTTAGCAGAGTCCAGGGCTCGACCTCGTCTTTTAGGTGGGCAAATTCTTCGTTTTTGGCTTTGGCGCGTTCGGGATTGTTCCAGAGTTCTGGTTCGGCAATTTCTGTTTCGAGGGCTTTGAGATTGGCTAGCTTTTGAGGAAGCTCAAGTTTGGCCCAAGAGTCGGCGACGTTGGCGGAGAGTTTTGCGAGCTGTTTTTTGAGGTCTTCCATATATTATATATATTATTATAGTGCGTTTACGAGGGCTTTGAACTGGTCGCCGCGGTCTTTGTAACTTTTGAACATATCAAAAGAGCTGGCGCAGGGGCTAAGCAAGACGACGGGGGGTTTGATTTCTGGTTTTTTGTCGACGAGGCAAGTGTCGCTGTTCATCTCTTCTTGGTTTAAGTAGCTTTCGGCGAGGTTCTTGGCGGTCTTGACGGCGAGCTCAAAGTCGGTGCCAGCCATAACGAATTTTTCCGGGTCTTCGCCGTCTTTTAGCTTGTCGGCGGTCTCGCCGATGAGGACGGCTTTGATGAGGTTGGGGTTGTCGAAAATCATACGTTTGACATCGTAAAGGTCGAAGCCTTTGTCTTTGCCGCCGGCGATGAGGACGAAGGGGGTACCTTTGAAACTATCGAGGCAGGCGCGGAGGGCGGGAGAGACAGTAGAGAAAGAGTCGTCGTAGTATTTGATGCCGTTTAGCTCGCGGACGAGTTCGATGTGGTGCGGAAGGGCTTGGAAATTATGCAGTGCGTTGCGGATAGGTGCGTCGTGTTCGGCGAGAAAGTCCTCAAAAGATTTGGTGTAGTGCTGGTATTTTTTGAAATAGGCAAAGGTGGCGAGGAGGGCAGCCTCGGCATCTTCGCGGTTGTGGGCGCCGGGGACTTGGAGCTCGTCAAGGACAGATGGTTCGGGGTAGGGGTATTCGAGTGACTGGCCTTTGGAGTGGCTGGCGAGAGAGACGGTGTCGTCATTATCTTTGAAGTGGATACAGAAGTCGTCTGGAGTTTGGAAGTTGACGATGTTTTGTTTGGCGAGGAGGTATTCGGCGTAAGATTCGTGGACGTCGAGGTGGTCAGGCTCGAGGCGGAGAACGACGGAGATGGCAGGCGAGATGTCCATGTCCCAGAGCTGGAAGCTAGACATTTCATAGACGACGATGTCGTCTTTGGTGAGGTCGGGAAGGATGTCGAGGGCGGCCAGGCCGATGTTACCGACGAGATAGACGTTTTTACCTGCAAGGTTTTTTAGTAGGTCGCGGGTCATGGTGCAAGTAGTTCCTTTTCCTTTGGTGCCGGTGACGCCGATGATAGGGCAAGGGCAGTGGTGGAAGAAGAACTTGGTGACGCTCGTGATTTTTTCTTTTGGTGCGTCGATGAATTTTGGCGGGATGCTGGGGGTGCGGAAGATGAGGTCGTAGGAGCTAAAATCTTTGAAAAGTAGCTCTTCTTTGTCGAAGTGGTCGAGGATGTCTATGGAGGTGTGCTCATAGACGGCGGGGTCGTGTTTGAAATAATTTTCTACGGACTTACCTTCAACGCCGTAGCCCAAAATCAATATATTCATGTGTCTAGTATATCATGAAAATTAAGAATTCTTTTTGCGGTTCTTTTTGTAGCGGCGGGAGGCGTGAGAGATGATGAGGCGGCGGATGAAGTAGTAAAGAATGAGGGCGGCTAGCAGACCGGCGAAAACTTTGACGAGGACGTCGATGATGGGGAGGAATCTGCCGTAGAGGGCGCTAGAAAAGGTGAGGGCGGAGGTGGCGGTGATGAGGAAAATGGCGCACCAAACGAAGCGGTCGGTGAGTTTGTCTAGTTTGGAGAGACGGGCGTGTTGTTTGAAGTCTTCGTAAGTTTTAGAACCCTCGACGTTTTTGGAGATGATTCTGGATTCTTCGGGAAGAGGAGTGTCGGAGGTCTTGACGCGCCCTTCGGTGGCTTCGGGATAAATATTGCCGCGAGGTTTCATGAGATTAGTTTAGCACAAAAGTTTTGCGCGAGCTAGAGTTTGAGGCGGGAGGAGAGCTCGGTGATGAGGGATTTGTCGCAAGAGCCGACGGCAGTGAGAGAGGAGATGCCGGAAGAGACGAGCTCGCGGGCGAGTTCGATGATTTCTTCTTTGTCGACGGTACGGACGATGTCGGGGACTAAGCTGTAATCTTCGACTTCGTCGGCCTTGAAAAATTCTTCGGCGTAAAAGTCGGCGAGCTGCCCGACGGTTTGAGCGGCCATTTGGAAACGGCCCAGGCAGTAACTCTTGGCGGCGGCGAGGTCGCGGTCAGCGATTTCTCCGTTTAGGACTTTGGCGAGTTCGCGGCGGATGAGGTCGAAAAGTTCGATGGCGTTTTCTTCGTCAACTTCGCCGTCAAAGTCCCAGGAAGATTTGGATTCATCTAGGTTGAGTGAACTACCCATACCATAGACGAGGCCGCGACGGCGAGCTTCGCCAAAAATGCGAGAGCTCATGGTGCCGGTCAAAATGTGGTTGAGGCAAGACATGGCAATGGTGCAGGCGGAGTCGAGACGACGCGGGGTGACGAAGCTGAAGCCAAAAGTGATGTTTGACGCGTCTTTGCGGCGGATGAGGACGGGGCCGGAGCCGTGGAGCTCGTCCATCGGCACGTCAAGGCGTTCGCCGGTTTCTAAACCCCAGCTTTCTAGCATTTTGCGGATTTTGAGACGGCGACGGAAGCTGAGGGCGCCAGCAATGACGAAGCGCATGTTGCTGGCGGTGTGGGTGCGGCGATAATGTTCACGGATGTCTTTGAGTTCGATGTTGGGTAGAGTGCGGACACGTTCGCCGAGATGTTGGACGTTTTCTCCGATGGATTGTTGCAGACGTGGCCAAAGCAGGCGGTTGTAATCGTTCATGTAGCCGGTGAGCTCGGACTTGACGTTGCCTTTTTCGGCGGCGAGTTCGGCTTCGTTGAAGCGGGGTTCGGTGAGAGCGAGGCGTTTGAGATCTAGAATGCGATCCCATTCGAAGTCAGCACATTCGGTCTCGTAGCAGATGGAGAGATCACTAGTCCAAGCGTTGTGATAGGCGCCGTTTTTGGTGAATTCGGATTCATAGGCGGATTCGGATTTGTATTTACTGTTGGCGCCGAATGATAAATGTTCAACGACGTGAGCGATTTCGTAGAGCTCAGGTTTTTTAGAGTAGCGAAGACCACCGCGGAATTGTACGCGGGTGGCCATGACGCTGGCGCCGGGGACGTTAACAAGTAGCCCACGTGCGCCGTTTCGCAGTTTTACCTCCTCTACATAGTGGCGCATCAGCGGCTCCTAGCGGCGTTTTTTGTTTTGGCGCTGCTGTTTGCGTTTTTTCTTGTTTTTGTTGCGCTTAGTATTGGCGTTGGTGTTGGCACCGGTGGGCTTTTTGGCGCCGGCTTCTTCTTTTTTGAATTCTTTGTCGAGGTTTTTGTCACCGGCGGAGATTTCGTTGACGCCTTTTTCGGTGGCGGATTCGGCCATCTTGGTGAGTTCGCTGTCATATTCTTCGTCGTTGTTTTCAGGGAGGGCAGCTTCTTGCTTGGTCAGCGTCAAGAGAACGCGGAGGACTTCTTCGCGCAGGTTGCGTTCGAGGTTGTCAAAGAGTTTTTGAGACTCGGAACGGTATTCGACGAGCGGGTCGCGTTGGCCGACGGAACGCCAGTGAATACCCTCGCGGAGGTGTTGCATGTTTTCTAGATGCTGCATCCAAAGGGCGTCGAGGACTTTGAGGTAGACTTCGCGTTCGACTTTGCGCATGGCGTCGGCGCCGATTTCTTCTTCTTTCAGGGTGTAGGCTTCTTCGACGGCGATGCGGGCGAGGTGGGCGCGGTCTTTTTCTTTGCGGAGCTTGCCGATTTCTTCGACTAAATCTTCGTCAAGGGTATTGAAGACGGCGGTGAATTGCTCTTTGAACTGCTTGTTGACGCGAGAAGAATCGCGGGTGAGGAACTCAGCTTCGTCCTTGATGAGCCGCATGATTTCTGGGCGGATGTCGGCGCCTTCGAGGATTTGGCGGCGCATGGAATAGACGACTTTGCGATGGCGGTTAATCACGTTGTCGTATTGGACGACGTTTTTGCGGGAGTCAAAGTTGAACCCTTCAATCTTTTTCTGAGCGGACTCGAGAGTCTTGCTGATGGACTTGGTCTGGATAGGAGTGTTTTCGTCGACACCGAGGCGAGACATGAGCATAGCAACGCGGTCGCCCTGGAAGATACGCATGAGGTCGTCTTCGCAGGAGACGAAAAATTGAGTGGTGCCGGGGTCGCCCTGGCGACCACCACGGCCGCGGAGCTGGTTGTCGACACGACGAGAGTCGTGGCGGGCGGAGCCGATGACGACGAGACCACCGAGTTCGCGGACGCCTTCGCCCAGCTTAATGTCGGTACCACGACCGGCCATGTTGGTGGCGAGGGTGATGGCGCCTTTTTCGCCGGCCTTTTCGATGATGGCGGCTTCGCGTTCGTTGTTTTTGGCGTTGAGAATTTCGTAAGGGACGCCACGTTCGTCGAGATAACGGGCGATTTCCTCGTTGTTGGCGATGGAATCAGAGCCGACGAGGACCGGCTGGCCCTTGGCGTGGTATTTTTCGATTTCATCGGCGATGGCGCGGAGCTTGCCGGCCTTGGTGCGGAAAATCAAGTCGTCTTTATCTACGCGCTGAATGGGTTTGTTGGGTGGAATCTGAATGACGTCGAGGGCGTAGATTTGCTGGAACTCTTCGGCTTCGGTGAAGGCGGTACCGGTCATACCTGAGAGTTTCTTGTAGAGGCGGAAGAAGTTTTGGAAGGAGATGGTGGCGAGGGTCATGGACTCTTGCTTGACGGCGACGCCTTCCTTGGCTTCGATGGCTTGATGAAGGCCTTCGTTGTAGCGGCGACCTTGCATGAGGCGGCCAGTGTGTTCGTCGACGATGATGACTTCACCAGAATTGGTGACGACGTAATCTTTGTCGCGCTTGAAGAGAGTTTCGGCGCGAAGGGCTTGCTCCATGTGGTAGACGAATTGGGTGTGCTTGGTGGAGTAGAGTTCGTCAATGCCAAGGAGGTTTTCGACTTTTTCGACGCCTTTGTCGGATAGAGTGACGGAGCGGTGCTTTTCGTCAACGACGTAATCGTCGGGTTCGAGCTGGGCAGCGATGCGGGCGAAGGCGTAGTAAGCGTCGGGGTTGTCGCCGGCGGGGGCAGAAATGATGAGCGGGGTGCGGGCCTCGTCAATGAGGATGGAGTCGACTTCGTCGACGATGGCGAAGTTGAGCTCACGCTGGCGGAGGTATTTGACCTCACTAGTCATGTTGTCGCGGAGGTAGTCAAAGCCGAATTCGTTGTTGGTGCCATAAGTAATGTCGGCATTGTAAGCGTCTTTACGAGTGGCGGGTTTGAGATGGCGGAAGCGCTCGTCGGCGTGCTCGGTATTTTCGTAGTCTTTATCGTAGACGAAAGAAGCGTTGTTGATGATGACACCGACTTTGAGGCCGAGGAAGTCATAAACGGGACCATTCCAGCCGGCGTCACGCTGGGCGAGGTAATCGTTGACAGTGACGACATGGACGCCTTTGCCCTCAAGGGCGTTTAAGACGGCCGGGAGTAGAGCGACGAGAGTCTTGCCTTCGCCGGTCTTCATTTCGGCGACATTGCCTTCGTGGAGAACGATACCGCCGATGAGCTGGACGTCGTAGGGGCGCATGCCTAGGATGCGCTTGACGGCCTCACGACAGAGCGCAAAAGTGTCGGGGAGGATGTCATCCAGGGTCTTTTTCTTGAGAGAATCTTTGAGTTCTTGAACCTTGGCTTGCAATTCCTCGTCGGACATTTTTTCGTACTTAGGCTCGAGCTTGGTGATGGCCTGAGCCTTTTTGTAAAGGCGGCGCAGGATTTTCTTTTGGGCGTCACCAAAAATGCCCTGCAGGAACTTGTCGAGCTTGGTCTTGTCGGCGAGCTTGTCGGTCGGTTTCTTTTCTTTTTTCGGTTTGACGGGTTTTTCAGCCTTTGCAGGCGCTTTTTGGTCTTTAGCCATTACTTACTCCACGGAAATTTATAAAACTATATCTGTTCTATTCTAGCACATTAGCCGCGCTTAAACAAACCCTTAAAGCCCTTTTTCTCTTTCTTGAGATGAGGGTTTTGTTCGAGCTTGAAGCGGCGGATTTGGCCAGTGAGCTTGGCCTCGACAATGTCGATGCCGGCGTAGAGATTGGAACATTCGTCTTTGGCGGAAATGACTTTGCCACCAGGGATTTCCATGGCGACGGAGAGTTCGTATTTGTTGCCGTGGTCACGGTTGACTTCTGTGACGACGACTTTAGCGACGACGTCCTTTTTGTTGCCACGAGGGAGGTAGCGGTCGAGCTTGCCGATTTTCTTGGTGATGTATTTGCGCAAGTTTTCTTCGACTTTGTAGTTGGAGCCACTAATGTCAATTTTGTTAATCATGGTTTATAATTCCTCCTTGTTGTTTAAATAAGGTTTAAGGACGTCGGGAACGGTGAAAGTGCCGTCGGCGTTGGCGTAGTTTTCGATAACGGCGACCATGGCGCGGGCGAGCGAGATGGCGGTGCCGTTGAGGGTGTGAACAAATTCGATTTTGCCGTCTTTTCTACGAACGCGGCAGTTGACGGCGCGAGCCTGGAAGTCGGTACAGTTGGAACAGGAAGTGAGCTCTTGGTATTTTTGGTTGACGGGAGACCAATATTCGAGGTCGTATTTTTTGGCAGCAGGAGCGCCAAGGTCGCCAGCGGCGATATTGATGATGTGATATGGAATCTTGAGGCTCTGCCAGATGTCTTCCTCGATGGCTAGAATTTTTTCGTGGATGTCCTTGCTTTGTTCTGGGAGGCAGAAGGCGTACATTTCGAGCTTGTTGAACTGGTGGACGCGGAAGAGGCCGCGGGTGTATTTGCCGTAGGCGCCGGCTTCTTTGCGGAAGCAGGCGGAGTAGCCGGCGTAGAGGAGCGGGAGCTGGCTTTCGTCAAGGATTTCATCCATATGATAGCCAGTGAGGGGCATCTCGGCGGTGGCGATGAGGGCGAGGTCTTCGCCTTCGACGTAGTATTCGTCGGACTGGTCGCTAGTTCTGGGGTTGAAGCCGCAGCCTTCGAGGACTTTAGAAGAGACGAGGTCAGGGACAGTCATGAAAGTGAAGCCGTGTTCAATGACCTTCTTGAGGCCGAATTGGAGCAGGGCGTTTTCGAGCAGGGCGAGGTCGTCTTTGAGGTAGTAAAATTTGGCACCGGCGACTTTGGCACCACGTTCAAAGTCGACCCAGTCGCGGGAGGTGGCGTAGTCGAGGTGGTCAACGGCGGCGTCGTGGCTGCGGTGGTCGCCCCAGGCCTTTACTTCGACGGAGTATTCTTCCCCGCCCAGCGGGACGTCGTCAAAGATGATGTTGGGAACAGATTTGAGGGCGGTCTTAAGCGCGGATTCTTGTTCGGAGAGAGACTTTTCAAGGCTAGCGAGTTTTTCCTTGATGGATTTGCCTTTGGCAATAAGCTCGGGTGATGGCTTGCCGCCTTTCATGGAGGCAGCGACGTCGTTCTTTTGTTTGCGGAGGTCTTCGACTTGCTGGAGAAGTTCACGACGGGAGTCGTCGAGCTTTAAGAGCTTCTTGAAGTCGATTTTGTAACCTTTTTCTTTGCTGGATGTTTCTACGAGTTTAAGATTTTCGCGGACAAAATTTATATCTAACATAATTCGATTATACCACAGTTTACCAGCCGCCGCCACCCCCGCCGCCTCCTCCACCTCCGGAGAAGCCTCCTCCTCCGCCGCCGGAAGAGCCACCAGAGTCGCTAGAGGCGGTGGAGCTGTAAATTGAGGAGGAAGTATAAGACGTAAATGAGCGAAAGTCGGAGATCGGGAAGTAGGTGGCGCCGTGGAGCCAGTAGGGGCTGTCGATGTCGTTCATTTGATAGTATTTGTTTAGCTCACTCATCCAGGAGTCTTCGATGCCGAAAATGACGGCGTAGGGGAGAAGCTTTTCGTAAAGCTTGACGATGCCATTGTGGGTGGTGTCGGCGCCTTCGACGGATTGGAGGAATTTGAGGCGTTCTTCTTCGGCGAGTTCCATGTATTCTTTGAGCCCATCAAGGTATTTGCTGATTTTGATGCCTTCCGCGGTGCGTTTTTTATATTTGCTGATGTTGGCGGCCATGGCGCCGAAGACGGAGATGGCGGCGATGAAGATAAAGAATCCAAGGACGAAGGTGAGGCCGCCGGTATCGCCTACTAAAGATTCAATTATGGAGATGATTATTTGGATGAAGGCAGAGCCTAAAATAGCGAAGACAAAGAAGATGCCGATAATTGTGAGAGCGAGAGTGACGGCTTTGCCGGACTTAGTGGCTTTCTCTGGCTCAAAGAGCCGTTTGCCGCGGAGGTTGCCTTCGATTTTTTTGGAGAAGTCACGGCCGAGCTTTTCTAGATGAGAGGTGCTAGAGTGGCGCTGGATTTCGATAGTGTTGCCGTTATGGACGGAAAGGCCACCGTTTAAGATTTCGAGGATGATTTTTTGTTCGGCGGAAATGCCGTCGATGTCTTTGACGTGGACTTTCCAATGATAGCCACCAAAGCGTTTTTTCTCGCCTTTTTCGAGTTCGATTTTGTGGGTGACGGCGAGCTGCATCAAAGTGGCAACCTGGAGAGATTTGGAAGATTTGAGCCAAACCGTGCCAGCTTCAGCGACAGTGAGACCTTTGGGCGGGGTATATTGAACGGGGACAGCTTTGTCTTTGGCGATGGCTTTTTTGTCTTTGACTTTTTGATTGGCTTTGACCCAGTAGATGACGAGAAGGGCGATAGCGATGACGGCGAGACCAACGATAATGAATAGAGCGTAGTTAGGGTCGGGACCTTTGACGAAGAAAGATTTGGGCATGAACTCGATGTTGAAAGTGAGGTTTTCTCCGGCGCGGAGATTTTCGGTGATAAAAGTGAGAACAGTGTCGTAGCCGGGAGTGTTGTCTGAGTCGGAGGAGATGGTACAGCGAGAGGTGGCGGCAGAACTAGAGGTCCCATAGGCGCCAACGTAGCAAGAGAGGTCGGAGGTGAGTTGGGTTTTACGGGCGGCGTTGAGGCCTTCTGGGAGATGGACGCGAGCGGTGAGAGCGGTGAATTTTTGCGACCAGCCGGTGCCATTAGCGTCCCAGTAGAGTTCTTGGTATTCTGAGTCGTTGGGTTCTAGAATGACGTTTTCTACGTCGTAGCTGATAGTGTAAGTTTGGGTACCGTGGACGTAAACATTGGCGTCGCCGATGCGAAGACAGAGGAACTTGCCATCGTTGTAAGTAGTGAAAGGCTCTTTGGCGCTGTTTTTGAGGACAGAGAAGTTGGCGTTTCTGAGGATGGAAGTGCCATTGTATTTTTTAGGGATACAGCGTTCGATGCCGTGGTTTTGGTTGATTGTTGGGAAGACGGTGGTGAGGACTTCGTCGATGTGCATGGTGCCGCTACCTTCTGAGTTTTTGCTGAGGTAGTAGTCGGCTTCAAAAGAGTCAAAGTAAAAATCGTTGGCGCTGGCGAAGGTGGGTGTGGCGCTAGTGAGAATTAAAGTTATTATTCCTGTGAGACCTAAAAATAACCTTTTCATAATATATATTATATATGATTTTCTAGGATTTTTTAAGCGCGGACGTGGAGCTCTTTGATGGCGGCCTTCAAAGTGTTGACGGACTTTTGGTATTTGATGCCTTCTTCTTCGGTCATGGGGGTGTCGAGGCGGCGAATGGCACCACGGCGACCAACGATGGTTGGGAAGCCGATGAAGACGTTGTTGACGTCGTCGTAAGATGAGACGGGAAGGACGCGGCGTTCGTCGTTTAGGATGCAGTGGATGATGTGGGTGGCGCAGACGCCGATGCCGTAGTGAGTGGCGCCTTTCTTGGCGATGATTTCGTAGGCTTCGTTGCGAGCTTGGTCTTCGACGGTGGCGAGGGTGTTTTTGGAGAGCAAAGTGGTGAGGGGCTGACCTGAGAGGTTGGCGCTGGACCAAAGGGCGAATTCGCTGTCGCCGTGTTCGGCGACCTGGAAGGCATGGATAGACTTGGGGTGGACATTGAGCTTTTCGCTGAGAGCGAGGCGGAGGCGGGCGGAGTCTAGGACGGTGCCGGAGCCGATGACGTGGTCACTAGGCAAACCGGAGTATTTCCAGGTGAGGTAAGTCATGACGTCCATAGGGTTGGTAATGACGAGGAAAATGCCGCGGAAGCCGTTTGCCATGATTTCTTTAACCATGGGGCGGAAGATGCCGGAGTTTTTCTTAAGCAAATCTAGGCGAGTCTCTCCAGGTTTTTGATTGGCACCGGCGGTGATGACGATGATGTCGCAGCCGCGAGCGTCGGCGTAAGAGCCGGATTTGATTTTCATATAAGATGGAGCGACGGCTAGGGCATCGCGGAGATCCATGGCTTCGCCTTCGGAGTCTGCAGTGTTGATGTCGACTAAAACTAGTTCATTGACGGCGGTGCGTTGATTGACTAAAGAAAAGGCAATGGACGCGCCGACGTTGCCAGTTCCGATAATCATGACTTTGTTGGACATATCATCATTATAGCATAAGCATTTAGAAAAGAAAATCATTTGTGATATAATACAAGATATGACAATTGATGATTATAGAAACGAAAGATTAAGAAAACTTGAAGAGATTCGTGGGCTGGGGATTGACCCGTATCCAGCGAAGTCTTTTCGAGATACGAAGATAGCGCGAATCATCAATGAGTTTGAGGCTTTGAACGAAAAGGAAGTTACGATTGCGGGGCGGGTGACGGCGATTCGTAGCTTTGGTAAGTTGGCGTTTGTGAAAGTGCGTGACGATTCCGGCGAGGTGCAGATTTTTATGCAGCAAGCGGAGCTGACGGATGAGAAACATTTTAATACGAAGCGTTTGAAGCTGCTGGATTCGGGAGATTTCGTGGAGGCTACGGGTAAAGTCGGTAAGTCGTCTACGGGTGAGATTTCTGTGTTTGCGAATGAGCTACGTTTGCTGGGCAAGACTCTTAGGCCTCTGCCGGGTCGGGACGGCTTTACGAACAAAGAAGAGCGTTATCGTCGGCGCTATGTAGATATGAATGTAAACCCGGAGGTACGGGAGAGACTAGTGCGTCGCTCTAAGTTTTGGCAGGCGACGCGCCAGTTTATGCTGGACCATGGGTTTGTCGAGGTGAACGTGCCGGTTTTGGAGCATACCACAGGCGGGGCGGATGCGACGCCGTTTACTACGCATATGGATGCGCTAGACGAGGACTTTTATTTGCGTATTTCTCATGAATTGCCGTTGAAGCGGTTGCTGGGCGGTGGCTTTGAGAAAGTGTTTGATATTGGTCCACGCTTCCGCAACGAAGGTATCGACGACGAGCATTTGCCGGAGCATATTGCTTTTGAGTCTTATGCGGCGTTTGAAGATTATGAAGATGGGATGACGCTGTATGAAGAAATGATTAAGTACGTCGCGAAGGAGACGTGGGGGACGTTGCAGTTTAATGTGGGCGGGTTTGAAATTGATTTAGACAATGGTGGGCAACCGTGGCCGCGTATTAAATATGCGGATTTGTTAAAGTCGCAATACGGTGTGGATGTGTTTAATCCAGACCGTGAGCAACTTTGTCAGATTTTGCGCGATGAGTTTGCAAAGAGCGAAGATAAAAATGATGCTGCGGCGAAGAAGTCGCTTGAGCATACTTGCGAGACCGCGACGACGCCGCATCTCATAGATCATGTGTGGAAGCTGATTCGTAAGCGTTCTGCGGGACCGTTTTGGTTGGTGGAGGAGCCGCTGGAGTTGTCGCCATTAGCGAAGAAGAATCCGGAAAACCCGCGCGTGACTGAGCGTTTCCACCCGGTGATTGCTGGGACGGAGATGGGCAATGGCTTCTCGGAACTAAACGACCCGCTGGATCAGCTAGAACGGTTTAAAGAGCAGCAAGCGGCGCGTGATGCTGGTGATAGTGAAGCGCAGATGCTGGACATGGATTTTGTGGAAATGCTAGAGTACGGTATGCCGCCGGCTTGTGGTTGGGGCAATAGCGAGCGCAACTTTTGGTTGCTGGAGGGCGTGTCTGGCCGCGAAGCTGTGCCATTCCCTATTATTAAGTCTTTGAAATAATTATCCGCCGAAGCCAAAGATATAGACGAGCGCGAAAGCGATGGTGTTTTTGAGAATGTGGAGGAGAATGCCGGAGTAGATGGTGCCGGTGATTTCTCGCATGGTGCAGAGAACGATGCTCATGGCGAAGACGTTGACGCCGACGTTCCATTGGCCGTGGAGGAGGCCGAAGAGGATGGAGACGAGGAGAATGGAGAGGATAAGTGAGAGGCGCTTGCCGGGGATGAGGGCGCGGAGTTTGGCGTAGAGCCAGCCGCGGAAAATGAGTTCTTCGGCGACAGGAGCGATGACACAGAGGGCAAAGAAGGCGACGACGCGGTCGAAACCGTTGAGAAGATTGTAGCCGAGCTCTTGGGCCTCGCTAGCGTCGAAGAAGGAGAAGTGAGAGAAGATGGCGATGAGGACGCTGGCGAAAATGAGATAGACAATGAAGCCGGCGGGAGCGAGGAGGATGTCGGTCCAGGTGAAGAGGCCTTTAAAGCCGAGCTCGGTGCGGGAGAGAGGCCGTTTTTTGAAGAATTTGACGGGTACCCAGATAATCAGGAAGGTGGCAAGGGCGTAGATGAGGGCGTTACAAACGGTGGTCCAGACCGGGGTGGTGAGGAGGTCGCGACCGAGGATGAAGTAAAGACCAAAGGTGACGGCGTATTGGCAGGCGATGATGACGGCGGCGACCCAGATTAAAAGACCGAGGATGCTCAAAGCGAGCTTCCAAAGTAGTAGTTTTTGCGCGGTTTTGGAGCGCGTTCTGTTCGTGGGTTTTACCTCTGTTTTTTGGGGATTTTTTGGTGACATATTAGAAGAGTTTGATAATGTCCATGACGGTGATGACGGCCATGAGGATGAGGAGGACAATGAAGGATTTGGCGACGATGGACTGTTCCCTTTCTTTGCTTAATTTTTTATGACGAAGGTGGCAAAGGAAAATCATGAACCAGCGGCCACCGTCCAGCGCGGGGATGGGGAGGACGTTCATACAAGCGAGGGAGATGGAGATGATGGCGGTAAAGAGGGCGATCATGGTGAAGCCGGCGGTGAGGAGATTTGGGAAGTAGCCGCCGATGATGCCAACGATGCCGGAAACGGAGTTGGACACGTCCTCGAGCTGTTCTTTGCCTTCCTCGCGGACGGATTCGTTAGAGGAGACTTGACGGGCGGCGCCGGTGACGAGGTTGACGATGAGCTGGCCGAAGCCTTTGAAGGTCTCGGCGGTGGTTTGGACGGTGAGGCCGGCGGCGACGATGGGTGCGGACCAGGTGTAACGGTAAGTAACGGCGGGCGAAGACATAGTGATACCGAGGAGATACTCGGAATCGGCGGGGTTGAGGGTGACGGGGAGGGTTTTATATTCGTCGCCGCGTGAGACGATGTAATAAACGGTCTGATTGGCGTGAGCGGAGTTGAAAGAAATGATGTCTTGGGAGGTCACGACGATATATTTTGACTTTCCGTCAAAGTTCCAGCGACGGCCAGCTTCGTAAGGTTTTTCCGGATCGAAGTCGAGGGTTTCCGAGATGATGTCGCCAACTTCGAAGCCGGCGGTTTCCGCAGGGGAGCCTTCTTTGACTTCGGCGACGGTGACGTAAGAGTCGACGGAGATGGTTTCGTCGGACTTGATGGTGAACTGATGGTCGAAGATTTCTGGGAGGCCAGTCCAGCAGAGGACAGTGAGGATAAGGAAGGCGACTAGCCAGTTCATGGCGACGCCACCAAAGAGGATTTTGGTCTTTTTCCAGAAGGAGACGGAGCCAAAGGTGCCTTTCCTTGTTTCGTCGTCGTTTTCTCCGTCCATAGCGCAGAAGCCGCCGATGGGGAGCCAGTTGAGCGAGAAAATGAGTGAGTTTTGTTCTTTTTTCCAATCTTTTTTGGAAATTTTGTGCCACTTGCCCTTTTTCTGACCCTTCTCAGGTTTACTGCGAACCCAGCAGACGGCGCGGGGTGGGAAGCCGATGCCGAACTCTTTAACGCGGACGCCGGACCTTCTGGCCATAATGAAGTGGCCAAACTCGTGCGCGGTGATTAAAAAGGTTAAAACGAGTAAACCTAAAATAATTCCCAGAAAAATGTTCATGTATCTATATTAGCACAAGCAGCTAGATTTGCATAATGTCTTTTTCTTTTTCTTTGAAGGCGGAGTCGATTTGGTCGTTGAAGCTCTTGGTGAGGTCGTCGATGTCTTTTTCGGCGCGTTTTTTGGCGTCCTCGGGGAGCTCGGCGGCTTTCAAATCTTTGCGGGCGTCTTCGCGGATGTTGCGAACTTTGACCTTGGCGTCTTCGACGGACTTTGAGGCGGTCTTGACGATTTCTTTGCGGCGCTCCTCGGTGAGCGGAGGAATCGGGACGCGGATGACGCGACCATCATCGGAAGGGTTGAGGCCGAGCGAAGAGTCGGAGCGGATGGCGTTAGAAATGGCGGGGATGGTGGACGGGTCGTAAGGCGTGACAAGGAGCATGGTGCCGCCGGAGACGGTGACGTTGGCGACTTGGTTTAGGGGCATCCACTGGCCGTAAGCTTCAACTTTGACGCCGACAAGCATGTCGGGGTGGGCGCGGCCGGTGCGGACTTTTTTAAGCTCGTCTTTAAAGCGGTCGAGCGCGACGGTCATCTCTTTTTTGTAATTGGCGGTGTCAAACATAAAAACTCCTTGTTAATAATTTTATTATACACGAAGTTATGATATAATTCTATATATGGATTCTAAAAACGGTGGGCTTTCTTCTGACTCAAAACAGCGAATGGCAGCAGCGGAATTAGCGCGGCGGAAGGTTTTGCAGGCGTATGATAAGCAGAACGAGATAGACTGGAAAAAGTACCACACGGCTTGGCAGGATTATTATCAGAGATACTATAGCGAATATTATATGAACGCGGCGAAGGAATATGTCGCGAAGCAGCAGGTGAAGGAGATTCGGGCGCAAGCGCAGGCGCAGGATGTGGGGCGGCAGTATGCAAAGCAAGCCGAGCCGATAACTTCGCAGCCAGAGCCGGAGGAGGCGACGGTGGGGTTGAAGTCGCGGATTCGGGCAAAGGCCGTAGAAAAAGAAAAGCGCCGGACTTCGCGACGGAAGAAGCTGATTCCGTTGATTGCAGGTCTGACGGTGGTGCTGACGATTTTGTTCTTGCAATATAACCGGTTGGTTTTTGCGCCGATTGCGGCGTATGTGAGCCCGGGCGAGTCTCCGGCTGGGGAGATTGAGGCGGTGGACCCGACGGTAACGCTAACGAAGGTCTCCGCGGAAAATAAGTTGATTATCCCGAAGTTAAACGTGGATGTGCCGATTAACTTTGGGATTGCGACTAGCGAGGTGATGGAAGCGATGAACCACGGAGTAGCACATTACCGCATAAACGGTGCGAGTGCGTATCCGGGTGAGGTGGGTAATTTTGTAGTAATGGGGCATTCGGCGGGTGATATTTACTCTAGTAATCAATACAAGTTTATTTTCTCCGGGTTGGAGCGTCTAGAGGTGGGAGATATTATGTATGTACATTATAATTCGGTGCGGTATACATACAAGATGGTGGGGCGCGAGATTATTTGGCCGACGGAAGTGAGCAAGTTGGTGGTAGATACCGACAAGCCGATGATGACTTTGGTGACTTGTTGGCCGCTCGGAACGAGTCGGCAGAGGTTGTTGATATCGGCAGAGCAAATTAGTCCGACGAGCGAGACCGCGTCAAAACAAGAGGAAGTGGTGGAAGAGCCAGCGAGTGACGTGGAACTGCCGCAAAACGAAGATACACTGTTTGATAGAATTAGAAAGTGGATATTTGGCGAATAAAAATAAGACCGTGAGGTCTTGTTTTTTTATGGTCGGGGTTAGCAGACTTGAACTGCTGACCTCGCGCTCCCAAAGCGCGCGCGCTACCAACTGCGCCAAACCCCGTATCATTATTAGATGTGCTTGCTGGTGGGCGAAGTGGGAATCGAACCCACACTCCATTGCTGGAACTAGATTTTGAGTCTGGCGCGTCTACCAATTCCGCCATTCGCCCTAGCTAGACTATTTTATCATATTTGTGGCGAAAAAGCTACAGGAAGGAAGCAGGGTCGGCGTTGGTGATTTTATTGATGGGCGTAAAATAGAAGGTGGAGGTGCCTTGAGGGTGACGAACTTTAGCGATGACCCAGTGAGCGGAGCCTTCAACTGTGGCATTACTACGATTGATGGGGCCGAAATTGGCGGAAGCGCCATTAATCAAGAGGATGGCACAGCCTGGGCCAAGGCCCTGACAAGTGAGAGTGCGGAAGACACTAGCAGAAGGAGAGTCAGTGTAAATAACGAAGTCCGTCGGCATGGTGTGGCCGGTATGGGGGTAGAGGGTGCCATATCTGACTGATATGCCGTCGACGTCACTTGAGGCGTTCATTTCTTCGACGGTCCAGCCAAAGCTTGGGGCGGTGGCGAAATAATTGTTGTTGTAAGAAGTGGGGCTGAAGACGAAGGAGAGGATTTCGTTGTTTACTTCGGAGACGTTGACTTCAGTTTCTGGCTCGGAAACTGGAGCGGTTTGGTCATTATCGCTATTACGCTGGTCATCGTCTAGGCTAATGTGTTCGTTATTTGCTACAGGCGTCTCAGTCCTATAACACCCACCCTCTTCGGAGGGGGAGGGAGGCAGAGTAATGTCGACAGTAGCAGTGGCTTTGTAGATAATGTCACAGCAGTGATCGTAGTGGCTCATCCAGAAAGCGAGTTGGAGACCAGTGCTTTGGTCGTTGTCGAACTCCACAAATTCACTACTATTACCTTCAATATAGCCTTTGTAGTGGGTACCAGATTTTTCTAGGACGATAGTGACGTTACTATAGCCACTAATGCCCACAGTCTTAATGGGGCTAAAGCTAGTAGTCTCACCTGTCGGCATTTCTTGCACAGTACGAGTGTCGTTAAGGAAGGAGATGTGAGTCATATCCTGGGAGCTTAGGATGGCACTGAGAGGACCGAGCTTGACGAGGAAGAAGCCACCTGGGTGACCATTGAAGGTACTGACGGCGAGGTTGAGGGAGACGGTCATAGTGTCACTAGGCTCAATGTCGATGTAGGTGCCTTGGTTAGCCGGAGTACAGCCATAGCCAGTAAGAACAATCTTCTTACCTTCAGGGTCGGAA
>JAFXGL010000015.1 GCA_017513185.1 Candidatus Saccharimonadota bacterium
CACCCCTATAATTTTGACACATTTTACGCCCAATACTTCGCAAATGCGATTCGGGTAGCACCGGCCATCGATTTGCTCGTATGGGGAAAATGTCGTCAAAATTATCGGGAGCCCTGCGGATTAGGACTAAACCCCGAACAGGAGGTCTTTATTTTGGATATATAATATCTTCGTAATACATGTCTTTGATTTTTTGTTTTAGTTCTTCTTTGCTCCATTTGTATTTTATACACATGTCATAGTAGAAGTTTTTTCGGGTTTCGCCTCGAACTGTTAAGAGTATCCTAAAATGGTCCCAACTGAGTTTTGGGCCTTGCCATTCTAAATCTGTCCGCATTTTTAGCTCCTTTGTTTAGACTTATTAGGTCGTTCGTCCAAACTTACGAGCTGATACTTTTTAAGTATAGCATACTAGACACTCAAACTAAAGTTTGATATGCTAGGCTCGGGATGCTTTAAAGTCCCGAGTTCTATTGTGAAAAAAATCTGATGTGGCTTGCCACATCAAAAGTACTTTTGATTTCACTCTTATGTTGTTCTCGGAACTCGGGGCCTTAGGGCGTCCCTTTATGTTATTGTAACGAATTTTTGAGGCTAAAAAAAATTTTTGACAATGCTAATGCTTTTTTCTACACTTGAGGTGTAGCGCCGGGCTTGGTGTGAAAGAAGGAGAAGAGCTTGGGGGCGGCGGTTTTGTTGAGGCTGATGAGGAGGTTGATGTAGGTGTTGACGCGGGTGATGGAGAGATCGTCGTCGAGCCAGAGAAGCAGGACTTCGTGGAACTGGGCGCAGAAGAATTGGTAAAGGCCGGCGACGACTTGGTCGCCGTAGAGGCGCCAAGGCTCGGCGAGCAGGGGTTGGAGCGGAGCGAGGGCGGTGGCCCAGTAATTGGCGCTGCCAAAGCGGCGGATGCAAAATTCGCTCTCGACCGGCGAGATGGTGAGGTATTTAAAAGTCCAAAAGAGGGCGGTGTCGAGAGAGTCGTGGAGGGGTTTGCTGGCGAGGTAGTCGGCGAGGCCGTCGATGAGATTTTTAGACGACCAGTAAAGCAGGGAATTGATGCCCATGAAATTGCCATAGAAAGTCTGGCGGGTGACGCCGGCCTGATTGGTGAGTTCGCGTAGTTCGGTGGGGATGTAATCGTCGCCGTATTTGTTCATGAGTTCGAGAAAGGCGGCTTCGCAGCGGACGAGAAGGCGGGGGGAAAGATTTTTATTGCGGCGCGAGTCGTCTACTAGGGCGAGCTCGTAGGGCCGAGAGAAAAGTTGTTTGTTTTGGTAATTATTCATCTACTTTAACTATAGCGAAATATAGCCGTAGACGTGGAGTGTAGAAAACATTTTAGTGAAAAAATACACTTGACGTGTAAAATCCTAACGATTATAATAATGCTTATGAACATAGGAGGACAAATGAATACTAACCATAAGTTGGGCAGCGTCCGGGAACTGGCGCTGTTTGGTAGGCTGTTGCGAGGCTCGCTCATCGCGACGGCGGTTTTTGCGCTCGCGTTTGTCGTAGCGCCATATATAATGAGTGAGGTAAATGCGGCGAATAATGTTTCGTCGGTGATTACCTGGAGTGCAATAGACCTCACGCTAGACCCGGACGTGGTAGCGACGAGTGGTGCGGCGGACCCGGCGGCAGAGCAGGCGCTTTCTACGCATGGTGACGTGGAGTTTGGCGGGATTGTGCCGACAGCCAAAAATACCACGGCTGGCGACTACGGGACGCTAAAAGTAGAACGAAAAACCATCGGTGTAACCACGCGAGGAAAATATTACACCGTCTTCCTATCCATGGAGGGGTCTAACCAAAACCTCAACTTGACTTATAATAATGCGACGGATACCAATGTAAAAATTGAAAAGACGAGCGGTACCTGGGCCAGCCCGAAGACGCTGGCGCAAAACGGTACGAGCGGCTGGGGTTACATGGTGCCAGGGGCGACCACGAAAGATAGCAGTGGTAATGCGAGTCCCTTTGCTAGCTTGACGCGGTCGGGAGTGAGTTCGACGTTTAACGGGAAGCTAGACACGGCGCTATATAGAGCTGATGGTGTGGCCTATACGAGCAGTATTTGGGCGGCGGTGCCGGTAAGCACGAGTGCGCAGCAGATTTGGAAGAATACTACGGATGCAGGTGCGGGCTTCTCCGCGCAAGATACCTTTGATGTGTACTATGCGGTGAACGTAGATACGGATGTCCTCTCGGGAACTTATCAAAACAATGTGGTCTACACAGCGTTGGCTAGTGCGGCAAGCCTAGACAACTATAGCACGAACCTGGTGCGGACGCTGAAATTCGGTGCGAGTGGCAATAGAGAAACATTATACTTTGACCTGGCACAGATTGGCACGCCGGTGACGGCAGACAAAATTGAGGTGAAGATGGTGCCGCACAACGAAATGACCGCGAGCGGGGTAGACTTTGACCCGAGCAAGCTGAGCAGTGCGGTGCTGAGTGCGGCGCTGGAATGCGATGTGGATGAAAGTAGCTTTGAGACGGTGACGGCGACGCAAGATGGTCGCAGCGGAAGTACGAGCAAGATTGAGTGTGAACTACCGACCGGAACGGTGGCGGATGCTTTGGCTTCGACCAAGGGTGATGGCGCATACGACTTTATCTTGACGATTGACGGGTTGAACTATACTTACGTGAGCAAGATTAATGATGGTGCGGAGCCAGGGTTTGTATACGCGGGTCTGCAGAGTGCGGACGATACGGCAAATGCCAGCAAGTATGTGAAGAACATGCAGGAAATGACAGTAGGTGTGTGTGAAAATACTAACCGATGGGATAATGGACTAGGTAGTGACGCGAAGCTTTATACTCCGACAGCGTCTAGTGGTCCGGCAGATGGCGGGACGCAGATTACGAGTGGGGTGACAATTGGCACGACGGCGGATGGCGTAGGTAGCTTCGCGCTGAAAGATACGCGTGATGGCAAGAGGTATGTAGTGCGACGCTTGGCGGATGGGAATTGCTGGATGGCGCAGAACCTCAACCTAGATTTGTACACGGGTATGACTCTCACAAGCGAGGACACGAACTTGACCAGTAGAGATAACTGGGTGTTGACGGATTCGGCTAGTAGTAATAACGAAACGGCGATTTCTGCGGATACGAATGCGGCGTGGGTGGCGGACGCAGGTTCTATTTCTAGAGCTTGGCAGAGTAGCCACGGGGTGGGAACAGTGACGTTGAAGAGATATACCTACAATGATGTGAGCGGGGAATGGGAGTCGAGCATTATTGCGCAGTGTACTGGTGGTACGCAGCAGGCTCCGTGTTATGCGTATACTACGGGGAATACCTATTATAAGGATGTGGCTGGCGTAGAAACAGCAGTGACGACTGAAATAGCAAAGACCGATGGTTATACGAATACGGGTAGTGGTAATCCTGGTAGTCCGGTGCGCGGGTTTAACGCAGGGGCATACTATGGTAAAGTGACCTATCAAGTAAGAAAGGTGACAAACGCTCTCGGAAGTGCGTGGACTTACAGCAACATTGGTTATTCTACAATTGATAGTAACGTGGTGGACAATAGCGCAACTTGTACTTTTGGCTTCTACGGTGACCACTTGCAAGGAAATACCGCGTGTGTGTTGGAAACTTCTGGCGATACGATGTTGACACAGTTTGATAATATTGGCATGAATGGCTATGGTATGGGTGTGACGAAAATTACCAAGGCGGCTGATAATGCGACGGCGATTGATTTTATGAACAATACTGGTAATTTGACGGCGAATCAGATGGAACAGAACGGAAACGATACGGTGGTGTGGCCGTATGCTACCAACGCCGGTGATTATCGCTGGCATAGGCAGGGTAGAGACGGCGTGCACGTACACGACTGGGGTCCGACGTATTATAATTATACGCAGACTAGCCCGACAACGGCACCGTCTTACACTGGTACTAACCAAGCCTGCGCGAACATTGGCACTACGCAAGGTACGTTGAAGCTAAGTGATACTACGCTGAGCTTTACAAGCTGCATGGATGGAAGTGGTGCGAATGCGGAAGCGCTGGCGGATACGCGAGTGGATGGTAACTGGTATAACTGGTATGCGGCAGTGGCAGGTAGTTCTATCTCGGACTTCAATAATGAAAATGCAGCAGATTCTATTTGCCCGAAGGGATGGGAATTACCGAAAGATTTGCCAGATGGCAATGCAAGTACGGCAAATACGTTTAATCATGGCGATGTGATTTTCCCGAGCTTCTATACTTTGTTAACGAAGAAGACGAGCAAGCTTGCGACAGCGTTGAATATCAGCGAAACCGATGCAGCAAAGAGGACCTATTATCTGCCTAATAACTCTGATAGTGATTTGGATGCTACGAGAACGGATTATCCGTTACATGCCTTCCCGCTTTCCTACGTCCGTAGCGGCGACTACGCCTGGAACTCCGGCGGCCTGGCCAATCGCGGCGGCTACGGCTACTACTGGTCGGCAGCTACCTATAACGCTAACAGCAGTCGCTACCTCCGCTTCTACGCCTCGAACCTGTACCCCCGCTATGGGTACAACAAGGGCTACGGCTTCGCGGTGCGCTGTGTGGCGTCGTCAGTATAGCTCCCCGCCCCCTCTCGGGGTCGGTTCCGGTCGGGTTCCGTTCCCCTAGGTTTCTGGAAACAGCGATTGGAGGCTGGGCGGGGAAGTACAACAAAAAAGTTCAAACAAAAAACTAACCAATCCGGATGGGCCGGCGTGAGCCGGCCCGCCGTGAGGGGCAAACTAGAGAAGTCAGCTCTGGAGCTAAAAAAATTAGACCTAGAGCTGACGTCTCGAGTGGGACGTCTGTTCTAGACACGGAGCATCCTGCGACTACACACGCATGCTAGCTCCCCGCAAAAGAACTTAGAGAAACCAGGAGCCCACTCTTATTTAGAGTACTGAAGGAGGCAGTATACTCCCTGTCTCCATGGCCGGTCCTTACGGGGATCGTCCTGAGTGAGAGGCTCCTTGGGCGGATTCACCGTCTGTTGCGATTTACGCCGGGCTTTCCTACGTCCGTAGCGGCAACTACAACTGGAACTCCGGCGGCCTGAACAATCGCGGCGGCAACGGCAACTACTGGTCGGCAGCTACCTATAACGCTAACAACAGTCGCAACCTCAACTTCAACGCCTCGAACCTGAACCCCCGCAATGGGAACAACAAGGGCAACGGCTTCGCGGTGCGCTGTGTGGCGTCGTCAGTATAGCTCCCCGCCCCCTCTCGGGGTCGGTTCCGGTCGGGTTCCGTTCCCCTAGGTCTCTCTGAGCGAGAAAAAGAGGGCTTGAATGGCCCTCTTTTTGTGTGATATAATGGAGGAAGATTGGTTAGCCAATTATACGTTTGAACGGACGACCTAAAAAGTTCAACTATAAGAGGAGACCAAATGAAGGAACAACTTTCTAAAGCTTCTAAGCAGAGCGCTCGTCAGAGGTACGATAAGCTTAAAGCGGAGGTAGCGAAGCTAGAGAAGCAGAATTTTTCTAGGATTATCGCCTTTAGGAGCGGGGCGAGCGGGGAGTGGTATAAAATAGGGGGAAATTCGATGCTGATATATTATTATGAGGTATGTCAGAAGATTTTGAATGTGCGGCCAAATATCCAGGCGGACACGGATTTTTCTACGACGAATTTTGACGCGGGGGTGATATGCGTGCGGGGGCTGGACGTGCTGGAGAAGAGGCTGGTGCGGGCGGAAGTGCTGAAGGCGAAGCGAGTGGGGAAGAGCGGAGTGGTGGTGTTTGAGCTGAAGATTGCCGTGCCGGAGCCGGTGATGAAGCAGCTAAGAGACGATACGCTGGAGATGCAGGAGCAGGCGCTGTCGGTGGTACGGCCGAAGGCGATGCTGGACCCGGAAGTGTATAATACGTTGCGGCATCTACAGAAGCGGACCTATGAGGAGGCGCGCAAGATGACGGACTATGAGCGGGCGTATGTGGGGCTGGAGGCGGCGCGGACGAGCCGAGAGATGACGGAAGTGTATTTTGCAATGAATGTGGGGATGGAGGCGGACAGTGCAGTGGGGTGGAGGAAGATTTATGCGCTGGCGAATAAGTTGACATTTCTGCTAAACTTTATGACGGATCTGAAGATTGCGCCGGTGCAACCGCTGGCACGGCTGTGGGATGATTTGACGTCGCTGATAAGATATATAAAGAAAAATTATTTGATGGGAAAATAATTAACAAAATAAGGAGGAAAAAATGGACGAAAACTTTAGAGGGTGGTTACTGACCGAGCTAGTGAAGGCGTATTTGGAAGCGAGGAAAGGAAAAAGACGGACGGGGGACGAACATGTGTTTGAGATGAACGCGATGGAAAATTTGGTGAATTTGCGCGATTCGATAATGGCAAGGACATATGTGCCGAGTCGCGGGATTGCCTTTGTGACGCGGAAGCCGGTGATACGAGAGATATTTGCGGCGCCGTTTAGGGATAGAGTGGTGCATCATTTCTTGTTTAACATGGTGGCGGGATGGTGGGACCGGCGGCTGATAGACGATTGTTATTCGTGCAGAGTGGGGAAGGGGACTTGGTATGGGGTGAAACGGATGGTGAAGCATATGCGGGCGGCGAGTGAGAATTATACGGTGCCGACGTATGTGGTGAAGCTGGACATACGCGGGTATTTTATGTCACTAGATAGGCAGAGGCTGTTTGATAAGGTGGTGTGGGGGCTGGATAGGCAGTTTGCCTCTCGCGATGAATTGTATTGGACGCTGAGGTTTTTGTGGCGGCAGATTATCTTTGACGACCCAGTGAGGGGTGTGAAGCGGAAGGGAAGCCCAAGGGACTGGCGAGATTTGCCGAGGGCGAAGAGCCTGTTTTGCCAGCCGAAGGGGAAGGGAATAGTGATAGGTAATTTGTCTTCGCAGCTGCTGTCGAATATATATCTTTCTAGTCTGGACCGGTATGTGATGAACGAGTTGGGATATAAACATTATGGGAGATATGTAGATGATTTTTATTTCTTTGTGCAGGCGAAAGATTTGCCGAAGGCACTGAAGGACGTTTTGAAGATAGAGGAGTTTTTGGCGGGGCTGGGGCTGACCCTACACCCGAACAAGCGGTATGTGCAGCCGATAGAGCGGGGCGTGGCGTTCCTGGGGACGCGGGTGTATCCGGGGCACGTGGTGGTGGGGGAGCGAGTGGAGGGGAATTTCCGGAAGTGTATACGGGATTTCCAGGCGGGGAATAAGGACGTGCAGTCAGTGGTGAGTTATCTCGGGTTTACGAAGAATTTGCAAGGCCGCAAATTTCTGAAAGATTTGTTTAGCGAGTGCGGGTGGGAGTATGAGATGTAATGTTTATTATCATTATGTTTTGAGATGAAGAGCAGATGAGTTATAATTCAAATGTTGTTCGTTAAAATTTGGTTTTTGGGGTTTGGTGCGCTTCAACTGGGAGCTAAATTATGGTTCAAATTTTGGATTAAGGAGGCTTCCACTTTGAGAGCGCATTAAACGTGTTGCTAGTGCATAACGACGCTCTAGGGGGAATCAAGAAAGGAGACAAATTGGGAGCAAAACTCACAATCACTGTCAAGTTTGGCGACAAACCCAAAGTGAGGGAACCCAAGACTAAAGTTACCCTGGAACTTACGTTCTAGGGTAACCGACACACAAGAAGTGGAGCTTTCTAGCGGCTCTGCTTCTTTTTATATCTTTATTATAGCAAATTTGTATAAAAAATACAAGCTTTTTCCGGAGGCGAGAGACCGCCTCCGGCCAAGACAGTCTGCGGAATGCTCTTGGCAAGTCGGAGCGAAGCGGGGATTTGACTAGCGTGGAGCAGACCGTTTTGTGATATAATATGCTTATGGATGAGAAGCGTCTGAAGTTTTTGAAGATTATGCTTTACGTCGTGGCGGGGGTGATTGTGGGGCGGCTTTTCCAGATACAGATTTTGCAGAAGAATGAGTGGGTGGCAAAAGCGGAAGCGCAACATACCTTTGAGAATAAAATTCCGGCGAAGCGCGGAGAAATCTACATGATGGATGGAAGCGAAGCGGAGCCGGTAGTGATGAATGAACAAGTGTATACGGTGATAGTAGACCCGTTTGAAGCGGATGAGAGGAAGATAAAAGAAACAATCTTTACGGAGGGAATGAAAAATTATCTGACGGTCGCTGAGGCGAACGAAGTGTTTGCGGATAAGACGCGGCGGTATTTTGTGGTGGCGAAAAATGTGCCACGAGAGCTGGCGCAGAAAATTCGTGAAGCAGAGCCGGGAGCAGTGTGGCTACGGGAAAATACCAAGCGAGTATATCCGGAAGGACAGCTAGCGGCGAGATTGCTAGGCTTTGTGAACGAGGATGGGGAGGGGCAATATGGTGTGGAAGCGGCACTGAACGAAGAGCTGTCCGGTAAAGACGGAATGCTGAAAACCGTAGCGGACGTGAACCACGTGGCGCTTTCTATCGGGAAAGACAATGTGAAGGTGCCGGCGGAAGATGGAAAAAACGTGGTGCTATCTATAGACAAAAATATCCAGGCGGGGGTGGAGAAGATTTTGGCGCAGAAGATGGCGGAATTTGGGAAGGATCAGGCGTCGGCTCTGGTGATGGACCCGAGGGACGGGACGGTGCTAGCGATGGCGAATTTGCCGAGCTATGACCCGGCGAACTATGGCAACGTGGAGAGCGCAGAAGTGTATGTGAACCGAGTAACCAGTGACCCATATGAACCAGCGAGTGTGTGCAAGGGCTTTACCTTTGCGACAGGGATAGACCTGGGCGTGCTGACGCCGGAGACAGTATTTTATAATAATGGCTATGAAATGATAGACGGGTGGCAGATTAAAAACTCGACTTATGGGCGGAGTGATTTGCTGGGGCCGACGACAATACAAAATGCGTATAACTGGAGCCTGAACACGGGGAGCATCTATGCATTGAAACTGCTGGGTGGAGACCCGAATCAAATCACGGTGAAGGGACGGAAGATATTATATGACTATTATGTGAACCATTTTGGGTTAGGGAAGCTGACGGGGATAGAACTGTTTGAAGCGGAAGGGTTGATAAACGACCCGGAGGTGGGGGATGGACGCGACTCGATGTATGCCAACATGACGTTTGGGCAGAACTTGATGGTGACGATGATACAGGTGGCGAGCGGGTATAGCGCGCTGGTGAATGGCGGTGAGTACTATACGCCGACGGTGGTGAAGGGCTACATGGAAGACGGGAAGCTGGTAGAGAAGGAAAAGGCAGGGCCAGTGCGACGGGCGGTGAGTGAAGAGACGAGCACGACGATGCGACGAATGATGTGGGGGACGCGAGAGCTGATGCGGGCGCAGGGAATTGACCGTGCGGGATATGACGTGGGCGGAAAGACGGGGACGGCGCAGGTGATTCGCGACGGTGCGTATTCGATGGATGAATGGGTGGCGACATATGTGGGATATGGTGGGGCGACTGGGCAGATGCCGCAGTATTTGATAATGGTGAGGATTTGGAAAGACGGGGAAACGACGGGTGCGGAGCAGTATGCACAGCCGGTGTTTAACGATATTTCTAACTTTATGATAGATTATTTAAAAATTAAGCCAGGAGTGTAGTAAAATAGAGAGGTATGTGGAAAATAGAAATTAACAACGAAATGTTTTATGGGCTAATATTGACGTTGGGCGCATTTTTGCTTTCGATGTTTTTGACGCCGGTATATACATATTTTGCATACAAATATAAGTTTTGGAAAAAGCAGAAAAAGACGACGGCGCAGGGGGAGGCGTTGCCGATTATGACGAAGCTGCACGCGCATAAGTTCAAACGGCACTTCCCGACGATGGCGGGGATTATCGGCGTGGTGGTGGTGACGCTAGTGACGCTAATTTGCAATCTAGACCGTGGGCAGACGTGGTTGCCACTGGCAGGCTTTCTCGGTGGGGCGGCGGTAGGATTTATTGACGATTTAATTAACGTGTTTGGCAGCGGGGAAGGGGCGGCCGGGTTGCGCGCAGGCTCGAAGCTGCTGCTGATATCTATCGTAGGGGCGGTGCTGGGATGGTTCTTTGCGGTGAAGCTAGGATGGACGGAGGTGATGATACCGTTTGTGGGGAGCGTGGAGATTGGCGTGGTGGGGATGATTGCGCTGTTTACCTTTGCGGTGGTGGCGACGGGGAATGCCACGAATATTTCTGACGGGCTGGACGGGCTGGCCGGGGGGCTGATGATGCTAGCCTATGGCGCATATGGGGTGATAGCGCTGTTCCAGGGGCAGTGGATGTTGTTTGGCTTTTGTATGACGGTGGTGGGGTGGCTACTTTCCTATGTGTGGTTTAACGTGCCGCCGGCGAGGTTTATGATGGGGGACACGGGCTCGTTTGCGCTAGGCGCGGGCTTGGGTGTAGTGGCGATGATGACGAATGCATTTTTGCTGTTGCCGGTGATTGGGGTGATGCTGGTGGTGGAGGCGGGGTCTTCGCTGTTGCAGATGGCTTCGAAAAAGTTCTTCCACCGCAAGATATTTATTTCTGCGCCGATACATCATCATTACGAAGCGAAGGGGTGGGGGGAAGCGAAAATCGTGATGAGATTTTGGGTGTTGGCCGGTATTGCCGCAGTGCTTGGGATGTTTATCGCTTCTGCTTGCGGGATTGCATAATTCGGGATATTTCTTCGTCAAAGCCTCCGTTGCTCATTCGACGTACCATTAAGTACGTCTCGTTCCGCTACTCAGCTTTTCCTTGAACTATCTCCGAATTCTGCAATCCTCAATCTAATATATGATATAATTATAAGCATAATGCGTAAACATCGCGGTGATAGAATTATTCTGTTTACAACATTTATTTTGTTAATTGCGGGGCTGATTATTATTTATGCGATTGGGCCGATGCGGGCGAATTTTTTGAATGCCGCATACGGGGGTGATATTTCTGAAAATCATTTTTTCATAAGACAGCTGGTGAATGTGATTTTGTCTATCGCGGCGTTTGTAGTGGCGGTGAAGCTGCCTTATGAGACGACGAAAAAGCTGGGGAAATGGATATTGCTGGCCGGGATAGTGCTGAGTGTGGCACTATTGGTGTTGGCGAAGACAGGGTCTTCACTCGCTAAGTGTGAACTGGGGGCGTGCCGATGGATAAACATCGGGAGCTTTGGTAGTTTACAGCCGGCGGAGTTTTTGAAGCTGGGGTTGCTGCTGTATTTATCGCAGTTGGCGGCGAGCCGGAAAGCGGATGGAACACTGAACAAGAGTGACTTTTGGCTGCCGGCGGGAGTGGCGAGCGTGATTTCTTTGGCGCTGGTGGTGGTAGTGCAGAAAGACCTGGGGACGGGGGTGGTGATAATTGCGATAATTCTCGCTACGATTTTTGCGAGCGGGGTGGAAATGAAAAAGTTTGCGCTGGTGATGGGGGCGATACTGGTGGCAGCGGTGGGGGTGATTGTGACGAGTCCGCACCGGGTGGAGCGGGTGCGTACGTTTATTAACGGTGATGGAGCGGATACGTATCATATTGAGAATGCGATGATTGCTATCGGTACTGGTGGGCTGACGGGCGTGGGGGTAGGGAACAGCGTGCAGGCGACTGGGTATTTGCCGGAGAGTATTAACGACTCGGTGTTTGCGGTGATGGGGGAGACGTTTGGATTCTTAGGCCTGACGGCCGTGGTGGTGATATTTGTGGTGATGCTGACGAGGATTATGCGAGTGGCGGAACTGGCGGCGACAGAAGAGCAGCGACTGGTGGCAGTGGGGGTGTTTGCGTGGGTTGCGGTGCAGATGGCGGTGAACATTATGGCGATGACGGGGCTGATACCGCTGACGGGGATTACGTTGCCGCTGCTATCTTATGGCGGGACGAGTATGATGTTTGTGGCAGTGGCGCTAGGTGTGAGTTATCAGCTTTCGTGCTATACTAAAAGGGAAAAAGAACTCGCGCAGAAAAAGTTTTCTAGCGGACATTTGAAGAAGAGGAGGCTGAATGAAAATTCTAGTAGTAGGCGGCGGTAGCGGCGGACATATCACGCCGGCGATTGCGGTGGTGCGCGAGATTTTGGCGCTGAAGCCGAGGGCGCGGGTGGAATTTTGGACAGATAGGAAATATTATAAAAATGTAGTAAAGCTGACGGTGCTAGGGAAGGGGGACATTCCGATGAAGGTGCGGAAGGTGTGCTCGGGGAAGTTTCGCCGGTATGCGGGGTGGAGCTTGAAAGATTATTTTGTGGCGTGGCGGGTGACGCTGGTGGATTTGATATTTAAGAACATATTAGGATTTTTTGGATTTTTGGCGGGGGTGGTGCAGAGTTTTTGCCGGCTGGTCGCTAAAAAAGAGCGGCCGGACGTGATATTTTTGAAGGGCGGATTTGTGGGGCTGCCGGTGGGGATAGTGGCGAAGTGGCTGAAAATTCCGTATGTGATACACGAGAGCGATGCGACACCAGGACTAGCGAATAGGATTTTGATGAAGCGGGCCAGTAAGGTGGCGATGGGGGCGAAGTTCGACTCAGATGTGCCGGGTAGGGAAAAGTGGGTGTGGACGGGGACGCCGATACGTGAAGAGTTCCGGAAGGTGTCAGCGAGCAGGGAAGGAAGCCTGAAGAAAGCGTTCGGTTTTTGTTCTGATAAGCCGTTGGTGGTGGTGACGGGCGGAAGCCAGGGGGCGAAGCACATCAACGAAGCGGTGGCGAAAGAGCTACCGGAGATGCTGAAATTTGCGGAAGTGGGGCTGGTAGCTGGGAGGAAGTGCTATGAAGAGATGACGGAGCTGAAGAAGTATGAGGACTGGGAGGATGGGAAGCTTACGAGCGGATTCCGGATGTGGGAGTTTAACTCGAACATGGCGGAGCTGCTAGGCGCGGCGGACATTGTGGTGTCGCGAGCGGGGGCGACGACAATAGCGGAGCTGGCGAGCCTGGCTAAGGCGGTGATTTTGGTGCCGTTTGGCGAGCTGCCGGGGGCGCATCAAACGAAGAATGCGGAGAGGCTGGCGGAGCTAGGCGCGGCGAGGATGATTGACGATGCGAAGCTGGTGGCTAAACCGGCGCTATTACTAGAGGAGGTGCGGGAGCTAACGAGAAGGCCGGCGGAGCGCAAGAAGTTGGCGGAGAAGCTGCATGAGGAGGCGAAGCTGGATTCGGCGAAGCAACTGGCGGAAATAGTACTAAACGTGGGCACAAAAGATGCAGGCAGGTAAGACGATAGCAGCGAAACGGGAGCGAGTGGCGCCCGACAGCGAACGCGAGCGGGTGCGACGCGTGATTCATCGGAAGAAGATTTTGGCGATGGTGGGGGTGATATTATTTGCAGGGTTGCTGATATTTTTGGCAGTGAAAGCGTTTCAAGAGTGGGTGAAGTGGGCGACCAATAGGGAAGAGGTGGTGATAGTGGAGCGGGAGCCGAGCGTGGAGGTGATTGACGAGAGAACAGGGAAGGTGTTTGACGGGAGCGAGGAGAGGAAGCTGAGTGCGAAGATGAAGGAGTATATTGCAAACCTGGAGGAAGAAATGGTGGCGCAGGGGCGTAAGGTAACGCGAGCGCGAATACCGGCGGATAAAATTCGTGAGGTGGATGTGGAGGTGGAAGGTTTTACTGGAGTGATAAAAGTGTCTACAGATAGAAATCCGGCGGTGTCGGCGGAGGATGCGGCGCGGATGCTGAAGTATCTGGAGGGGCAGGGAATTAGTGAAGTTACATATGTAGACGTGAGGGTTGAGAGAAAGGGATACTGGAAATAATTTGGATTTTATGTTATAATATAGTAACAATTGTTCTTTAAGAGCCAGCTAGTAAGGAGGAAGAGAAATGGATTTTTGGACGGTCTTTGCAGGAATTGCTTGGGTGTTTGGTATTGGGTTGATAGCGTGGGTTGCGTTTTATGCGATCGTGTCCACGAAACGGCACGATTTGGAGGTAGCAGCGGATCTGGAGTATGAAGAGATGGAGGCGCAACGACGACTGTTGTCGGAGAGTACGGTTTCTTTTACGAGGCGAAATGTTTTGACGTCTGAAATGGAGCAAAAGCGGCGTAATAGACTATCTACGGACGCGGGCAGGGAAATACTACGACTGGAAAGCCGGGGAAGACTAGTGTTTATACTAGGGGCGTTTGTGGGCGTAGTGGTGTTGATTGTGTATTTGAAGGTGAACTGAAGCTAGCTGGTGAAAATTGTGAAGCTCCGGGCGAACCCGGGGTTTTTCTTTGTTTCTTATATTTCCCTATTTTGTTCGGTTTTTGTTCAAGGCGAAAATGAAATTTTGGAATTGAGAGTTTTGGGAAGTTGAGTGGGAGTGGTGTGGGAGGGTGAGAAAGCGGGGAAGGAGGGGAATTGGCGGATTTGGGCGAATTTGGGCGGGTGTTCGGGAAAAGCCGCTGAAAGCCGAACAAGCCCGAACGACCGAACAAAATCTGAAAAAAGTTTTCCATCCGACGGCCATTCCAAAGCCAAGTCGGTGGAAAACTTTTTGGGCAAAGGCGCCTCTTAGTTCGCCTCTTGTCCTGGTCCTCGGCTCGCGACGTCGGCGTTACAACATATCAGTCTAGCTCGCCCTCGATCGTCGGGCAGTAGCGCCTTGACTACTCGGGCTCGCTAGTGAATGTTGTAATAGCCGACAGTCGGCGCCTGCGGAATCGGACAAGTAGGCGAACAAAGAGTCGCCCCATGGCCTTTCTTCCTTATTAGATGATAAAAGTATCGTCTAATAAGCATAAGTGGAATGTCTTAAAAGAGTTATTGTGCGACATTAAAACTGTGCGGAAAAGTGGGTGCGCGAAAAAGCCCGAACGTGGGTTCGGGCGAGTGGTGAGTAGTTTATTTCCTGGTTTTGGTTTGGGTTTTGGTGAGTTTTTCTAAAAGGTCGTTTTGTTTTTCGACGACTCGCTCGAGCCTTTCAAGAGTTTCGCGGATGGTGCGAAGTTCGCCGAGTTTGGTACCTGGGGCGCCAGAGGGGGTGTAGGTTAGAGGCATATCTGTTTTCTCCTTAATTCCCTCTTATTATATAACAGGGGCGGAATAGAGGTAAAGCATGAACAAAATTAAGGAATAGAAAAACGCCTCCGGAGAGGCGTGGGGAGAGGGAGGGGCGGTTAGATTTTGTGGGTGAGGCGGTGCTGGATGATGCGGATGAGTTCCTTTGCGACGAGGCGGCGGCCCTCTTGGCTGTGCCGCCAAGAGTGGACTTCGCAGCTGGGGTAGGGACAGCCGAACCAGTAGACGTTGACCATCATGTTGGGGAAGGACTTGAGCTGATTTCTCAGTAGCGCGATGGAGCGCTTGAGGTGAAAGTTGCTCGTGACGATGATGAGGTTGAAGCACGTCGTCGTGCCTTCTTCGTAGATGTAGGTCAGAGCCTTGAGGGTGTTGCGCATATTTTCCAGGGTGTTGGTGGATTTTGCCTCGATGATAATGTCGTTTTCGGGGACGCCATCTCGCAAAATCTCTTCTTTGAGGGCTTCGGCCTCGGGGAGGTCGCAGCGTTCTGTGAAGGGGCCGATGCCGCCAGAGACGATAATCTTGTCGGCAATTCCCTGTTTGTAGAGGCGGGCGCCGATTTCGACGCGACCTTCTATGCCGCCAAGAACGAGGGCGTAGGTTTCAAAGTGGGATGTCCTGTGGTCTGGAAGAGATTGTTTGTCGCTCGTGAAAACAGCGTGAGTGTAGAGGCTTTTCAGGGGTGGGGGACTAATGCGAACGTCTAGTTGTCTTTGGTTTCTTCGAGGAGGCGACCGAGGTCTTTAAGAGTGGGGCGGTCGGATTTGTCTTCGGCGGTGTTGGGGGAGATTTTTTGAGCACGGAAAGCCTGTTCAGGGGTCTGAGGCTTTTTGTGCTTGGTGTGTTTGCTCTTTTTGCGGTATTGGTTGTTTTCGTAAGAGGTCTTTTGGGCGGTCTGGGCGGACTTTTCCCCGGCGGCTTCGGGTTTGAAAGATTTGGACTCCATGATTTTGGAGGATTGGAACATGAATTCAGCACCAGAGTAGTCATCTTGAGCTATTCCCTGTCGGCCGGAGTCGGAGAGTTCTTTTTTGTATTTTTCGGAGGCTTCGATGGTTTCACGGATTTCGTCCTCGACGACAGAGCGCGGGCGAGAGTATTGTTCGCGAGAGGACTCGATAATGGCCTCGAGGTTATCAGAGGGGGGATTAGGGATGGATAGAGTGGTAGCAGAGAAGGCAGGAACCTTTTCGCCGTTGATAATCATGGAGATGATGAAGTTGCGGTTGGCCATCTGGATGAGGTCGGAGCCTTCGAAGGTGGGCTCAAACTGCTTGACGAGGAGAGGAGCGTCGTCGGCGGAGACGCGGAAGGAGATGGTGGTGCCGACGTTGCCGAAGACGGCGTCGCGTACGGAGTCGGTCATTTGGGCGATATATTGGTTAGCGACGGTGAGGTTGAGGCCGTATTTGCGAGCCTCGGAGAGAATGACGGCGAAGGAGTCGGTGGCGAAGTTTTGGAACTCGTCAACGTAGAGGTAGAATGGACGGCGGTCTTTTACGTCGGGAATGTCGGAGCGGGACATGGCGGCGAGCTGGACCTTGGTGACAAGGAAGGCGCCGAGGATGCCGGCGTTGTCTTCGCCGATGAGGCCCTTAGACAGATTGACAACGAGGATTTTGCCTTCGTCCATGATCTTGCGAACGTCGAAGGAGGATTTGGGCTGGCCGATGATATTGCGAATAATCGGGTTGGCGGTGAAGGCGCCGACCTTGTTCAAAACTGGGGCAATGGATTCGGTGACTTGTTTGTCGCCCCAGGTACCGAACTCTTGTTTCCAGAACTGGAGGACGGTAACGTCTTTGCAATAGTCGAGAGTTTCTTTGCGGAAGTCTTTATCGGTGAGCATGCGGGAGATGTCTAGAAGGGTGGTCTCGGGGCGGTCGAGGAGGGCCAGGAGGGTGTAGCGGAGAATGTGCTCGAGGCGAGGACCCCAAGATTCACCGAACATGCGCTTGAGGACACCGATGACCTCGGAGCTGACGTTGGGTTTGCGTGCTGGGTCGGAGAGTTCAAGAGGGTTGAAAGCGACAGGGTGAGCGGTGTCGGCGGGGTTGAAATAGACAACGTCTTTAATGCGGGATTCGGGGATGAAGCGAAGATTATTGATGGCAAAGTCGCCGTGAGGATCGATGATGCAGTAGCCTTGATTATAGAAAATGTCAGAGAGGGCGAAAAGCTCAAGAAGGCCGGATTTACCAGCGCCGGTTTGACCGATGATATAGACGTGGCGGGAGCGGTCACGGCGGAGGAGACCAAATTGGTGATTGATACCGCGGAAATTGGTGAGACCAAAGGCGGAGATGTTTTCGTCTTCGGCGGGATTGCCAGTGAGGACGGGGAGCTTGGCGGGGGGCTCGGCGGTCTTAGATGCAGCCCAGACGATATTAGGCGTCTCTACGGAAGTGTGAGGGAGGTGGTAGACGGAGGCGAGTTCGGAGATGTTCAAGATGAAGCCGTTGTCGGTGAATTGGCGGAGTTTGTAGCTGTCGAGGGCGGTGGGCTCGAAGGTGGAGCCTTCGACTTTGAAACCGTTGAGGTTGGTGGAGTTGAACTGTTTGAAGGTACCGACGAGGGCCTGCATGTTGAGCTTGGCATTGATTTCGTCGGCGCCGAGGTAGGCGAGACGAATCTTGACTTCGTAGCCGAGCTTGGTGGCCTTTTCTTCGGCTTTGGCGATGCGAGTCTTGTCGCGTTCGGAGATTTCTACGGGCTTTGATTCCCCGCCAACGCCACCCTCGGGCGGTTTCCAGAGCGCGGCGAAAATTTGCGCGAGCCATTTGAGGTCGAAACCGGTGCCAAAGAGGCCGGTGCTGCCACCGCTCTTAATACGGTTAATCCATTTGTCGGTGGTGCTCTTATGCCAATCGTCGGCTATCGGGCGAGTGAGGATTTGAATCCAGAGCTCTTCCCCGAGGTCTGCATCAAGCTTGGCCAGGGTGCCGGTGATGCCGGCGAGAGGGTCGACCTCGAAAGAGTCGAAGGTCTTAATAGGGAGAGCGGAATCTTCGGTGAGGGTGAGCTCGGACGAGTAGACAATGGGGTGTTTGTGGCGGTTGTCGACGTAATCCTCGCTCATTTTGTGGATTTGGACGGTGGGGTATTGAGAGTAAATCTGACCTTCGACGAAGGACTGGAGGATTTTGGGAACCCAAACGTAGAAGCGAATCTGACCCTTGGTGGAGACAATCTCGAAACTTAAATGTTCCTGGACGCCGCCGGAGCTTTTGAGCTCGTTTTTGTCTCTTAAAATGCCGTGGAGGGAGGCGAAGAGCTGTTCTGCGGCGAGCTCCTTTTTGTCGTTGGTGCGAGGGATTTCTAGCATCAACAAAACAGAGTCGACATTCAAAACTTGAAGGCGGTTGGCTTTTTTGTAGTTGCGGTAAGTGAGGTAGGCGAAAAGGCCGACAAGCGGAATCCAGACGAAAGGAGAAAGAATAATGCTTATGAGTGACATTTATTATATTTTACCATATTTGGTAAAATTACGCGAGCGTAAACGCGTTTTTGTCGACTTTTTTGAAGAGTTTTTTGTTCTGGAGATTGAGGAGAATGGTAGTTTCTTTGACTTTGCGGGATTCCATGACGCGGGCGACGATTTCTTCGCGGGAGAGAGGCCTATCCGCTTCTTCGAGAACGGCGGTGATGATTTCTGAGACAGTTCCCTTTTTGTAGCCCCAAGTATCGAGGGCGTAGATGCCACGGCCGATGAGGACGAAACGCGGGTCTTTGATGAGTTCGTTGTGAATGGCCTGAGTGGTGACGTTTTTGCGCTTAAAATTGCTGTCGGCGATGGCGGCGGCGATGTCATTGAAGTGCATCGGCTCTTTTTTGGATTCGAGGATGACGTAGATTTTGTCACGGATGTTTTTGGGGTTGACAGCCGGCCACTTAGCGAGGCCCCAGAGGCCGTTTAAGGTGGCGAGCTGTTTGGAAACGCTAGCGACGGCGGCAATTTGAGACGGGTGTTCGTAGGTGAGCTGAGCGTCGAGTTCGTCGAGGGTCATGGGAGACTTGTGTTCTTTGATGAGCTTGACGATGGTGTCGACTTTGGCGCGGAGGGCTTTTTCGTCACCGACGTCGGAGATGGCGACGGCGTTGAAATATTTGTCGTTTTCGGTGACGACGGTGAGGTTGGAGGAGATATCAGCGAGGAAGCTCAAGGAAGCACGGTCGGCATTGGTGGCTTTGTCACCAAAAATTTTCTCGGCGAGAGTGGTAACCCTGGCGACACGGCCAAGCTCGGCGAGATTACGAATGATGAGTTTTTCGGCGGCGGGGAGATTAGGAATCTTGCCCTGAGAAGCAGCAATGCGGAGACGGACGAGGATGACTTTTTCCAATTGGCGAACGCGTTCCCTGGTAACGGAGAGAGTTTCTCCGATTTGTTCAAGGGTCTCTTTTTGCCCGCAGAGTCCAAAACGTTTCTCAACGATTTTGCGCTCGCGGTCTTGGTCGATAATACTGAGACTACCTTTGATCGCTTGCGCGACCAGGTCGGCGTTTTGTTCCATTGGATATTTCCTTATTGTCCACCCCGGTTAATAAATAATTATTGAAACTTAAATATAATATAACATAAATTAGTAATAGTGTCAACTAATTTGTGCTGATTTAAGGTACATTTTTCTCTTTCAAATTATTGTAGCACAATTTTTACAAAATGTGCAAGAAAATTATAAAAAAGTTTACTTTTTTGCGGTTTGTTTCTTTTTGCTTGTGCTTTTTTTGGTTTTCTTGGATGCTTTTTTGAGAGCGGTGGCGCCAGGAAGGGCTTTGGTGCCGAACTTTTTGAGGAGCATATCTTCGGCTTGTTTTTTGGTGATTTTTTTCGCGTCGGTATCTTTAGGGATTTTGACGTTGTTGCGACGGCCGCAACCTTTGATGTAGGGGCCGTAGGCGCCGTTTACTATCATGATGCCATTACCAAAATCTTTGATGATGCTCTTTAGTTTGGCGTCGTAGAGGACTTGAGCGTCGGCGAAGGCAATGGTATAGGGGTCTTTGCCTTTTAGTGGGATGTTGTATTTGCCGGCTTTGAGGTAGGGGCCGAAGGGGCCGGAAGCGGCAATGAGCTCGGTGCCGTCTTTGGTGGTGCCGAGGCTGCGCGGGAGAGTGGGGAGGGCGAGCTGCTTTAAGGCGTCTTCCAAGGTGACGGTTTTAACGGTCTTGCCCTTAGGAAGAGGAACGAAGCGAGGCTTCTGCCCACAGTCTTTTTCGTTAAGTCCTAGTTGGATGAAGCCGCCGTTTTTGCCGATTTTAGCGAAGATGGGCTTGCCGGTGGCGGGATCTTGGCCTAACTCGGTGGCGGAGTTGTAACGGTCGATGAAGGAGGAGTGGTCGACGAGCTCGGAGAAGGGGGTGTAAAAGTCGCGGAGCATTTTGACGCGGTCGAGCTTTTGCTCGGCGATTTTGTCGAGCTTAGTTTCTACGTCGGCGGTGAAGCCGTAGTCGACGATTTGGTCGAAGTGGTCGGTGAGAAAGTCGGAGACGAGTTCGCCGATGGGGGTGGGGAGAAGCTTGCCTTTGGTGGCGCCGGATTTTTCTTCAACTGTTGTATTTTTTACAACATTATTTTCGAGAACGAGTTCGATGACTTTGCGGTTTTTCCCTTCGGATTCGCCTTTTTTGACGTAGCCGCGGGACTGGATGGCGGTCATGATACTGGCGTAGGTGGACGGGCGGCCGATGCCGAGCTCTTCGAGCTTTTTGACGAGGGAGCCCTCGGTGTAGCGGGCGGGCGGTTTGGCGAAGGTTTGGCGGGCGGTGATTTTGAGGGCGTTGACAATGTCGCCTTTGGCGAGAGTGGGGAGTTCGAGGTCTTTTTGTTTGCCGTAGACCTTGAGAAAGCCGTCGAAGATGACGATTTCTCCCTGGGCTTTGAAGAGTTTATCGGGGGCTTTGTCGGGCTTTAGAGTGACGGTGGTCTTGGCAACCTTGGCATTGGCCATTTGGGTGGCGAGAGTGCGGGCGCGAATAAGCTTGTAGAGCTTGCGCTCGTAATCGTTGGCGCCAGCGACGTCGACTTCAATGTGGGTGGGGCGGATGGCCTCGTGAGCCTCCTGGGCGCCGGCGGATTTGGTTTTGAAGTGGCGGACGTGGAGGTATTGTTTGCCGTAGGTGGATTCGATGTAGGCGGCCATGGCAACGATGGCTTGCTTTGATAGGTTGAGCGAGTCGGTGCGGTGGTAGGTGATGTGGCCGGCCTGGTAGAGGCCCTGGGCGGCGCGCATGGTGGTACTGGAGCTGAAGCCAAGGCGGGAGTTGGCCTCAATCTGGAGGGCGGCGGTGGCAAAGGGGACGGGATTAGGCTTTAGAGCTTCGGATTTGTCGATTTTATCGACGGTGAACCTAGCTCCGTTTAAGGTGTCTAGGAGATTTTTGGCGGTTTCTTCGGTCTCCGGAGAGTGCTTGTCTAGGGTGGCGAGAAAGTCGTGGCCGCGGTCGCCCTTGAAGGTGCCGGTGACTTTGAAGGAGAATTTTTCTTTGGTGTGCTCGATTTCTCGTTCTTTTTCTACAATGAGACGGAGGGCCGGAGACTGGACGCGGCCGGCGGAGATGGCGCCGGGGACTTTGCGGCGGACGACGCCGGAGAGATCGAAGCCGACGAGCATGTCGAGAGTTTGGCGGGCCTGTTGGCTTTGAACCATGGCCATGTCGACGGTTCTCGGGTGTTTAATGGCTTCTTCTAGAGCGGGTTTGGTGATTTCGTGGAAGGTGATGCGGTGGGTGGATTCGGGGAGGTTTAGGACCTGCAAGAGGTGCCAAGAGATGGATTCGCCTTCGCGGTCTTCATCGGTCGCGAGCCAGACGGTGTCGGCTTCTTTGACGGCTTTTTTGAGTTCGCGGACGACTTTGGTGTGGCCGGGGTCGATCTCGTAAGTGACGGAGAAGTTGTTTTTGATGTCTACTTTGGTGTCTTTTCTAATGTGGCCGACGCTTGAGAGGACATGAAAATCATGGCCTAAGTATTTTTCGATAGTTTTGGCCTTAGCGGGAGACTCGACGATGACGAGGTTTTTAGACATGAGGTTATAATAACACAAAAACTATAAAGTTGACAATCCATGTTTGTTCGACACGGGTCGCGACGGCCCGTCGTTACGGGCGTCGCGCCCTATCGCTCGCTCGTAAGCTGCGCAATGTCTCACAAACAGAATTGTCAACTTAATTTAGTGTCCAGTAGTTAGCGCCTAGTGATTTTACGACGCCTTTGATCTCTAACATTGTGATGGTTTGGTTGAACGTTACTACATCTAGGTCTAATTTTTCTATAATTAAATCTCCGTCATGATATCCATTTGCCAAAAGTTGTAGTACGTTTCTTTCTTCATTTGTGTCTGCGAATAGGGAGATTTGTTCTAGGCGAGATTGTTTGTTTTTCTTTGTACTAGGAAATAAGTATTTTAGAAAGTCATCTATGCCGAGGTATGGGTTAGCCCCTGAGGCTAGCAATCTATTGCATCCCTGGCTAGTTTGCTTGTTAATGTCTCCCGGTACCGCGAAGAGGTCTTTGCCTTGATTGAGGGCGTGAGAGGCGGTGTTTAAGCTGCCTGAGCGTTCCCTGGCCTCTACCACAACTACTGCGTCTGCCAATCCTGAAATGAGACGGTTTCTTTCTAGGAAAGAGTAGCGATAATCTAATTTATCGCCCAAGTGATATTCGCTAGCGACTACCCCGCCGCGTTCGACGATTTTTTCTGCGAGCGGAATGTGGGCGGAGGGGTGGATTTTTTCGATTTCGGTGCCGAGGATGGCGATGGTGGTGCCGCCGCCGTCGAGGCACCCCTTGGCGGCGATGGAGTCGATGCCGTAGGCGAGGCCGGAAACGACGATAATTCCCTTTTCTCCGAGGGCTTTAGCGAGGTTGTAGGCGATTTCTTCGCCATATTTGCTGTTTTTGCGGGCGCCGACGATGGCGACGGTTTTGATGCGTTTTTCTGGCCATTTGCCGTAATAATACAATAATTTAGGCTTAAGCGCAATGGTGTCTAACACTTGGGTATATTCGGTGTCTAGAGGTCGGATTTCGTTGATTTTCATAAAAAATGTGAAAAAAGTGTTGACTTTTTCTGCTTAAAGTGATATAATGGTCACAAGTTGGGGTTGCATAGGCCCCAAACTGTACCTAAATAAACTATAACAGATGTTACGCTATTAGTGTAACAGAAGTTGCGTGCTTTTGAAACCCCTCGGACTTTTAATTTCTTCTTCAATGGTTTTAAGTCTTATAAGTATTACCTCCACTTTGAGAGGACCTTCGAAGGCATAGCAACCCCCATAACCGGCGGGCCCCAATTTTGTGTGAGGTGGGTCGCGCTTCCGGGGCTTCCCCCGGTATCAAATCGAAGCGTTGTGGGGTGCATAAAGTACCCTCGGTGTAGAATAGGTGATGCCCACCCTTACCTATTCTACATTGAGGGTATTTTTATTGTGCGAGTTTTTGGGAAATCTGTTTTAAGATTTCTGGGAGCTGTTGTTTTTCTGCGTCGGTGAAGCGACTCAGGACAAAGTCGACGTCGCCGATTTTCTGGCGGAGTTCGTCGTTGCCGGTGCCAAGGCGGAGGCGGGGGAAGTTTTCTGTGCCGAGGTGGGCGATGACGGACTTGAGGCCGTTGTTGCCGCCGGCGGAGCCGGATTGTCTCTCGCGGATGGTGCCAAATTGTAGGTTGAAATCGTCGCAGACGCACAGAATGTTTTCTGGCGGGATTTTGTAGAAGTCGGCAAAGGCGCGGACGCTTTGGCCGATGTCGTTGTAGAAAGTTTGGGGCTTGATAAAAATGGTGTCGCCTTGTTTTTTGTAGATGGCGTTAAATTTTTCGTGAGGCTCCCATTCTAAGTTGTTGATTTTGAAGTAAAAATCTAGGGCGAGGAAGCCGAAGTTGTGGCGCGTAAAATTGTACTGGCTGCCAGGGTTGCCAAAGGCGACAATGAGTTTCATGGGTATATTATAACACGCGGACGTTAGTCGCGGGAGAAGAGGTCGCGAGTATAAACTTTCTTTTTGACGTCTTTGAGGTCGTCGGTGATGCGGTTGGCAAGGATGATGGAGCAGCTGTCTTTGAAGCTGGTGAGGTCGCTGGTGACTGGGGCGCCATTGAATTCAGGGTCATTTAGAGCGGGTTCGTAGATAAGGACGTCTTTGCCTTCGGCGAGGAGGTGCTTGATGATGTCTTGGATGGCGGAGGCGCGGAAGTTGTCGGAGTCGGATTTCATGGTGAGGCGGTAGATGCCTACGACGTCGGGGTTTTTGGCGATGACGTCATCAGCGATGAACCTTTTGCGGGTGTCGTTGGACTTGACGATGGCTTCGATGAGGTTTTGCGGGACGGTTTTGTAGTTGGCCAGGAGCTGTTTGGTGTCTTTGGGGAGGCAGTAGCCGCCATAGCCGAAGGAGGGGTTGTTGTAGTGAGTGCCGATGCGCGGGTCAAGGCAGACTCCGTCGATGATGCTTTTGGTGTCGAGGCCTTTGGCGGTGGCGTAAGTGTCGAGTTCGTTGAAGTAGGCAACGCGGAGGGCGAGGTAAGTATTAGCGAAGAGCTTGACGGCCTCGGCTTCGGTGCTGTTCATGAAGAGGACGGGAGTGTCTTTTTTCTCGCAAGCGTCAAGGAGGAGGCTGGCGAAGGTTTTGGCCTGTTTTGTATCGCTGCCGACGATGATGCGGGAGGGGTAGAGGTTGTCGTAGAGGGCTTTGCCTTCGCGGAGGAATTCGGGGGAGAAAAAGATGTTCTCTATGTCATATTTTTCTTTGACGCTGTCAATGTAGCCAACAGGGATGGTGGATTTGACGACCATGGTGATTTTATGGTCTTTGTCTAGGCTTAAGACCTTTTCTATAATGTCTTCGACGGAAGAAGTGTCGAAGAAGTTTTGCTTTTCGTCGTAGTTAGTGGGAGTGGAGATGATGACGAAGTCGGCATTTTTAAAGGCTTCTTCGTAGTCGAGAGTGGCTTTTAGGTTGAGCTGGCGCTTGCCGTCCTTGGCTTCGGCGAAGAATTTTTCGATGTATTCATCTTGGATGGGGGAGATGAAGCTGTTGATCATCCGGACTTTTTCGGGGATGATGTCGAGCGCGATGACTTCGTGGTTTTGGCTTAAAAGAGTGGCGAGCGAGAGGCCGACGTAGCCCGTGCCGGCGATGGCGATTTTCATGTGATAATTCCCTGTTAGGTTTTTAAAATAGTTGATTTTATATTACACTATTTTGGGTGATTTGTCAATTTTAAGCGGAGTAGTAAGATTTGTACCATTCGGCGAATTTGCGGAGACCTTCGCGGAGCGGCGTGTGGGGTTTGAAGCCAAAATCTTTTTCTAGAGGAGTGGTGTCGGCGTAGGTGACGGGGACGTCGCCGGGTTGCATGGGGACGAGCTCTTTGTGGGCTTCAAAGTCGTAATCTTTGGGTAGGACGTCGGCGCGGATGAGTTCTTCTTGAAGGATTTGAACGAAGTCGAGAAGGTTTTCTGGGCTGGAGTTGCCGATGTTGTAGACTTTGTAAGGTGGAAGCGGAAGGCCGTCTTTGCCAGTTTGTTTGGCTGGGGCTTTGGCCATGACGCGAATGACGCCTTCGACGATGTCGTCGAAGTAGGTGAAGTCGCGCTGGCAGTGGCCGTAGTTGAAGATTTAGATGGTCTCGCCCTTGATGAGCTGATTAGTGAAGCCGAAGTAGGCCATTTCGGGGCGGCCGGCGGGGCCGTAGACGGTGAAGAAACGGAGGCCGGTAGAGGGGATGTCGTAGAGTTTAGAGTAGGCGTGGGCGAGGAGTTCGTTGCTCTTTTTGGTGGCGGCGTAGAGGGAGACGGGGTTATCGACTTTGTCGTCGGTGCTGAAGGGGATTTTGGTGTTGCCGCCGTAGACGGAGCTGCTGGAGGCGTAGACGAGGTGTTCGGGGGTGTGGTGGCGGCAGGCTTCGAGGATGTTGTAGAAGCCGATGAGGTTGGATTCGATGTAGGCGTCTGGGTGGTCGATACTGTAGCGAACGCCGGCTTGGGCGGCGAGGTTGACGACGATGTCAGGCTGGTATTGGGCAAACAGTTGGTCGATGGCGGATTTGTCGGCGAGGTTGCCTTTGATGAAGGTGAAGTTTTTGAAGCCTTTGAGTTCATTGAGGCGGGAAGTTTTGAGATTGGGGTCGTAGTAAGAGTTGAGGCTGTCGAAACCGATGATTTTAGCGTCGGGATTTTCTGCGCAGAGGCGCTTGGCGAGGTAGCTGCCGATGAAACCGGCCGCGCCGGTGACGAGGATGGTTTTGTGGTTGAAGAGATTGGTGGTTGAGTTCATTTTGGTATATTATAACAGATATTGGTGGTGTAGGAAAGCGTGAGGGAGATGAGAATGGGTTAGGGGCGTTTGAGTTTTTTGAACGAGAGGACGGAGAGCAGTAATGAAGTTCGACAAGTGTGATATAATTAGGCGAGGGTTCTTTAACGATAATCATTTCGCCAAACTTTGTTTGGCTTGGTTCGCATATTCGATGTTAAGTCTAATTATGAATGGAGGACGGATGGGTGATGCTGCTTGGGGACTAGGTGGGATTATTATTGATTTAATGAAGACAAAAATTCAAAAGTTAATCAAAAAGAGCTTGGCGAAGTGATTATTCGTGACAACGTTGGAGTTGTGGAAAAAACTGTGGAAAATTATTGACTTAACTCTGTAAAACACTTATAATTAAATTGTTCGGTTTTGATGGCCGAAGGTACTGTAAAATGCTTTTCGTTCTGCGTCAACATAAGGCTAGTGTCTTCGGGTGGTTTTATGCTGGTGCAGAATGTTTCGTCGGTAAGATGTACGTTGGTGGGATTATAACTAGATAGCTCCTGGGTGACGAACATTCGAAAATGAAACCGAAGCGTCAGGCTACTGGGTCAAGCCCAGAGTGAACCTTAAAATTACGGAGGTACCTATGCTAATTTTTAGGTACTCGTTCACCGATAGGAACGGCGTAGTGCATCGGGCAAAGCCTGGTCACCCATTCCCTATTTGGGTGGACGAAGAAGACCCGGATTTGTCCGAGTCTTAATCAATGCATCTAGCTAGGATTTTTTGAAGATGTTTCTAGCTAGGCGAAGCCGTGTAGTTTCTAGCGCCACACGGCTTTGTTTTTTTGGGATAAAACACAAAGCCCTGCGTCGTTAGATGCATAGAGATTCTACATTATTGTTTTCAGTTTATCAATCATAAGCGTTATGGTTATATTGTAACACGCCATGGACGGTATTTGCAATGTTTTTCTAAATTGGAATGATGATGTCGCACTGTTGAAAGTTGTAAATACAATAGAGGATAAGATTGGGCGAGGCGGGAGTGGAAGCGGGATGAGGATGGGGTGCGAGGAAAGAGGGGTGAGGAGAAGAAGGAGGGGGAGGGAGGTGAGGTTAGGGGCGTTTTAGGTTTTTGAGGCGGGAGAGGTTGAGTAGGGAGGAGATGCAGTGGAAGTTGAGGAGGGAGTAGGTGGCGATGTCGGCGAGGAGCTAAGAACGAAGATACTCAACATCACAATGAAGAGCAGGGTACGAAAAGAAAGGTTTAGAGATTAAACAGACTTGCTACGTCTGAGTAGTGCGCTTTTATGATATTTTTCCATTCCTGCGTTTCATTTTTGGCAGGAATATCATTTTTGGAGTACACTAAGAGTATTCTAACTATGTTCAAATCGTCATCTATCGCCAAAATGCATCTATTTCCAGATGCTTTTGGAGAAATTTTTATACCAAAAATTGCAAAATCTAGTTTGGCCAGTCGGTGATTTTCCGCGATGGATATTAAATCTGCACGCTTGGTAAGTAGCATATTATCGATATGCTCGCACATGAATATAATATCATCCTGAGTCTGATTCCATTTCGACTTGTACTTTTTTTCAAATGTTTTGATAAAATGTCGTTTGGTGAAATTTTCAAAAATGACTTTATACTTGTGCTGGCCCATATATTTTGCTCGGTTCTTCCTGGAATATCAGGCTATATGGAATTATTTCGCCATCTAGACAGATTTGCCATGGTAGTTGTTCGTGCGTGAAGTTTACTATATCTTCGGTTGATTTACCTTGCCAAGCTTTGCAAACTTTTTTAATTAGGGAGAGTTCCTTTTCGGAAAGTTTACTTGTTGGAGCTTCTTTTTCTATTAACGAGAACATAATGGCCTTGCCGCTCGGCTCGCGTTTGACGATTCCGTCATCTTCCATTTCGTCTAACGCGCGGAAGTAAACGTCGGCTACTGGGCCGCGTGGAAGTTTGCGATAAGTCATGCCGGACATTGGTCTAGAGTTTTCGTAATACCAAATGAAATCTGCTAGATAGACAAGCTTAGCAAGTTTAGTTTTTGTGATTTTTCGATCCTCTTTATCTGCGCCGTAGCGTATGGCATTTAATATGATTTGTTTGTATTTGTCAGTGGAGGCTGTGACGTCGGAAAAAACAGACGAACCGTCTGAGATTCCGAGAATATCGTCGATTCCTACGCGAAGAATAGATGCTAGCGTCTCTGCTTGACTAACGGTCAGCTCCTTTTTGCCGGCTTCAATATTGATATAAGTAGGGCGGCTGATGCCTAGGGCTTTAGCAATTTGCTCTTGGGAGCACCCACGAGCTTGCCTAGCTTGCAATAGATGATTTGATATTTGCCCACTCATATGTATGACCTTTCGTTAAGTAAGTTATCTTTATTATATCACAGCCAGTCTAAAAAGCAATAGTTTTTACAGTTGTTGTTAATTATTTTTACATTTTTGCTTTTTACTATTGACAATTGTTTTTTGTGTGCGATAATGATATTATCGGGTCCGGAATGACCCGAAGGTACGAAAGAGGGCACCCCTAGGTGTCTCTTCGATAAAAATATATGCAGTACTTTTATTCTCTTATAGTACCACGAAATAATAATTAAGTCCATGAACGAAGAGATGGGATTAAAGGAGATTCTTTTATGGCTTTTTCGGAAGATATAAAAGATCAAGCATTCAGACGCGCAGGCGGAAAATGTGAACGGTGCGGCAAGGTGTGCCGCCGAGTATTAACTGATTATGGATATACGTATCCGGGGTTTGAGTTTCATCACAAAACTTCAGCCCAAGCCGGAGGAAGTGATGGACTCAGTAACTGTGAATTTCTGTGCGCGGCTTGTCATGAGGGGACGTTGTCCTACGGGAGGCATTAGCGCGATGGAGGAGCTGACTTTAAAACATAAAGAAGTTCGTGCTTTGGAGAGGATTGCCGATGAGCTGTCAAAAATCAACTCAAGGCTTGCGTCGTTAGAAATTTATTGCTTACAGAAATGCAACTAGTTTCGGAAGGCGTCGCCGTAAGGCGACGCTTTTTGGTTGGGGTAATAGATAAGAAGGTTGGAGGAAGTGGATGGCGTGGAGGGAGTGGATGGAGCGGAGGAAGGAGCGGGTGGAGCGGAAGATGGGAAGAGGAAAGTGGGAGAAGGATGGTGGCTATTTTGTTCTGAGTTTTTTGAGGCGGGAGAGGTTGAGGAGGGAGGAGATGTAGCGGAAGTTGAGGAGGGAGTAGATGGTGACGCCGGCAAGGAGCTGGGTGAGGAGGCGGGTGAAAGCAGGAAGGTTAACGAGGTTAAGCGGGTAGATGACGCCGAGCATGATTATGGCTTTGATGAGGAAGGGGAGAGACTGCTTGAGGTATTGGCGGATTGGGAGTTCTTTGCGGAAGAAGAGGTGGTTTGAGAGTGGAGATTAGGACTTGAGAAAACGTTTGAACTTTTTGAAGTCGCGGGGTTTGACGAGAATGACGTCGGTGATTTTAACGTGATAGTATTTTAAGTATAGCAGTAAGAATATGAGGCCGGTGCCGCTGTAGGAAGCGACGGAGGCGATGGCGGCGCCGTAAATGCCGCTGGTCGGAATGACAAAGTAGTTGACGACGATGTTGATAATGACGCCGGCGAGGAGTGTGTAGAAATATTGTTTGGATTTGCCGTCGCTAATGAAAAGGCGGCCAATGATTTTGTAGTATACGATACTATAGATGCCGGCGAACAGAATCATGGTGATATGGAAAGCTTCAGTGTATTCTTCGCCGAATAGTATAGTGAAAAGTTGTTCGCCGAGTATAAAGAGAGTGAGGAATGCGAAGATTACGAATGAGGAGGAGCAACGTAGTGAGAAATTGACCGTGTCCAGTGAGTTGTCCTTGGCGGTGCGTTTTTGGACGACGTCTTTGAAAATGTCAGGAATGACCCAAATATATTCAGCGATGGAGAGGCCGAGGGAATAGACGCCAATTGCGCTGAAATCGATTGAATAAGCATTAAGCATGACTATGTCGACCTTGTAGTTTAATATGATGAGAAGGCCTGAGAGCATTGGTAGGATTCCCTCTTTTGTGATCTGTAGATAATATTTTCTATATTGTCTTAGAAATAGTTTGAGGTAGTTTATTTTTGTGGCGTAAAGTAAAATGATAGTAATGTCTTTAATGAGGTAAATGATAAGTGCTGTGGCGAGATCGCGTTTGAGGAGTAAGAAGGTTGCGATTGTCAGTAGACAGTTTAATGAAGAAATTACGAAAATTACAAAGGTATTTCTTTTAATATTTTCGACTAGGTTGATGTAGCGGAATTGCAGGGCGAGAGTTGAAACTATCGAAACTATGCATACGTATGTGACGGTGACGTCGAAATTTGTGAGGACGATGATGCCTAAAGATATTAAGGAAAAGATAATGAATTGAATGAGGGCAAGGGAGATAAAGATTTCGTAACAGTTTTCGATGTTTTTTCTTTTGAAGTGTGGGTAGATGGTGGAAAGACCGAACTGAAGAATTGCTGATGCAATTGTAACGTAGTTAATGATTGAAGAGTACTGTCCTTTCAGCTCGGCACCAAGAAATCGGTTGAGGAAGATGAGCGAGATAAACCCAAAAACCATGATGAAGAATTTGCTACACAATGAAAGGAAGTAGTCGTTTGAAAACAGTTTGCTGAATTTGGATTTTGGGTTTTTCATGCTAGGCTCCTTGCGGTAACTGTGGCTATTGCTGGTGTGCCTTCAGAAAATCGTCTAAAATAAGTCTGTTTTTTTTTGGCAGCCTTAAAAATAGAGTTATCCAATGAAATTGGCTGAAAGTCAAGAGCTGATAGTTTTCTGTAAGTTTCGCGGGGTTTGATGGTGGAAAGCAAAGAAGTCCATCTCTCGCGGCCGATTAATTTGTAAAACTTGACGGATTTTGGATGGCTGGCAACGGAAATGACTTCTTTGTTGTATTTTGTGGAGACAATGCCGACGTGCAGTTTGTCGGTAACGACGGCGTCGACATTTTTAAGAACTTTTGATAAGTACCATGGGCCTTGATAGAAACAGAGGCGGTTGTTGGGGTTGTCCAATTCGTCGAATAATGTTTTGGCGCGTTCTTTTTGTGTGTCGCGGTTTTGGTCGCAACCGATGATATAGATGACGTTGCGATTCGACTGAAACTTTTTCAAATCAGCAACAACATTATTCATACCACTGTTATTGTTTTTGGTGGTCAGATGCAGAAAGATGATTTTTTCTTGTTTATTTTTTTGCAAGAGGCTGCGAACGTCGATATTTTTGATAGGAAAATCGTTTTCTTTGACTCCCATGATCCAGTCGGGATTAACTTCAATTTTATTTTTAACGTGGATTTTTTCTAGGAAGGTTTTAGACTCATCGTTGCGGACGGAAACTTTTTCGGCACCGTTGAAGATCTTTTTGAGTAAGATTCGGTTGGGTGGGAAAGAAATTGGACCGGCTTCGATGCCGACTATGATGTAAGGGATCTTTCTTTTATAAACTTTGTAAGCGGGGAGGGTGTGCTTGACTAAGCAGCGCAAATTCCAAAGAAGTCTTCTTTTGGCGGGCTCGCCGAAGTAGCCACCGCCGGCAAAGATTACTAAGTCAGCAGATTCTATAGCTTCCTTTTTATTTTTTCGATTCACTTTGCAGTATTTGTCGTATGACGCGTCGACGTCGGCGGAATACCAATTAATGTTTTTATATTTTTCGACGTCTTGTTCGACGACGTAGTAAAGCAGGAAGTCGCCGTAGTTGTCGTTCATGAATGAACCGTGTATGTAGAGGTTTTTCATATAGTTGTCCTTTCTGATATTGCTAATTTTTCCGTTTCTTGATGAATCCTATTGGAGAAGAATTTGCTAATATAGTAGCCTACGAGCGGGACGAATAGCGCCGTTCGGAAGAAGGCGGTCGGATAATATACGAACCAGCGGATGGAAAAAATGGTTAGAGTAATTTTGAAAATGTCACAGAGTTTTGAGTTGTGTGAAAAAACATAATTGATGATTCTGCCGATGATGATAGCGAAAATAATAACGCCGATAAAACCGCCCCAGAAGTAGAAATAATTAGAGGAGAGTCCGCCGCCTTTATTAAGAAAGCCGGCAGCGTCTGCCATCACGGTCAGATTATATTTGTTGCTGCCGCCAGTGATGAACGACGAAGCATAATTCAACATGTGCGTTAGTCTTTGGCCGGTCGATAAACTGAGCCCATATCTCAAGATTTGGGTTCCGCCATAGAATGAGTAAGAAATTGTATTGACAAATAAACCACGACTGAGGGTTTCTTGTAGTGTGCTGGCACTGAATAAGTCACCTGTATTTCGGAAGATGTCGATTATATTGGCGGACAGAATTCCTAGGAAGCCGACTATAAGAACGTATTTCATTTTTATGTTGTTTTTGCTGTTTAGAATGAGCATAGCTAAAATCATGGGGAAACAAGATGACCTATCGCCAAAAAGTAACCCTTGTGAACAGTATAAAATGGCATAAATAATCAGGAAAATTTTGAAGGCTTTATTGTTTTTGGTATATTGCCAAGCGAAAATGAAGACGATTAATGCGTATTCATATATGACGTTAGTGTTTGATGCGTACGACCCGATAGTGCCTCGATCGAATCCGAAAATAAGAGCATACAGAAGAATTAGTACGCAACCGACTATCATAACCGGAACGTATTTGCTTTTGGCAATACTTTCTGATGGGGCTTTTTCGGCGGTGATAGTTTCCTTTTCTTTAATGCGGATTTTTCCTATCGATAGCGACAGGATGGAGAGAAAGAGCAAAAAGTTTTTGGCGTTTACGATATTTGATTCTGTATTGATGAGCGGAATTTGCCAGTTGAAAGCAGTACTTTGGGTATTCAAGCAAACGGAATAGGCAAAAGAAATGCTGATTAGCGTCAAAATTCCAATTAGGAGAGTAATTGCGCCGCTTTTGCGATATTTGAATATCATGTATAGCGAGGTGAGAATAATTAAGATTCCGATAAACGGTAGAGAGCTTACGCTATTTTCTAAAAAGATGATGGCAAAAATACTGACGATGGTCGAGACAATATCTACAATCGGCAAATTTATCTTTCTCTTAGGCTGTTTTGCGTTCATTTTGCCTCCGCTAGATTGTAGAGTTTTTGATAGAAGCTGGTTCGCTTGCTGGTCAGGAACTTGCTGGCGTATTTTAGAGATTTTTCGTAGTTTGCCGTGCTAACTAGGCAACATTTGTCCCAATCGTTAATTAATTCTATAATTTTGTCAGCATAACCTTTGGCGTCTGCGTAGTTGATGAGAAAATTAGCATCTAATAATTCCGGAATCCCGTCGACTGGACTAGAAATGCAAACCAAGCCCTGCGACATAGCTTCGATAACTGTTCTCGGTAATCCTTCGGATTGGGTCGGGAAGACAAAAAGGTGCGATTTTCTTAATTCTTTTAGAATGGTGGGTTTGTCTTTGATGAGGCCCTTGAAATGTACGATGTTTTCTATGTTGCATTTTTCTGCTAATTCTTTGAATTCTGCTCTTTTTTCGCCGTCGCCAATAAAAGTGACGTCGATATTGTAACCTTTTTCTGAGACTATCCTTGCCGCTTTGATTAAAACATCTTGTCCTTTTCGGTATGAGTCCATGTAGCCAGTGTGTATAATATGGAAGCATTTTGGCTTTGAGTTTTTGCTCCAATTTTGTTGGTGATACATTTTTTCTTCCAGATCTATGGACGAATATGAACTTGTGAAGTACTTTTTATTGTGCGGGTTTAAAGTGGCTTGGCACGGATATCTTTCTTGCAATATATGTTCAGTAACGTAAGAAACACCGTCGGCTTTTAGGCACATTTTTTTAGCTTTCTTGTCGATGATTTTGTTGAGCATATCTTTCACGACGCCGTCGCCGTCGAACATTTTGTCGGAAGCCATCATAAACTCCAATGCTAGTGGTTTCTTTTGGCGTAAAACTTCTTTGTAGGTAAAAAGAGATAAATGTGTAGGGGCTCTATATATGACACAGTCGACTTTGCGCGTTTGCTCGCGAATTATTCGTTTGAGTTTGAGAAGATTAATTAGTAACCCTTTTGCGCCTTTAAAATCTGGCATTGGTGCGAATTTAATATGTTCGCCACTGACCAATAATTTTTTGTCTTTTATTTTGCGTACGATTTGAGTTCTTCCAGCCAAGATAATCTCGTCGAAGACTTTTAAATATCTTTGTAAATAATTGTAATCAACAACTCGGTCACACCAAATGTTGCCGGTTATATCTTTTGTGAAGTGATTTTCTAAAACGATCAGGGCCTTCATCTTTTCCCCGCTTTCATGCCGAAATAACGGGCGGACATGTCGAATGGATAGCGGAAGAGGAGGGCGAAGCGTTTTTCTTCGAGAATTCTTTTGAGGATGTATTTGGCAAGTTTGGCGCCACTGTCGGTGGTGCCGTATTGGTCGAGATAGCTATTTTGCTTGAAGAATTGACCAGTGAGTTTGTAACGGTCGTAGATTTGTTTGAGAGTGAAGTCGTGGGAGTGGTAGACGACGGAGTTAGCGCAGTATTTGATTTTGTGGCCGCTCGTGATGATTTTGTGGGCGATATACATGTCTTCTGAGATGGGGAGATTTTTGTGGTCGTAGCCATTGAGCTTTTTGAATGTCTTGGCATCGATGGCGCTGGCGGCGTCGGAGAAGAAGAAAGTTTTAAGCCCGAGCTTTTTAATATCTTGTTTGCTTTTGATGATGTTTTTTGCGGGGTAGTTTGATTCGCGAGTGTATTTTTCGATGTTGTTATATTTGGTGAGCTGACGAGAGTAGGTTGCAACGACGTTGCCTTTGATGTCCTTTGTGAGATTGTGAAGCCATAGACTGTCTTCGATGACGATGTCTTGAGTGATGAAGACGATGATGTCGGATTTTGCTTGCATAGCGGCGTTTTCGCGAGTGAGGCTATGGGAGAAGTCGGATTTTTTAATTTTTTTGTAGCCGAGTTTATTTTTAATGAGAAATTTTTCGGTGTCGTCTTCGCTGTCGGTCAGTAGGTATTTTATTTCGTTGATTTTAACTTTTTTTTGAGAGTGGAGAGAACCGTGCAACTGTTCGATACAATCGGCGGCATTATAAAGTGGGCAGATGATGGTGATACTTTTCGGTACCATTTTAGTGCCTTTTCTAATCTGCTCCGTTTGTAGAGAGGACGCTTTTGAAGGTGCGGAAGAAGATGGCGAGGTCGAAGCCTAGCGAAGCGTTCTCGGCGTAAAAGTTTTCGAGCTGGATGCGGTCGTCGAAGCCGATGTTGGAGCGGCCGGAGACCTGCCAGTAGCCGGTGATGCCGGGTTTGATGGAAATGAGGTTTTCGTAAATATGGTCGGCGATGTCGTCTTTTTCACGAGGGAGGAAGGGACGGTTGCCGACGATGGACATGTCGCCCTTTAAAACGTTGAAGAATTGGGGGAATTCATCGAGAGAAGTTTTACGAAGGAATTTGCCGACTTTGCTGATGCGCGGGTCGTTTTTTAGTTTGCGGTATTTTTGCCATTCGGCGGCGTAGGATTCGTTTTCTAGAAGCTCGACGAGGCGAAGATCAGCGTCTTTGACCATGGTGCGGAATTTGTAGAAGTTAAATTCCCTACCGTTCTTTCCGATGCGTTTTTGGACGAAGAAGATGGAGCCGAAGTCGCCAGTTAGGACGTAAGCGAGTTTAATAAAAACGGCGAGGGGGGGGGTTATTAGGCAGCCGATGAGGCCGAAGACGAGGTCGAAGGAGCGTTTGATGATTCTATAAGTGAGTTTGGAGAGCTTGGATTTGACTTTTACGTCGGAAAGTGTTCCGGCTAATGCGGAATCGGACGTGCGTAAAATAGTTTGCTCTTCAGCAATCAATACTCCTTGACTCATATTGAGGTCATTTTAGCATAAACTTGCTTTTACGGCAAGCATATGCTCTTATAATAATATGGTATAGTGTGGTATAATGTGTGGTATGAATAGAGTGCCGTTAGCGGAGAGGATGCGTCCGCAAAGTTTAGACGAAGTCGTCGGGCAGGACGAGATTATTGGGGAGGGCAAGATTTTGACGGAAATCCTCAAGAAGGGGGAGCCGGTGAACCTCATTTTTTGGGGGCCGCCAGGGACGGGCAAGACGACTATGGCGAAGATTCTCGCGAAGGAATATAAGGCGGATTTTGTGGAGATTTCTGCCGTGACGAGCGGGAAGAAAGACATTGAGCAGGTTGTTGAGCGGGCGAAGGTGAACTGGAACCTGAAGACGCGGACGGTCCTGTTTGTGGACGAAATCCATAGGTTTAACAAGGCGCAGCAGGATGCGTTTTTGCCGCATGTGGAGAGCGGACTTATCATCCTGATTGGAGCGACGACGGAGAATCCGAGCTTTGAGGTGATTTCTCCGCTTTTGTCCCGTTCGCGCGTGGTGGTGGTGTCGCCACTGTCTAAAGATGCCATCAAGAAGGTGATAAAGCGGGCAGCGAAGGTGGAGGGGGTGGAGAAGAAGCTGACGAAAGACGCTGTGGATTATCTCGCGGAGCTGAGCGGTGGGGATGCAAGGAGTGCGCTCGGGGATTTGGAGCTAGCAATGAGTCTGGCGAAGGGTAAGATAGATGTGGAGACGGTGAAGATAGCGGCAGGTAAGAAGGTGCCGGGGTATGATAAGAAGGGTGATGCACACTATGATAATATTTCTGCGTTTATCAAAAGTATGCGTGGCTCGGATGTGGATGCGGCGCTGTACTATCTAGCGCGGATGGTGGAGGCGGGGGAGGATCCGAAGTTTATTGCGAGAAGAATGGTGATATTTGCAAGCGAAGATATAGGCCTGGCCGGGAACGGGGCGCTGAGCCTCGCTACGGCGTGTTTCCAGGCGGTGGAGCGAGTTGGGATGCCGGAGAGCGGGCTGATACTTGCGCATACGTGTATTGCACTGTCTAAGAGTAAGAAGAGCCGAGACTGTGCGGATGCGTGGTATGCGGCGCAAGATTTAGCGAAGAAGTCGATGGGGCTGCCGGTGCCGACGTGGCTTAGGAATGCGCCAACGAAGCTGATGAAGGAGCTCGGGTTTGGCGAAGGGCAGAAGTGGGAAAGTGGGTTTCATCTCGATAAGAATTATTTGCCGGATGAGATAAAAGACTCGAAAATTTTCGGAAACGCAAAAAAGTAGGTTACGCATCTTTTGAGATAGAAATTTTTAGTCAAGAATTATTTTTGGTTAAATCTGTTCCTGTGGCGCGGATGGGACGCGTACTCGGAACGACTAAACCAAAAATAATTCATTGTAAAAATTTTTTATTATCTCAAAAGATGGTAACCTACTTTGTTGCGCTGTTCCAGGCTTTTTTGGCTTCTTTGGCGAAGTTCTTGGCGGCGACTTTAGCGTCTTCGGCGATGTCTTTGAGTTCTTCGCGGGCCTTTAGTTCGGGGTGAGCTTCGACGTAGCGGTTGATGGAGGCGGCGATGACTTTTTTTGCGGTCTTGACGTCGGCGAATTCTTTGACTTCGGTGGTGCCGGGTTTTTTCAGGTCTTTGTAGTGGTTGAAGTGGAAGCGGATTTGTTCGATGAGCTGTTTTGGCAAGTCTTCGAGAGTCTGGTATTTGTCGCCGTTGTTGCGGTCGTCTTCGGGAACGACGATGATTTTGTCGTCGACTTCGCCACCGTCGACGAATTTCATGACGCCGAGGATGCGGGTTTTGAGCCAGATGCCAGTCGTGAGCGGCTGGTCGGTGATGACGAGGGCGTCGAGTTCGTCGCCGTCTTCGTCGATGGTCTGCGGAATGAAGCCGTAGTTACAAGGTTTCGCGAAAGCGATGGGTTCAACGCGGTCAAGCATGAAGCAGGCGTGTTCGCGGTCCCATTCAATCTTGTGGTTGCTGCCAGTGGGGATTTCGATGACGACGTTGAGTTCGCCTTTTTCGTAATCGCCCGGGGTTAGAACTTTATTAAAATCTGCCATAGAAAATAACTCCTTTTGTTATGATATATATTATACTACAATTCTTCAGGGTTGATGCGGATTTGAGAGGCGGTGTCGCGGTCGCGGACGGTGACGGTGCCGTCTTCAAGCGTGTCGAAGTCTATCACGATGCACTTTGGGGTGCCGATTTCGTCCTGTTTTTTGTAGCGTTTGCCGATGTTGCCAGAGTCGTCCCAGGTGACGAAGGTGTATTTGGCCTTTAGGAGGTCGTAGACTTCTTTGGCTTTTTGGACGAGCTCGGGTTTGTTCTTGAGTAGGGGGCTGACGCAGAATTTGTATGGGGCGAGGTTTGCGGGCAAGTGCAGGATGCCCTTTTCTTCGTCCCAGCTGTCGGCAAGGACGGCGAGGAAGAGGCGTTCGACGCCGATAGATGGCTCGATAACGTGTGGGACGAAGGTTTCGCCAGTCTGTTTGTCACGGTATTCCATAGATTTGCCGGATTCGCGCGCGATGTTTTGAAGGTCGAAGTCAGTGCGGTAGGCGAGGCCCATCAATTCTTCTTCCCCGCCGGGGTATTGGTACATGAAGTCTACGGTGCGCTTAGAGTAGTGAGCGCGGTCTTTTTCTGCGACCTCGAGGTGGTTAATCTTGCTCATGGAGAGACCTATTTCTTTTTCTAGGAAGGTGTCGGTTTCTTTGAGGAGCTGCTCAAACTCGGTCTCCCAGGTGCTGGGGTGGACGAAGTATTCAATCTCCATTTGAGTGCATTCGCGGTCGCGCAGGATGAAGTCGCGCGGGGAGATTTCGTTCCGGAAAGCCTTTCCCTGCTGGGCGAGGCCGAAGGGGATGGAGGGGTAGAGAGAGTCGACGACGTTTTTGTAGTTGACGAAGATGCCCTGAGCAGTCTCGGGCCGAAGGTAGGCGGCGGATTCTTCCCCGTCGACGGGGCCGACGTGGGTCTTGAACATCATGTTGAACATGCGGATGGGGCCCCAAGTTTCTTGGCCGCAGGTGGGGCATTTGACGCCGAGGCGGGCGAATTCGTCGTCAGTGACGTGTTCGTTTAGACCTTTGGCGAGTTTGTCGGCGCGGAAGCGGCCGTGGCAAGCTTTGCATTCAATCAAAGGGTCGGCGAAGGTGGCGGTGTGGCCGGAGGCAAGCCAGGTGCGCGGGTTCATGATGATGTCGGCGTCGACACCGTAGATGTCGTCGCGCCTATCTACCCAGTAGGACCACCAAGTGTCCATGAGGTTTTTCTTGAGCATGACGCCGAGCGGGCCGAAGTCCCAAGTGCCAGCGAAGCCGCCGTAGACGTCGGAGCCGGGGTAAATGAAGCCCCGTCTTTTGCATAAGCTAACAATAGAATCTAAACTTGACATATCTATATTTTATTCCTTATTTATCATTTTGGCAATGTAGAGAATGGTGGGCAGATGCGGAGCGATGTCTTTGACGCGCGAAGTGGTCTTTAAAGTGTTGCTGAGCATGAGACGCATGAGCTTGATTTCTTCGGCGCTGACGTTGCCGCCGAGCTGTTCGCGCAGAGCGGACTCGGTGCTGTCCCAAACGTAAGTTTTGAACGAGTCGAGGTCGTGACCGTCGGTGTCTTTTATGAGGTTGATTTGTTCGCCGTTGGTCTTGGCGAGGTTGAACCAAAACCAGGTTTCGACGAGCTCTGGGTTGACGCCGGCGTCGAGGGCGGCGAGGATTTGGTGGAGTAGGTCGAAGTATTCGGGGCCGGTGGAAGTTTCTGCGAAGCGGGCGAGCTTTTTCATGAGGCGGCCGGCGAGCTCGAGCTCGGGGAGCTTGTAGACGATTTGGTCGTAATGTTCGAGCATCTTGGCGGAGGTGAGGACGCAGAGCTTGTTGTTTAGACCTTTGTGGAGGGTGATGTCGGAGACGGTGAAGAGTTCGACAGCGCCGGCGAGCTTGGACTTTTCTTTGCGAACGCCTTTGGCGATGGCGGCGATGACGCCCTGCTCGGTGAGGAAGTTGATGACGCGGTCGGCCTCGCCAAAGTTGGTGCGACGCAAGACAATGGCTTTGGTGCGAATGTCGTTATTTGACGAGTCTGTGGACATAGTCGGTGACCTCCGAAGGTTTCATAGTTTCTTTATTTAGTATACCCTTAATTCCGTAAATTGACAAATCGGTTTCGGGCAGGCTGAGGCTGGTGACGAGGACGACGGGAATCTTGGCGGTGTCGGGGTAAGACGTGAGTTCGTTGAGGAAGGTGAAGCCGTCAGCGCCGGGGAGAAGGATGTCGAGAAAAATGAGAGAGGGCAGTTTGTCGAGGCAGTTCATGGCGTCCAAGGCGTTTTTAAATTTTTTAATTTCTAAATTTTCGATATCTTTTTTAATGGCTAATTCTATGCAATCGGCGAACATTTCGTCGTCGTCAATGATGTAGATGGTTTTGGAGTTTCTAGGCATCGAAAAGAGTTCCTTGGTGGGAGACGGGGAGCTCGACGAAGAAGGAGGTGCCGTCGTGGTGGCGGATGGCGCCGATGTCGGCGTGCATGTATTTGGCGAATTTGGTGGCGATGTAAAGGCCGAGGCCGGAAGAGTCAGGGCGGAAGGAGATGCCGACTGGAGAGGTTAGGCTGTCGCCAGTGAGTTTGTCATAGATGTCTTTGGGGAGGGCGGGGCCGAAGTCGCGCACGGAGATGCGGACTCTTTCCCTGCTGCCGGTGACGGCGAGCTTGGTGGCGGAGCCTTGATCGGCGTATTTGATGGCGTTGACGCAGAAGTTGTAGATGATGGAGCCGAGGAGTTCGCGGTTGGCGACGACGAGGCGGTCTTTGTTGGTGTAGCGGATTTGGAGGTGTTTTTGATTGAAGCGAAAGAGGTATTTTAGCTCGCCGACAACTTCTTCGCAGAGGCCGCGGACGGCGATGGGTTCCATCTCGAAGAGGCCGTCTTCGAGGCGGGCGATTTTGGCGAGGTCGTTGACTTGGCGCATGGCGCGGTCGGAGACGGAGATGAGTTTTTGCTGGTATTCGGTGGTAGTTACGGGGTTGTCTGGGTCGAGGGCGAGGGCAAGTTGGCGCATCAAAGCGAGGGGCGCTTTGAGTTCGTGCGCCGCGACAAAAATTGAGTTGTTTACCTCCTGCATAGAATAGATTATACCATAGGTTGCTTTGTTTTTCATTTGTTCTTTTTCGGACGGCCTCGCTCGCGCGATTATAAAAACTACAACATGTCAGTCTAGCTCGCGAAATGCGCTTCGGGTAGCACCGGCCATCGATTTCGCTCGCTAGTGAATGTTGTAGTTTTTATATCGGCTCCTCGGGATATTGTCCGAAAAAGACAAATCGAAAAAAGCAACGAACGCAATAATTTGAAATCCGGAGGCGAGAGACCGCCTCCGGCCAAGACAGCGAGCGGCGATTGCTGGCGCGTTAGCGCCAGAGATCGCACGAGCCGTTTTATTTGATGATCTTGTCGATGATGCCGTAATCTAAAGCTTCTTCGGCGGACATCCAGTGGTCGCGATCCATGTCTTTTTCTACTTGTTTCAGGTCTTTGCCGGTGTTTTTGGCGAAGATTTCCGCGAGGCGTTTTTTGAGGAAGACGCCTTCTTTTAGCATGATTTCTTGGTCGGTGATTTTGCCTTCGGTGCCGGAGGAGGGCTGATGAATCATGATGCGGGAGTTGGGCAAGCAGTAGCGGTGGCCTTTGGCGCCGGAGCTTAGAAGCATGGCGCCCATGGAAGCCTGGAGGCCGATGCCGATGGTCTCAACGTCGGGCTCGACGAAGTTCATGGTGTCGATAATGGCGAGGCCGTCGTAGACGGAGCCGCCGGGGGAGTTGATGTAGAGTTTGATGGGTTTTTTCGGGTCTTCGTGAGCGAGGAAGAGGAGCTGGGCGACGACGAGGTTGGCCGTGTGAGAGTTGACGTCTTCGCCGAGGAAGATGATGCGGTCGTTTAAGAGCCTAGAGTAGATGTCGTAGGCGCGTTCGCCGCGGGAAGTTTCTTCGACGACGGTGGGGACGAGGTAATTTTTTGGGGTTTTGGTGGTATTCATGGGAATCCTTTCTATTCTTCTATGGTTTGAACGGGAGCGTTAGAGTTGATGAGATTTTGGAGGTCGGAAGAGCGGGCGATGGAGGAGTTGTAAGTGTCGGCCTTTTGGTTGTATTTATCGATGAGAGCGTTGATAGCGGTGTTTTCTACGTTGATGGTTTGTTGCTCGAGGACGAGTTCGGCGCGGCGGGAGGTGAAGGCGTAGTTTGACGTGAAGCAGCCGGCGGTGTCGGCGCAGCGATTAAATTCGTCGACTTTGGCGTCGAAATCTTTGAGCTTGGCGTCGAGAGCTTCACTGCGGGAGGAAATTTCTTTTTCTAGAGTTTCGAGCTCTTTTTTGAGGGTGGTGATTTGCTCGGTGAGCTCGTTGAAAGGTTTGATATAAGAGTCGTAAAAGGCGACGACGGCGTCTTGGTCGACGAAGTATTTGGCGTAGTGAGATTCTAGCTTTTCTGGGAGGTCTTTGACCTGGGTGGCGAGGCGGACGTAGAGTTCGCCGATACGCTCGTCATCGGGGTAGGCTTCGATGGTTTCTTGCATTTCTGGGTGCTTGGCGTAGGTGGATTCGAGGAGGGGGACAAGCTCGGACTTTTCTAGGCCGGTGAGGCGGGCCCAGACGGCGTGGAGAAGTTCGTGGGCGGCGGTGGACTCGCGGATGCCGGTGAGGCGGTCATCCTCGACGTTATAGACATAGACGCGGTCGCCGGTGTAGCAACCGAGGACGGAGACGGCTTCGTCGTGAGACTCGCAGGAGGAGTTAAAATCGTCGCGGCTGGCGAGGATGGCGTGAGTGGCGCGGAAAATGCGGCTGCCCTCAGTGGTGAGGTTTAATGAGTTTTGGACCTCGAGCATGGCGGGAGTGGGGTTGTAGCCGATGCCTTTAAACCAGTCGATGACGGCGGTTTTGTTGAGGAGGAAAAAGACCAGTAAAATAACGATAATAACAGGGGCGATGAGCCAGAGTTTGCGTGATTTTTGCGCGGTTTTGGAACGCGCTCCGTTCATAGTGGTTTTATTCATGTTCTGTCTTTAATTTTAACATATTTTTGCTGACGGTGACGACGGCGATGTCGCCTTTTTTGAGGGTGCCTTTGATGATAGCCTCAGAGAGCAGGGATTCCAGGTAATCTTCGATAGCGCGACGTAGGGGTCTCGCGCCGTTTTTGGGGTCGAAGCCGCGGGAGATGAGGAAGTGTTTGACCCCATCGTCTATGCGGAAGCCAAGGTTTTTGGCGGCGAGGCGCTTCTTGAGGTCGGCGATGAGGTTGTCGAAGATTTTTTCGACGTTTTGTTCGGTGAGCGGATGGAAGACGAGGATGGAGTCGAGACGGTTGATGAGCTCTGGGCGCATGGCTTTTTTGAGAGCGCGCATGGCGTAGGTTTTGGATTCTTCGTATTCGCGTTCGAGCTCTTTTTTGGTCTTTTTGCCGGTGCGTTTTTCTGCGAAGCCAAAGGAATCGTCGCGGTAAGCGTCGTTGGCACCGAGGTTGCTTGTTAGAATGACGATGGTGTTGTTGAATTTGATTTTATTACCTTGGCCGTCGGTCAGAATGCCGTCTTCTAAGATCTGGAGGAGCATGTTGAAGACGTCGGGGTGGGCTTTTTCGATTTCGTCGAAGAGGACAACGGAGTATGGGCGGCGACGGACGGACTCGGTGAGTTTACCGCCGTCGTCGTAGCCGACGTAGCCGGCGGGGGCGCCTACTAAGCGAGAGACGTTATGCTTTTCGCCAAATTCGGACATGTCGATTTTGATGAGAGCGTTGTCGCCACCGAAGACTTCGCGTGCGATGACGCGGGCGAGCTCGGTTTTGCCGACGCCGGTGGGGCCCATGAAGAGGAAGGAGCCGATGGGGCGATTCCCGTTGGTGATGCCGGAGCGACCGCGACGGATGGCCTTGGCAACAGATTTGACGGCTTCGTCTTGGCCGATGACGGATTTTTTGAGGTGAGTTTCGAGGTTGGCGAGGAGTTCGAGTTCGCTGCCGTGGACTTTGCTGACAGGAATGCCAGTTTTGAGGGAGATGGCGGTGGCAAGGTTTTCTTCGGTCAAGACCGGGGTGTCTTCTTCTTTAATGCCCTTTTTCTCTAAATCTTTGATTTTGGCTTTGGTCTGTTCGACCTGGGTTTTGAATTCGGCGGCGTGTTCATAATCGTTCTTTTCGGCGGCGGCTTCCATTTTGTCTTCGTATTCGCCGAGCTGGATTTTGAGTTTCTTTAGTTCCCCACCGCCTTTTTTGTCGGCTTCGACTTTGGCGATGGCGGAGGCTTCGTCGATAACGTCGATGACTTTGTCGGGCATGAAGCGGTCGTTGATGTAGCGAGAGGACATGGTGATGGCGGTCTCGAGAATTTCGTCGGGGATGGTGACGTTGTGGTGTTTTTCGTAGTGGGATTTGATGCCCTTTAAGATGCGGAGAGTGACGCCGGGGGCAGGCTCTTCGACGAGGACGGTCTGGAAGCGCCGGGAGAGGGCTTTGTCTTTTTCGATAGATTTACGATATTCGTCGAGGGTGGTGGCGCCAATGAGACGGATTTTGCCGCGGGCGAGGGCGGGCTTTAAAATGTTGGCGGCGTCCATGGAGCCTTCACCGGAGCCGGCGCCGCTGAGCAAGTGGAGCTCGTCGATGAAGAGGATGATGGAATCGTCGGATGCGGCTTCGTCCACGATGCCTTTGATGCGTTCCTCGAATTCGCCGCGATATTTGGTGCCGGCGACGAGGGAGCTTAGGTCTACCTGATAGATGTGTTTGCCGATGAGGAGAGAGGGGACTTCGTTTTTGACGACCTTTTGAGCTAGGCCTTCGACGATGGCGGTCTTGCCGACGCCGGCTTCGCCGATGAGTACGGGGTTGCTCTTGGTGCGGCGGCAGAGGACGGTGATGGTGCGTTCGATTTCTTTGTCGCGACCTATCACGTTGTCGAGTTTGCCGGTGCGGGCCATCTCGGTGAGGTCGGCGCCGTAGCGGGAGAGCCATTTGAGCGGAGATTTGCGGGCGTATTTTTGTTTTTCTTTGCTAAACTTGTATTCTTCGACTTGTTTGTCGACGAGATCTTCGATTTCTTCGGCGAGCTTGTCGAGGTCGACGTTTAGCTTTTCTAGGAGGGCGGCGGCGTTGGAGTTGCCTTGATTGATGAGGGCGTAGAGGAGATGTTCAGTGCCGATGATCTCGAGGCCTTCGTCACGGACGAAGTTCTTGGCCATCTGAAGGGTGAGGATGGTAGACTCGGAAAGAGACATCATGGCCATTTGACCGTCGTTACGGACATCGGTGGCGGGTTTGCCTAGGGCCTTTTCTGCCTCGTCGAGGTGGACGTTCCAGGCGGAGAGAAGGCGGGCGCCCTCTGAGGCGTCTTGAGCCAAGATGCCGAGGAGTAAATATTCGGTGCCCATGTAGCCGTTGTTGTATTTTTTAGAGTAGAGGTCGGCTTTTTGTAGAGAAAAGCGGGCGTTTTCTGAAAGTTGGTGCATTATTTCGGAGAAGTCGTCTTGCATATGTTCTATTATATATGAAAAATTAGCACTGTCAAGTGACGAGTGCTAATTTTTGTGATTTTATTTAGTTCTCTGAGGTGTAGAACTTAACGCCGGAGTAGGTGTAGTAGTCGTATTTGCCGTCGTCGGTGCTGACGGTGAAGTAATTGGCGTAGAAGGAGTTGACGTTGACGTGTTCGAGGAGAACTTTTTTGTTGGCGACATCGATGACGTCGTAATCGCTGCTGCCGTATTTGCCGGTCCAGATGTTGTGGTCGACGGCGGCGGAGCGGTAGTAGGTGCTTTCGTATTTGGCCTCGGTGACAGGCTCGCCTTTTTCGTTGGCGATGGCGTACTTATCGTCTTTAGTCTTGAGTTCGTAGCCGCCTTCATCGCGGTAGATGCGCTCGTAGGTGTCGGCCGTGAGACGGTTACCGGCGGTGTCGATGAGGTAATATTCGTCTTCTTCGTCGGCGACCACGGCGTGGTGGAATTTGTTGAAGAGAGACCAGATTTCTTTGTATTCGTGATTAATGGCGACGTTGCCGTCGAGGTTGTAGAACATGGCTTTGCCATCGTTGGTGATGCCATAGAGGTCGTCGTAGAGGACGCCGGATTCGATATCGGCATCTTGGTCGAAGGTTTTGATGACGGCGCCGTTACGGACGATGTCGACGTTGCCATCATCGTTTTTGACAGCGTAGTTGTTTTGGTCTTTGAGAGCGAGGTAGGCGCTGACACGTTTGGCGACGGTGTAGTCGGGGTTTAAGATGGCGAGCTCGGAGTAGGATTCGTAACCGATGAGGTAGTCAAGGATGGTGAAGGCGTAGTATTTGCAATCGCTGAGGTCGTAGACGAGGCCGCTGCTGGTGACGAGCTTGTATTTGGACTCGTCGGCTTCGTTTTGAAGGAGGATTTGGGTGCGGTTGTCGGTGACACCTTCAAAGGTATAGCGGGAGTCTTCAAAAGAGGCGAGGACTTTGGCTTCGCGGGTGTCGAAGATGAGGTTGAAATTATTATAGTAGAAAAGACCGAAGTCGTTGTTGACGGCGAGCTGGGCTTCGTCGACGTCTTCGGCCTTCGGGAAGGTGCCTAGGTGGGCGCCAGAGAAGGTGAAGAGGTCGTAGACGCCTGCGGACTCAACAAGGGCGAAGGCGCTGGAGGAGCCGGCGGAAGTGATGCTCAAATCTTCGCCAACCATGATATCTCTACCGGTGCCGGTGAGGACGTGGTATTGCTTGGTGTTGCCGTCTTGGGCGAGGAAGAGACCGCCTCGGGCTTCAATGCTGCCGTAGCGGCCAAATGGGACGGTGATGGCGCCGTCGTCACGGATGATGCCAACTTGGCCGTCGCGTTTGACGTAGGCGTAGCCGGCGATGAAGTCGGACTTGGACTCGTAGGTGTCTTCAGTGAGGCGTTTGCCGTCGGCGTTCCAGAGGGTGTATTTGCCGCCGTCGCTAATGAAGAAGGAGCTAGAGTAGCTGAGCTTGGCCTTGGGGTCGTCTGGGGCGGCTTTGGGCCGGAAAAGGAAGTAGCCGACGATAATGACGGCGAAGAGAGCGGCGCCGATGAGGCCGAAGATAAGGCCTTTTTTAGAGTGTTTTTGTTTTGGGTTTTCGGTTTTTTCTACTTTTTCGGTAGATTGTTTTTCTGCCATAAAAACTCCTATTTAGTTAGCTTGATTATAGCATAAATTTTAGCGATAAAAAATGCCCCGCTTGTATAAGCGGGGCGGGGAGGGAGGGGTTATAAGGCACCGTCATAGAATTTGCCGGTGTCTTCTTGGATGTCCAGGAAACGGGGCTGGTCGCGAAGCATCCTGCTGATGTCGTAAACGTTGTCGTAGTATTCTTCATATCCGACACGCATGAAAACGGTGAGTAGGCACTTGTACCAGGCGGCGGTCTCGAGGTTGTAGCGACTGATGCTGTGTGCTCGGTCGCTCATGATGTCAAAGAACGCTTTGTTGAGAAGGCCGATGCGACGGATGTTGTCGTAGGTGCTCAGAGGGTGTTCCTTCAGGAAGTGGACGATGGTGTCCTGTCCGTAGGTCCAGGTGTAGGTCGTGACCGTGTCATTTTTGGACGTGACGGTGTCCCGAAGGTCAATCTCCTTGAGGTGGACGGTGACGTCGCCGTTTTTGGCGATGTCAACCCTCCAGTCGTAACCAAACTTGTCTTTTTCTTTGACTCTAGGTTGGCGACTAATGCTGGCGTCGCTACCTTTTGAGAAATCGTTGATTAAAGGCATAGTGAGTAGCTCCTCTCTGCTGTTGTCGGCGTGGATTTTGTAATTGCCAGTCTCAAAGAGGCTGAGCAATTCGCGGTGATGTTTCTCCGGGTCTGCCATAATCTCGACGATGGTCATGAGACGCGATTCGGGGATTCCTGACAAACTTTGCTGGAAAATGTCTTTGAGTTCCTTGTCCATGGGGACGCCTCCTTAAGTATTTTTGGTCTTACCATGCTGTTACCATTCTGGAAAGATAGCCAATTTGGCACGGTCGGTAGTCCCCATAAAATCCCTGAGGAGCTTGCAGTAGAAGTCCCAGAATTTCTGGCCTGCGTGATAGCAGTACAGAAGCGGGTCTTCGGTGATTTTTTCGAGGTAGCGGTGGCGCGTTCTCGCGGTTTCATTGATAGTGGCGCCGTTCCGGATGGATTCGGCGTCTTTTTCGGCGAATTCGGCGAGGATGTCTTCTAAGCAGAACGGTTGTTCGGCCCAAAAGTCATCAGCGCTGTTTTCAGCTTCTTCAAACAAATTTTCTTCGTAGTGTTCAGAATACAAACTCATTTTTTAATTCCTCCCAAATTTTTTAGGTACTTTCGCTTTTTTTTGGTCTCCCCTCCCAAGAAGCCGGTTAGCGAATATGACCTTATTATAGCACAAACGGTTTATTTTGTCAAGAAAAAAGCCCCGAAATGGGGCTTTTGTCAATTTTTAGAGGTTATTTGCTGTTGCGCTTCTCTATGATTTCCTGTGCGACGTTGGGTGGGACTTCCTCGTAAGCGAAGAGTTCCATCGTCGAAGCGGCGCGACCTTGGCTCATGCTACGCAAATCAGAAGTGTAGCCGAAGAGGTTGGCCAGCGGGCAGAAGGCGCGGATGACCTTGGTGCCGCCAGGCAAATCTTCCATTTCGTCGATGCGGCCACGGCGAGAGTTGATGTCGCCGATGACGTCACCCATGAAGTCCTCAGGGGTCGTGATTTCCATCTTCATGACTGGCTCAAGGAGAACTGGGTTAGCCTTTTTGATACCTTCGCGAGTGGCAAGGGCGCCAGCGAGGGTGAAGGCGAGCTCCGACGAGTCGACATCGTGGTAGGAACCGTCGTAAAGAGTGGCTTTGACGTCGACGACTGGGTAGCCGGCGATGACGCCGCCGTTGAGGGTGTCTTCGATACCCTTTTGGACAGGCTTGCGGTATTCTTGTGGGACGACGCCGCCTTTGATTTGGTCGATAAACTCGAAGCCTTTGCCGGGCTCGTTTGGCTCAAACTTAACCCAAACGTCACCGTATTGACCACGGCCACCGGACTGCTTGATGTGTTTACCCTGGGCTTCGGCGGTGCCGCGGATGGTTTCGCGGTAGGCGACTTGTGGAGCGCCAGTGTTGGCTTCGACGCCGTGTTCACGCTTGAGGCGGTCGATGATGATTTCGAGGTGGAGCTCACCCATGCCGGAGATGATAGTCTGACCGGTTTCTTCGTCGGTGTGGACGCGGAAAGTCGGGTCTTCCTCGGCGAGTTTGCTGAGGCCGATGCCCATCTTTTCTTGGTCAGCCTTGGTCTTTGGCTCGACGGCGATAGAGACAGGGGGATCGGGGAATTCGATGGACTCGAGGCGAATCGGATGGGCGGGGTCGCAGATGGTGGTGCCGGTGGTGCAGTCTTTGAGACCGACGACAGCGGCGATATCACCAGCGCCGACGGAAGAGATTTCTTCGCGCTTGTCTGCGAACATACGGACGATGCGGCCGACACGTTCTTTGTTGCCGGTCGAGGCGTTGAGGATGAAGGAGCCGGTTTCGAGCTTGCCGGAGTAGACGCGGATGAAGATGAGCTTGCCGACGAATGGGTCGGTAGCAATCTTGAAAGCGAGGGCGCAGAGAGGCTCTTTGTCATCGGCTTTGCGAACTTCTTCGTCGCCGGACTTCGGGTTGTGGCCGACAGTCTGGCCTTGGTCGCGGTCAAGCGGAGAAGGGAGGTAGTCGGTGACGAGGTCGAGAACTTTTTCAACGATGACGCCACGGCCGTCACCACCGGTGACGAGGTAGAAGTCACCTTCGAGGACGCGCTTTCTTAAAGCGGCTTTGAGTTCTTCGGTTGAGATGGCTTCTTCGCCACCTTCGAAGAATTTTTCCATGAGTTTTTCGTCGGCAGAGACGGCTTCCTCAACGAGGACAGCGCGAGCGTTTTTGGCTTTTTCTACCATGTCTTCTGGAATCTCACCGACGGTGAGCTCGTGGTCGGCGTAATCTTTGTAGGTGTAAGCCTTCATGTCGACGAGGTCGACGACGCCACAGATGTCTTTTTCGAAGCCAATCGGGAGGTGAATAGCAACGGCGTTTTTGCTCAAGCGTTTGTGAATGCTGTCGAGAGATTTGTAGAAGTCGCCACCGATTTGGTTGATTTTGTTGACGAAGCAGATGCGAGGAACGCCGTATTTAGTGGCTTGACGCCAGACGGTTTCGGACTGAGCTTCGACGCCCATTTTGCCATCGAAGACGACGACGGCACCGTCGAGGACACGGAGGGAGCGTTCGACCTCAGCGGTGAAGTCGATGTGGCCTGGGGTGTCGATGATGTTGATTTTGTGGCCTTTCCAGTAGGCGGTGACAGCGGCGGAGGTGATAGTAATGCCGCGTTCCTTTTCCTGTTCCATCCAGTCGGTGGTGGCGCCACCGGTGTCGCCTTTGACGAGGTCGATTTTGTGTTTGAGACCGGTGCGGTAAAGAATAGCCTCAGAGGTCGTGGTTTTTCCCGCGTCGATGTGGGCGATGATGCCGATGTTGCGGAATTTTGATAGGTCTTTGACTGTTTCAGCCATGATATTCCTTTATTAAAATTTTTTAGACAATAAAATAAAAGTTCAAGAGATATAATAGCATAAAATTGGGGAGAAATAAAGGGGTTTATTTGTTTTCGATGGCTTCTAATCCGGGCAAGGTGTTTCCGGAGAGGAACTCGAGAGCGGCGCCGCCGCCAGTGGAAAGTAAAGTGAACTTTAGCTTGTCGTCCTCTTTCATCAGTTCTTCGGCGAAGGCGGTGGTGTCGCCGCCGAGGATGATGGACTCGATGTTAGGGTTTTCGCCGAGGGTTTTTAGGAAGATGGTCGAGGCGGTTGCGAAAGCGACGTCTTCGGCCTTGCCGAGAAGGCCGTTCCAGATGACGGTTTTTGATGCTTTGGCGGTCTCGACGAATTTGGCGGTGGAGACGGGGCCGCAGTCGAGCTTGTTGCCTTCGCCGTCTTCGTCGAAATCTTCGGCGATGTAGATGTTGCTGGCGGGCTGGACGGCACCGTCGGCGGCGATTTTGCCACCGATGCAGATTTGGTCGGCCTTGTTTTTGAATGCGTCAATCAAAGGAGCTTTGTCGTCAACTTTGGCGCCGCCAAGCATGAGCATGAGGGGCTTTTTGGGGCTACTGAGGAGCTTTTCGAGGCTGGTGATTTCTTTTTCGAGCAGGAGGCCGGCGTAAACCGGGAGGTTTTTGCTGATGGCGGAGGTGGAGGCGTGGGCGCGGTGAATGACAGCGAAGCCATCTTGGACGAAGACGGTGGCGCCGGTGGTGTCGATGATTTCGCTGGCGAAAGATTCGCTATTGGCCTCTTCGCCGGGGTAGAAGCGGAGGTTTTCGAGGAGGAGGACGCCACCTTTTTTGAGGTTTTTAACGGCATCTTCGACGTCAGGGCCGGAGACGTCATCGACAAAATCGACCTGGACGCCGGGGAGAAGCTCGGCGAGCTTCATGGCGACGGGCTTTAGGCTTAATTCTTTGACTTTTTTACCTTCGGGGCGGCCGAGGTGGGAGATGAGGATGATTTTTTTGGCGCCTTTCTCTCGGAGATAGTTGATGGTGGGAAGGCTGGCGCGGATGCGGAAGTCACTTTCTACTTCGCCGTCTTTTAGGGGGACGTTGTAATCGGTGCGGACGAGGACGATTTGGTCGCGGACTTTGGTGTCTTTTACGGTCAATTTATTTTCCATGGGATGTGTAGGCTCCTATATTAAATGTAACGAATTTTAATGGTGTCGGTACCGTGGTCGATGCCGTGGGCGCCAGAGATGACGACGGCGAGAAGCTCGGTCTTGCCTTCTTCGGGCTTGAGGTAGCCGGAGTTTTTAAGTTCGCGAGCGAGGTCGATGCCGTAATCATCTGTGTAAGGGCGGACGAAGGAGGCGTTGGCGTAAGTGAGGGCGAGCTGGGAGGCAACGCGAGAGTTGCTGGTGACGGAGATAATGGGGACGTTGGGGCGTTCGGCGGCGAGGGAGGCGGCGGTGGCGCCGGAGTGAGTTTGGCAGATGATGACGTCGGCTTCGATTTTTTCGGCGAGGCGGGCGACGGCGCTACTGATAGCGTCGTAAATCTTGATGTCGGTAGCGGTCTCTTCTTCGGCGGGGGCAATCTTGGTGTGATTCTGAGTGTAGAGGATGACCTTTTTCATGGCTTTAACGGCCTCTAGGGGGTATTTGCCATTGGCGGTCTCGTCGCTGAGCATGACGGCGTCGGCGCCCTGAATGACGGCGTTGGCGACGTCGCTAACTTCGGCGCGGGTGGGTTCGGGGTTATCTACCATTGACCCCATCATTTGGGTGGCGACGATGCAAAGCTTGCTGTGTTTGCGGCAGAGGGCGATGAGCTTGCGCTGGACGATTGGGACGACCTCGGCACCCGCTTCGACAGCCATGTCACCACGGGCGACCATGATGCCGTCGCTAGCCTCTACGATGGCTTCGAGGGTTTCGTCGGTCTCTATGGCTTTTTTGGTTTCTATCTTGGCGATAATCTGGGCAGAAGAGCCGTGGGAGAGTAAAATCTGGCGGAGCTTGTCGATGTCTTCGGCCTTTTGGACGAAGGAGAGGGCGACGTAGTCAAAATCTCGTGCGGCGCCGAACTCGATGTCGGCCATGTCTTTGTCGGTAATGATGTCGCCGCCAAAGTCGGTGTCGGGGAGGTTGAGGCCTTTTTTGCTCATGAGGTAGCCGTCATTTTCTACCTTGATGGTGATGGCGGTTTTAGATGGAATATCAGTGACGGTGGAACGGATTTTGCCATCAAAGAGAAAGAGAGGTTCGCCGATTTTGACCTTTTCGGCGAGGTTATACTGGACGGGGAGGATCTTGCCGCCGTCGTGCTGCTCTAGAGAGCAGTCGAGGGTGAGCTCGTCGCCAGCCTTGACGTCGAGGTGATTACCCTTAAGCTCGCCGAGGCGAATCTTGGGACCCTGGAGGTCTTGGACGATAGCCACAGAGCGGCCTTTTTTGGCGGCGGCGTTTCTAATCCATGAGATTTGCTCGTCGCGCTCGAGGTAATTGCCATGGGAAAAGTTCAATCTACAGCCATTGACGCCGGCCATGATAAGATCGGTGACGGCCTCTTCGGACATAACGGCGGGGCCGATGGTCGCCAGGATTTTGGTACGTTTGAATAATTTGCTCATACTTTAATGGTAGCATAAAAGTTTGTGAAATTGTAGCGCTTATGTTAAAATTACAATATGGCAAAACTGACGACCAAGATGAACGCGAAAATTCGCAAGCGCAGCGACCCAGTGGTGGCGCGACGGTTTGTGACGATTGGCGTGCTGGTGTCGGCGGTGATGGTGGGGGTGTCGCTGTTTGTGACGGTGTATTTTGACCCAGAAAAGGTGGCGCAGCGGAAGTTTGAGGAGTTAGCGACGACGTATTATGAAGATTATTATTACGATAAGTTTATGAGCGAGATTGACCCGGAGCTGAAGGAGAAGAAACTGGAGGTGTTTGAGCAGACGGGTTTCCAGCCAGTGTTGCTTCGGCAGCTGTTGTTGTATCAGAATGGAAAGTATGCGAGCTATAAGGGGTATTTTGAGAGAGATGGGTTTAGCTGTGACAAGAACAAGACCAGTGCGAAGTTTTACCCGGTGGCGCCGTATGGGAAGACAGACTATACGGTGAAGTATGAGTATAGTTGTGCGAAAGAGTAGAAAAAGCCGCCCGTAGAGGGCGGTGAGTTTAACGTCTTTCTTTTTTGAGATAGACGCGGGAGTCGACGATGTCGTAGGAGTCGGGTTCGACGGAGAGTTTTATCTCTTCGATGATGAAGCGGGAGTCAGACTGGCGATTTTGCAAAGTGGTGTTGACTGTGCGGATGACTTCCGTGATGTAGGAGGTCGTGCCGGTGGAGCTGCTGACGTGAAGGCTGGGGCTCTGGGGAACGTCGAAGAGGAAACGTCCGTGGTTAGTGAGGAAGACTTCGCTACCGAGGATGGCCAGGACGAGGTTTTTGGGGTCGATGACGATGTTGTCGTCGTCGAGGATAACTACGTTGGTCTTGTTGAGGTATTTTTTGGCGATTTTGGGGTTGGTGACGATGGCGTCGTCAGTGATGTCTTCAAACATAGCCCTCTGGCGAAGGTCGTCGAACAGTTCGGACTTTGAGGGTGCCGTGACGGAAGCGTCGAGGCGGGCGATTTCGCAGATGCGCAGGTTGTAGTGGCGCAAGGGGACCGACTCGCTGTTTTTGCCAATGAGAATGATTTTTGGTGGGACTTGAGTTTTGTGGAAGACCCAGTTGATGTGCTTGACGTAGTCTTTGTACTTGAGGCGTTCGCGGAGTTCTTCGGTGGTGGACATAGTTTACCCTCCCTGTAAAAATACTTGCCATAGAATGGCATCGCGGTATATTATAGCATAGTTTGGTGGTTTTGGCTAGGGGAGTAGGAGGTGGAGTGCGTCCTTGCAATTGGGAAGGAAGTTTGGTATAATGAGGAGGTATGGTCTCGTAGTATAACGGTCAGTACAACGGGTTTTCATCCCGTCAATAGGAGTTCGACTCTCCTCGAGATCACCATTTTTTAGGAAAGTGGTTCCGTCGTCTAGTGGTCTAGGACGTCTGGTTCTCATCCAGAAAATCGCGGGTTCGACTCCCGCCGGAATCACCAATTGATAGACGCGCAGAAATGTGGCGTTATTTTTTTTATTTGTATTCTACACCGGCGCCGTAATAAGAAGCGGGGATGGCGGAAATCCAGGTTTGGCCTGGGACTAGGTTGATTTCTGCGCCAATTCAGAACGGTTATGGTAAAAGTGCCTGGAAATTCGGCACTCAAGAAAAAGCGCCCCTCGTGTGGGACGCTTGTAGATATAGGATATTTAACAATCGGTATAACAAGGAACACGAATTCCGTCACGAGGCTCGCTATTAGTCATCAGGTGGGGATAACCGCATACCTTGCATTTAAATGTGTATCCTGCAGCGGTACGGCTCATTATTAATCACTCCCTTCATAAATATAGTAAATTGGAGGCCCTGGAGCGGCGTTCCACCCAAAGGCCTCCGGAATGGGATAATTGAGGGCCCTGATATGGCTGTCCCATAGCAAGGCCCCCGGGAGTTGGACGGGCTCACCACCCGCCTTGCTTATGCGATCGCTTCGACATTGAAGTCAGCTCGGTAATATGATTCAAACCAGTTACACCGGCCCCGAGCACGAAACGCATAATCGAATGCACCGGGAGATGCCGAACATTCCCAGCCACCCTCTTTATGCATAAGGGGCGATCCCCATATACATCATGGTGTCAATCAGGTTTCTCAAATACGAGTTTCCCGTCAAACACTTTTGCTCGGTTCCATAGCTCAGTTGCTTCTTCGTCAGTTTCGGCATAGATTGTTACGCGACGTCCGAGTCCACAGTCCGTTTTCTCGGCGTGTCTGGCCCAGTAAATATCAATCTGCATTCTGTCCAGCATGATCTTCTTTCCGCAAAAAGGACATGGGTTTATCGATTTTTCAGACAACAAGGGTAACACTTCCTTTCAATCAAAATATCCTGTTTTGTAAAGAACTCTTCATTTAAGCCGCTCATATTATACCATATTCTGGTAATTCATGCTATAATAGACCTCAAGAGTTTCTCTGAACAAATCGATAATTCAGAACACTTTGCACATTAAAAGGAGATGATTTTATGTCCAAATTCAAGGTTAAATCAGAAATTGCAACTTTTCCAACAACGCCAAGTTCTTCGCAACGAAACACTCCGGTCGTAAAACGACAGGGCCCCATCCCCTCGGAAGTAAAGGTCGACCATGACTGCCTAACCGCTATCAAGAAAAACTCCGTAGCAACAAAACGTATATTACCGTGTTTGAATCAAGAGATTAAGGAGGAAGAGCAATGAGCCGTACTATGCAACTTAAAAGGCTAAAATATCCAGAGCCGCAACGTCAGCAGATTACTGAAGGCTCTGGGGGAAGAACCCTAAAAGTAAATTGCCAAATGCGCATTATCGTTGACGATACCTGGCTGAAAGAAGTAGAAAAGTGGTCTCGTTATAATCGGGCAAGAAGATTGGCCGACGAAGAGGCCAGCATAGCTTTTGCCGATACGCAAATTGCAAGGTGAAGGAGGATCATTCATGTTTCTGGACGTCCTATTAAAACTTCTGGTCATTTTTGGCACGATTGCGATATGTGGCGCTCTTTGTGGATTAACTTGCTACATCGTAGCAATCCTCAGGGAAAAAAGAGACGCTTAAGCAATAAATCATCCTATTATCACCTCCCTTCAGGGAGGTTTTTAAATAAAAAAGGAAGCCCTCACGCTCGGCACATACTGCGCCCTGCAAGGACTTCGATACCACAATTTTATCAAACTAAAGCGGAAATGTCAACGATCCCGCCCCTCTTGGTAATGAACAACATCTTCTTAATCTGGGGTTGTTTACGGAATTGGTTCACGAGAAATCTGCGAATTTTATCGTCCCTCGTTTTCTTGATACGGGAAGAATCAATTATGATGTTCCCGGATTGCCTAGTAGCATCTTTGAGCTTGTGCTCCAATGTATTAGGATTAAATGATTCAGGAGATTTGATTTCGTAATCGATGCCGTCAAGCTTTATATCAGCTGTCCGTAAATGATTCTCCGGCAGAAACTCGATATTATGACCAGCCATTGCTAAGATCTTTGCAACACGTAGCTCATGAGGCCAAGGTTGTCGTCCTGGCGGTATGTATATGCCTCGTTTCTTTGATTCTTCTTCAATCATCTTACGTCCAATTATAGCATGTATTTGCCTAAAAAAATAGCAAAATAACAGATATGAACGGCGTGACGCATTGAAAAAGCCCCGCGGGGCGGGGCGAGTAGGGAGGTGGTTGGCGCAGTGGCGTAGGATTAGACGAGGTAGACTTCGGCGGTGTTGTAGTGCGTTTCTGGTGGGGAGAAAACGACGACGGCACCGTCGAGCGGACGGGAAAGCCGAGAGACCATGATGCCGCCCCGGCCCAGTCTGGGCTGGCCGGAATCGGGCGTGACGATGTTCTCTGTCGGGATGCCGTATGCTCTGCCGTCGGCTTCGCTGGTGACGATGACCATAACGTCGGGCGCGAGATGCTCGAGCAGGCTGGTGTGAGCCCCTGGGTAGATGGTGGCGATGCTGCCGGCAACATCATAAAAGCTGATGCTGTGGGCAGTGAGGTTGATGGCGCGGTTGAAAACTATATGCTGGCGCTGTCCTAGTGAACTCCAATCGTGAACCACGGTAAAAATCACTCCTTTGTAAGAAACTTTGTCTTATCCCCTCCCAAAAGACAATATTATCATTATATCACGATTGTGTTTAAAAGTCAATACTGGACGGAGCCACCATAGCTAGCAGGGATGGCGGAAATCCAGGTCTTGCCAGGGACGAGCTTGACCTCGGCGCCGCTGGCGTCTTTGAAGGAAATCTGAGAGTCTTTGCTGGGCTTTTCCCAAGTGCCTTTGATGACGATGCCGTTTTGGAAGATGTAGGCGTCGCCGGCGCCGATGGTGGAGATGTCTTCGTGGTAGTTGTCGTAGGAGGCCTTGCGCTCCTGGACGAGCATACCGATGACGACGGAAGCGGTGATTTGGGTTTCTTCGCAGACGAGCTCGGGGGTGAGTTCGCCGGTCTTGCCAGTGCAGTCGTAGCTGGTGTGGGCGGCGCCGGTCTCGTAAGAGCGTTTGTAGGTATTAGTGGTGGCGTCGTAATCGTAAACGGGGTTGAAATTGGGCATGGCGCCGATGCGCATGGTGATGTGGGTGACCTTGGGAGCGAGAGCGTCGGTGTCTTTGGTGGAGGGCTGGTCAATCTTGAGGCGTTCTTCGGCCTGGACGTCGATTTTGTTGCGGGCGGCCTGGGGTGGAGTGAAGCGGGCGAAGGAGCGGACGTCGGAGGAGAGATAGCCGTTGATGGTGCTGTGGCCGTTTAGGTATTCGTTGCTGGTGAAAAGGTTGTTCCAGAGGCGCTGGACGGTGTAGTTGGTGCTGGAGCGCCACATGAAAGAGTAGTTTTCTGAGAGGTCGCGGACGCCGTATTCTTTGACGGCTTTAAGAGCCTCTTCGGAGCCACCGGCGTGAACGACGGTGCAGTCGAAGGGGACGTCCCAGTTGAGATAGTAGAGACGGAGCGAGCGAATGGGGCCGATGACGGCGGGCGGGTCTTGGAAGATGGCGGCGAAGCGGGTGATGCCGGACTCAGCGATGGCTTCAAAGACGACCTTGGCGTCCTGCAGACCGACCTGGGGGCGGGCGCCGTCGACGCCGTTGGGAATCTGTACGCAGTAGGTGGGGCGAGAGATGGCGGATTCGTCGGCGACTTCTTCGCCGGAGAGACGAGAGTAGTAGTGGGGGGTGTCGGGCTCTTCTTCGGTCTTGGTGGGGATGGGGTCGATGGTTTCTTCCGGTGGTGTTTCGACGGAGGCTTCTTCGGCGGGTTTGTTCAAAAAGAGGAAGTAGGCAGCGAGACCGCCGCCAATCAGAACGAAGGCGACAATGGAGAGGGTGATGATGAGAGCTTTTTTGGACTGTTTTTCTTCGGGGGTTTCTTTGGGGAGCTCGAGGTGTTCGACGCGGGATTTGGCCATTTTTTTGGCGAGCTCTTCAGGACTATCTTGCATATGCTTATTATAGCATATTTATTAAGAAAAACACGACAGAAGTAGTGCCTTTCCGTTCGGGTTTCGTCCAGGTCCTCGTCGGACCCTATAAAAATAACACATTTTCGCTCAATACTCGCGAATGCGCTTCGGGTAACACCGGCCATCGATTCGCTTCGTATGAGGAAAATGTTGTTATTTTTATCGGGCGACTGCGGATTAGGACTAGACCCCGAACAGAAAACCACTACTGGTTATCCAGTGATAATGCCTCTTTAACTCGATTTAATCTAGATAAAACTACGTTTTTGCCTAAGACATTCAAAGTTAAATCTAATGCTGGCGAAAAAGGAGCGAAAGAAATCGATAATCTTATTAAAGAAAATAGTTCTGCTGGTTTTCTGTTTGTCTTAACCAGTAAATCATTCAAAACTTCTTTTATCGAATCACTATTCCAATCCGCTATTTTTTCTAGAGCTTCGATGGAGACGTTTAACAGGTCTACGAGCTCTCGTTCGGAGAGTTTTTTCAGGAATTTGTTGGCGAGGAGCTGTTCGGTGTCGAAGGTGGGGTCGGCGAAGAAGTAACCGGTCATTTCGCGGAGGTCGGAGAGGGTCTTGAGGCGGTCGTAGATGATGGCGAGAACTTGTTTTTTGTAATCGTCACTGAAATTGGCTGCGCTGTCGGGCCAGAAGCCAGCAGTGCGGGGGTAGAAGGTGTCAATTCCCTGTTCGTCGACGAGTTTGCGAATCCATTGGCCGTTCATCCAGAGGAGTTTGACTTCGTCGTAGCGGGCGCCGGAGTTTTGAATGCGGTCGAGACTGAACTTTTTGATGAGCTCGTCTTTGGTGTAGATTTCTTGTTCGGTGCCGTCGTTCCAGCCGAGGCAGGCGAGGTAGTTGAGCATGGCTTCGGGGAGGACGCCGTCTTTTCTGTATTCGGTGACGGATTTGGCGCCGTCGCGTTTGCCAAGTTTTTTATTTCCTGTCGGGGCGAGGATGTGGGGGAGGGAGACGAGGAGAGGCTGGTCGATGCCGAAGGCTTCGTAGAGAGCGAGGTAGTTGGGGGTGCTAGAAAGGTATTCGACGCCGCGGGCAACCATGTTGATGCCCATGAGGAAATCGTCGACGATGTGGGCGAAGTTGTAGGTGGGGAGGCCGTCTTTTTTAATTAGAATGATGTCGTCTTGGACTTCGGGGCCGGCGTGGAGGTCACCCATGACTTCGTCGTGCCAGTTTCTAGGCTTTGGGTCGGCTTTGAAGCGGATAGGCATGCCAGGCTGCCAGTCGGGAGTGGTCTCGGGGCGGTGGTTACGGTATAAATAAGGGATTTTTTTGGCATTGTCGGCGTCGCGGTAGCCTTGGATAGTGTCGGAGTCAGTGGGGTCGGCGTAGGCGCGGCCCTTTTCGATGAGCTTTTTGGCCCAGTCGAGGTAGAGGTCTTTGCGCTGAGTTTGGAAGTAAGGGGCGTGGGGGCCGCCAATTTCGGGGCCTTCGTCCCATTCGAGGCCGAGCCACTTTAGAGTGTCCATGATGAGGTCGGTGGCGCCTTCGACGTAGCGGGCTTGGTCGGTGTCTTCAATCCGTAGGATGAATTTTCCGTCGGATTGTTTCGCGGCTAGGTATGGATAAATAGCGCTACGGACATTGCCGATGTGAATGTAGCCCGTGGGCGAGGGTGCAAAACGAGTGATGATTTTCATGGTCTAATTATATAATAATTAGAGACTTGTGACAATGGATTTAATCTGTTTCTTGGTGAGGTTGTTGCCGGAGGCTTGGATTTTGTAGAGGATGTTGCCGTTAATCCAGGTGGCATTGCTGCCGGAGATGAAGATGGTGATGCCCTGTTCGCGGACGGAGGTGTAATTATTGCCCCAGGTAGACTTGACGTAGGAGGCCTCGAGAGTTTCGTTGTCCCAGGAGGTCTTTTCTTCGCTCAAGGTGAAGGAGCCGGACTCGGAATCGTTAAAGGTCATGGAGATTTTCTTGTCTTCGGAAACGATGTCGGATAAAGAGTAGCCGCGGGGGATGTAGGTGGGGTAAGTGGCATCGATGCCGGACTGCATGGCGGCGACACGGACGGAGATGTCTGGGGTGTTGACGGAGACAAAGTAGCCGACGATGCCAACGGCGAGGGCGGCGCAGCCAAAGGCTAGAAGGAGCTTCTTGGCGCCGAGGGTGCGTTTGGTGGAGATGCCTTTTTTGTTGCCGGAGTCGGCGTCCATGGAGGCGACGGACTTTAATGCGGACTTTACTGCGCTGTCTTTAACCTTGGTGGCCTTTTCTGCTTTGGGGGAGGTGATGAGGTTTCTCTCGATGGTGGCGGAGAGAGGGCGAGGTGTGGAGGTGGGGGCAGCCGGAGTGGCGGCGGCTTCGCGCAAGGTCTTGCCGGCCTTGAGGGCGGCGAGGCGTTCGCGGTTAATCTTGTCGGCGAGGGCCTGGCGACGCTTCAAATCATCGGCGCGGCGCTTGGCGACGGAGTCGACAGCAGCGACCTTTTCTGGCTTTTTGACGTACTTTCTGTTTAAAGTAGTCGAGCGCTGGACGCGACGATGTGACGCGGAGCTAGAGATGCTGGTGTGGTCGACTGGGTTATCGTTTTCCATGATTAAAATATATACCTCGCTTGTTATAATTCTTATATCTATAATAATTTAAGCGGAATAGAAAAGCAAGAGCTATTTTTAAAAAAATTTTTATGGTATAATTTGTGCATATATAATATATAGTTTATGGACGAACAAGAGAAGATAGACCGTAGAGCTCACGTGCGTTTGATTGCGACGGAGGTGTTGATGTTTTTGGCGGTGCTGGCGTTGGTGGGGTTTTTGACGCTGGTGGTGATGGGATATTCGCTTAATCTGAGGGGGCTGTCGGGGGGCGGTGAGGTGGTGGAACGATCGGGGCTGGTGCAGATTTCTAGTGTGCCGACGGGGGCGACGATATATATTGACGGCGAGGCGCCGCTGCTGCTTTCTACCAATGCCAGCCGGACGATGCTGGCCGGTGAGCATGAGATTTCTTTGGAGAGAGACGGGTTTCTTGGCTGGAAGAAGACGATACGAGTGACGGAGGGGATGGTGTATCGGCTGAACTATCCGCGGCTGGTTAAGACCGAGCGGGAGACGGAGGAGGTGTTTGAGTTTGAGAAGGCGGAGGTGGAGCTCTTGAAGGTGCCGGAGAAGTATGCGATGGGGGAGGGGGCGATAAAGTCTGAAGGGGTGAAGCTCGCGAGTGTGTCGCCGAACCATGAGCTGATGGCGGTGCTGATGGGGTCGAGCTTGTATATAACGAATCTGAATGAGAATAAGCCGGAGCTGAAGCTGGTGGAGCTGGTGGATGCGGAGGGGAAGGCGGTGGCCATTAAGACGATGCAGAAGGTGGCATGGAGTGGTAATAGCGAGCGGATGTTGGCGCTGGTGAATGAGAAGTGGGTGGTGATGAACGTGAAGAATGCGAAGGAAACAGTGTGGCTGGGTGAAATTTTGGCTGAACGGAGCGCGTTCGAAAAGCGCGACGAAATTACTATTAAAGATGTGAAATTTGAGAGTGAAGCGGGGGAGCGGCTGCTGATTTTGAGTGAGAAAAAGGCGCTGTTTGAGGTGAATGTGCGGGATAAAAAGGTGAGCGAGGCGCTGATGGCAGAGGTGGCGAGCTTTGATAATGATGGAGAGAGAGTGGTGTTTTTGAGTGAGGAGGGGAAGCTGATGGCGTATCGCGTGGGGGAGGGAGAGGGGCACCTGATAATAGAGGCGACGAAGGGGGCGAAGTTTGCGACGGAGCGGTATTTCCAGGAGAGTTATGTGGGAGTGGTGGAGAGCGGTAAGTTTGTGGTGTACCGAAAGACGGGGTGGCCGATGGCGGATGAGGAGATGGAAGAGGTGTTTTCTGAGGAGGTGGGGTTTGAAGTGAGCGCGGTGAAAAAGCGCGGGAAAGGGATGGTGTTTGAGCTGGTGGGAACGGAGGGGGAGGATAAGGTGTTTGATATAGAGGCGATGGCGCTGACTCCGGTGGATGCGACGAATACGGCGTGGGTGGATGAGTATTTGCGCTATAAGTTGAAGGATGGGAAGCTCTCCGTGATGGATTATGATGGGTTAAATGAGCGGGAGCTGGTGCTTACTGGAGTGCGCTCGGGGCGAACAGTGACGATTTCTGGAAATAATCGATGGTTGTATTATTTTATGAGTGCTGATAAAGAGGGGGTGGAGAAGCTGGTAAGAGAGAGGGTGCTTTAGAGCGTTCTAGAGAAAAAATAGCCCCGCTTGGGGAAGCGGGGCTGGGGGTAGGGAGGTGTTACGGGAACTGCGGGTCAATGTTGCCGGCGTCGGGGCCGGTCAGGGGGTTTTCTACGCATTCGTAGAAGAACTGGGAATTCAAGGACGGCTGGACAAAATCACTGCCGGAGAATTCGTAGTGGTCCTGACACCAGTTGGGAATCGGAAGCGCATCGATGTCTCTTTCATCGAGATTGCTGACATAAATGTCGTATTCGTCGATGGAGCGGAAATGCAGCGTCCGGTCGTGTTTGAGATCGATGATGTAGATGCCGTCGGGGTCGAGGTCGGGAATACGAACGGCGATGCAGGGCTGTTCTGTGGCCAAGAGGTCCAGAACGGCGAACTCGGCGTTGTCCGTGCGGAAGAGGTTCCAACCTTTAGCGGTGGAGCTAATCAGCAAGCAGCTCGGGACGATGTATTCCTTGCTCGGGATTTCTTCAGCGGTTTTGCGCTCGCGGAAGAAGGTCCGGCCAGAGCGGCCAAAGACGTAGATGGCTTCGTTGGTGTTCCTTTCGCCATAGTGTTCCAGGGTCATTCCAATCGGGAAAGCATTGCCATCATGTTCTAACATGAAGGTGGGGTTCGGGGCCGTAGTAACGTCTACTTTCAGGTTTCCGTAAATCGTACGCATTGTAACGTACCTCCTTTAAATATACTTCTCTAGCTTCCTCCCTCCCAGGATTTGCCAAAGATGCTTTCATTATAGCATAACCTTTACGAAATGTCAATAGTGTGGTATAAAAAAATCACCTCTGTTTTATAGAGGTGATTTTTATTTATTTACCAGACCTTGACGAGGAGTTCTCCGCCGAGGCGGTTTTTGACGGCGTCGCGGCCGGTCATGATGCCCTTGCTCGTAGAGACGAGGACGATACCGCGGCCAGATTTGACCTTCGGGATTTCGCTGGCGGCGACGTAGACGCGGCGGCCAGGCTTACTTACTTTGTCGATTTCGTGGATGGCAGCAATTTTGCCTTCCTCGGCAATCGTGATATGAAGGACGTTCCTGGGAGCGTGGTCGATGAGCTCGAAGTCGGCAAGGTAACCGGCATTCTTCAGAGCTTCGACGACGGCGACTTTGAGGCGAGAGGTCGGGAGATAGATTTCGTTCTTCCCTACCATCAGCGCGTTGCGGATTCTCGTTAAGAGGTCAGCGATTTGATCGGTTGATTGAATAGACATATCTTCTCCTTTCTCCTACCAGCTACTCTTAGTGACACCAGGGATTTCTCCCTTTGAAGCTTTCTCGCGGAAGGTAATGCGGCTCATGCCGAAGCGGCGCATGTAACCACGCGGGCGGCCGTCGAGCATGTCGCGGTTTTTCAGGCGAGTAACAGACGCGTTGCGAGGGAGCTTTTGGAGACCTTCGAGGTCGCCAGCGGCCTTGAGCTCGTCGTGTTTCGCTTTATATTTTGCATACATTTCTGCGCGTTTTTGGTCGCGGAGGACAGCTGACTTTTTAGCCATTACTTGCCTCCTTTCTCAAACGGCATACCAAACATTTCTAGCAATTTTTTGCTTCCTTCTTTGCTTCCGTTTTTAATGATAAAGGTGATTTCTAGCCCGTGGAGAACAGCGGAGTCTTCGAAGGTGATTTCTGGGAAGACGGTCTGTTCGCGGAGGCCGAGGGAGTAGTTTCCTTGTTTGTCGAACGAAGTGGTCGGGACGCCATGGAAGTCGCGGACGTGTGGGAGCGCGACGTTGATGAGGCGGTCGACGAATTCGTACATTTTGTCGTTACGAAGAGTGACGAGGTAGCCAACTGGGGCGCCCATGCCTTTGCGAATCTTGAAGGTCGCGATGGACTTCTTGGCGAGGCGGGAGGTCGGAGCCTGACCAGTGATTTTCTCGAGGGTGAGTTCGACGGTTTCAGTGAAGCGCTTGTCTTCGCGCTTTTTGCCGACGCCAGCAGAGACGACGACTTTGTCGAGCTTTGGCACTTCGTTGATATTCTTTAGCCCTAGTTCCTTTTGGAGCTTCTTCTCGATGTCGGAAGTGTAGAGCTCTTTGAGGCGAGGGATGTATTTATCAGTTTTCTTGGTAGCCATATTAGAGTACCTCCGGTGCTAAGCTGATAATCTTGGAAAAGCCGAGGTCGCGAAGTTCGCGCGGGACCGGGCCGAAGACGCGAGTACCGCGAGGGGTCTTGTCGTCGTTGACCAAGACGGCAGCGTTGTCGTCGAAGCGGATGGTGGAGCCATCGGGACGGCGAATTTGCTGACGGGTGCGGACGATGACGGCGCGGACGACGGCCTTTTTCTTGACGGCGCCAGTCGGGGAGGCATCTTTGACGCTACAGGTCACGATGTCGCCAACGCGAGCGTAGCGGGCGCGAGTACCACCGAGAACGCGGATAACTCCGAGCTCTTTGGCGCCACTGTTGTCGGCAACCTTTAGTCTAGTTTCTTGTTGAATCATTATTTCTCTCCTTCTTCTTCCGGAGTGTTCTCTCCGAGGACGTCGGTGACGTCTTCTTTAAGCTCGACGGAGCCGTGAGAGCGCTCGAGGACCTTGACGAGCTTGTAGCTCTTGGTCTTGCTAAGCGGACGGCAGGGGGCGATTTCGACCTTGTCGCCAAGGCGAGCTTCGTTCTTTTCGTCGTGAGCAGTGTATTTACGAGTCTTCGTGTACTGCTTGCGGTAAAGCGGGTGGGTTTCGCGATTTTCGATGGAGACGGTAATGGTCTTGTCACGTTTGTCGGAGGAAACGAGCCCGATTAATGTGTGTGCCATAATTAGAACTCCTCTTTCTTAATGATTTTAGTGCGAACTGGAAGCTTGTGGCCGGCGAGGCGAAGGGCTTCTTTGGCCTGTTCCTCGGTGACGTCGGCGATCTCAAACATGACGGTGCCAGCTTTGACCTTGGCCACGAAGAATTGAGGCTCACCTTTACCACTACCCATTTTCACATCGAGCGGTTTTTTAGTAACCGGGGTGTGCGGGAAAATGCGAATCCAGATTTTGCCACCGCGCTTGATATAGCGGGTGATGGCTTGACGACCAGCCTCGATTTGGCGGGAAGTCACGCGCTCGTTGTCGAGCGACATCAGGCCGTAGTCACCAAAGGCAACGGTGTTGCAGCGGGTGGCGACGCCTTCGTTTTTGCCCTTGCGAACTTTGCGGTGGGCGGTTTTCTTAGGAAGTAATAGTGCCATAATTATTTCTCCCCTTTGTAAATCCAAACTTTAACACCAACGATACCAGCGACGGTATGAGCGTGGTGACAGTAGAAGTCGATGTCGGCGCGGAGAGTGTGTAGAGGGACGGAGCCTTCGATAAACTTTTCGCGGCGAGACATTTCGGCGTTGTTGAGACGGCCGGCGACTTCGATGCGGACACCTTGCGCGCCAGCGGACATCGTAGATTGGCAAGCCATCTTGACGGCGCGGCGGAAGTTCATACGCTTGCCGAGCTGGAAGCCGATGTTTTCGGCGACGAGCTTGGCGGAAAGTTCGGGTTTTTTAACTTCTTCGACGTTGATGCGAATGGGGCCACTAATCATCTTTTCGAGATCTTTTTTCATCTCGTTGATGCCAGCGCCTTGTTTACCGATGACGGCACCAGCTTTGGCGGTGACGATGGTGATGGTGGTGAGGTTCGCAGAACGTTCAATGTTGACTTTGGCGATGGTCGGGCGGGCGTTGAAGCGAGACTCGACGTATTCGCGGATTTTGATGTCTTCAATCAGCCAGTTTTTGAAGTCGGTCTTACGGGAGTACCATTTAGACGACCAATCTTTGCTGACTTGGAGACGGTAGGAAACGGGGTTAACTTTTTGTCCCATTACTTTTTCTCCTTTGCTTCTTTTTTGTCAGCTTTTTTGTCTGACTTCTTTTCGGCTTTCTTTTCTTTTTCCTCGCCAGCGACTTCGACAAAGATGTTGGACGAGACTTTTTCAAACGGGAGAGCGCGACCACGGGAGGCCGGAACGTAGCGACGAATACGGGTACCGGCAGTGACGGAGATGCGGGCGATGCGAACGGTTTTAGTATCCATGTCAGGATATTTGTTTAAGAGGTTCGCATTGGCGGACTCGACAGCTTTAAGCACGGCGCGAGCAGCGCGGCGCGGGGTGTGTTCGAGGATGACAACGGCGTCAGAGACGTAGCGGTCACGGACGAGCGAAGCCACGACGCTGGTCTTGCGCGGCATGGAGTCGGTGCCTTTAATATAGGCGTGAGCAAACTTGGTTTCCATTATGCTCCTTCCTTTCCAGCGGCAGCGGCGGCTTCAGCAGCCTTCTTACCACCGTGGCGTTTGAACTTACGGGTAGGCGCGAATTCTCCGAGCTTGTGACCGACCATGTTCTCGCTGACGAGAACGGGGACGTGGGTCTTGCCGTTGTGGACGGCAATGGTGCGGCCGACCATCTCTGGAGAGATGGTAGACTGGCGAGCCCAAGTCTTGATGACGGTACGATCTTCGAGGGAGAGGGCCTTAATCTTTTTCTCTAGCTTGTAGTCCACGAAAGGACCTTTTTTCATGCTACGGGACATTATTTCCTCTTTCCTTCGTGACGACTACGCACGATCATTTTATTAGTTTTCTTATTGTGACGAGTACGGTAACCCAAGGTGAGCTGGCCCCACGGAGTGCGAGGAGCTTTGCCGGAGCCGTGACGACCGCCGTCACCACCACCGTGTGGGTGGTCGGTAGCGTTTTGGACGACACCGCGAACGGTCGGGCGGATGCCCTTGCGGCGGTTGCGGCCAGCGGCGCCTTTCTTGACGTTTTGATGCTGGACGTTGCCGACGGTACCGATAGAAGCTTCGCAGGTCTCGAGGACTTTGCGGACTTCGCCGGAAGGCATACGAAGGGTAGCGTAGCCGTCTTCCTTGGCCATAAGCTGGGCGGAAGAGCCGGCGGCGCGGACCATTTGGGCACCTTTACCTGGAGTGAGTTCGATGCCATAGACAAAGGTACCGACTGGGATTTTAGCGAGTGGGAGGCGGTTGCTCGTCTCGACTGCAGCATTGTCGCCGGTCTCGAACTTGGTGCCTTTGGTCATTTCGGTATTAGCGATGACATAGTAGTAGTTACCGTCTTGGTCTTTGACGCGGGCGATGCGGGCGCTACGATTAGGATCGTATTCGATTTCCTCGACGGTGAGCTTGAGACCGCTCGGCAGGTTGTGCGTAAGCAAGCGATAGTGACGCTTGACGCCGCCGCCACGATGGCGAACAGTAATGCGGCCTTGGTTGTTTTTGCCGGCCTGTTGTTTCTTGGCGAGCGTGAGGGACTTCATCGGCTTCTTCGACGTAATTTGGTCGAAGTCCTGAGTGGTCTTTTGGCGCTGCGCCGGAGTGGTCGGGCGATAGGCTTTAATTGACATTATTTATTCTCCTTGCTGGCATTCTTGTTGGCTTTGGCGGCTTTTTGAGCTGCCTTGGCTTCCTTTGCGTCAGCTTTTTTATTATCTTCAGGTGTCTCGAAGACCTTGATTGAGTTGCCCTCGGCGAGGGTGACGTAAGCGAGCTTCTTATCTTTGCGGAAAGCGGTGCCAGGGTAGGCGTGCTTGCCACGAGAGAAGCGGCATTTGTGGCCCTTACGGGTGAGGACGCGGACATCTTCTACTTTGACGTTATAATCTTTTTCGACGCGAGTCTTGATAGCTTGCTTGCTGGACTCGTCTGCGACGAAGAAAGCGTAAGTGCGCTTGGCTTGTTCGCGGTAGGTCTTTTCGGTGGCGCGAGGCTGGAGGAGGTTGAGGTTGATTTTTTCGACCTTGGTCTCCTTTTTGCCTTTGCTGATGGTCTTGACGGTGGTCTTAGTGTCTTTTGCCATGTTACTTGTCCTCCTTTACTTCTTTATCGAGAAGCCAAGCTTCGAGGTCTTTTAAGGCCTTGGTGTCGAAGAGGACAGCGTCGGCGTTCATGATGTCGAAGACGTTGAGATAGGTGGCACGAACGAGCTTGACGTTGGCGAGGTTGTCGGTGGAGCGAAGGAGCTCGTCGGACTTTTCGCTAGTGACGGCGAGGACGGTCTTGTCTTCGAGGTCTTGGTCGCGAAGGATTTTAACGAAATCCTTGGTCTTGCCGGTGACTTTGAAGTCAGCGACGAAGACGGCTTTGTCGGCCTTTTTGAGGCTTAAAGCTTGGCGAACAGCGAGTTTCTTGCTATTCTTGGCGAGTTTTTTCTCGAAGTTTTCTTCGCCAGTGCGACCGAAAGCGACACCACCGTGGCGCCAAATCGGGTTACGAGTGGAGCCGAAGCGAGCGCGGCCAGTGCCTTTTTGCTTCCAAGGTTTCTTGCCACCGCCGGAGACTTCACCACGCTTAAGAGTCTTGGCGTGAGAGCTGCGGGAGTTTGCAAGATAGGAATCGTAGGCGAGCTTTAAGAGTTCGTGATTTTCTACCTTGAGGGAGAAAATGTCTTTGTTTAGAGTAACTTTTGCGTCGGCCATATTATTCCTTTCCCTCGATGGTGAGATTACCCTTCTTGGGGCCAGGGACTGCGCCCTTGAGGCCGAGGAGGTTGTTTTCTTTGTCGATGTAGGCGACAACGAGGTTTTTAACGGTCACTTGATCGTGGCCCATGCGGCCAGGCATGCGCTTGCCCTTGAAGACTTTTTGAGGATACATCGAGCCGATGGAGCCGACTTTGCGGATGTCGCCCTTGAAGCCGTGGGTGTTGCGGGATTCCTGGAAGTTCCAGCGCTTCACCGTGCCGGCGAAGCCTTTACCCTTGGAGATGCCGGTGACGGCAACTTTGTCGCCGAGTTCGAACGCTTCGACGGTGATAGTGTCGCCGAGCTTAACGTCCGCGATATCGTCGCGGCGGAACTCTTTAAGAACTTTAGGGTTGATGTTTTCTCCAGCCTTTTTGACGTGGCCGGAAACCGACTTGCTCAGATTCTTACCCTTACCAAACCCAAGCTGGACAGCGTTATAACCATCGGTTTCGACGGTTTTAATCTGAGTCACTGTCGCGGGGCCGGCTTCGATGATGGTGACAGGGGTCACAACGCCATCTTTGCCGATGATTTGGGTCATACCAACTTTGGTGCCGAGAATGACTTTCATTCTTTCCTTTCCCTTAAATTTAACATTATGAAATCTAGACTTTTAAGCGGTATCCGTCCATTTTACGCAGTTCGGACCTACTTTTGCGTCTAGGTATAGAAATACGTATATCATTATACTATACCTCGTAAGGTTTTACAAGGGGTGAAATTGAGGATTTAGCTTCAAGCAAAAAGCCCCGTAAGGCTTTTGGGCTTACGGGGCTAACGATGGTTAAAGGAGCTCTTTAATTTTGTCCTCGAAGTCGAGAGGTTTGTCGGTTGGGCCGAAGCGGTAAACGACCTTGCCGGTCCTGTCGACGAGGAATTTAGTGAAGTTCCAGAGGATGAAGCCGGTTTCGCTAGCGGTAGCTTTGTTTAGTTTAGCGATGGATTTCATGGCGAGTTGATTTTTTACGCCTTTCGGCTTTGGGTCTTCGGGGATGGCGGTTTTGAGGAAAGTGAAAAGCGGGTCAGCTTTGTCGCCGTTGACTTCGAGCTTTTTGAATTGGTCGAACTTGGTTTCGTAGCGAAGGACGCAGAAGTTATGGATTTCATCGTCGGAGCCAGGGGCTTGATGACCGAATTGGTCGCAGGGGAAGTCGAGGACTTCGAGACCCTTAGCGTGGTATTTTTTGTAAAGGGTTTCGAGGCCTTCGTATTGAGGAGTGAAGCCACAGCCGGTGGCGGTGTTGACGATGAGGAGGACTTTACCTTTTAGGGTCTCTAAGGCGAAGTCTTTGTCTTCGCGGGTTTTGACTTTGTAATCATAGATACTCATAATGTTTTTAGTATAGCATGAAAATCTTAAAGATAGTTTAATAAGAAAAAGCCCCGTTCTCGGAGAGAGCGGGGCGAAGATTATTTCAGATACGAAAGTTCGGATTTGATGTCTTCGGGAATGTTGTCTCTGAAGACGAAGCTGTTTTTTAAGATATACTCGTTGTAGATGGTGGCGGTGGTGTTGGCGCGGATTCTGGCTTCTTCGGCCCAACTTTGCCGTTCGGCGCTGTTACTTTCCTTGTAGGTCTCGTAACGGAGTTTATCGGCGGTGTATTGGGCGATTAGGGAGCGCGCGTAGTCTTCAACCGCTTTTCTGGTTTCGTAGTTCGAGGTTTCGTTGGCTTTTTTAAGCTGGAATTCGTAGCTATTGCGGATGATTACTCCGTAAATGCTGACGACAGCTATGACGACTGCGACGATAATGGCGATTAGGGCGCCAATGGAAAAGTCCCGGGCTTCTTTCATTGTTTAGTTTCCTCCTTGTAGGTTACGACGGGATTATCAACTTCAAACGGGATGTCGGAATAGAGATAAATTCCGGTCCATTCAATGTATTTGCCATCGGGCGTGAAGAAGAAAATGCCGTCGTCGTTTTGGCCGTAAGAACCATCCACGTCGGGTAGCCAATCTGCGGCTGTGCCGTTTGGAGTGGTAGTGTCTGGCGTGAGGAATGAGTTAAGACAAGAAACTTTGCCATCAACCGTGAAACGTCCGACGACGGAGCCGCCCTCGGTGAAGAGGACGACATAGCCGAGCGGGCGTTGGATTGGGCAGACGACGGTGGCGGCTTTTTCGCGCTGACCGTTGACCCAGTATGCGCGGCGGATGAGGTTGAACCTCTCCAGAGAATAGTCAATGTCGGTTGGCGTGGGCTGATCTTTGCTCAGTTTATCGCCAATTGCGATTGTGGCTCTCTTGTCCTTGACAGAATCGGAGCAACTCGAAAGAACGACAGCCAAGACGACCAGCATACCGAGAAGCAGGAATTTTTTGAGTTTCATAGAATCTCCCCCTTTACTATGTTCCGTATCTGAATTATTAAACAACGTGGCGATGGCCACGGTTATAATTATGGCATAAGTGTGACAAAAAGTCAAGAAAAAGCCCCGCGGGGCTTTTGGGGCTTGGCGGGGCGGGGGGAGATAGATTAGATTGAATCTGGGTCGAAGTCTCCGTTGTCATTGACGGGATCATTGGCGACGGCTACTGTTGACGGGGATGATGGGCTTTTGGTTGGCACTGGAGTAGGAAGTGTAGAAGTGGAAACTATGGGAGTAGAAACTGCTACCTTCGGAGTTTGAATGATAGGATAAACTGTCTTGCAGGTGACGTATCCTAGTGCTACGACGACAACAATTATGAGCAAAAGGTTTTCCGGGATGTCCTTGTGCTTACGAATGGATTTAATGGATTTTTTTGCGAGGAAAATGACCTGGAAGAAAAAACATCCAATTATAATCCCTAAAAAGATGAGATCAAGCAGCGTGCTGGTGGTAAACATTTTTTATACCCTCCCTATAAAATACTTTTATCTAATCTATATGTGAAGGTGCGAGGTTTTAGCCTAGCAACCGAGTAGCGGTTATGCCTTTATTATAGCATAATCGTGATAAAAAGTCAAGAGTTTTTAAATAAAATATGCATGCTGGCAAGAAAACAGCAGGGTGGCGTTTTATCTGTTGAGGGATTTTAGGTAGGCGTTGATGACTTGTTGATTTTCTAAGTAAAAAACTTGGTCGGCGATTTTGGCGAGCGAGACAGTAACTTGTTTTTTGAAAGCTATGTAAGAGAGTTTAATGTTCTTTTCTTTGACGATTTGGAGGGCCGGCAAAAGGTCGGTATCGGAACTTAATAAGATTATGTGGTCAACGTTATGTTCAAGCGCATCGCGAACTAAATCTACCGCTAGGCCAACGTCGACGCCCTTTTCTTGGAATTTGTAATCAATGTAGCCGCAGTTTTTGCATTCGTCAGTGATGCGGACTTTGAGACTGCCTTTGGGTATGTATTTTATGTTGTTTTTGGCGAGGTAATTTTTAAAACGACGAAGGCTATCGGAGAAGCGGATGGATTTTTCTAGGATTTCTTCTCCGTAGTTGTCGTTCCGGTAAATGTGTTTGACGCCGTAATAGCGGATTTCTAAGCCGTCATTTTTGATAAAAGTAGAAATTAGGAGGTTTATGTCAATAGAGGTGAGGTCTTGTTTGTCGGAAATTAGGTTGGCGGCGAGTAAGATTTCGGCTACTTTGTATAAAAAGTTTTGGCCATCTATATACACTACTGTGCTCATGGTTACCTCTCTTAAAAAATATGGCCCCGGCGGGGACGAGCCCAGGCCGGGGGGTGATATCCTTATTATAAGGGTGTTTTCTTGCGATGTCAAGGGTTTGGCAAGGAAAAGACCACCCGTGAGGGTGGTCTAATCATAAATTGGCATCTTGCTAGTTTCCCGCTATCGCAGTATAATCGCCCCTACCAGGCTTGACTTCTGTGTTCGGAATGAGAACAGGTATTTCCCTGGCGGTATGGACGCCAAACTCAGCGCTAGCGCTGTGGGGCACTTTTCAAGGAAAAGTTCCCCAACTGTCAAAAGCAAGTTCTGCTCGAAAACCCGGCACATGTCCGTGTTTTCTCGCGGATTACTAATTTTAGCGTTGAGTTTGACATCTATAAGATGCAGATTGTTAATTGACGTATCTCGGTGCTAATTATTATATCATAATCGAGCGCCGATTGCTAGACTAAGTGCAAGACATAAAAAGGCGATGGACCGATTAGTATGCTTCGTCTCCACACGTTGCCGTGCTTCCAACTTGCACCTATCAACCAGATCTTCTCTCTGGGGTCTCATAGGGAATCCTTATCTTGGAGTGGGCTTCGCGCTTAATATGCTTTCAGCGCTTATCCCTTCCGAACATAGCTACTCGGCAATGCAGCAGGTGGCCACAACCGATACACTAGAGATTCGTCCACCCTGGTCCTCTCGTACTAGGGGCAGATCTCCTCAAGATTCCTAACGATCATGCCGGATATAAACCGAACTGTCTC
>JAFXGL010000005.1 GCA_017513185.1 Candidatus Saccharimonadota bacterium
CACCCCTATAATTTTGACACATTTTACGCCCAATACTTCGCAAATGCGATTCGGGTAGCACCGGCCATCGATTTGCTCGTATGGGGAAAATGTCGTCAAAATTATCGGGAGCCCTGCGGATTAGGACTAAACCCCGAACAGAAAGCCGCCACCTACTAGGCCCCGCTTTAATTTGACATTTTTGGAAAATTAAGCATAAACAGTGTTGACAAAAATGGCGAAGTGTGCTATACTCAAAGCAAGTTAGGAAACAAAATAAACATCCTGACAAACAAAAATAAAAAATAAAAAACACAAAAAGGCAAACATGAGCGAAAAAATCAACATCAACAATAACGATAATGAAGAGCTGAGTTTGCCAAAAGAAGTCTACAATGCAAACTGGCGAGATGATGTCGTCGAGGAAGTCAAGGAAGAAAATGAAGCAATTGACTTTGAGCCGTTTGAAGACGAGCAAGGATATGAATCTCGAGAGACGATTGAGCCGGAAGCAGAGTACTTGATAGGAGCGTTTGAGCGAGCGAAGTTGAAAGACTTTGGTAGTAAGACGCTGAGAGTGTATGGAAAGGCAGCCTAACCCAATGTAATATAGACACCAAAACAAAAACTAGAAAATCTTAAAGAAAGAAGGTAAAGTATAAGAAAATGCAAAAAGTCCCCGGAAACGGGGACTTTTTGGTGCTTGTGTTTTTAAAGTATTTATGGTAAAGTGGAGTAAAATAGGGAGAATTGTATGAAAATAAACAGCAAGATAGAGGAGGGGGAGGCGCGAATACATGAGTTTGCGCAAGATTTGGTCGAGCGAAATAAAGTGCCGGAAGAGCAGCGCGATGCGGAAGTGGAAAAGCTAGAGGGGATGATACGAGAGAGGGTGATTAACGAGACTTTGACGGCGTTGCCAGAGGAGGATTGGGATGAGATTGAAGAAACGGTGGAGAATGAAGGCGAGCTATCGGTGGACAAGTGGAACAGCATGATGTTTATGGAGAGGATACGACCGGAAAGTATCACTACGAAAGTTTTCCGGGAGGTGGAGCAAGAATATCTTGGGGTGGAAAATGTAAAGGAGGAAGAGAATGAATAATTACGAAGTAGGGAATGATTTTGAGCAGGTCCCGAGCGAGGAAGAAATTCAGCACTTGTCGGAGCTGTCGGCGCAACGGTACGGCAGTAGGTTAAGGAACTTTTTCAAGCGGAAGGGTGCCGGTGCTGCGACGGTGGAGGGAATGCGCGAGACTATGGATATGCCAGAGCCGGAAGCTCCGGCTGCGGAAGTAGCAACTGAGCCAGCAGAGGATAAGGAAGCTTTGAAAGCGGCGCGACGCGAGAAATTGGTCGCGGCGTTGAAGAAGAAGGTAGCGCTGGCGCTAGTGATTGTAGGCTTGGGCGGTGGCCCGAAAGAAGCGAAGACGGAAGGCGGCCGGGTGACGGATGAAGATTTGCAGACGGGCTCGGATGTGAAAATTGAGCAGAGAATGGAAGTTGAAGATGACGACGAAGATATTAGCATTGAAGATTTGCTGGAGGAAGGTTACCAGGCGCCGGAGCTAGAGCGTCAGGAAGTGAACGGGGCGGAGTTTATTACGGACGGTACGCAAGAAATCGAGGGGCTGGGCGAGGTGCGGACGTTTAAGTATCGCGGTGGCCATGTGAAGGAAAACAACCAATTTTATGTGGACGGCAAGCGCCAGCCGTATGCATACGGAGCGTCGTTTGAAGGCGAGACACCGGTGCAGAGATTTGAAGAATGGGAAATGTCGCTGGCGATGGAGCCGAAAGCCTTGGCCGCGGCAGTGGATCAGTTTGATTTGGAAGAGGAGCTGGGAATTGAAGAATTCCAGAGCCTAGAAGATGCCGATGCGTGGGCTGATAAAGTGGCCGAGATGCCGGCGGATGAATATGATTCGACGGTGAACAGGGCGACTGTGTTTATATTGAATAAAATCGATGGCGTGAAGATAAGCCGTGATTGTAAGCTGGCACGCGATATGCGTGATACAACCGAATCGCCGACAGTGAGCGAAGGTGAGGATGACGTGGAAACTTACGGACAGCTGCGCGGAAATAAGGGGGCGCTCCAAATGACCTTCCTGGGTGAAGGCGGTGAGAACGTTTGTTCGAGCCCGGCGGCGTTCCAGCACGTGCTGGCTTCGCTAAGCCCAGCCGAGCAAGCGAAGGCGAAGAAGATTGGCAGTACGGCCTGGATAAATGTGGGCGAGTTTGGCGCGAAGAAGAACGGGGGGCTAGCAGGTAACTGGGAGTTTAAGGAAGGGAAGCGCGAGGCGGAGGAAACACCAACGCCGGATGAGACTCCAACGCCTGGCCCTGAAGAGACTCCAACTCCTACACCGGAGGTGACGCCCACCCCGACGCCGGAAGAAACACTGACACCTGGACCTGAAGAAACGCCAACGCCGACGCCGGAGGTGACGCCGACACCTACACCTACTTCGACGCCCGAGGAGACTCCGACGCCAACGCCAACCCCAACTCCCACTCCAACCCCGACTCCGACGCCAACGCCAACCCCAACTCCCACTCCAACCCCAACACCAGTGGTTACGAAGAATCCGGAGACGGAGCAGGAGCATGCGCAGAGTCCGGAGGATGCCGGTACAGTGACGCAGACGCAAGATGTGACACAAGTGGAACCGTTGACGCAAGAGCCAACGAGAGCCGAAGCTCCGCATGCGGAGCAGCCACAACCGCCGGCTGGTAGTGAGTTTACTGCGGAAGAATTAGCACAAATGCAAGCAGACTTAGGAGGTCAATAAAATGAAAGACAAAAAACAAAACAAGAAAAAAATCTTTGTGAGTGCGTTGACACTGGCGGTGCTGGGGGGATTGGCAGCTGGTGGCAAGGCGAGTGCGTGGGGGCCGGAGCGCGATACCTATACCAATGCTAACCCGGCGCCGCAGGCGGTGTTTAACTCTATTACGGATAACGCGGCAGTGGGGGACGAGCGTGATTTTGTGCGGATTGTGGAAGTGCATGAAGATGGCACGAAAGATGCGTATACGAATGATTTGACGATTCGTGGCGGGCATGATTACGAAGTGTATATTTACTATCATAATAATGCGAGTGCGTCGTATAATACCGTGGAAGAAAATTATAAAGGCGTGGCGCGGAATGTGAAAGTTTCTGCGGCGTTTCCGGAGAGTTTGAGGGCTGGCGAAAAAGGTCAAGTGGATGCGATTATTTCTGCGGACCGGACGCTGGTGCCAAAAGTTTGGGACGAGGCTTATATTACAGCTGAAGAGAATGTGACGTTGGCCTATATTGCCGACAGTGCGAAGATTTTTAACGGCGGGCAGGTGAACGGAAGTCTACTAACGACGGATTTGTTCTCCGCCGAGGGGACGCTGCTGGGCTATAATACGTTGAACGGGGTGGTGTATGGTTGTGATGAGTATTCTGGGCATATCGTGTACCGGATTCGCGCGACAAAGGTGGTGGAGCCAAGCTCGACCTTTGAGATGGATAAGAAAATCAGTGCGGATGGGGGTGCTACTTGGTTGGACGATGTGGCGCTAGAGCCAGGGAAGGAAGCTGAGTTTAAGATTGTATATAAAAATACCGGGACTTTGACACAGAAGGTGACGGTGTTTGATACGCTGGAGAATGGTGTGGGAATGGAGTATGTGGCGGGTAGTACGCGTATCGTGGCGAACGGAACGGAGAGACTCGTGCAAGATGAAACTGGCGGGAAGCTGTTTAGCGGTGGCGTGGAAGTCGGCGAGATTAAGCCGGGTGAGACTGCCGAGATTTATTATAAAGTGAAGATTAAAGCGGCGAGTGAGTTTAGCTGTGGTAAGACTGTGCTGTACAATCTTGCGGGTGTGAGTGCGCAAGCGGTGAACGAAGACGGTACGACGGCGAGCGGAGTGGCGACGCAGCATGATAAGGTGCGGGTGGAAGTGAATCGCGACGATAATACCTGTCTACCTTCGGAGTTGCCGAGTACGGGGCCGGCGGAGCTGGTGCTAGCTGGGGTGATGGCGGCAGGGCTAATTGTCGGTGCGTTCTACTATGTAAACAGTAAGAGGACTTTGAAGAAGCTACAAACTGAAGCTACTGGTGGCCTTGAAAAACCGGAACAGATGTGATAGAATAATACGGATATAAACAAAGGATATTATGAAACAAGCAGTCATTTTAGTAGGTGGCAAGCAATATATCGCCACTGAAGGTGAGACCCTGCGGGTGGACCTCCTCCCGGAAGGAACTAAAGAGCTCGAGACTGATGCTTTGCTTCTAATCGACGGTGATAAAACTACCGTCGGTACGCCGACCGTTAAGGGCGTGAAGGTGAAAGCGAAAGTGACCGAGCCGGAAGTTAAAGGTGATAAGGTGCGCGTCATTCGCTATCATAGCAAGAAACGCGTGCATAAAGAGAACGGTCATCGCCAACGCTATTCTGAAATCAAAATCGAAAGCATTAAATAAAAAATCGCCCCGCGGGGCGATTTTTATAATTTCTCTAGTAGCTTTTCTAGTTCTTTGTTGTTTTTGTAAGTGATGGTGATAGACTTTGAAGTGATTTTGACTTTTTTGGCGTTGAGTTTGCCCATGAGCTGCTGCTCGCGGTCGTAGTTGAGAGCGGCTTTGACGACGGCGGCGGAAGATTTTTGTTTTTTAACTTTGAGATATTCTTCAACTTGTTTGACGGTCCAGGCGCTGTCGATGATGCGGGGCAGGAGCTCGGCGATTTTTTCTTCGGGGAGGACGAGAAGCGGGCGCATGACGGCTTCGGGAAGGTTGTGTTCGACCATGGCTTTTTTGGCGAAGTCGGGAAGGTTCAAAAGGCGCAGGGTGTTAGTGACGGATGATTCGGATTTGCCGATTCTGTTGCCGATTTCTTTGGGGGTGAGGTTGAACTGAGTTTTAAGCTTGGCGTAGGCGGTAGCGAGCTCAAGAGCGTTCAAATCTTCGCGCTGGGCGTTTTCTATAATGGAGAGCTCGAGGCGGTTTTGGGCGGAGAGAGTGCGGACGATAGCAGGGATGGTCTTTAGACCGGCTAGTCCGGCGGCGCGGAAGCGACGTTCGCCAGCGACGATTTGATACTTATCGCCTTTTTTGACGACAACAATAGGTTGCAAGACGCCGTTAGCGCGGATGCTATCGGCGAGAGCGGCGAGAGCGGTTTCGTCAAAAGTCTGACGAGGCTGAGATTCGTCGCGGATGATTTTAGAAAGTGGAATGTCGAGGAGTTTGCTGACTTTTTCGTCCTCGAGCGAGGTGGGGTCAAACTCTTCGTCGATTAAATCGGTGGGGATGAGGCTCTCGAAGCCTCGGCCTAAACCTTTCATGATTTGCTACCTCCTGGGTGGGTTCTTAATTCGACCTCGCGAGCGAGGTCGCGGTAAGCGCGAGCGCCTTTGCTAAATTTATCGTATTCGCCGACGGGAGCGCCGTGGCTGGGGGCTTCGGCGATGCGGACATTGCGAGGAATGGTGGTCTCGAAAGTCTTGTCTTTGAAGTATTTTTTAATTTCGGCGAGAACTTGGGCGGAGAGGGAAGTGCGTTTGTCGTACATGGTGGCGAGGACGCCGAGGAGCTGAAGATTGGGGTTCATAGCTTTGCGGACGAGCTTCATAGACTCGAGAAGCTGGGCGACGCCTTCCAAGGCGTAAAACTCGGTCTGGACGGGAAGAAGTAGGTAGTTGGACGCTATCATGCCGTTGACGGTGAGGAGGGAAAGGGAGGGGGGAGAGTCTATCAAGATGTAGTCGTAATCATTCATGACGCGGGCGAGAGCATTTTTTAGTAAGGTGAACTTGCCTTTGACGCTGACGAGCTCGACTTCGGCATTGGCGAGTTCGGGGGTGGTGGGGACGAGATCGAGACGTTTGTGCTTGGTGGGGACGATGGCGCCTTCTAGAGCGGTGCGGCCGGTCATAACGTCGACCATGCTGGCTTCGAGCTCGGTTTTGTCAATACCGAGGCCGGAAGTGGCGTTGCCCTGAGGGTCAAAGTCGACAATCAACGTGCGAAATTTGTCCTTGGCGAGATAATAACCAAGGTTTACCGCGGTAGTGGTCTTACCAACACCTCCTTTTTGATTCGTCACGCAGATGACAATAGCCATATACGTTATTATAACACGTTTTTATTCTTTTGGAAGTAATTGTTTGAGTTTTTGGCGAGCGTGAGGGGTGATGATTTTGGAGAGCCAGGATTCTTTGGGGGTTTGGTTTTTGGAAGTCAAGATTTCTACGACGTCGCCTTGTTCGAGGCGGTGGTTTAGGTTACTCATTTTGCCGTTGATTTTGACGCCGACGACGTGGCCGCCGATTTCTGAGTGGAGACGGAAGGCGAAGTCGAGCGGAAGGGAACCTTTGGGTAGGTCGATGATGTCGCCCTTCGGTGTGTAGACGAAGATTTTGTCGGCGAAGAGGTTGAGACGGAGCTTGCGCATGTCGACGCGTTTACCTTCTTTGAGCCGAGCGGCGGCTTCTTGAAGCTCGGTAATCCAAAGGAGGTTGGTGGGGAGATGTTCGATTTTGCCTTGTTTGTAGTTTTCTGTGAGTTTTTGTTCGTTGTAGTAGAAGCTGGCGGCTAACCCACGTTCGGCGTATTCGTGCATTTCTCTGGTGCGGATTTGGAATTCGACGATGCGCTTTTGCGGAGTGATGACGGTAGTATGAAGAGATTGATAGCCGTTTTGCTTGGGCTTGGCGATGTAATCTTTGATGCGGCCGTTCATGGGGGTGTAGAGGGAGTGCAGGAGGCCGAGGGTGAGGTAGCAGCTGGTGATGTCGGGGACGATGATGCGGAGAGCGGTGAGGTCGTAAATCTCGCCCATGTTTTGGTTGTGCTTGGCGAGTTTTTTGTGGAGAGAGTAGACGGATTTGATGCGGCCGGAAATCTCGAAGTCGATTTTTTCCTTCTCCAGGAGGTCGGAAACTTCGGTCTCGATTTGTTTGAGGGCGCGGGAGGCTTGTTTGTTAGATTCGGCGATGAGGTTTTTGAGGTATTCAAAACGTTTGGGGTCGACGTAGGAGAAGGCGAGGTCGGCGAGTTCGACGCGAAGGCGACCCATGTTGAGACGGTCGGCCAGTGGGGCGAAGATTTCTAGGGTTTCTAGAGCAATCTTTTTTTGTTTGTCGGGCGGGAGAGCGGAGAGAGTGCGGGCGTTGTGGAGGCGGTCGGCGAGCTTGATGATGAGGACGCGGATGTCGTTGCCGGTGGCGATCATGAGGCGGAGGAAGTTATCCTTGGTCTCGGGGAGGTAAGTGTCAAGGGCGTCCATGTTTTTGCGGACTTGGCCGAGCTTGGTGACGCCGTCCACGAGGAAGGCAACAGAATCGCCAAATTCGCGACGGATGTCGTCTAGGGTGAGGTCGGTGTCTTCGATGGTGTCGTGAAGGATGCCGGCGATGATGGTGTCTTCGTCCATCTGCCATTCTTCGAGAATCTTTTTAACGGCGAGAGGGTGAATGATGTAAGGTTCGCCAGTCTTGCGAAGCTGAGACTCGTGGGCTTTGGTGGCGAGCTCGACGGCGCGCTTGACGCGTGGAGAGTCGGTTTTAACTTCTGGTTTTTTATTCTCGGGCATTATGTTATTATAATAACATATGACAAAAGTTTTGTGGACAGACGGTAGCGCGAGCCCGAACCCGGGGCCGGGCGGATATGCGGTCCTAGAAAACGGGAAGCCGGTGAGACTCGGGCGCGATAAAAAGACTTCTAACATACGCATGGAGGGAGAGGCGCTGGTGGCGGCGATGGAATATGCAGGGAAGGAAGGTTGTGCGATTTGGACGGATTCGGAATTTTGGGTGAATGTGCTGACGAAGTGGGCGCGAGGTTGGGAACTGCGCGGTTGGACGAAGAAAGGTGGGGAGATAAAAAATCTAGAGTTGGTGCAGAAGGCGTGGAAGCTGTATAATATGTATCCCGTGGAGCTGTGTTTTACGAAGGGGCATGTGGGGACGGAAATGAATGAGCTCGCGGATGAGTGGGCGAATAGAGCGCGGCTGGGGGCGGAAGTGCCGAACAAGGAAGGAGAGAAATGAAAAAAGTAGTAGTGAAAATGAAGCTAAAATCTCGCGAGGAGTTTGAGAATCAACTAACTAGCCTCGGGATGGATTTTGGGCCGATATATTGGCAGCATGACCGAGTATATGTGCCGAGGAGTTTCCGGCGAGGTGGGGGATATCCGCGGATGATGATGCGGACGGAGATGAAGGCGGTGGATAGGCCGCCGAAATATAGCCTGGTTTTGAAGCGGCATATTGAAGATAGCAATGTGGAGATTGTGGATGAGACGGTGGTGAAAGATTATACGGAAGCGGCGAATATTATTCTGCAGCTAGGGTTTAGGCAAGTGGCAGAGGTGTCTAGGCGTCGCCAGGAGATAAAGATGGGGGAGGGGACTGTGATGTATTTGGATAAGGTGGAGGGGGTGCAGAGTTATTATGCGAAGATTGAGGCGGAGCTTTCCGAGAAAGATTCGCCGGAGATGCAGAGGAAAGAGATTTTGAAGACGTTTGAGAGCTTGAATGAGAAGGGCGAAGTGCCGCAGACGTATGCCGAGCTGCTGCACGGCTTGTAATTCTTGAGACAAAAAATGAGGAAGGCGAGGGCGGAGACGAATTTCGTGCTCAAGCGCGCCGGACTGACCTTTGCCTTGGGCTGCCTTGTCTAACCGCCACCTCGCGGTGCATCCTCGCATAATAGAATACTGAAGCGAGAAATAAAATAAAAACTTAAGTGTGAAGTATTTGAAAATGTTTTACACTAGAGGTGTAAAGTGATTTTTAGCAACCTGAAGGTGCTTTAGCATCCTAATATGTTCTTAGCATCCTGGGCAAAATAAGCATTGACTTTAACAATCCGCCTATGTATAATGGAGGGTAACAACATAGGAGGATTATGAAATCAAAAGGTACAGTAGGTACAAGTTTAACTAAAGTAAAGGAAGCCATTCTCTTTAGGCGTTTTTTGGGCGCCTCGGTCGTAGGGATGGCGATTTTTGTGTTGGCGTTTACGGTAGTGCCATACCTAATAGCAGAGGCGAATGCGACGACTCAGCTGGCTAATGCTACGGTAGATTGGAGTGCGGCGACGTTAACGCTTAATCCTGACTATGGGAATACTGGTTCGGGCGATGTGGAGTTTGGGAGTATTATTCCGACCTCCAAAGTTGAGAATACTAGCTATGGGTCACTCCGAGTAGTGAAGAAGACTATCGGTGTGGCTACCTCGGGTAAGTATTATGCGGTTTATCTATCGACTAATGGTACTACTACTGGCCTTAACTTGGTGACTTCTGGCTCGGGGGATAGTGCTACTGTTGACTCGCAGACTAATATTCCGGCTGTGACGAATACGATTGATAGTCCGACTACTTTTATGACTCGCTATAATCGCGGTTGGGGTTATAATGTTCCGAATGCTGGTACCGATGGTAATGTGGATGGCGCCTCCGATTTTAACGGTAGTACTGCGTTAGTGACGGGAGAGACCATCACGGCTGCATCTACTGAAACTAGTGCTGCTACGACTTATACAGCTTCGCTTTGGGCGGGGGTGGGGAACGTAGACAACCCGCAACAAATTTGGTCGGCGACAACGAACAACGTTTATGGCTTTGGTACTTATATTAGCCCGACTAGCGGTACTTCCGTTACCGGTAATACGACCGATGACCATTTCGATATTTATTATGGTGTGGCGGTGGACACGGATGTGCTCTCGGGTACTTACCAAAATAAAGTCCTCTATACAGCGTTAGCTTCTAGCGATGCGCTTGACGTGGTTTCTGATAATCTCCTTCGTTCGAGTGATGAATTTGTGGCTGGTGGTGATACGTTGACGATTCAGTTTGATTTGACCGATAGCGTGGCCAATATTCTAGAGACGAGTGATTTTACTGTGAAGTTAATCCCGCACGGGGCTCTATATAATTCTTCGACTAGCAGTTTTGATTATGACAAGACCGGGGAACAGCTGGCGGCTATTACCGGAGCGCAGACTTGTGCCGTTAAAGCTAATAGTCTTGCGATTGCTGATGGTACTTCTACCACACGTTCTAGCCTCCAATGTACGCTTCCGTCCGTAGACCCGGAAGATGGTAGTGGCAATGCGTCCTATGATATTTGGGTGAGCGTTCCGCGCTATGGGATTAATTATCTTTCTCACTATGATTATGAATATAACAGCACAACTTATGATGTGGCGACGTTGACCTATGCTGGTTTGCAATCTTATTGGCCAAACACTGGTACGACTTATGGGGCAGCGGCTACCTATACTGACCCGAGGTTTACGGAGAATACGACGCTTTACGGTGCGACGAACGGTAAAGTTGCCTATTATATGCAAGATATGACGGCGAATATTTGTAGGAATACGAATAAGTGGGGAACGACGCTTGGCACGGATGCGAAGATTTATGATTATACTGGTGCCGGTACGGAACTCGCCACTGGTGCAGCAGCAGATGAATTGATGCTTGGCACTTTTGCCCTTGCTGATTCACGCGATAATAAGTTGTATCTTGTCCGTCGTCTCGCGGACGGTAACTGCTGGATGGTGCAAAACTTGGACCTAGAGTTAGCTGACTTTGCTGGTAAGAACGCCACTAATGGTGGCTTGACGCCGGCAAACACCGACCTGCGTTCTGAAGAAGCTGTGGCGCGTGGGTATTGGGACCCGTCGGCAAGTGCTAATGCGCAAATTGCTGCCTATAGTACTCATCAAGCTTGGCAGGATGCTAGCCTGGGTAATGACTTTAGGGATCTTGCCAAATATACACTTGGTTATAATCACGCCAATGGCCAGCAATTCCAACCCTATAACTTGGCTGGCGGTAGCCACTATTGGGGTACTAAGTGTCAGCCAGTCTATACTGATTCGGTGATAACGGGGTACAACTGTGATGCTTCGGCCGTAACAAACAACGATACTTATCACAGTGAATTGCCGCGCTCTTATTCCAACACGATACCGGATGACCCATCTACGACTGGAACTAATGAAACACAATATCGCTATGTGGCGACCAACTGGGCGACTGGCCTTTCTACATCGCAAAGTACGACAGACGTTGCCCAGGGTAGTAACGGCGAGTATTATCCAACCTCTACAAACCCGACCTCTGCATTTGGAACTAGTGCTACGACGGCAGTGACATCGACCAATGCCTTTGTTCCAACTGCAAAAGCCAGCTCTAACAGCGAGTATAATGCTGATGCTGGGGCGACTTACCAAACGAATGCTGACGGTACATATTACGGGAATATGTATATCGGTCATTATTACGACTGGTATGCCGCCATGGCAGAATCTGGCGACTATAATAACACCAAGACCCGCGAAGATAGCATTTGTCCGAAGGGTTGGCAGCTGCCGGTGAGTGCGAGCTGGACTAGTACGACAAGTCGTTCCTATGGAAATCTAGTCGGGAAGGTTTATGGGGTGATGGGTGCGAATGGTGACCAGGCTGATAATACAGCACCACAGGGTACTAAGTATGGTCCATCGGTTGATATGCACAAGTTGCCGCTATCTATCCCCTTCACGGGCCACTACAATTGGCAGAATGGTAACCTTTACTACCGTGGCACGAACGGCTTCTTCTGGTCCTCTACGCCCAGCAGTAAGACCAACGCGTACAACTTGTACTTCGGCAGTACCAGCGTCTACCCCCAGAACAGCAGCAATAAGGTGAACGGCTTAACCGTCAGGTGCGTTGCTAGGTAGTTCCTTGGCCTCCCGTATTCCCGAACTATGGAACAAGTAGTTCGGGAGCGGGAGTCGGAAAGAGGAGATAAATAAAAAAAAGAAAGTGACAGGGGGAGGAGAGAATGACCAAAGAAGCAAAGAAAACCACCAAAGCAACAGAGAGAGCGGAGTACTATGTCCGCAAAGAAAAGCTCATCGCGAGCGAGAAGGATAATTTTGACAAAATTGTCTTCATGCGCGGGATGGGCGGATTTTGGGTTGTGATGGGGCATTCGGCGGTGATATTGGCGAACCGAGTGGCGCCGGCAATGAAAATCCGGGTGCCGCTGAAAAAGGATACGGACTATCGGTTCAAATCCAAAGAAGGCGTGGTGGCGGTGAAGAATTTGGCGTTCTATAAAACCATGCTCGCTGATTCGAGTTTGACGAAGCTAAAGAAAGAGACGAAAGATTTGGTGACGTTTGAGCTCAAGGAAAAGTTGACAGCGGAGATGTATGATTTGATACTCCATGAGCAAGAAATCAAGCGACAGCAAATTGCGAATTCTATCATGAAGAGTGTGCCGATGCCGAAGACCAATATGAAACTGAAGGATACGCTGAAGCTAGGCTATAAAATGTACTGCGAGTATTCGGATACGTTTTGCCGAGAAGTGTTTGCAGGGAAGTTGGTGGATGAGCTGAGGGCGGCGGACAAGATTTTTATTTTGGCGTGCCGAGATTCGTTGCCGTTTGAGGCGGCGATGGGGGAAATTGAGAAAAATCTAAATCGAGCGGCGGCGAGTTTGGCGCAGATTTCTGAAATGGGGCTGTGGAATACGGAGAAGTGTATGTCGCTGTCTGGATTAATTGTGGAGACGTTGGCGGAGCTGGAAGGTGAAAAGAAAATGATAGAGAGAATGGTGCAGTCGGGTAAGTTAAAGTCGTGCAATATTATAAGGTAAAATATAGCAACGAGTGGACGGAAGCTTTTGGCCCACAAGAAGATATTGAAAGCTGGTTGATGGCGGAGCTGGTCTGCGCTTTTTATGAGGCGCGAAGAGCGAAGCGCTCGACAAATGACGAGCAAATTTTTGAGATGAGGGCGACGGAAAATTTAGTGAGGCTGCGCGATGATATTTTGGAGAGGACTTATCATCCGAGCGGCGGAATTGCGTTTATTGTACATGACCCGGTGATGCGGGAGATTTTTGCGGCGCCGTTTCGTGACCGGGTGATACATCACTTGTTATATAACGGTGTGGCGGAGTGGTGGGACCGGAGATTGATACATGATTGTTATTCGTGTAGAGTGGGGAAGGGGACGCTATTTGGTGTGCAGAGGTTTGCGAAGCATGTGCGGGCGGTGACAGAGAATTATACGCGGCCAGCGTATTGTCTGAAAATGGATGTGCAGGGATATTTTATGAGTTTACCACGTAGCGGGCTATACGAAAGGATTTGCTGGGGGCTGGACCGGCAATTTCCGAACAAGGGGCCGAGATATGCGATTTATAAATATTTGTGGAAGGAAGTGATTTTTGACGATCCGGTGAGCAAGGTAGAGAGAAGAGGAGATTTGAAGCAGTGGAATATTTTGCCGAAAAATAAAAGTTTGTTTAGCCAGCCGCCAGGGAAGGGGATTGTGATTGGTAATTTGTCGTCGCAGCTGTTATCGAATATATATCTTGATAAACTGGATAGGTTTGTGAAGTATGACCTGGGGTATAAACATTACGGGAGGTATGTGGATGATTTCTTTATTATCGTGAGGCCGGAGGAGCTGGAGAAGGCGAAGCGAGATTTGGTGACTATTCGGGATTTTTTGACGAGTATTGGGCTGACGCTACATCCGAAGAAAACGCGGGTGCAGCAAGTAAGCAAGGGGACGCCGTTTCTGGGGATGGTGGTGTATCCGGGAAGGGTGGTGCCGGGAAAGCGGATTGCGAGGAATTATCAACAGTCGCTAATAAGAGTGGAGCAGGGAAAGGAAGACTTGGATTCGCTGATTTCTTATATGGGGATTTTGAAGCATGTGAAGGGGACGAAGCTGCAGAAGCGGATTTTTGAAAAAGTGGGACTGGAATATAATATCTAGTCCCACTGTGCTGGAGATGATTTTGCCTGTCGTGGGAGTACGGGAGGCCAAGGAACTACCTAGCAACGCACCTGACGGTTAAGCCGTTCACCTTATTGTTGTTGTTCTGGGGGTTGACGTTGGTACTGTTGAAGTTCAAGTTGTACGCGTTGGTCTTACTGTTGGGCGTAGAGGACCAGAAGTTGCCGTTCGTGCCACGGTTGTTAAGGTTACCATTCTGCCAATTGTAGTTGCCCGTGAAGGGGATAGATAGCTCGGAGTAGCCAAGGAGAAGCGTCTTTTAGGAAGCTCCAGTCCGTAAACGGAAGCTAGGTGCCGACTGAGGTTTTAGTCGGCGGTGACCTCCTCGCTTTGATTTAGCGAAAAGGGCGCTTCTGTATTCCCAGTGAGGGCCAAGGGCGGAGGCGATTTTCTTAGTTGTGCGGCCTCGGTCGGCTTGACGTTCATCTCGTGAGGGTATTGTAGCATAAGAGTTTAGTAAAACGGCTGTGTTTTGAAGATTTTGGTTTGTGCGCTATACTTTAGGTGTTGTTCGTTAAAATTTGATTTTGGGGTTTAGTGCGTCTCAATTAGGAGCCTTAAAAAGCTGCCTATTTTGAGGGGCGCACTAAACGTGTTGCTAGTGCACAACGAACGCCCTAAAAATGGCAGAAAGGAAGAGAAAAAGTTGGGAATTAAACTCTCAATGACTATCAAGTCTCGTAGGCCGGGCAGGACACCTAAAGTCAAAGTCACCCTAGAGAATCTCTAGAGTGACACAACTACACAGGAGTGGAGCTTTCTAGCGGCTCTGCTTCTTTTTATGCTTATATTATAGCAAAATAATTGTCCTATGTCTAGAGTTGAAATTTATGCGGGAGGTGATATAATGGAGAGATGAAAAAGAAAAGTGGAGTGAAGGGGGGAAGTAATAGTTATCAATTGAGAATTGGGCATGCGGTGGAGCGGGCGCGCTTGGAGAAGGGGTGGACGCAGGCGGAGCTGGCTGAGCGGGCGGGGACGAGCCAGTCGGCGATACACCGGATAGAGAAGGGACAGCAGAACGTGTCGCTAGACATGATAAAGCGGTTGTCGGAGATATTGGAGCGGCAAATCCTCTCTGTAGCGGACGAGGCAAGTCAGAGTTATGTGATACATGGCGGGAAGACTTTACGCGGGTCTATTACCGTGAATACGAGCAAGAATGCGGCGGTGGGGTTGCTCTGCGCATCGCTTTTAAATGCTGGTAGGACGGTACTGAAGGGCCTGGCGAAGATTGAGGAAGTGTACCGGATTATCGAGGTGCTGGAGAGTGTGGGCGTGAAGCTTACTTGGGTGAACGGGGGCAAAGACCTGGAAATTATATCACCAGATGAATTAAAGCTGGAGAAGATAAATGTGGAGGCGGCGCGAAAAACGCGGTCGATTTTGATGTTTATGGGACCGCTACTACACCGGTTTGCGGAGTTTGAGTTGCCGTATGCGGGTGGGTGTTCGTTGGGAACGCGGACGATTGAGCCGCATCTAAAGGCTCTCTCTGAGTTTGGCGTAAAGGTGGATGCGAAGGGGAAGAGTGGGTTTTATAAGATTTCTGTGGACCGGGAGCCGCTGGTTTCTACGGGGGCGGACGGGGTATTTGAAACGAAGAAAGTGGTGCTGATTGAGCGTGGTGATACGGTGACGGAGAACGTGCTGATGGCGGCGGCGAAGTACCCGGGGGAGACGCGGATAGTGGGGGCAAGTCCGAACTATATGGTGCAAGACCTCTGTTTCTTCCTGGAGAAGCTGGGGGTGAAGATTAGTGGTATCGGCACGACGAACTTGACGGTCGTCGGGGTGCCGAAGATAGACCAAGAGGTGGAGTATTGTCCGAGCGAGGACCCGATAGAGGCGATGTCGCTAATAGCTGCGGGGATAGTGACGAAGTCGGAGATAGAGGTCCGGAGAGCGCCGATAGAGTTTCTAGAGGTGGAGCTGGAGGTGTTGAAGAATATGGGGGCGGTAATTTCTAGATCGGAAGAATATATGGCGCGGAATGGGCGGACGCGGCTGGTGGATTTGACACTCCATAAGGCGCGGCTACATGCGCCGGCGGATAAGATTCACCCGATGCCGTTTCCGGGACTGAATATTGATAATTTGCCGTTTTTCTCGGTGATTGCGGCGACGGCGAAAGGGCGGACGCTGATACATGATTGGGTGTTTGAGAACCGGGCGATATATACGACGGAGCTGTCGAATTTGAACGTGAAGGTGGAGCTGCTGGATGCGCACCGGGTGTATGTGGAGGGGGAGACGAATTTCCGGCCGGCAGAAATGATGGCACCACCGGCTTTACGCCCCGCGGTGGTAGTGCTGCTCGCGATGTTGGCGGCGCCGGGGACGTCGATACTTCGCAATGTGTATATGATAAAGAGAGGGTATCAAGATTTTTCTGAAAGGCTAAAAACTTTAGGGGCCGATATTGAGGCACTTTAGCTTGATAGGCGAGGCTGACGGCAACAGAATTTTTTCGGCATGTTCGCCGTCATGTCCTCACAGGTATGGGCACCCCACACCCACAGCCTGTTCGGACTTGGGCTCACCGGCGTGCGCAAGCGCACCCGATATAATGCCTCAAAAATCCTATTGCCTCGCCTCGCAAACAATAAAACCTTAATTTATAAATTATGAATAATGTATTTCAAAATTTAAATCCACAACAACTAGAAGCAGTCCAAAGCCTTGACGGCCCTTTGCTGATACTTGCTGGAGCTGGCAGTGGAAAAACCAAGACTTTGACTCATAGAATTGCTAATTTACTAAAAAATAATATAAATGAATCCAATATACTCGCTGTAACTTTTACTAATAAAGCCGCTAATGAAATGCGGGAGAGGTTGTGGCGTATAATTACTGACCAAAGTAATCCTCCTCGTTCTTTTATGCCGTATATGGGGACGTTCCATGGGATATGCGTGCGGATATTGCATATGGAGCATGAGGCGGCGGGGTTGGATAAGAATTTTATTATCCTAGATACCGAAGACCAGGTGAGCTTGATTAAAAGAATTATGAAGGAGCTGAAGGTGGATAATAAGGCGCTGAAGCCAAAAAGCGTGCTATCCATCATCTCTAAGGCGAAGAATGAGAATATATCACCGAGTGAATATTTGGAGACAGCTTATTACCCTAATCAGAAGCAAACTGGTAAAATTTATGCACGGTATGAGATAGAAAAAGAGAAGTTGGCGGCGCTTGACTTTGACGATTTATTGTTGCGAGCTTTAAAATTATTTAAAGAAAATGCAAGCGTGAGGGAGAAGTGGCGGGAGAGGTTTCAGTATATATTGATTGATGAGTATCAGGATACGAACCATGTGCAGTATATGCTGGTGAAGCTGCTCGTCAATGACCGGCATAATATTGCGGTGGTGGGGGATGACTGGCAGAGTATTTATTCGTGGAGAGGGGCGGATTTTACGAATATTCTCAATTTTACCAAGGATTTTCCGGAGGCGAAGGTGATAAAGCTGGAGCAGAATTATAGGTCGACGGGGAATATCCTAGAGGCTTCACAGAAGATTATCAATAAAAACAAGCAGCGGAGCGAGAAGGTGTTATTTACCGAGGCGGGGGAGGGCGACCCGGTGGTGTTTAAGACGACGCGAGACGAGACGGATGAGGCGGAGTATGTGGCGCGACAAATCTTAAAGATGGCGGAAGGACGCGATTTTTCTGATTTTGCGGTGCTGTATCGAACAAATGCGCAGAGCTATGCCTTTGAGAAGGCGTTTATTAACCATATGATACCGTATAAGATTGTGGGGGGCGTGAGGTTTTATGATAGACGCGAGGTGAAGGATGTGTTGGCTATCCTCAGGTTGCTGGTGAATCCGCGGGATAAGATAAGCTTGGAGCGGATATGTAAGAATGTGCTGTCTGGGGTGGGGGAGAAGAGCTTGAGCAAAATATTTGTTCAGTTGGACCAGGGAAGAAGGATTGGCGACCAAGAGGTGCTTTCCGTGCTGTCCGCGAAGGCGCGGGCCTCTGTGATACGGCTGGCGAATTTTCTTGGGCAGGCGAATGGCGAGGGGCCGGCGGAGGTGACGGAGCTAGCGGTGAAGTATTTTGATTTTGCGACGCTGCTAGACGATGGGACGCCGACAGGGAAGGAGCGTATTAATAATCTGGTGGTGCTAGTGGATAATGCTAGCAGATATGAGACGCTGGAGGAGTTCCTGGAGGATGCGGCGCTGATGTCTTCGGCGGATGAGAGTAGTGCGAAGAATAGTGTGACGCTGATGACGCTGCATGCGGCGAAGGGGCTGGAGTTTCCGGTGGTGTTTATGGTAGGCTTGGAGGAAGGACTGTTCCCGAGTAGTCGTGCCGAGGAGGAGGCGGACCTGGAGGAGGAGCGGAGACTGGCGTATGTGGGGATGACCAGGGCGATGGAAGACCTGTTCCTGACCTGGGCGCAGAGTAGGTTTACGTTTGGGGGGCGGAATTATGGGATGCCGTCGAGGTTTCTGACGGAGCTGGGGTTTGAGCCGTATGGGTCAAATAGCTATGATGAGTTTGAAGAAGCGGATGATTTTGATCCGTTCCCGGAAGATGACCTGCCAGTGTGGACATAGTGTGATATAATAAAGAAAATTAAGAGAGGTAAATATGGAAGAAAAAGCATTTGATGTGTTCTTGTGGGCGAATGAAGTGGATGAGGTGAAGAATAATGTAAGCGTGGAACTGTTTTTGTTTAATAAGAATTATACGCCGTTTAAGGTGCGATATAGTGATAAGCTGACGAACTCTGTGAAGGCAATGTTTATGCAGGAGGCGACGAGCTATATTATTAAGGAAGCTGATAAGGGGTTGGAATGTCGCGAATATGAAAAGAGCGATGGCGAAGATAAAGTGATTTATCGAACGAAGCTTTCTAATGTGGGTCGGGCGGAGACTTTGATACACCTCATTGAAAATGAGTATAAAGATATAGATTTCTTTTCTGATAACGAGTATGAGTTTAAGAAGGTGAAGGGAATTATTGCGAAGTTTAGTTATCCGGGTGGAGAAGATGGAACAAAGACATTTTATATTGCGAAGGCGCTTTCTGCGAGCGCGGCGCTCAAGGGTGCGACGAGCTGGGAATTGAATGGTGAGAGCTTTGAGCCGTTTTCTGCCGAAGTGGCCATTAAAATGCCGGAAGATAACCAAGTGGCGATTGTGGACGGAACAATAGTGGTGTTTAATCAGACGAAGTTTGAGGCGCTGTTCCAATACGATTATAAGTCGCAAGTACTGGCGGATGCGAAAGCGAAAGAATTGCAAGAAAAATATAAGTTGAGTTTTGCGGAAGGGCTGACGTTAAATGCGCTACTTACCGATAAAAAGCCGCTTCTGAAGAAAATCCAAAATATCGATATAAACGAGGCGATGAGCCAAGAGCAGATGATTGACTATTCGGATGAGATGCAGTTGGATTTGATGACGGATGATGATAAGTCGATTATTATAATGGATGACCGAGATTTGACGATGTTTGTAAATCTTCTGAATGAGGATTACTATGTGTCGCCGGTGACAGGTCTGCGCTATGAGATTAAAAGTAAGAAATTAATGGGGGAGCCGGATGGCGGGGAACCGCCGCGAGGCTAGTTTTCCACATACTTGTGGATAACTATTTGCAAAAAAGTCAAAAATCAAGCCAAAAAGGGCTTGATTTTTGTGTGGAAAGCGTTTATACTTATGTCAAGTAGATGTCATAAATAAAAACGAAAAACAAAAAATATCTACGAAAGCACATTAAGAGCAGTTTGAGAACGGTTAACAGGGAGTTTTGGCGCGCGGTTACCTTTAACGATACGCGTCACCAAAATCGTCAGTACATTCTAAAACTAACACCTCCCAATTAAAACTCTGTAAGATGCCCTTTGGGTAATCTTAGCAACCAATTACACAATAATCTCTCAACGGCCACAAGATTCTTGTGGTGGATCTAGTGTAAGGGAAAACAAAAATCGAACAAACACAAAAACGCTGAAATTTCTTGTTAAGCGTTCTCAAACGAACGACGAAGCGTGTTATGTATATGTTATAATATATGTAATATGGAAGAGCTTCATAAGCCAGTGTTAATCACGGAAGTGCTTGAAGTCCTGAATCCACAGCCGGGCGAGGCGTATTTGGACCTTACGGCGGGATATGGAGGACATGCGAGCGAAGTTTTGGATTTGACACGGAATTATAAGGACTCGGTGCTGATAGACCGAGACGAGTTTGCGGTGGAGTATCTAAAAGGGAAGTACAAAAGTGAACCTTTGGAAATCGTAAACGATGATTTTTATAGTTCGGTGCTAAAAATCGTAGAGTGTGGTAAAACTTTCGACTTGATATTGGCGGATTTTGGAGTGTCTTCCCCGCAACTAGACAGGCAGGAAAGAGGGTTTTCTTTTTTGAAAGATGGACCGCTGGATATGCGCATGGATAGGAGCCAGGAATTGACGGCTGACTATGTAGTGAATCACTATCCAGAGCGGAAGTTAGCTGAGATTTTGGAGAAATATGGAGAAGAGCGGCCAGGGAATGCGAAGAGATTAGCCCGGGAAATCGTGCATGCGCGGCCATTTACGAGTACGCTACAACTTGCTGAATTTATTAAGAGCAAATCTAGGTATTCTAAAATGCATCCGGCGACGCGAGTGTTCCAGGCGATAAGGATTGAAGTGAACGATGAGCTGGGGCTGATAGAGAGGACCTTGCCGTTAATCCCGAAGGTGTTGAAGCCTGGGGGTAGGGTGGCGATTATTACCTTTCATAGTCTGGAAGATAGGTTGGTGAAGCAGTATTTTAGGGAAGAGAGTAGTTATGGAGAGGAGAGCGAGCTGATGATTTTGACGAAGACGCCGGTGGTTGCGAGCGCAGTGGAGTTAGTATCAAATCCGCGCTCGAGGAGTGCGAAATTGCGCGCCGCGAAGCGGAATTGATAAAAATAAAAAATAAAAATAAAAAGGAGTTAAACTATGCCAAAGCAGATTGTTGTTAGCAACAAATCTCGTGCAACCAAAGTCAAGGTGCACTTCTATTAATTAACACATTGGGGGATGCAGGGGGAGACATGGCCCGTAAGGGCTGCCACAACTACATGGTTGCGGAGTCTTAAACAAAAAGAGAGTGTGTTAATTTATGACCTTCCCGAGGAGAGGGCTATGGTTACTTATAGCTCTGCCTAGTCCTTATCCTCGGACTAAGTTATATACACCAAACCAAAAATAAAAAGGAAAAATTGCGAGAGTAAAAACATGCGAGAATCTAGTTCGACCTGGGTCCGGAATCGGAACATTGTCAGATATACCCCGACGAAAACGCTGGGAAGTGTGTCGCAGAGTGTGATACTTGGTATCCTTGTCCTCGTGATTGGTTTGATTTATGTAACTCAGGGGACGAAGGCGACGAGCTATGACTATGAACTGAACGAGATTGAAGAGCAGATTGCGGAGTTGTCGGCGAGGCAGGAAGATTTGAATGTGGAGAGAGCAAGGCTCAAAAGTATTGCGAGTGCGGAGAATAATCAAGTGGCCTCCACTATGGTTGACGCCAGTGTGAGCGGATACGCAGAATAAAGTAGAGATGGAAAATCCCCCTGAGACAGGGGGATACTTTTTTCTCCGAAAAAAGTATCTTTGACTTTTATCGGGGAACGTGAGAGGTTGGGGTTAATGGAAAATGGTGAAGTTGTTGAACAGTGGTGCTAGGGTGTTGGCGACGGTGGACATCATCTTGATGAAGATGTCCAGTGCTACACCTACGACGTCTTTGCGCGTGTCGCCTACGGTGTCGCCGTTGACGACGGTCTTGTGGACGGCCTTGTAAGCGGCGGATTGTTCGTCGGTGTAACCTTCGAGCAGACCTTGTTCGAGGTACTTCTTGGCGTTGTCGAAAGCGCCGCCGGAGTTGCCCATGAAAATCGCGCGGGTAATGGCGACGATAGTGGCACCAATCAAGATGCCGCCGACGAATTCGACGCCAAACAGGAAGCCGCCAATGACCGGGACAAACATGGCCAGGAGCGATGGCATGAGCATCTTGCTCAAAGCTTTTTCCGCTGCGAGGCGAATCATGTGGTTGTAATCGGGCGTTTCTTTGCCGTCGATGACTTCTGGCGTCATCATCTTGTCACCGTCGTCAGCCATTTTTTTGGCGGATTCGATGGTGTTGTCGGTGAGCATGGCCGAGAAGTATTCGATGAGGGCGCCACCGATGACAGCACCAGCCACGACGGTGAACTGAGCAATGTTTAGAACGGGCTCAAGTCCGACGGTGGTGTAGTTGCCGACGTAGGCGATAATCAGGGACATGGTGGCCAGAGCGGCGGAGCCGATAGCGAAACCTTTGCCGATGGCGGCGGTAGTGTTACCGACAGCGTCGAGCTTGTCGGTGATTTTGCGCACGTCATGCGGGAGGTGGCAAGATTCAGCGATGCCGCCGGCGTTGTCGGCGATGGGACCAAAGGCATCAATACTGACGGTGGTACCAACGAAGGACAACATACCCATAGCGGCCATGGCGACGCCATACATGCCGGAGATTTTGCCGGCGATAAAAATGGAGACGCCAATCATCAGAACTGGCAGTAGTACCGAACGGGAGCCAATGGCGTCACCTTTGGTGATGACGAAAGCGGTACCCTCGGGGGCAATTTCTGCGAGTTCACGCGTGGGGCGGAAGTCGGTCGAAGTGTAATATTCGGTGACTGCGCCGATGCCGACGCCACAGGCGATGCCCAGGATGGTAGAAATCAGCGGGGAAGCCCAGCCCAGCACGAACTCGGGATAGAGATCTTTGCCGGTGAACAGAACCAAGCAGATAATCGCCGCCAGGACGGTGGTGCCGCCAGCGGAGAAGTAAGTGGCGCGGTTGAGTTCTTTACTCGGATTTTCGCTCATCTTGTGCAGGGAAACATACAGGATGCCCAGCAGGCAAGAGAGTAGGCCGCCGCCCGCGATGAGAATCGGGGCCAGGATGGTCGAGCTAAGCAGAGTTTCGGAGGTGCCAGGATTGGCGCGGAAGACGATAATGGCTATCATCATAGCGGAAATCATGGACGCGACGAAGCTTTCCAACAGGTCGGAGCAGTTGCCAGCGATGTCGTTGACGTTGTCGCCGATGAAGTCGGCGATAACGTTAGGCACGCGCGAGTCGTCTTCGGGCAGGTCGCGGCGAACTTTCGCCAGGATGTCCGAAGAGATGTCGGCGGCTTTGGTGTAGTTACCACCGGCGACACGATTGAACATGGCGACGATAGAGCAGCCGAGGGAGTAGGTGGACAGGCGCATGATGAACGGGTTGACGCCGAGACTCAGGATGAAGCCGGAGCCTTTTTCTGCGATGTCAATGCCGCCGAGAATCAGGTGCAGTATCGTGATGAGTGCCAGGCCAAGGAGGCCAAAGGCGTGGACGGAGAGTCCGGAGATGCTGCCACCAGTCAAAGCGACTTTGACGGTTTCGGCGATGGACATGGTCTCGCGAGCGCGGTTGGCCGTGCGGACGTTGGCGTAGGTGGCACTAATCATGCCAAGCACGCAAACGACGCTGGACATAGCAGCGCCAACGAGGAAGGTGATGCCGCTAGTTTTCTCGATGAATAAGGAGAAAATCGCGGCGACAGCGATGACGGCGATAACGATGCGAACATATTCAGTTTTCATGAAAGTTTTCGCGCCGTTACGAATGATGCCAGCCATCGCGACCATGTCTTCGGTACCCTCGCTCATGCCCTTGATGCTTTTGAAGCAGTGAGCAACGAAAATGACGGCGCCGATGATGACCAGAATAACCAGGATAAGACCTACCATAGAATTATCACATCCTCTCAAAAAATTAAGGAACAACCCAACCTCGGGAGAGATTATAGCATTTTGGAGGGAAAAATAAAATCTTAAGCGATAACAAAAATGGTGCGAATGAAGAGACTCTAACTCTCGACCTCTTCCTTGGCAAGGAAGCGCTCTAAACAACTGAGCTACATTCGCACGTTGTGTTTGAATTATAGCAAATAGATTAAACTTTTACAAGCTTTACTTTTTTCTACCGTCATATATAATAGATAACTAGAAAAGGAGATAAAATGAATACAGGAACATTAATTTTAATTATTGTCTTGGTCGTGGTGCTGATTGTGATTGCAGCGCTGTGGTCTACGTACAACGGCCTGGTGAAGCTCGACGAGCGTGTAAACGAGGCTTGGTCGGACATTACCGTTCAGCTAAAGTATCGCGCGGACCTCATCCCGAACGTGGTGGAGACCGTGAAGGGTTATGCTAAGCATGAGAAAGAAGTTTTTGAAGGCGTGACACAGGCGCGTTCTGCGGTGATGGGCGCAAAGACCGTGAAGGCCGCTGCCGAAGCAGAAGCTACTATGACCAGCGCACTCTCGCGCGTGTTTGCCATCGCTGAAGCTTATCCGCAGCTCAAGGCCGATTCTAACTTCTTGAAGCTCCAAGAGCAATTGCAAGATGTAGAAGACAAGATTCAAGCTTCTCGCCGTTTTTACAATGCCGGTGCGAAAGAGCTCAATACCAAAATTAAAACTTTCCCGACCAACGTCATCAACAAGTTGATTGGTCACTTTAAGACTCGTGACTACTTTGAGGTGGCGGAAACCGAGCGTGCAAAAATCGCCGAAGCTCCCGAAGTCAAATTCTAAAACTAATATTTTAAAATGTACAAAAACATCGCGGCAAACAAACGCAATACCGTATTTATCATGATGGGTTTTGTGGTTTTGATTGCCGCGTTGGGGGGACTACTCGCGTATGCATATAACGACTGGCGGATTGCCGCCGGTGTTTTTGCGTTGGCGTTTGGCTATGCGTTGCTGCAATATTTTATCGCGGCGAAGGCGGCGGTGGCAATGACCGGTGCGAAGAAAATAGAAAAGAAAGATTGCCCACGGCTGTATAACGCGGTGGAAAATCTGACGTTGACGGCGGGACTGCCGATGCCGGAAGTGTATATTATTGAGGACAAGGCGCCGAATGCGTTTGCAGCGGGGCGCGACCCGGAGCATGCGCTGGTGTGTGCGACGACGGGACTGCTGGACATTATGAATGATAAAGAGCTGACGGCGGTGATGGCACACGAAGTGTCGCATGTGAAAAATTATGACATTCGTATATCGACGATTGTATTCGGGCTGGCGTGTCTGATGGGGGTGATGGCAGACATTGGCTGGCGGATGGCTTGGCGAGGGGGGCGGAGAAACCGCGACGATGGCAGTCCAGTGGCATGGGTGATTTTGATGGTGACGGCAATCGTGGCGCCGATAGCGGCGGGGATTGCGCAGATGGCGGTGTCGCGACAGCGTGAGTATCTCGCAGATTCGAGTGCGGTGATGCTGACGCGGTATCCGGAAGGGATGATTGCGGCGCTGAAGAAACTGGAAACACATACGCAGCCGATGCAGCAGCAAAATCCGGCGACAGAAGCGATGTTTATTGCTAATCCACTGAAAAAGAAGGGAGTGAATGGATTGTTTTCTACACACCCGCCGATAGAGGAAAGAATAAAGAGGCTAGAAGATGCGAAGTGGAAATTCTAAAAAAAAGGGGAAGAAGCTAGAAAAGAAGCCGGAGGGGTTTAAGGCGAACTTTTTGAAGAGCTACCGAGAGGCGCGAGAAAAAATGTGGCAGCGAAAGCGCGCAAGGGTGCGACTGCACCAGAGCTTTAAGCGGAGCTACCGCGAAGATTATGTGCGGAAGCTGTCGGTGCCGGGATTATTGCACCATGCCGGCGATACGTTTGCGGTGATATTTAAGAACTGGAAATTGTTTGTGCCGCTGATGATTTTTGCGGTGGTGTTTAATATTTTACTGGTGGGGTTGATGAGCGAAGATACTTATGTACAATTCCAAAAAACTTTGGAAGAAACGAATGCAAACATGGCGCGGGGGGAGATGGGAAACTTTGCTAAGTCGGGGCTACTACTAGTTTCTACAGTGACGACGGGCGGGTTGTCTGGTGGACGGGGTGAAGCGCAGACGATTTTTGCGGTGATGAGTTTTTTGTTGATATGGCTAGTGACGATATATCTGTTGAGGTTTAGGATGGCGGGGAAGAAAGTGAAATTGCGCGACGGACTATATAATGCGTGTGCGCCGCTGATTTCTACGTTTGTGGTGTTTGTGGTGGCGTTTATTCAGGCGTTGCCGATATTCGTGGTGATATTTACGTATTCGGCGGCGGTGCAAACAGATTTTCTTTCTACGCCGTTTTATGCGTTGGTGTACTTTATTTTTGCGGCGGCGATGCTGCTACTCTCGGGGTATTTGCTGTCTTCGACGCTGATGGCGCTGGTGGCAGTGACGGCGCCGGGACTGTATCCGGTGACGGCGTTAAAGACCGCGAGCGACCTGATGGCGGGGCGAAGGATGAGGTTTATTGTGCGAATAATCTTTATGTTGCTGGTGTTGGTAGTGGTGTGGGTGGTGGTGATGTTGCCGCTGATGACGATAGACTTGTGGCTGAAGGGGCTAATAGACTGGCTGAACGGCGTACCGTTTGTGCCGGTGCTGCTGCTGACGATGACTTCGTTTACATTTATTTATGTAGCGGCGTATTTATATTTATATTACAGGAGGGTACTAGCATATGAAGACGATAAGTAAAGAAGAGGCCGAGAAGCGGATTTTGAAGCTGCGCGAAGTGATAAACGATTATCGCTATCACTACCATGTGCTGGACGAAAGTACTATGAGCGAGGCGGCGGCGGATTCGCTGAAGCACGAGCTCTCACAATTAGAAGAAATGTATCCGGAGCTGATTACGCCGGATTCGCCGACACAGCGAGTGGCGGGGAAGGCGCTCGACAAGTTTACCAAAGTGCGGCATGAGAAGCGGATGATAAGCCTTGCGGATGTGTTTTCTGAAGAAGAAATTAAAGATTGGATTACGCGGAACGAGAAGCTGATACCGGGCGGAAAAATCGCAGAGTTTTTTACCGATATTAAAATGGACGGGTTGGCCTGTGCGCTAAAATATCGCGATGGGCTGCTGGTGCAGGCGGTGACGCGAGGCGACGGCATGGTGGGGGAAGATGTGACGATGAATGTGCGGACGATAGAAAATGTGCCGCTAAGGATTGACGAGCCGGGTGAGGTAGAGGTGCGGGGGGAGATTATCATGTTTAAGAAAGATTTTGAAGAGTTGCAGGAGAAGCAAAGGGTAATGGGGGAGAAGGAATTTGCTAACCCGCGGAACCTGGCGGCGGGGACGATACGGCAGCTAGACCCGAGAGTGGCGGCGAGCCGGAAGTTGAAGTTTATGGCGTATGACTTGGTGAAGCCGAATCTAGCTACGCATAAGTTGGCGTATGAGAAGCTGCGCGAGATGGGATTCCGAACGTCGAATGAAGACAGGGTGTTTGAGTATGCCGAGATGAGCGAGATGTTTAAATATATACGGCAGCTGGACGAGTACCGGAAAGGGCTGAAGTTTAACACGGACGGGATGGTGATAAAAATCAACGACCGGGAGATATACGATAAACTGGGGATTATTGGCAAGACGCCGAGGGCGGCGGTGGCGTTTAAGTTCCCGGCGGAAGAGTCCACGACGAAAGTGCGAGACATTGTGATTTCTATTGGCCGGACGGGGGCGGCGACGCCGGTGGCGATTTTTGACCCGGTGGAAGTGGCGGGAACAACGGTGCGACATGCGTCACTCCATAATGCGGACGAGATTGCGCGGCTAGATGTGCGGATTGGCGATACGGTGATTATTTATAAGGCGGGGGATATTATACCGCAGGTGAAGGAGGTGCTGGTAGGACTACGGCCGGAGGGAACTGCTGTGTTTGATTATGAGAAGGCACTCCACGAGCAGTATCCGGAGTTAGAGTTTTACCGGCCGGCGGGGGAGGTGGTGTATAGAGTGAAGGGGGAGACTTCGGATTTTATTTTGAAGCGGGCGATAGAGTATTATGCGAGTAAGCCGGCGCTGAACATTGAGGGGTTGGGGGAGAAGAATGTGGCGCTACTAGTAGATACAGGGCTGGTGAAGAGCCTGCCGGACCTTTACCGGCTGAAGGTGAGTGATTTGGTGCAGCTGGAGAGGTTTGCGGAAGTGTCGGCGCAGAAGTTAGTGGATAATTTAGAGAAGTCGAAGACGGCGGAGCTCAATAAGTTTATTGCGGCGCTGGGGATTCGCCATGTGGGGGTGCAGACGGCGGTGGTGCTGGCGGGGAAGTTCCAGTCGATAGAAAAGTTGGCGGAGGCGGAGAAAGACGAGCTGCTCGCGATACCGGATATTGGTGAGGTGGTGGCGGAGAGTATTTTGGCGTATTTTGCGGATGAGGATAATTTGAAGATGCTGCGTGAGCTAAGGGAGCTGGGGGTGAGGCCGGTGTATACGGACCTGACGCAGGCGAAGCTAGCCGGAAGGAGCTATATCATCTCCGGGACGCTTGCGAGTTATGGGAGGGAAGAGGCGGAGGAGAGACTGCGTGCTCTCGGGGCGACGGTGACGAGTTCGGTGACGAAGACTACCACGGCGCTGATTGTGGGGGAGAAGCCGGGGAAGAGTAAGCTTGACAAAGCCGCGAAGCTGGGGATACCAGTCATCGTAGAAAAAGATTTTTTGGAACTGATAAAACAATAAAGACTTCCCGTTCGGGTTTCGTCCAGGTCCTCGGTCACCCCTATAATTTTGACACATTTTACGCCCAATACTTCGCAAATGCGATTCGGGTAGCACCGGCCATCGATTTGCTCGTATGGGGAAAATGTCGTCAAAATTATCGGGAGCCCTGCGGATTAGGACTAAA
>JAFXGL010000001.1 GCA_017513185.1 Candidatus Saccharimonadota bacterium
ACGGACAGGATGATTGTAATGTAGCAAGGTCTTTTACGGTAGTATCAGCATTCGGACAAGTGAGGGAAATAGCGTGCTTATACATGCTCATTCCGGGGTCCCAGTAGCTGATCGTTTCTGATTGTTCACCACCCACACCCTTACCGGTCAGCAACGCACGGGTTGGTTTTTGGCGCCAATGCTTTATACTATTTATAGAAATATGTCAACTATAAGAACATATTTCTAGAAAGGAGAAAAAATGACCGACCGAGTTTTTCGCCAGTATCTCGCGCTCAATCGTCATTACGCTGTAACGCAGCAGCTATATAAAAAACGATTGATTTCTCGCGCCGATATGACGGCCGTCAAAAAGCACATTGCCGACATAGAAATGGCAATGATTATGCCTAAGCAAAAAACCGCACATCATCCGCGCAAATTAACAGTTATTAAATAGAAAGGAGTACGCATGACACAAGTCATGTTACAAAGGGGACATAAAAGAAAAACTACCCTAATTTATGACCCCACGCAATTACAAACCAACGCCGCCGGCGAAATAATAACCAAAAAGAAAAAAGTCGCCGCCTACGCTCGCGTCTCCACAGAACAAGACGCTCAGCAAAACAGCTACGAAGCCCAAATCGAATACTACACGGACTACATCCAAAAAAAGACCGAATGGGAATTCGTCAAAGTCTACGCCGACGAAGGCATTTCCGGAACAAGCTATAGAAACCGTGACGGGTTTAACGAAATGGTGGCCGACGCCAAAGCCGGCAAAATCGACTTAATCCTCACCAAATCTATCTCGCGTTTCGCTCGCAACACAGTAGACTCATTAGTCATCACCCGCGAACTAAAAAAATATGGAGTAGAAATCTTCTTTGAAAAAGAAAACATCAGCTCCATGGACACGCAGGCCGAACTAATTTTCACTATCATGTCGTCCATCGCCCAGGAGGAAAGCCGTTCCATCAGTGAAAACGTACGCTGGGGTATGTTACGACGGATGGAAGCCGGCCAACTCATTGTCCCGTGGAAAAGTTTCCTAGGATTTGAGTGCGGCCCAGACGGACTTCCGCAAATCGTCGAAGAAGAAGCGGTCATCGTACGAGGCATCTACCGCGATTACCTCAACGGCATGGGAATCCGACAAATCGCCAGGAAGCTCACTGCCAAAGGCATCAAATCGCCCCGTGCTAGCAATAAATGGTCGCCAGAAACAATCAGAAACATTCTCTCCAACGAAAAATACAAAGGCGACGCCATTTTGCAAAAAACTTACACAGTAGATTTCCTCAGCAAAGAAGTACGAGTTAATCACGGCGAAAGAAAACAATGGTACATCAGCGACTCGCACGATGCCATCGTCAGCCCAGAAGCCTTCCGGCAAGTGCAGGCAGAACTAAAGCAGCGATGTAACTACAAAACGGCCCGCTTCCGCCAAAGCCCGTTCACTTACAAACTTTACTGTGGAAAATGCGGCGGCTTCCTAGGCTACCGGAAATGGGATTTGACCAAAGAAAACGTGATAGATCGATGGTTCTGCGGCCCATGCTACAAGAAAGATCCGCAGGCCGACCTCGTCATGCTCACCGAAAGGCAAATAAAAAAGGCCTTCACAGAAGCTTTAAGACGCATTTCCGAACAATATGAATGGACTCCTGACGAATACGCGCAGGAGTTTTTACCATTCATTAATTGTGAGGATAAAAATAAAGAGGCACTATCTAGTGGCCTCAAAGACGCTAATCCTTCAGCGGTGCCCTTCAGCGAACACGCTTGGCATACATTGCTGGAATACGGAAAGGTAATGCCCGACCACACCATTGTCTTCAAATTCCGTAACGGAAAAAAGGAAATAATAGCAATCGGCTAATCTGATTTGGCGGAAGCGAGAGGATTCGAACCTCCGAGACATTGCTGCCCACACGATTTCGAGTCGTGCGCCTTCAACCACTCGGCCACGCTTCCGTCAAACATTTTAACATATTTTTGGTCTCAAGAAAACAGTCGCAGATAAATCCCCCTACCCAATCCCTTAATTTCGTGGTATAATAACACTCGTCACGTATACCGTGATGAACATTTAATTTTCTAGGTGGATGTCGTAATGAAGTTTTAACCTTCGTGAAAATATCCACATGTGCCCGTAGCTCAGATGGATAGAGCGTCAGCTTGCGGAGCTGAAGGTCGCACGTTCGACTCGTGTCGGGCATACCATATTACCTAGAAATTAACAAAATGCAAAAAACTCTCCCCTGGAGGGTTTTTTGTGTTATAATGACCTCATGATGGATAACACGAAGACCTCCCCTAATAAAACCGAAACGAAAAAGAAACCTTCCTTTAAGTCTAAACTCCAGCGCACCCATGCTAAGTTTTTGTCTAGTTATTATGGCAACCCCATCCGCGATATGAAGCTCATTTGCGTTACCGGCACCTCCGGCAAAAGCATTGTCGCGCACTTCGTTCACGAGATTCTTCGCGCCGCCGGCCAGCACGTCGCCGTCCTCGCTTCCGACTCCCCTATCAAGACCTCCGTCCTCCACAAATTCCTCTCCGAAGCCTGGAAAGCCGGCTCGTCCTACGTCGTCGTTACCGCCCCGGCCGAGTCTCTTAAAAACAACGTCTTCTACGGCCTCCCCGTTTACGTCGCAGCCATGACCGATTTTCTCCCGGCCTCTCTCGACGCTATGTCTCCAGAGGAATACTCAGCTTCGGAATCCACCCTCTTTAAGATGAACCCAGACATCGTCGTCCTAAACGAAGACGACGCCAACTTCCAGCACTTCTCTCGCTTTGTCGGCCACACCGACACTCTGACTTACGGCACCACCCGCACCGCCACTCTTCGTATCGACGGCGCCAAGCTTTACAAAAAGGGAACTGAAGCTAGCCTTTCTCTTGGCTCCTCCCGCTTCTCCGTCGCCAGCTTCCTCACCGGCGAGCCGATTGTCTCCTATATGGCTTGCGCCGCCGCCGTCGCCACCTCTCTCCACGTCGCTAACGACGTCATTGCTGACGGCATCGCCAATTACAACCCCGACCACGTCGAATAATCATCAGCAAGCGAAGCTTTTTAGCACTCTTGCTTTTTGACTGCTAATTTTGTATAATGTCTATATGGCAAAACGTGACTATTATGAAGTTTTAGGCGTATCTAAATCCGCATCTGATGACGAAATCAAAAAGGCGTACCGCAAGCTCGCCATTAAATATCATCCCGACAAAAATCCTGGCGACAAAACCGCCGAAGAAAAGTTTAAAGAAGCCACCGAGGCTTACGAAGTCTTAAACGACAAACAAAAACGCGCTCGCTACGACCAGTTTGGTCACGCTGGCGTCGGCGGCAACGCTGGCAATCCTTTCGGCGGCGGCAACCCATTTGGCCAAAATGGTAACTTTAACTTCAACGGCCAAAGCTTCCATTTCGACTTTGGTGGTGGCGCTCCCGGCGGCCTCGACGACATTCTCGGCGACCTCTTTGGCTTTGGCGGCGGCGCCCGTCGCCGTCGTGCCATGCGCGGTCAAGATTTTGAGACCCAAGTCATCATCGACTTTAAAGAAGCCGTCTTTGGCACCACGCGAGAAATCTCCGCCCCAGAATCCGGCAAAAAGCTCAAAGTCAAAATCCCCGCCGGCATCGACGACGGCATGGCTGTTCGCCTCGCTGGCAAAGGTGGCGCCGCTCCTAAAGATGGCGAGCCTGGCGACCTTTACGTCCGCGTCCGTGTCAAGCCCGACAAAGTCCTCACTCGTGAAGGCAACATCATTCTCTCAGAAGCTGTCATTTCCATGGCCGACGCCGCTCTCGGTTGCGAACTCGACGTCGACACTGTCGATGGTAAAGTTACCATGAAAGTCCCCGCCGGCACCCAGTCCGGCACGCCATTCCGCCTCTCCGGCCATGGTGTCCCCATGCGCGCCGATGGCGATCGCGGTCCGCACATCGTCACTATCATTGTAGAGACTCCTAAAAACCTTTCCAAACGCCAAAAAGAACTTCTCGAAGAATTTCGCGACCCCAAAAACAAAAAACGTGGCTTTTGGGGCTAGCCCAGTCCACAAACTAGTGCTATAATACCTCCAAACAAGTGGAGGTATTATGGAATTAATCAAACAAATGCTTTTGCGCAACGGATTGATTGCGAACGATGGCAGCTATGTCACCGATGCCCTCATTCGCAACGAAATCTGTGTCTGCGACCGTCGTGGTCGCGTCACGCATCGCATTGAAAAATCCTCCAACGGCGTAGATCTCGTTGTACGCGGTGTCAAATCTCGCATGGTCGAATGCCGTCTCAAGCTCGCTTGACTAGAGAGAAAAAATAGCGTATATTATATATACTGCGTGGCAACGTAGCTCAGGTGGTTAGAGCGTGGGACTCATAAGCCCAAGGTCACTGGTTCGAACCCAGTCGTTGCTACCAGTTTTTTTATGGTATATAATATACTGTAATGAAACTGACAGTCAAACAACTCGTCCCCGGAGGCCAGGGCATTAGCAAGATTTCCGACAAGAAAAGCCCGCACTTTGGCCAAGTCATTTTTCTGTGGAACGCTCTCCCAGGTGAAGCCGTTTCTGACTATCGAATCACCACCAAAAAATCTAACTACCTCGAGGGCATCGTCACCAAGCTCGACACTCGCTCTCCCCATCGCGTCAAATCTAGCGACCCTTGCTTCCTCTCCACCTCCCCCTGGCAAATTATGGATTTCACCTACGAACTCGAACAAAAACGTCTCCTCGTCGCCGAATCTTTCCGCCAGGCCAAGCTCACCCTCCCCGAAGGCATAGAAATAGAGCCCACCATCACCGACGGCACTGAGTGGCATTATCGCAACAAAATGGAATACGCCCTCTACTGGGACAACTATGCCGAAAAAATCAAGCTCGCTTTTCACGGCCGTGGCACTCACCGCAAAATTCCCATCGTCACCAGTTCCATCGAACGTCCAGAAATCTTAGCCAAAGCTCAGGCTATCGTCGATGAACTTAATAAAAACCACGACGAAGCTCGCAAATATCAGTCTCTCCTTCTCCGCGCCAACCAACGCGGCGAAGTCTCTGGTGGTCTCTACGAAAACCACCGCCCTCACCCCACCTTCCCGGCCCTCACCGACACCATCCTCGGTCACAAATACACTTACAGCCCCAACGGCTTCTTCCAGATAAACCTCCCGGTTTACGAACTCGCTCTTAAAGAAATCGCTAAAGAAATCTCCACTGATAAAGTATTAGACCTTTACGCCGGCGTCGGTACCATCGGCCTCTCCGTCGCGCGCGACAAAGACCTTACCCTGGTCGAGTGCAACGCCGATGCTTTCCGCGAGCTTCAAAACAACTGCGTCGGCACCTCTGCCCAGCCCATTCTCGCCAAAAGCGAATCTGCCCTCGACTACCTCGAAAAATCTCAAACCGTCATCCTCGACCCACCCCGCAGCGGCTGCCACCATAACTTGCTAGAAAAACTCCTCGAAGTTAAACCAGGAAAAATCATCTACCTCTCCTGCAACCCCTCCACCCAGGCTCGCGACCTCAAAACTCTCACCACACAATACAATATCTCTCGCGTCGTACCCTTCAACTTCTTCCCCAAGACTACCCACATAGAAAACCTAGCTATTTTAACGAGGAAATCATAATGGCCATTGAACGTAGCACCAAACGCATCGTCGACGTCAACCCTCACGATGAAGACTCCGAAGAACAAGTTTTAGAAAAATCTTTAAGACCCACTTCCTTTGCTGAATATATCGGCCAAGAACGGCTCAAGACTAATCTCAAGCTTGCCATCGACGCCGTCAAAAAACGCGACGACGGCTCCACGCTCGACCATGTATTATTATATGGCCCTCCTGGCCTCGGCAAAACTACCATGGCCAACGTCATTGCCCACGAGCTCGGCGCCAACCTTCGCGTCACTTCCGGCCCCGCCATTGAGCGCGCCGGCGACCTCGCCAGCATTCTCACCAACCTCCAAGACGGCGACGTCCTCTTTATCGATGAAATCCATCGCCTCCGCCGCGTCGTCGAAGAAATCCTCTACTCCGCCATGGAAGATTACAAGCTCGACATTGTCATCGGCAAAGGCCCCGCCGCCCGCAGTGTCCGCCTTGACCTCCCGCACTTCACCGTCATCGGCGCCACCACTCGTACCGGCTCCCTCGCTGGCCCTCTGCGCGACCGCTTTGGCATCATTCATCGCCTCGAATATTACAACGAGCTAGAAATCGGTCAAATCATCTCCCGCACCGCTGACATTTTAGACAAAAAAATCACACCCGAAGCCGTGGCTCTTCTTTCCACTCGCTGTCGTCTCACTCCGCGCATTGCCAATCGCCTCGTCAAACGCGTCCGCGACTACGCCGACGTCAACGGCGACGGCATCATCGACCGGCCTCTCGCAGAAAAAGCTTTGCAAATGATGGAAATCGACGAATACGGTCTCGACCCCGCCGACCGCAACATGCTCCAACTTATGGTAGAAAACTACGGTGACCGCCCCGTCGGCCTCACCACCATTGCCGCCTTGACCGGCGACGAGGCCACCACTATCGAAGAATACTACGAGCCGTACCTTCTCCAGCTCGGCTTCCTCGAACGCACACCCAAAGGCCGCGTCGTCACGCCCAAGGCTCGCGAACATCTCAAGAATATGTTATAATATATACACTATGAACTCCGACAAAATCCGTAATTTCTGCATCATCGCCCATATTGACCACGGCAAGTCCACCCTTGCCGACCGCATGATGGAAATTACCGGCACCGTGTCTAAAAGGGAAATGAAAGCCCAACTTCTCGATTCTATGGAACTAGAACGAGAAAAGGGTATTACCATCAAACTCACGCCCGTCCAAATGCATTACAAAGGCTACGAACTTAACCTCATCGACACCCCCGGCCATGTGGATTTTAGCTACGAAGTCTCCCGCAGTCTCCAAGCCGTGGAAACCGCCATTCTCGTCGTCGATGCTACTCAGGGCATCCAGGCCCAGACCCTCGCCAACGTTTACCTCGCCCTTGAGCAAGACCTCTACATCATCCCCGTAATAAACAAAATTGACCTTCCCGCTGCCGACGTCGACAAAGTCAAAAAAGAAATCATTAATCTCCTCGGTTGTAAAGAGGAAGAAATCATTGGCGTCTCCGCCAAAACCGGCCTCAATGTCGAACAAGTTCTCGACGCTATCATAGAAAAAGCCCCCTCTCCAGAAAAACAACAAAGCAGCAATCTCAAAGCTCTGATTTTCGACAGTTACTTCGACGACTATCGCGGCGTTATCCTCTACGTCCGCATTTTCGAGGGCGAACTCAACAAAAACGACGCCATCCGCATGATGGCTGCCGAGACTAACGGCCTCGCCCTAGAAATCGGCACTCTCACGCCAGAAATGCAGCCCAAACAGACGTTGAGCGAAGGAGAAATTGGCTACATCGTCACCAACCTCAAGACTACTCGCGAAGCCAAAGTCGGCGACACCGTCACCCTCCAAAAACAACCTGCAAGTACCCCTCTCCCCGGCTACAAAAACGTCCTTCCTTTCGTCTACGCCGGCTTTTTCCCAGTCTCAAACGAAGATTACAAAGACCTCAAAGAAGCTCTAGAAAAGCTCTCCCTCTCCGACTCCGCACTTCAGTTTGAGCCGGAAAACTCCCCCATCTTGGGCTTCGGCCTTCGTATCGGCTTCCTTGGCCTCTTACATATGGACATCATCCGCGAACGTCTAGAACGCGAATTCAACCTTGACCTTGTCGTCACCAACCCTTCCACCAACTACCAAATCATCATGAATAACGGGGAAGAACTAGAAATCAAATCCGCCGCCGACCTCCCCGACATTAGCGAAGTCAAAGAAATCCGCGAACCTTGGGTCAAAGGCGAAATTATCCTCCCCAAACCTATGATTGGTTCCGTCCTCAACCTCATCGTAGAAAAACGCGGCTTGCAGAAAAATCTTTCCTACATCGAAGACCGCGCCGTCATCGACTTTGAGGCTCCCATGGCGAATCTTTTGACTGACTTTTACGACCAACTAAAAAGTATCACTAGCGGCTATGCATCGTTCAATTACGAACTCGCTGATTACCGCGCCGAAGACCTCGTGCGTGTGGACTTCCTTATCGCCGGCCACAAAAACGACGCCCTTTCCGTCATGTGCCATAGAAGCGAGGCCGACGCAATAGGCAGAAGCGTCACGAAAAAACTCAAAGAAATCATTCCTCGCCAAAACTTCGAGGTGGCTCTCCAGGCCGCCATCGGCGCCCGCATCATCGCCCGGGAAACTATTGGCGCCTACCGCAAAGACGTCACCGTCAAAATCCACACCGGCGACCGCGACCGCAAAGCCAAACTCCTAGAAAAACAAAAACGCGGCAAAGCTCGCATGAAACGCTTCGGCAAAATCGACATCCCCTCCGACGCCTTCACTGTCATGCTCAAACGCGACTAATTAGCGTGATTTATCGCATAGTCATATAGCCGATTGATAAGCTCTGCAAACACAGCCTCTCTATCCATATCGGCATTCACTTCCACGAGCAACCCTAGCGCCCGATAATGTAAAATCACCGGCGCGGTTTTTGTGCGGAATTCGTTAATTCGGTTTTGGAAAATCGCCGGGTCAGAATCATCGTATCTCGTCCCGCGGTCTTTCAAGGTCGCCACCGCCTGCCAGCGACTCATCACATCTACCTCTGACACATTCAAAATAATCACAGCTTTGATAGGATGCCCGGCCTTCTCGGCTCGTTCCATCACCGCATCTTCCTCGCCGCTCCATCGCCCAATCGACGACAGTACTAGTGGATACTCCGCCAGTTCTGGCTTATCAAAATACGGCAGTACCCAATCCATAAACACATCCGTCGGCGCCAAATCACCCTTGTCCGTAAAATGTTGCCGCGTTAGCTCCTCATTCGCGCGAATAATCAGCCCCGACGACAAAAACTTCCCACCTACCGCCTCCGCTAGCTTCACCCCTACTGTATCTTTACCTGACATCGGCAGACCGAACACATTTACGCTCCCTGTCCCTAGCCATTGTTTAATATAACGAATTTTTTGCTCCATATCCATATATATAATATAGCACGCCGCCCCACTTTTTCTCAATACCTAGCACTCTTTACAAACGAGTGCTAGTTTTGTATAATGTAAGTATGAATTTAACTGATCGTCAAAAAGAAATCCTTTTCGCCATTATCGAACAATACGCCGAAGTTGCCACCCCTGTCGGTAGCGTCACTTTGGCCAAACTTTTTGACGTCTCCTCCGCGACCATCCGTGCGGAAATGGCTCGGCTCGAGAGCTTTGGCCTCATCGCTCAACCTCATACCTCCGCTGGTCGTATCCCTACCGACGCTGGCTACCGCTACTACGTCAATTCTCTTGTTGAAGATTCCGAGTCTGACAGCTACGGCAACGAAGGTCCTGCCTACGACCTCCCCCGTCTCGAAGCGCCCAACCGTTCCACTCACGTTCTCGAAGTCCGCGTCTCCTCCCAAGCCACCGCTGAAACCATGATCAAATCCGCCGTCGACTCCCTCGTTGAGCTTACTGGCAATCTCGGCCTCGGCACAATAGGGAATCAACTCTACCTCGCCGGCATCTCTCGTCTCCTCACTCAGCCAGAATTCGTCGACCTTGGCCGTGTCCAAGCCGTCGCCAAGCTTCTAGACAACCTAGAGCCATGGCTCCGCGAAGCTGCCCCTGGCGAACCGCTCAACATTTTCATTGGCAAAGAAAACCCCATCGGCAAATCCTCTGGCGTCTCCCTCATCATCTCCAAATTCCGCTCTCCCTTCTCCGACTCCAGCTACATCGGCGTCCTTGGCCCCACGCGCCAAAATTATCAAAAAGTCATGAGCCTCGTCCGCTCCGCCGGCGAGATGCTCGAGAAAGGATTTTAGCTATGAAAAAACCAGCAGAAAAAAACAACCCAGAAAATCCTGCACTCACTGAGCTAGTGAACGACCTTCAGCGCACTCGTGCCGACTTTGAAAACTTCCGCAAAAATGTCGAAAAAGACCGCGAAAACGCCAAAAAACTCGCTAGCTACAGTACCGTTCTTAAATTCCTCCCCCTTCTCGACGACCTTGACCGCGCCATCGCCACCTACGAAGAACTAAAACCTCTCGCTAAAAATTTTGAAAAATCCCTCAAAAATCTTGGCCTCGAAAAAATTGACACCAGCGAAGGCGCCGAGTTTAACCCCGAGCTCCACGACGCCGTCATGTCTGAAGGTGACGGCACTAAAGAAACTATTGCCGAGACACTTCGTCCTGGCTACCTTTACGGAGGCGAAGTCATTCGCCCGGCCATGGTCAAAATAAAGCTTATGTAAAATTTGCCAAATACTATGGTATAATAGTATGTATGGCAAAAGGTGAAAAGAAGAAATCTAAAAAATCTGATAAATCTACTAAGGCCAAGGACAAATCCATAAAGTCCAAAGCCAACAAGAAAAAGTCCACCAAGCTTTCTCATTCCGAGAAAAAGGCTTTGAAAGCCGAACGCAAACGCGTCACTAAGCGCGACATTAAGAACATGGGCTTTTTCGAGCGCAGGCGCTACAAACGCAAACTTCGCCGTGACCGCGAAGCTCGTCGCCGCGCTGAAGATCTCGCAACTCTGCCAAAAGAGCCGATTAAGCGCTTCTTTGCTCACCTTCATCCCAAACGCGTCTTCCGCTACTGGTTCTCACTTCGTGGCCTTAAGAAAATCGGTAAATTCCTTCTTGCCTGTATTTTGCTTGGCATCATCGCCATCGGCGGCCTCTTCCTTTATTACAAGAAAGACATTGCCGACATCAAGCTCGACGACATCGTCATTTCCGATACCGTCAACACTTACCTAGACCGCAACGGCAAAGTTCTTTGGGAAGATACCGGTACCGAAAACTACCGCCTCGTTGTCTCTGGCGACGAGATGTCTCCTTACATTCGCCAAGCCACCATCGCTCTCGAGGATAAAAACTTCTATTCTCACCCTGGCGTCGACTTCTCTGGCCTCGTTCGCGCCGTTATCGCTACTGCCTCCGGCAAACAAGTCCAAGGTGGCTCCACCCTCACCCAGCAGCTCATTAAGCAAGTTTATTTCGCCGACGAAGCTCAGAGTGAAAACCGCGGCGGTATTTCCCGTAAGATTAAAGAGCTCATCCTCGCTGTCGAGCTAGAAAAAATGTACGACAAAGAGCAGATTCTCACCATGTATCTCAACGAGAGCCCTTATGGTGGTCGACGTAACGGTGTCGAGTCTGCCGCTCAGACTTACTTTGGCAAATCTGCCAAAGACCTCACCATTGCCGAATCCGCCCTTCTCGCTGCCATTCCAAACAACCCTGCCATCTACAACCCTTACAACACCGCCGGCAACGAAACTCTCCTTGAGCGCCAACGTTACGCTATCGAAATCATGAAAGAAATGGGCTACATCACCGAAGAAGAAGCCGAGGCCGCCAAGAAAGTTGCCGTCCTCGACACTATTAAGCCTGAAGCCTCTCAGTACGAAAATATGCTTGCTCCGCACTTCGTCCTTGAAGTTAAGGAACAGCTTGAAGAAAAGTATGGCTATTCTACGCTTCGCTCTGGTGGCTTCACCATCAAGACCACGCTTGACTACGACGCTCAACAGCTCGCCGAAGGCGCCGTCGCCACTGGTGCTTCCATGTTTGGTTGGAATGGTTCCGATAATATCGCTCTTGCTTCTGTTGACGTTGAGACTTCTCAAGTCATCGCCATGGTTGGCTCCGTCGACTTTAAAAACGCCGAATACGGCTCCTTCAACGCCGCCACCTCGCTCGTTGAGCCTGGTTCTTCTATCAAGCCTGTTCTCGACTACACCCCGCTCTTTATGCAGCGCGAAGGCATGAACTATGGCCCTGGCACCATTCTCCGTGATGAAAATATCGACCGCATCTATTGTGCTGGCTACACCGGCGGCGCCTGTATGCTCCGCAACTACACCGGGATTTTCTACGGCAACCAAACCATCCGCAAAGAGCTTTCCAACTCTCTCAACATCCCCGCTGTTAAAGCCCTCTATATCAACGGCATCCCTAACTCGCTCGACGTCCTGCATAAGCTCGGCGATGTCTCCTATTGTGCCGAAGACCCAGCTGCCGCTGGCCTCTCCGTTGCTATCGGCTCCGGCTGCCGCGTCCGCCTCATTGAACACGCCAACACTTACGCTACACTTGCTCGCGGCGGCTCCTTCAAGCCACTCACCTACGTCCTAGAAGTTAAAAACAGCGCTGGCGACATCCTCGAATCTTGGAAAGATTCCGCTGGCGAACGTGTCGTCGACGAACAAGTCGCCTACATGATTTGGAGCATCCTCCACGACGCTCAAGCTCGCGCTAGCCTCGCCTTTGGCGCCCAGTCTTACTCTTACGGTTTCATCGTCCCCGGCGTCGAGACCGCGTCTAAGACCGGTACCACCACCACTGCCAACTCTGCCGTCACCAAAGATTCCCTCATGATTTCCTACAGCACTAAGATTGCCACGGCTGTTTGGAATGGCAAACACGACGGCTCCGGCCTTTGGAACTCTGACAACAGTATCGTCCGCCGCGTCGTCAATGACTACATGGCCACCGTCCACGCCAACGTCTATCAGCCCGCTGGTAAATGGGCTCCCGGTGAAGTCCCTGTCCAGCCTGCTGGCATCCACACCATGACCGTCAATGGCGTCACCGACATCTGGCCGTCCTGGTATAACGAAAAAACCACCGGTGTCTCCAAGGAAACTCTCCAGTTTAACCGCTTCAATCATAAGCTCGCCGCCTCCTGTACTAACCCCGACTATGTCGAATCTATCGAAGTCACCAAAGTCATCGACCCCATGACCAAGAAAGAAGTCTATAACGTCCCTGACGGTTACAACCGCGACGAATCCGACGATTGTAGCTACACCGCCCCGCACGTTAGCGCCTCCTACAACGCCAGTTCCAAGTCCATCTCCATCTCCGTCTCCGGTAGCGGCATCATCGGCGGTACCTACACTATCACTCCGGGCAATGGCAACGCCATGTCCGGCACCATCACCAAGACCAACTTCACTCCAAACTATAGCATCACTGGCAAAGAAGGCACTATCACCATCACCGTCAAAGACCAAACTTATGGCGCTTCCGATTCCACCACCGTCAGTATTCCAGCTAGCTCGTCCTCTTCCGACTAATCGCCTTGCGCCGAGAAGACTTACCGCCTGGCACCTCTGCGAAAATCATTCTTCCCGCGGAGGTTTGCAGGAATCTCACATAATCCACATCTAGCTCTTGCCCGATTTTATTGCTAGCGCCGTCCACGACTACCATCGTCCCGTCTTTCAGATGTCCCACACCTTGATTCGGGTTATGGCCTTTCTCGGTAATTTTCACGCGCAACCTATCTCCCGCGCGGAACTTATTGCCTAACACCATAGCGAGGTCATTAATGTTTAGCACTTCCACATTTTCCGTCGCCGCCACCTTAGCCAAATTATAATCACAAGTCAAAATCACACCCTTATTTTCCTTCGCGAGCAATAGTAATCGCTCATCCACCAGCATCCTCCCGAGATACGAATCATCCAAAATCTCCGTATTAAAATACACCACGCGCTCCATTTCGTTCGCCGCATCTAGCCCATCCCGTGCGCGTTTACGCTTTTCCATATCTTTCCCATCCGCCAGCAGCTGCAACTCTCGTGTCACCGAGCGGGGAATTACGAAATCATCACTCAAAAACCCCGTCTTCGCGACTTCCAATATCCGCCCGTCAATCAGTGCCGACGTATCAACGTAGACTTTGCGATGCCCCTTAGGCTTCGCATTTTTTTCTAATAATTTTTTAGTTGTGAGGTAGGTCGTCTCAGCCAACACGGCGAGTACGGCCAATAAAATAAATAATTCCATATCTCTGATTATACCAAACCCGCTTTCTCTAGCAAACTTTTTATGCTAAAATAAACTCATGAACTATCAAGTGGGCATTTCTTTCGCAGACACCGACCACCTTCGTCGCCGCATCCGCGCCGCTGATTATCTGACCGTCGCCCAGCTTTTCTTACTCGACAATTTTCTACTAGAAAAGCCACTCTCTCCGACAGACATTAAACCTCGCCTCCTCGGCCACTGGGGTACTTGCCACGGCATCAACGTCGTTTATGCCAATCTTAAACATTTCGACTCCAGCTTCCAATTTATTCTCGGTCCCGGTCACGGCTTTCCCGCCCTCCAGGCTAACCTCTTTCTCGACGGCGAACTAGAAAAAGTCGACCATCGCGCCACGCGCGACCTAGATGGTATCAAATACCTTTGCAAAAACTTCTCCTTCCCAGGCGGCTTCCCTAGCCACTCCTCACCCCTCACCCCCACTGTCATCACCGAAGGCGGCGAACTCGGCTACGCCCTCGGCGCCGCTTACGGCAGCGCACTCGGCCATCCAGAAAAATCCGTTGCCGTCCTGCTCGGCGACGGCGAATTTGAGACTGGCACCGCCCTCGCTTCCATGAACCTAAACAAACTTCTCGGCGGCGACGGAAACGGTAAAGTTCTCCCCATCTTATCTCTCAACGGCTACAAAATCTCCGGCCCCACCGTCTTTGCTCGCAAGTCTGAACACGAACAAATGGAGACCATCCGCGGCTTTGGCTTTACTCCCCTCGTTGTAGACGACGATCCAGAAAAATTCCAATACATTCTCGCTGAAGCTAAAACTCTCCAGGCCCCCTTCATCATTTTTAAGAACGAAAAAGGCCACACCGGCCCACTAGAAGTCAGCGGCAACAAAGTCGCCGGGAACTACCTCGCCCATCAAATCCCGCTCCCTCTCGCCAAGTCCGACGACGAACAATTACATCTCCTAGAAGATTGGCTCAAATCCTACCATTTTGAAGAACTTTTCGACCAACAGAAAGGCTTTGACTTATGATTGAACGCGTAGAAAACCCCGGCACCGAAAACATTAACATCGCCAAAACCTTTGGCCACCTTCTAGCTGGCCAATTCGCCAAAGACCCTCACTTTTACCTTTTCTCTCCCGATGAAACCACTTCTAACCGCCTCGCCGAGGTTTACGATGCAGAAAAACGCGCCTGGAGCTTGCCCATCGAAGATTTCGACCTTCCTGAAGCTTCAAACGGCCGCATCGTCGAACTTCTTTCGGAAAACACCCTTTTTGCCACTCTGCTCGGCCACCTCTCAAACGGCGAACAAGCCATGATGACCAGCTACGAAGCTTTCTTCTCCATCATCCTCTCGCAAATCCTTCAGCAAATCAAATTTTACAAACAAATGGACGCCGTCGCCTGGCGCAAGCCTTGGCCTGCCGTCAACCTTCTCTCTACCTCTATGTGTTGGCGCCAGGATCACAACGGTTTCTCACACCAATCTCCTGCCACTATCTCTGACCTCCTCGACGTCCCGAGCGGTCGCGTCAACTGTCTCTTCCCGGTCGACGACTCCGCCGCCGAAGCTGCCTTCAATTTCATGCTCACTACCGAAAATGTTGTAAATCTTACAACATTTGACAAAAACGATACCCCTCGTTGGATTGACGGTTACCACGCCAAATTCCTCTTCGACAACGGCGGCGCCAGCATTTTTCAATTTGCCTCCGACCCCGACCCAGAAATCATCCTCACCGCCGCTGGTGACATCGCGACCCGCGAAATGCTTCGCGCCCGCGAAATCATCAAGCAAGACCGCCCCGAAACTCGCCTTCGCTTCATCGGTATCAACTCGCTCACCCATGGCGCCATCGGCACCACCGTCAAAAAATTCGAGCAATCTCAATTCAATGATTACTTCACTCAGCACCTCCCCATCGTCGCTAGCTTCCACGGCTACCCAGACACGTTAAAGAACATTCTCATAAACTACACTAATCAATATCGCCTCTCCGTTCACGGCTTCGTCGAAGAAGGCTCCACCACCACCCCGCTCGAAATGCTCGCTCTCAATCACAACTCTCGTTACGACCTCGCGGCCGACCTCGCCGAAAAACTAGGTCGCCCCGACCTCGCCGAAAAATATCTTAAACTCCTCGACGACAACCGCGCCTACACCCGCGAACACGGTATCGACCAACTTTCGCTCGACTAAACGTGTTATAATTTAACCATGAGTGAAGAATACATCCCTAGACACGCCAAAAAGTCCGATTCTCTCGGGCCAGATTCTAAAGGTCCCGGCAAACACGAACGGTGGCGCCCGGTCGTACCGCCCTCCGAATCTTTCGAACGCGCCGACACGTTAAACGGCGAAGCCATCTCTCTCCCTCGTCAAGAAAACCGCGCTAATGGTCGCCGTGTTTTGAATCTCGAAGACGTCAAAAACAAACTCCGCCAAAATTTCAGCTCCATCATGCACCCCGTCGGTGAAAAAGCCAAATCCCGCGAACAACTTTTTACAGACTACGGTCTCTCCATGCTCAACCGCGGCGACCTCATCGACAAGCCCAACCGCCCCATTGAAGACCACGCTTACATCAACGCCGACCAAGGCATCTTCGCCGTTTTTGACGGCGCCGGCGGCGTAAGAGGTGGCGCCGAGGCTTCTACCACAGCAGCTCACGCCCTCAGTCACTGCGTTTTTGAAAAAGGCGCCCCTAACAGTATAGAAGGTATGCACTCCCTTCTAGAAGCCATTAATCGCAGCGTTGTTCAAAACCCTAACGCCGGCATGACCACCGCCGTCGTTGGTCGCATCCTTCAGGACGAAAACGGTCAACACCATCTCCTCTACGCCTCCGTCGGCGACTCACGCATCTATCAAATCCGTGGCAAGCACATCCGCGCCCTCACTCAGGACGAAGGCTATGGCAACGTAGTCACCAACTCCCTCGGTAAAAACAGCAAAGGCACCCCTGTCTGCAGTGGCATCAATCAAGTCGGCCTCGTTCCACTGCAAAAAGGCGACTCTATTCTCTTCAACTCCGACGGCATCACGGGCGATTTTGAAAAAGATTTCATCCCCGAGCCGGAGCTCGCCCAAATCGTCTCCACCGCCGAATCTCCAAATGTCGCCGCTCAAAATCTCGTTCGTCGCGCCACCAAGGTCGACGACCGCACCGCTCTCGTCGTGAAAATCTAGCCCTTGGCTCTCTATTGTGGTAAAATCAAAGTATGAAACTATCCGAAGAACTTATTTGGCGTGGATTCGCCGCTAAAACCACGATTAAAAACCCTGAAGAGCTCGACACCAGGGAGTCTAAAAAGTTCTATTGGGGCGCCGACCCCTCTGCCGACTCTCTCACCATCGGCAACCTCGCCGCCCTCATGATGTGCGCCTGTTTCGTTCGTCACGGTTACGAACCCTACCTCCTCGTCGGTGGTGCCACCGGTCAAATTGGCGACCCCAAAGAAAACGGTGAACGCGAACTCAAATCTCTCGAAGAGGTCGAACACAACAAATCCTGCATTAAAAAACAAGTCGAGCAAATCATCCACTCCGACAAAACCACCATGCTCGACAACCTCGACTGGTTTAAAGATATGAACTACCTCACCTTCCTCCGGGAAATCGGCAAAACTTTCTCCATGACCCAACTCCTCGACCGCCAGTTCGTCCAAAACCGCATCGGTGAAGGCGGCTCCGGTATCTCCTACGCCGAGTTCTCCTACACCCTCATCCAGGGTTACGACTTTCTCCACCTCTACCGTAAATATGGCGTCTCGCTCCAACTTTGCGGCGCCGACCAATACGGCAACTGCGCCTCCGGCATTCATCTCATCCGTCGCCTAGAAAACACCGAGGCCGACATTTGGTCTACTCCACTCGTCATCGACCCCGTCACCGGTCGCAAATTCGGCAAAAGCGAAGGTAACGCCGTCTGGCTCGCCGCCGCCCCCACTTTGAAGCCTAGCGGAGAAAAATCAGAAAACTTCACCACTGTCTTCGACTTCTACCAATTCTGGCTTAATCAGCCCGACTCCTCTGTCGAATACTTGCTCAAAATTTACACCCTCCTCGACAAACCCGAGCTAGAAAAAATCCTCGCCGACCACGCCAAAGCCCCCGAGCAGAGAATTGCTCAAAAAGCTCTCGCCAAGGGTGCTACCGAGGTCGTTCACGGCCCCGTCGTCGCCAGCAAAATCATCGCCCTCACCGAAAAACTCTTCAGCAAAGACCTCACTTTCTCCGCCGAAGAGCTCAAATCCTTCGCCGAACTCTTACCCAACGCCCCTCTCGGCGTTCAGCTCGTCGACGACCTCGTTTCCACCGGCCTCGCCACCTCCAAGTCCGAAGCCAGAAAGCTCATCGCCTCCGGCGCTATCTCTGTTAATGGCGAAAAAGTCTTCGACGACACCAAGGTCATCGATTGCCCTGCTCTCCTCAAAAAAGGCAAAAATAAGTTTGCCATCATTGACTAAACATAAAAAGTATGGTATAATAGAAAGATATGAACGACCAACACCTAGAAATCATTGGTGCCACCGAATATGTAGAAATCGCCGGCATCAAGAACATCCCGGCCAAAACCGACACCGGCGCCGACAGCTCTTCTATTTGGGCTTCCCACATCGACGTCGATAAAGACGGCACCCTGAGCTTTCAACTTTTTGACGCCGTCTCTCCTCTTTACACCGGTGAGGTCATCAGGCGCCCAAAAGACGATTACAAGGTTAAAATCGTCCGCTCCGGCCACGGTGACGAACGCATCCGCTACCGCACCGAGCTCGACCTCAAGGTTAATGGCCACAAAATTCACGCCATGTTCACCCTGGCCGATCGCTCGCGCAACAACTTCCCGGTTCTCATTGGCCGCCGCACCCTAAACGGCAAATTCATCGTAGACGTCTCTAAAATGGCCGTCAAAAAACAGTCCAACCCCAAAACTCCGAAGCTAAATAAGGAATTAGAGAAAAACCCCTATGCATTTCACCAAAAATATGGTAAAACTATGTAACAAGGGAATAAAGGAGAGATTATGAAACTTGCTATATTATCCAACGGCAACGCCAACTACTCCACCAAGCGCCTCGTCGAAGAGGCAGAAAAGCGTGGCCACGACGTCAAGGTTATCAAATATAAGAATTGTTACCTTGCCCTCGACGACAAACATCCAGATGTTTTCTACAAAGGCGAAAAGCTCACCGGCTTTGACGCCATTTTGCCTCGCATTTCCAACAACATGACCCGCTACGGCTGTGCTGTCGTCCGTCAGTTCGAGATGCAAGGCGTCTGGACCTCCGCCACCTCTGTAGCTATTACTCGTGCCCGCGATAAACTGCGCGCCGCTCAGATTCTCGCTAAATACGACGTCGACACACCCAAGACTCTCGTCTCCCGCAACACTTCCGACATCGACGACCTTCTCGAGCAAATCGGCCTTCCGGTCATTATCAAGCTCGCCACTGGCACCCATGGTAACGGCGTCATCTTGGCCGACACTAAAAAGGCCGCCAAGTCCGCGCTTCAGGCTTTTTACCTCTACAATGAAGATGGCACCAACATCCTTCTTCAAGAATTTATCAAAGAATCCGCCGGCACCGATATTCGCGCCTTCGTCGTAGGTGGTCGCGTCGTCGCTTCTATGCAACGCGCCTCACTAGACGACGACTTCCGCTCCAACCTTCACCAAGGTGGCGCTGGTACCCCAATTAAACTCACCGACGAAGAAAAGAAAACCGCCCTTAAAGCCGCTAAGGCCATGGGCCTCCACATCTGCGGTGTCGACATCATGCGCTCCAACAGAGGTCCGCTCGTCCTCGAGGTTAACGCCTCCCCTGGCTTCGGCATCGAAAAAGTCACCGGCCGCGACGTCGCGTCAAAAATCATCGAATACATCGAACAAAACTCCCCGCGCAAAAACGGCAAAGACCGCGTCGGCGCCTAAATCAAGACCAAGCAAAATCCCTCCGGCCTACACCGGAGGGTTTATTGTGGGGTTTAAGTTCTGCGCGATGGCTTTACACCGATAGAGCGATAGAACGCAAAGAAATTTGGATGACACTTCAGATAAGGCCAATCTTCGGTCGGAACAACCGAGGAAGAATCAGGACAGAAACAAACCGTCCGCCCATCTTTTGTCTTCACTTCATAGACCAGCTTTCCGTTCTCATCCCTCATCGTCCTCAGCAGCACGCAATTCACATACACGCCGCCGGTCTCCGGCAACGCACAGGTTACTCGGCTCATCGGCACGGTCGGCAACTCGCGGAAAATCGATGGCTTACTTTCGGCGTCCGCCATCAACTCTTCCAGCTTCTGCGCCTGCTCTCGGCAATGTTGCGCTTCCGACACAAGCAGCATCCGCGTTTCAATCGAAGCCGCCGACATACCGCAGTCGGCATACAGCTCTGCATCTGCCATCCACAAATCACGCATTTTCGCAATGCTCTCGCGGCCCATATACAGAAAATCATATTTTCCGCTAACTGGTATCCGCTCGTCGTACAGAGAATCAGGAATCAAGTCTTCGTAAGAATATGCCACTTTCTTCACCTCACAAATTGATAATGTACATACTCTTATTATACCACAAAACATAAGAAAAATCAAGTCACCTACTCTATAACCTAAAAATATGTTATAATTCTCTCACGCACCCGTAGCGCAATTGGATAGAGCGTCAGCTTCCGGAGCTGAAGGTTGGAGGTTCAAGCCCTCTCGGGTGTACCACGGAAATTTCCGCCTACGCCCAAAACGCTTCTGCTTTTAAGGAGTGGTTTTTTATGGTAAAATCATAGGCTATAGGGTGGAGCTCATTAAATTTTTGGAGGTTTTGCTATGGATAAAAACATGCACTTGCCGCTTGACATCATTCGCGCCGACTCCCGTGACACTGCCACTTTCCCAGTCTACACTCCAGAAAACGACCTGCACGAGCTTAAGCTCAGCCAGAAGTTTCTCTTAGACCACATCCCGACCCGGCCCGAATACATCGCCGAACTGCACAGCCTTTGGCACGAATCCATCGACGCCATGGGCTTCTCTACCGACTACTTCGACCAGCATTGGCCCATGGTTGAACACCTGCTTCAGAATCCTGGCTACTACCAGATGATGCTGGATTACGAAACCTGGAAATCCCCCAGCTACTTCGGCTACATTGTCGACATGCAGACCGGCCAAATGGCCAAATCCATGGAAATGGCCTTTGGCGTCGGCACCCGTGTCGATGGCGAACGCTTCATCGTCTCAAAAGACGACGTTTCCTACCGTATCATGTTGCGTCTGCCGGCCTTCGTCTACTTCCGCGAACGCGCCATCGCCGTGGCAGAAAAACTGGCTTTAATCGAAGCCATGCTCCTGCCCCACGGCCAGAAAGTTGCCGCGGAACTCTATCAGAATCCGATTCGCACCATTTCTATCGGCGGCGGTCGCTTCATGGAAGGCCGCTTCACCGGCTGGAATCCGCATTTCAACCACGACATCTACATTGTAGAAAACAACCCTGCCGACAACGTTTTTGAGCGTCCCAACTTCCACTTCGTCTGCGAAGATTACGTCCAGTTCCTGATGGGTGGTGCCTTCCGCGGCCAGGCTCACGCAGCCCTGCTCACCGGAGTTGTGCCCTACATTCAGAACGAAGACGACTTCGTACAGCGTCTTGGCGAAGTCTTGGATCTGCTGCGTTTCGGCGGCCAGTTGTTCGTGGACGACCTGCTCATGACTCCCTGCACCGCAAACGGCGTCATGACGCAGAATTGGGGCAAATTTGCCTTTGCGACCAGCCCCGCCCGCATGAAACCCAACACCACGCTCGACGATTTAGAAAACAAATTCGCTCGCGCCCTGTTTATCATTAACAGCGAACGCAAGCACCGTCTTTTCGAAATCGTCGACACGACCGTGCTCTACGGCGGTACAGCCCAGCCTTACGGCGCCTTGTTCACTATCCGCCGCGCACGTTAACCTCCACCCTGCCCCTCATATCGAGGGGCTTTTTCTTGTTTTTATATTTAACTTATGCTAATATTAAATAAACGGAGGTTTATGGAATTAATCACGATTTTACTTTCAATTATTTCAGTTCTTGCCGTCCTTTCTGGCCTCGCCATTCTCGTCGGCGTCGGACGTAAAGACCGCGCCAAAGCCGCCATTTTCTTCCTTGGCAACCTCTCTGCCCTCGTTTGGGCCTTTTCTATTGTCAAGCTTCTCGCTCTCCCCGCCGGCTCCTACGACCTCGCACGCACTCTCGTCCCCGTCGTCTACATCAGCGCCTGCATTATGATGTCCACCTTGGTCGGCTACTTCTGTTACGATTACAAAGTCGGCAAGCCTTACTTCATCCTCACGCTCATTCTCACTGCCATCGTCGGCACCCTCATCGTCGTCAGCCCCGGCGACTTCTACTCCGACATGGTCATCGACGGCGTATCAAATCGCCTCTTGTTCAATAATTGCCCCCTCTATATCGCCTACATCGGTCTCTGCGCCTTTATGATTGCCGGCCTTATCGGTGGCGCGCTCGGCAAAATTTTCACCTCTCGCAAAAACAAACACATGAACACAAGAGGCTTCTGTGTCCTCGCTGTCGGCCTCGGACTTACTGGCGCTCTCGCTGGTATTTTCGACCTAATCCTCCCGATGGCGGGGAACTACAGCCTCATTTGGGTCGGCCCTCTCTCTATGTCTGCCGCCATCCTCTTCCATTATTACGTCGTCCTCAAATACCGCATTCTCGAGCTCGAGAGCAAATCTCTCAAAATCCTCACCTACGCCGTTCTCGTCTCCGTCATCGCCGTCGTCTACATGTGCGTATTCTTCGTCATTTTCTCCGCCATGTTCCACGGCGCCGCCCCCTCCGCTGAAGTTTTGATTCTCAACTTCGTCATGGCCGTCGTCATGATTCTCCTCATCCCCGCCTTCAACGAAGTCTCCGGCGAACTCACTTCCTACGTCTCAAACGACAAAATCGACCTCCCGCACATTGTGAAGAAACTCTGCAAAGTCAAATCCTCTCGCTTCCACGTCGACCCGTCCGAGCTCGCCAACTTCCTCGCCGAACATCTCCACTACGAAAACATTTGGATTATCAAAGGTAAACACACCTGGAGCGCCAACGGCGAAGGCCTACCAGAAGACGCCCCTAAAACTTCCGCTCCCCTAAAAGACGAAAAAGGCGAAGCTTACGGAGAAATCATCTTCGGCAAACCTACCGGCCACACTAACTTCATCAAACACAACCGCGCCGAGCTCGACGCCATCATCAGCCTCGTCGGCCCCATCATCTCTAAAGCCTCTTGACGTTTCTCTATATATAATATATACTAAAACTATACAGATATTGACCGGCCCGTAAGGGTCGGGCGTTTTAGTATTAGGCCTTAAAATCTAACAAAGAAAGGAAATTATGGAAGGTCTCGACCTCAAACAAATGACTGCGATGGTCAAAGTCATCGCCGAAGAAAAATCTCTCCCCGAAGAAACCGTTCTTGACGTCATCCAGATGGCTATTGCCGCCGCTTGGCGCAAAGACAACGGAGACAAAGATATGAACGTCCGCGCCGTCTTGAATATGAATAATGGCAACGCCGACGTTTTCGTTGCTCGCACTGTCGTCGAAGAAGGCGTAGCTTACAACCCCGCCACGGAAATCCCCGCCGACGACCCCGCCGCCAAAGGTAAAAAAGTTGGCGACGAAGTCGAAGAAAAGCACAAAGTCGAAGGTTTTGGCCGCGTCGCTTCTCAGACCGCTAAACAAGTCGTCATTCAACGCTTGCGCGAAGCTGAACGCGAAGCCGTCCTCAACATGTACGAAGATAAAATCGGTACCGTCGTCACTGGCACCGTCGCCCGCGTCGACAAAAACATCGTCCGCATCGACCTTGGCCGCGCCACTGGCATCATGCCTCGCAGCGAACAAATCGACGGCGAATACTACACCGTCGGCTCCCGCATCAAGGTCTACATCAAGGGTGTCGAACGCTCCGAGCGCGGCACTGGCCTCCTCCTCTCCCGCGGCTGCGCCGAGTTCATCGAATACCTCTTCCGTCAGGAAGTCCCCGAAATCGAAAACGGCACTGTCGAAATCCGCGGCATCGCCCGTGAAGCCGGTCGCCGCACCAAGATTGCCGTCATGTCCACCGTTCCTGGCGTTGACCCCGTCGGCACCTTCGTGGGTGGTCGTGGCGTTCGTGTCCAAGCCGTCATGAACGAAATCGGTGACCGCGAAAAAATCGACATCGTCACTTGGTCCGACAACGCTTCCGAATACATCCGCGAAGCTCTCTCTCCGGCAGAAATCGCCAAAGTTGAGATTGATGGCAAAAAAGCCAAGATTTTCGTCACGGAAGATCAGCAATCTATTGCCATTGGCCGCCAAGGTCAAAACGTCCGCCTAGCATCCAAGCTCACTGGCTTTGACCTCGACATTCAGCTCGCCAAGGCTCCCGAAAAGAAAAAGAAGAAAAACGTCGAAGACTCTCTCCTCTCCGCTCTAGAAGAAGAAAGCTAAAAATCTCCCCGGCTCTAAACCGGGGATTTTTTATTGTGAAGTTAAAACTTCAACTTTTCTTGGATTTCTTTAAACTCATCTTCCGTCAACTTCAGTGTCCTACCGTGTACCCATTCCGGGTCAATCGGCATCAAATGCACATGAGCATGCGGCACGTCCGTCCCCACCACCTTCATTACCACGCGCGCGCCCAAGACCTTCTCCATATGCTGCGCAATTTTCTTCACCGCATGAAACAATGCATCATAATCTTCGTCGTCCAGCTCGTAAACTTTATCTACATCCACCTTCGGAATTACCAGCGTATGACCCTTCGACTCCGGCGCAATATCTAGAAACGCCAAATTTTTCTCATCTTCATAGATTTTATAGCAGGGAATCTCTCCCCTTATGATTTTAGAAAACACATTATCCATACCTCAAATTATAACACAAACCCTCTTCCCAAATCCCCCAAAACTAGTTACAATAAGGGTACATCAAAATAACGAGGTAATATATTATGGCTAAGAACCAAACGGTGGAAAAACCAAGCAATGATAAAAACTCTAAAAATGACGCCAAGAAACAAGCTCTTAATCTCGCTATCGCTCAAATCACCAAAACTTTCGGCGATGGCTCTATTATGAAACTCGGTGACGCCAAAAAAATTGACGTCCAGCTCATCCCGTCTGGCTCTCTCTCGCTCGACCTTGCGCTCGGCGGCGGCTACCCTAAGGGTCGCATCATCGAGATTTACGGCCCCGAATCCTCCGGCAAGACCACTTTGACTCTCCACGCCATCGCAGAAATCCAAAAACAAGGTGGCACTGCCGCTTTCATCGACGCCGAGCACGCTCTCGACCCAGCCTATGCCAAACGCATCGGCGTTGACACCGCCAACCTTCTCATCTCCCAGCCCGACAATGGCGAACAAGCCCTAGAAATCTGCGAAACTCTCGTCCGTTCCGGCGCCGTCGACCTCATCGTTGTCGACTCCGTCGCAGCTCTCGTCCCGCAAGCCGAAATCGACGGCGACATGGGCGACTCCCAAATGGGTCTCCAGGCTCGTCTCATGTCTCAGGCCATGCGCAAACTCACTGGCATCATCAGCAAGTCCAAAGCCACAGTTATCTTCATCAACCAAATCCGCATGAAAATCGGCGTCATGTTTGGCAATCCAGAAACCACCACTGGCGGCAACGCCCTCAAGTTTTACGCTTCCGTCCGTCTTGACATCAGAAGAATCGGCCAAATCAAAGAAGGCGATAACATCACCGGCAACCGCACCAAAGTTAAAGTCGTCAAAAACAAAATCGCCGCACCGTTCCGCACTGCCGAGTTCGACATTATGTACAACGAAGGCATTTCCAAAGTTGGTGACGTCCTCGACCTCGCCGTCAGCTACGGCATCATGGACAAAGCCGGCGCCTTCCTCAAATACAACGGCGAGACTTTAGGCCAAGGTCGCGAAGCCGTCAAGAAGCTCTTCCGCGAAAAACCCGAACTCATGGCTGAAATAGAAAAGAAAGTTCGCGCCGAGGCCGCTCGCCGCGAAGCAGAAGATTAGGAGATTACGGTGGAAGATATAAAACCTTGTCAACGTTTTAATCTAGTTGCCTTGCCCAAGAAAGATGGGTCGCTTGAAGGCGGCTCCTGCGTTTGGCTCGTCAAGCGCGAAGCTGGTCAAACCTTCATCCTCTTCCAAAAGCGCTCCACGAAAGTCCAAAATGGCGGCTTTTACGATGCCTCTGCCGGCGGACACATCGACGAAGGCGAAGATGCTCTCACTGCTGCTCTCCGTGAAGCTCAAGAAGAAATCGGCTTAAAACTCAAACCCGACGAAATGAGATACGTCTGCTCCTACACGACCGATAAAAAGCTAATTTACGTTTATCTTTCCGACCGCACTCATAAAAAAGACGAGCTAAAAATCTGCGAGGATGAAGTTGAATCCGTAGAATGGGTTTCACTTGAAGATTTGGACGTTTTTATCCGCACTCGCGTTAAGCCTCCGCTTCGCTACATTATGCCTCATCTCCCCGTCCTCCGCTTCTACATCGAGAACTATTTATAATGGAAAATAAAATCACCGACCTAAAACAGGGCGTCAAAAACCCTGACCGCGTCAATGTTTTTGTTGACGGCAAGTTCAGCTTTTCGCTTGACCTTTCTCAGGTCGTCGACTTCCATCTCAAGATCGGCCAAACTCTCACCGACCAAGAATTAAAGGGGCTCAAGCATGCTTCCGAATATGGCAAGCTTTACGGTCGGACTTTGGAATGGGTTTTGACTCGCCCTCGTTCCATCCGAGAAACTCGCGACCATCTGCGCCTTAAACGCTTCCAGAAAAAGCTAGACTACACCGACGCCGACATTGAAGAAATCATAGGTAGACTTGTCGCCAAAAATTATCTAAACGACCGTCACTTTGCCGAATGGTTTATAGAAAACCGCTTCGTCAAAAAAGGCGTCTCTCCTCGCCGTCTTGAACAAGAGCTAGCTAAAAAGGGAATTGACCGCGCCCTCATCGACGAACTCTTATCTAACTCCACGCGCGACGAAGCCTCAGAAATCAAAAAGGTCATCGCTAAAAAATCTAATAAATACAGCGCAGAAAAACTCCTCGCATATCTCGTCCGCCAAGGTTTTTCTTACGACTTGTCGAAGGAACTTATCGCAGAGTCCACAATTCCGAATCCAACGGCCACGGATTAAAGCTTCCGCAATTCCTTAGTCCAGTCGACTGTTGCAACATAATCGGCGCCACTCCACCGTTCACTTCGCACGCCTCCGTATGATTATAATGTCCCAGCCAATGCCCGACTTCATGGTTCACCACCATATTTTGGTAATCTCGTATGCTTAAGCCACCGGCCGTCTCCGCTGTCCCTTCACGCCACCGCTCATCATTAATAATCACTTCATTATAACCAGAAGTACAAGATAGCGACCCAGAACAATACCCATTGTATCCCTCCAAACTCGCCGCATCCGACAAAACAATGTTCAAATCCTGCCCGCTTGACACTTCCACAAATCGTAATCCACCTCGCACCCACCCACGCGCATCACTCAAAGTCTCCGCTACTTTCGCTCGGAAATCTTCAAAATTCGCCACCACTGTCCCCCACACTAGCGTCTTATAATAAATCACTTTTACGCCATCTGCACCCACATGTCCCACCGCATCATAAGTCGTCGCAGAATTTGTCCCGTTTGCATTAATCCCCGTCCCCACTGGCGACGGCCCCAACGCATCCGTTGCCGCTGGCTCCACTTTCGGCTCCTCCGCTTCTTCTTCCTTCTCCTCCGGCTCTTCGACTTTCTCTCCCTCCGGTTCCTCTTCTTCCACCACTTCCGCCACCGTCTCTTCTTCCTTTACTTCTTCTTTTGGTTTCATCAACATTTTCAGACCCAAAAACGTTCCTGCCCCCACCACCAAAAACACCCAAATCACTGTCGTGATGAACAATTCTTTCCTAAACTCCACGTTTTTCGTCATTTTGTGCTTTCGTCTTCATCGATTCTGCTCGCAGAAAAATCTGGCTCTCGGAACGGATTTACAAAGTTTGGTATAAACTCTTCTTTCACAGCTTTCTTGCGAATTTTGTCTTCTTCGTCTTTCACAATAATCTTATAATCATTCACTTCCACAATTTCTTTCCGCGGAATAATTAGCTCCGGGTCCAGTAACGCCTTCATCACTGGTCGTTTCACAATCAGCTGATGCACCATAAATGTTTCAGTATCTACCACAAAGTCGATAATCTTCCCCAGCTTCGAGCCTTTCTTTGTCTCTACTTTTAGTCCCATCAAAGAAAAGTTCAGACTCAAGATTTTATCTAGCTTCGTCACATCACCTTGATTTACAAAAACTTCTTCCGAATCCACAATCATGCCAATATTAGAAAATTCACGCACGTCGCGCGACTCCAAAATCTCGCCCACTTCCGGATCATTTTTTACTATCGGCCCGCCCACATAAAATGCTACAATCTTTAACTTTTCCGGGTCCACCACTTCCGCATCCACCCAAGCAATCGGCCCACCCATATGTAAACTTAGTACCGGATAGTTCAAAAGTCGCGAAGCATTCACTAGCATACTTTTATTTTAACACATTTCTAGCGTAAAATCTTCCCGCCCCAGTCGCACCAGCTTATCGCCCGGCAGGTTAAACTTTTTCCCAGGTGCATACTCTTTAATGGCCTTCAAAAAATCTTTCATCTGCGGACGCGTCGCCGACACCTTGGCTTTCATCAAAGCTCCGCGCAAAATCTCCATCGCCACATTCTCGTCCATTTCCTTAAACCACGCTCGCTCAAACTTACCATCCTCCGGCATTAAGCTGCTGACAATCTTATCAATCTCGCTCACCACTTTTTTCTGCTTCCGCCACAACTCATAAATCTCCATTTTTTGCTCAAAATCCATTTTGAGAACTCTCGGCCGTACACGGTTGCGCAGATATTCGTCGCTCGCATTGGTCGGGTCTTGCCGGAAAGTAATTTCATTCTTCGCCGCGTATTTCCAAATCGCACGTTTATCAAACACTTCTCCAAACGTCCCGTCAAGAAACGGCCGTCTTACATTTGGCGCATTCAACGCAGCCAGTCCCCGCACGCCAGTCCCCCGCAAAAAATTAATCACCACCGTCTCCACCAAATCATCCAAATGATGCGCCGTCCAAATCTCACCCCCCTCTTGCTCTGTCACCTCGCGCAAAAACGCATAACGCTCCGCTCTCGCCTCTTCTTCGCTAGCCCCATCCCCCAGCTCCGCCGCACCCTTATAAACTTCCCTCAGCCCTAGCGCCCTAGCTTTTTCACAAACAAACTCCACGTCCTCTTTCGCACTTTCTCTCGTTCCATGGTCAAACGTAGCAACAATAAGTTCCTTCTTCGGGAACTTTTCACACATCAAATCTAGCATCACCATCGAGTCCACCCCTCCCGACACCGCCAAAATCTTTTTCATAACAGTTTGCGCGTCAAAAAGTAGACATTCTCATAATATTATCTTCGACGAAACATCTTTCCATCTGTAACCTTATTATATCACAGATGCGTCTTTGTCGCTATGGAGCCGTCAAACAGAGATAAATCAAGCGTTTTAGTCCAAAGCGCGCGACGTTACGACTTTACACTTTTTGTTGGGCCGCGGAAAATTGTAACATTTGTTAGTGGCCGGCCCAGTTTAATTTTTCTTTCAGGACCCTTTTAGAAAAATAGACCACCTCTGTTATTACACATTTTTCCAGCATTTTGGGACGCATTTTTCACATTTTTCCAAGCACGCCTTCTGGCGCGATATTTGGCGCGATTTTGGCGCGATTTCTTCAATAGTGTGGTATAATGTTTGTGTATGTACAAACCGAATTACACAATAACAGAAAAAATCTTGCAGCAAATAGCTCGTATTGAAGAGCTCCGAGGCCTCGCAAAAGGCTATCGGATCTTGCCAGAGCGCGAGGCTTTCGTTAAAAAGCGGGCTACCGTTGAGGCTACGCATAGCTCAACATCTATAGAAGGCAACCCTCTGAACATCAAGCAAGTGGAAAAAACTTTGTTTTCTAAGCAAAAGCTTACTAAAGAACAGTATGCAGAAATAGAAGTAAAGAATTACAAGAAGTCTCTCGACTGGATCGCTAAAAGAAAACGACAGGACAATAAAGAGCTATCCATGGACGACATACTGAGTTTGCATGGAATCATTACGGAATCGCTCCTTGATGAAACTAGATCCGGCAAAATACGCGTCAACCCAGTCTATATCGTTAACCAAGATGGAGAAACAATCTATAATGCTCCGGAACCAGAGAAAACCGGTGAAGAATTGCGGTCATTCTTGCAATGGGTATCGTCATCAGCGGGAGAAGTCCATCCGGTCATCATAGCCGGGATAATCCATTATATGTTGGCCTCGATTCACCCTTTCGCAGATGGAAATGGCCGTACGGCCAGAGCTACGGTTTCTTTGTATCTTTCTTTGACCGGCTACGACTTCCGAGAATCCTTGGTGCTTGACTCTTATTATGCGGTAGATAGAAAAGCATACTACGATGCCCTAAAATCTGTGCAAAACGGCAATTACGCCAACGCAAAGACAGCCGATATTACATCATGGCTGGAATACTTTACAGAAGGATTCGTGGCATCCGCAGAAATACTATCAGCGGAGCTAAAAGCTCTCTCGATCGTAGAGAAAGATGTAATTCCTAGACGCTTAACCAGAGAGGAAAGTGATATTATCAGCTACGTTGCCGAGTTCGGCTCTATTGATCTTTCTGAAGCGGAAGAAATCATGTCCACTTTGTCCCGCCGCACGATACAAAGAAAATTAGGAGATCTGGTAGCTGGTGGATATCTGCGTACTGAAGGAAAAGGTCCTTCAACAAAATATATTGCCTCGAACAAAAAAGTCGCATAATTCTATCAAAAGTCAAATGGATAGTGCAACAGGCTCCAGATCCATGATAGAATATAGGCAGAACAGAAAGGAGCTACCATGAACACGACAGAAGCTATCCGCCGGTACGTTAAAGACCACCCAGAAGAAATTGTTGATGCGGCTTTTCTTCATAAAACGCTATTTCCAATAATTAAGAAGCAGACTTACCTCAAGTTGTTCTCTCGATTAGCCGAAGAAGGGACTATTAAGTCTGTCGGACGTGGAGTGTATGCTCCGGCCTCTCTGCCCGATGAGAAAGTTGACGAGGCCATTCTTGACTATTACGCCAATCATGGCAACGGCATGCTTTACGGCGATGCCCTCTATTTTGCTCTTGGACTAGCTTCCTGCCCGGCGGAGACAACCATGATATATACGAATCGCTTAGAAAACGGCAAGAAAAAGCACGTTTCCTCATATGAGCTGATCGGCGCGGATATCGTTTTCGATGACGAAGCAAAGGATCTCATCACTTTGCTTGAGCTGATAGAGGATCATGCCTATGCTATTAGCCTTGATTCTAAAAAATATGCCGAGATCTACAACAAGCTATCCCGACAAGACTACTCTTATGAATTGTTCGAAGAAATCATTAAGTCTATCAAATACAAAGACAGCACTATCACCATCCTGAAAAACATGGCTTGACCTATTCGATGCTCATGCTTGCATAGACGGATGCATTCTTTTATATTTATCCTGTGATTTTCTTGAATAAAACTGAAGCTGACTTTTCTCTTTGGTGCAAACAAATTGTTCCAAACATGCTTGCTGACCGCAGGGCGTTTAGAAATAAAGAGCGCGACGTTCACGAAGAACGTGAGCGTTACGAAGAAGTTCTCGCCATTAACCGTCAGCTAACCGCCATTCATTATTTGCTGGATCGGCAACACACCGATTTTCTAGACCGGCACCTAATCGGAGGCGAGGATTATAATCGAACGCCTACCGAGGCTGAACTGTATCGAGATATTTATCTGACTTGGCTTAAGGTCTGTTTCCCCAAAGGATCGCTCGGCGAGCAGAACATCGATAACATTGCGTTGGGACATAAACTCAGAGAACTACGCCAGAGAAAAAAGTTTGGCGTCAACCGGGTTTGCGATTTGCTGGGCATAGCCAAGCAAACATTCTATGCCTACGAGCATGGCACCTGCCAAATAAAGCTTGAAGTCATTTATAAGCTTTCTCGCCTCTATGGATTCAGTATCGATGAGTTCTTGTCCGGGGAAGATATAATTGTCACTAAGGCAAAGAGTGCTTATGAATGCCAATAAACATGATCGTAAAGTAACAGAAATTCCCGCTGATCCATTTGGTTTGTTTGCCGAATCGGGAGGAACTAAAAAGTCGCACTCTCAAAAAGACAGTGATAGCGGGCTAGATTTGCCATTTCTCAAAAAGAAACGAGCTGCCGCGTATGCCCGTGTCTCCACTGACCAGGAAGAACAGGAGGGCAGCTTTCTTTCCCAGGTGTCTTTTTATGCAAAGTTTATCGATAGCCATGCCAACTGGCAGCTTGTAAAGATCTATGCCGACAAAGGACTTTCCGGCACTTCGTTTAAGCGCCGTCCTCAGTTCAACCAAATGCTGGCTGATGCTGAATCCGGTAAAATTGACCTGATTTTAACCAAGTCTATCTCTCGCTTTGCTCGCAATACTGTAGATTCGCTATCTGTTACTCGCCAGCTAAAGGGTCTGGGGGTGGAAGTGTTTTTTGAGAAAGAAAATATTAGCTCATTCGATGACAAAGCAGAGCTTATGTTTACCATTCTTTCTTCGATTGCTCAAGAAGAAAGTCGATCTATATCAGAAAACGTTCGTTGGGGAAAACTGCGCAGTATGGAGGCTGGAAAAGTATCTCTTCCTTATAAAAACTTTCTTGGATACAGAAAGGGCAAAGATGGTTATCCGGAAGTCGTTGAAGAAGAAGCAAAAATCATCCGCAAAATTTATCAAATATTTTTAGACGGAGTCAGCTACAGAGAAATAGCAAGAATCTTAACTAATGAGGGCATTCTTACGCCATCGCGGCGCCTGGTATGGAACGCGCAGAGTATTAGAAGCATTCTCACTAATGAAAAATATAAAGGCGCAGCAATCCTGGGTAAAACTTATATTGATAGCTTCTTGACTAAACGAGTGAAAGTGAACCATGGCGAGCGAAAGAAGTTTTATGTTGAAAAGTCACACGAGGCTATTATTTCTCCGGAAGTCTTTGATAAGGTACAGCAGGAAATTAAAATCAGGAGTAGGAAGCGGAAGAAATTCACCACCTAGTCATCTTTTATTCTCGGCATTTTACACTCGTGAGACAAAAATCCAAAACGTCTCACAGTTATTCGAAGCGCACTTTTTTGTCAGAAATAAACGCAGCATTTTGAGCGCACTTTTGTTTCTGAACAAGCAAAAACCCCTGATTTACAGGGGTCTTTGCTTTGCTGACATGGTTTATTTTGTCAGCCTTTGCTGGTAGGGCAGGTTGGAATCGAACCAGCATTGTATCCTTAGAGGGGATATGTCCTATCCGTTGAACGACTGCCCCAAATTGCATATATATTATATATCATTCTTCTCTCTTTGAGAAGAAGTACTCCACCTCGCCGCGCTTCTTCGCGGGATTCAGCAGCCCACGCTCTTCGAGCAATCTTTTCACTTGCCGCGCCACCCCTTCGCCACCATCTACCAGCTTCGCCTTCGGGAAAAACTTTTGGATTTCCGCCTTTGCTAGTGGATAATGCGTACAGCCCAGTATCACCACCTCCACCTCCTCCGGATTCTGCACATTTTTGAAGTTCTCCTTCAGATTCTCACGGATTTTTGTAAGGTCGCGCGTCTCAATCGCCTCAGCCAGCCCCAAACAGGGAAGATTAACAATCGTTTGTCCAGGCCGCACATTCTCATGAATCAGCTCCTCCGTCCTTGGTGCATGCGCCGTCCCCTCCGTCGACAACAATAAAATCTGCGTCCATCCCCCATCGCACGCCAACTTCACTGCTGGCTCCGTCCCCACAAACGGCACTTCCGGAAAAGTCTCACGCAAATATTCAATCGTCTGTGTAGTCGCCGTATTGCACGCCACAATGATTAGCTTCACCTTGCGTTCCAGCAACCGCTCCGTCGCCGCCTTCACAATCTGTCTTAGCTCTGAAGGGCTTTTTGTCCCAAACGGACAATTTGCCGAATCACCAAAAAACACATAGTTCTCATTCGGCAACAATTCTTGCACAGACTTTAGGACCGTCGTCCCGCCAATCCCCGAGTCAAACACGCCAATCGGAGCGTCGCTCATTATTCTTTCGCCGGCTTCTCAAGTTTATAATAAATCGACGGTGCAAAGCGAATCGGCGCCAGCACTGGCTGTGCCACCTTTTCCATCCGCCCTAGCATCTTCGTGCCAAAAATCTTTTTCAACTTCCTCGAACGAAAGTTAGAAACGGACAACACTTTCAGAATCTTAAATCCTTGCTTCTTAAAAATCCGCTCCATGTATTTTGGATGATAATTATACATCTCCAACTCTTTGAGATACGACTGCGACACTTCAAACGGATTAATATCGGACTTCCGGAACCAATAGCGGAACATTTTTGGCAAAGTCTTTTTGCTAGCTACTTCAATCACCGCTATCCCGCCCGGCTTCAAAACTCGATACAGCTCCTCCACCACCTTCTTCATATCCTTAAAATGATGCGTCGCTCGCACCATCATCAGCCCGTCAAAACTCTCGTCCTCAAACGGCAGCTCATAAATATCTCCCGCCTTGGTCATGATGCGGTCGCCATAGGTTTTCTTCGCATCGGCCAGCTCCGTCTTTGAATAGTCAAAAATCGTCGCGTGCTTTGTCCGGCCGAGGTATTCATCTGCCAACCTTCCGTACCCACCGGCGATGTCTACAAAATCATCCATCGCATCCGGGAGCAATTTGCGCACCGCCATGCGGTCGGCAAGGTCTTCATAGTCGCGCTTGCCATCCTCCCAGAAAATTTTCTTATAGTCATAGCCGTTATAATCGGCAATCACTTTATGGTCAGGATTAGTATCTTTCTTCTTCGTGATTTTTTTAGCTTCAGTCATAGCTTAATTATATCACGATATGCTTCTGATACGCCCTTGTTTTTCGATAATTAATGCTTCGTACTCGCGCATCACCTTTTCCATGATCTTCTCCCAAGAAATCGGAATGGTCTTTTTCGCCTCCACTCCCACTTTGCTAGTATAGGGCAAAGCCTCAACTATCCTCTTTGCAATCGCTTCCGGCGTCACGTCTTTTGCTACGAACACATTCTCGCCATCACGATAATCTTCCGCCGCCGTCGAGCCGGCCACCAAGAGCCCTGCCGTACCGGCCGCCGCAGCTTCGCGCAGCGCCATCGGCGCATTGTCATACATACTGGGAAACACTAACAAATCCGCCATCCTATATAGCGCCGTTAGCTCCTCAAAATCCCCCACAAATCCTAGAAACTGCACTTCGTTTTCTAGCCCCAGCTTTTTCGCCAATTTCACTAGCTTCTCAAAATCCGGCCCATCGCCCGCCGTCACCAAACGGAACTTCACACCACGTTCCTTCAAAATCGCACACGCCTGAATCACCCCGTCAAGATTTTTCTTGGTATTATGTTGCCCTACAAACAGCAACATTGGCACGCCCGCCACAAAACCTACTCTCATCTGCATTCTTTCCATCACTTCGCGAGGTACCCTCGTCGCGTTCGTCCCATTCTCCATTACCAAAATTTTCCCGCCAAACCCATAATCTCGCAGTACCTCTGCCGTCCCACCGTTCACCGCCCACACTGCATCGCACTTGTTAAAAAATTCCACAATACTATTTGTCACCGTTCGCGATATCATTTTCGAATGTGTAATTTTCATCACATCATCATAAAACTTACTATGGAACGTCGCCACTAGTGGCACATTTAACTTCTTCGCAATTCGCGCCGCCTCCATCCCCGCAGAAAACGGGCTATGCGCATGCACAATATCAAACGGTATTCCCGCCAACTTCTTGCGGTACTTCGGGCTAATCCACGGCACCCCCACCCTATGTAGCTCTGTCGGGATTTTCAAGCTCGCGGACAATACCGTATTCAGCTCTTCCGCCTCACCCACCTTTGGACTATTCGGCCCCACATAATACACTGCATTTCCGAGCTTTTTCAATCCCTCGCAATACGCTAACGCCACTCGTCCCACGCCGTCCAAGTTTGGCGGGTAGGTATCACAAAATTGCCCAATTATCATCGCCGAGTCTACTTCGCTTTCTGATTATGCACCAGGTGTGCGATTAAATCCATCTCGTCTTTCGGCGTATCGACATATTTAAACGTATAGGTCGTCTCGTCACCCACCGTCGACATTCGTATCGTTCCTATAGAAAACATATGGTCAAGAATCCCATTTTGCTTAAACGATACGTCTTCTATCCTAGAGAGGTCAATCACGTTCACCGACTTTGTAAACAGCGAATCCACTTTATAATAGAACAGTCTTTTGTTTGTGATAAACAACTTATTACCAAGATACACTTTGCTCGCGGCCAGTCCTATACCCATTATAATCACCGATATACACGCCGCAAATAACCAAAAGTACGCCATCGTCTGCGCGTTGATAGCTCGCGTGCGAGTGAGTGAGCCAATCGCTATCGCAAACACAATGCCTAGTAGCGCCATCACTATTAGTACCATCACCCACAGCAAAATCAAACCTACCTTCGAGCGCGTAACCATGAGTTCCACATACTCCCCCTCCTCTAGCGACAAAAACGGAAAATCCTTCTTAGATCTGGCATGGCGTATTCTTACTAATGATTTTTTCATAATTATGGCTTCTTTTGTCAGCTTAATCTGGTACCGCCTGAGGGACTTGAACCCACGACCCCTTGTTCCGAAGACAAGTGCTCTAATCCACTGAGCTAAGGCGGCCCATGTGTTTATTTTACCATAAAACTCAAAATCTATGATACAATAGGTTTAATGTTCTGGGATGAAGAAACGCAAGAAAGCGACAAAAAGCGCAAAGCTCTCGATGAAGATTTTCAAAATCTTTTAAAGAGCTTAATGGACGATTATCTCGCCGAGGTAGAAAAGCACTTTGCCTCGCTCGACAAAGAGTTCAACGCCGCCAAAAAGTTTGACGCCTTTGGCAACGAAATCACCCCCGAAGGGAAGAACGAAGAAGTTCTCGAATATTTCGCCGAGAAAAACCTTTGGGAAAACATTTTCAACAAAAGCTACAAAGTTAAACAAGCTCGCTACCTCAACCGTCTAGAGGACTTTCTCTCTGACGCCATCTCCGACCCAGAGAAACACCTAGAGACTTTCGGCCACGGCCTTCTTTGGCGCTACTACGCCAAAGTTTCCGCCGCCGACGGCTCCATTACTTACGAATACATGAAAACCGAAGACCCTCTCCCTCCGCTTTACCTCACCGTCAAGACTTTCTTTAATCATCTCAAGTCTAAGGAGCCGCATGATTGATTTAATCAAAAAATCCATCGCCGCCTCTCTTCTTATCGCCCTTGGCAATTTCGCCCTGCTCAAGCTCGGCAATCCCATCGGCCCCATCATCTTCGCCTTTGGCCTTCTTGGTGTCTGTTATCTTGGGCTCAATCTCTTCACTGGCAAATGCGGCTTCTTCATAGAAAACAAGCTCAAGCTCACCGACCTTTTGATTATTCTCGCTGTCAACCTCGCTGCTGGCTACCTCATCGGCCTCCTCTTCCGCATTGCCGACCCTTCCATTATCGAAGCCGCCACGAACAAAGTCGCCACCTGGGACTTCTCCCTCGCTTTCTTCGTCAAATCTTTCCTCTGCGGCGTCATCATGTACCTCGCCGTCAAAATGTACAAGCTCGGCACTCCGCTCGGCATCATCTTTGGCATCCCGCTCTTCATTTTCTGCGGCTTCCAGCACTGCATCGCCAACGTCATCACTATGGGTGTTGCCGCTGGCTTCTCTTGGTCGCTCATCCTCGCCATCCTCGGCAACTTCGCCGGCTCTCTTGTCACTAGCTTCCTCACTGCTGAACTCAAGCCAGCAAAAGCCAAGAAAAAATCTGCCTAAATCCTAGGCAGACTTTTCTAGCGACCGTCTTTGTGGCGCAGGTGTTTGCGCTTGTCGCTGTGTTTGTGATTATTATTGCGATTCAGCTTCGCAATCACTTTATTAAGTTTCTTACGCATGTCCGATATTATAACACACTTTCCGTTTAGATTAAAGCGTGTTATAATCATAAGCATGAACGAGGAAGAACTCCAAGCTAAAAGAAGGGAAAACGAAGAGGCCGCGACTCGCAACCGCGCCCGCATTCTTGGCTTGCCCTACCTCGACACTCGCGAGTTTGAGTCTTCCATCCCGCTTGTTAACGGCCTGCTTGACAAGGAAGAAATGCACAAAAGCTTCATCCTTCCTCTCTCTAAAGGCGGCGACGGCGAGCATTACCAATTCATGATTACCTCGCAGACTCCTCGTCATCTACTTAAAGAAATTCGCGACAGTTACGAAAAAGAAGGAGAACGCGTCGACTTCTTCCTCATCTCTGGCTCCGCTTATCGCATTCTCATGCTCCGCTATGACCCGCCCAAGGAGGTCAAATACGACGACATCAAAATCGGCGGCGAAGGCGATTCTGAGACTATCACCGAAGTCTCCAAGACCCTCAATGAGGTCTCCTCAGAAAAAGTCTTCGACTTTCTCCTCGACCAGGCCGACAAGCTCGGCGCTTCCGACATCCACATAGAAAACCTTCGCGAAGGCATCCGCATCCGCATGCGTGTCGATGGTCTTCTTCACCCCGTGGCTAATCTCAGCAAAGACCGTTACCGCGTCATCATGGGTGAGCTTTCCTCTCGCGCCAACGTCTCCGCCGCGAGCATGAAGCCTCAGTCCGGCCACCTGCAAACAGAAATCCACCGCGACAAATCCACCCACATCTTAAACGTCCGTGTGGAGACCGTCCCTACCATGTACGGCCAAGACGCCGTCTTGCGTCTGTTTAACTTTGACGAATCACTCCTTCAGCTCGACCTCCTCGGCCTCTCCGAAGCAGAAAAGCTCGAGATTGACGAAATCATCCGCAAGCCTCGCGGCCTCGTCCTCATGGTCGGCCCCACTGGCTCTGGTAAATCCACCACCCTCTACTCCATGTTAAACGCCCTCAATACCACCGACAAAAAGATTATTACCCTGGAAGACCCGATAGAATACGGTATCACCGGCATTTCCCAAATCCCCATCAAGACCAACAACGGCGGTTCCTTTGCTGAAGGTCTGCGTTCCGTTCTGCGTCTCGACCCAGACGTCGTTATGGTTGGCGAGATTCGCGATGCCGACACCGCCAAAACTGCCATTCAGGCCTCCATCACCGGCCACCTCGTTTTAAGCTCCTTCCATGCCGACTCTTCCGCCGCCGCCTTCTCCCGCATGATTGACCTCATCGGCACCAACCCCATTTTTGCCAATTCCATCCGCCTCGTCGTCGCCCAGCGCCTCGTTCGCAAACTCACCGACAGCAAAGAAGGATACGTTCCCGACGACATGGTCAAAAAATACATTAGGGAAACTCTCGACGGCGTCGACGGTTTCGACCCGGACCACATCCGCCTCTACCACCCCGTCCCCACAGCAGAAAACCCCTTTGGCTACAGCGGCCGCTCCGTCATCATGGAACAGCTCGTCGTCTCCGAAGAAATTTCCGACTTCCTTCGTGGTGACGTTGCCGACGCCAACACTCGCAAAATCGAAGCCGCCGCTAAGAAAAACGGCATGCTCACTCTAGAACAAAAGGGTCTCCTCATGGCCCTAAATGGCATCACCACCCTCGAAGAAGTCGCCCGCGTCGTCTAACTGGCTTGACATTATCCCGCTTATGCGGTAAAATAGAGTTAATTATTTCACTTGTTTTTAACAATATCTAAAAGGATTTTATGAATCAATCTGAACAAGAGCGCCGTGCGCGGCTACTCAAACAGGGTGCCGAGCGCCTCCCCGACATCAAAAAACGCTTTGAAGAAGCCCAAAAACGCAATTTTAACTCTAACTTTGCCCCTGGCGGCAAAGACGCCAAATTCGTCAAGCACAAACCTGCCAAAAGCACTCCAAAGAGCAAAAAGGCCAAGGCTCCCAAAGCCCAGCCCAAACCTGCCAAGACCGAGGCCGAGAAACGCAAGGTCAACCTCAGCGTCTCCACTCGCAAAGGCGAGATGGTTCACCATCAGCGCATGCTTTCTCAAGACGTCAACGCTCAGGCCACGCAACATATCATCGGCATCCCCGTCAACAAATCTCGCTACAATGGCTACCATGGCCAGCAGGTCACTAACGCCATGCTCAAAAAAGCTCGTCCCGACCCAGAAGCCGTCCGCATCATCCCCATCGGCGGCCTTGGAGAAATCGGCATCGGCAAGAACATGACCGTCATCGAATACAAGAACGAGATGCTTGTCATCGACATGGGTGTTCTCTTCGCCGACGGCGACTATCCTGGCGTCAACTACCTCATTCCCGACATTAAGTATCTAGAAGACAATAAAAACAACGTCAAGGCCATTCTCTTCACTCATGCCCACTTGGACCACATTGGCGCTTGCCGCCACCTTCTGCCAAAGTTCAACCCCACTACCCCGATTTACGCCACCGAGTTTACCATCGGCATGATTAAAAAACAAATGTCCGAACTAGACGATGAACCCGACCTCAACTACATCGCCGTCGACCCCTTCCGCCACGAAAAAATCCAGGTCAGCGAGCACCTTTCCGTTGAGTTTATTCACACTTTGCACTCCATTCCCGGCAACGCCGCCATCGTCGTCCGCACGCCCAATGGCAACATTTACCTCTCTGGCGACTGGCGCCACGAGGCCAACCCTGTCGGCGTCCAAACTGACTATGCTCGCATTGACGAAATCGCCAAAAACGAAGGTATCGCCCTCCTCGTCAACGAATCTACCAACATCGACTCCCCGGGCAAGCACCCTCACTCCGAATTTGACGTCGGAGAAAACCTTGGCCGCGTCATGGATCACTACGCCAATGGCCGCGTCATCGTTTCTTGCTTCTCCTCCCAAATCGGCCGCATCGAGCTTGTATTGAAAGAAGCCCACGCCCGCGGGCGCAAAGTCGCCTTCTCTGGCTTCTCTATGATTAACAACGTCGAGGTAGCTTTAAGGGCGCACGCCATCAAAGTCCCCAAAGACACCATCATGAAGATGGAAGACATCATCAAACTCCCCGACGAAAAAGTCTGCATTGTCTGTACTGGCTCTCAGGGCGAGCTTAACGCCGTCTTAAACCGCATGATTACCGGCGCTCATAAGTTCATCAAAATCAAACCTACCGACACCATCGTCTTTTCTTCTAACCCCATCCCAGGCAACGAGCCTCACGTCGTCTCTACTGTCGGTGGCTTACTCCGCGAAGGCGCCACTGTCATTCAAAACGGCAAATCCCACATCACTAATCTCGGCCCACTCCACCTTTCTGGCCACGCCTACTACGAAGACCACGTCGAATTCGTCACGCGTCTCAACCCCAAAAACTACATGCCCTACCACGGTGAATTCTACATGCTCGAACATAACGCCGAGATGGCAGAAAACGTCATCGGTATCCCGCGCGACCATATTATTCTCTCCGACAACGGCGACGTCGTAGAGCTTCTCCCTAACCAAACCATCCGCAAAAACGGCCGCATCCACGTCGGCAACAAACTCTTCGACGATGCCGACCAGCCTGTCCACGAAGCCGTCGTCAAAGACCGCATCCATATCTCGCGCGAAGGCATCTTTGTCATCGTCCTCACCATGAGTAAAAAGACCGGCCGCCTCGTCAAGACGCCAGACATCATCTCCCGCGCCTTCATCTATCTTGACAACTCAGAAGAGCTCATTGGCAAAATCCGCCACTACCTCCGCGCCAAGACCGACAAGTCCATTTCCACCGACCCCGAGCTCAAAGTCTTAAAAGAAGAAATCAAAGAAGACATCACCCACATCCTCTACGACGCCACCGGTCACACCCCCATCGTCATCCCCGTCATCAATAAAGTTTAACAGTGGTCACAGTCCTACGAGCTATAGGCTCTCGGTGTGACTGCATTGGCCGAGCGGGGTCTTTCCCGCTCGGATGCTATATGCTACAATAAAAGCATATTAATAATAAGTGAGGAAATGACTATGCAAAACCTTGTTATATTCGACAATATCAAACGGAGTAACGCCACCGGCGACGATTTTTGGAGTGCTAGAGATTTACAAAAAGCCTTAGGATATGATAAATGGGAGAATTTTGAGAAGATTGTTCAGAAGGCAAAAGAATCTTTTAATAATAGCCCTATAAAAACAAATTATGACATAAATTATTGCTTTCTTGAAGTCAGGAAGCCAATCGTCTCTGGCAAAGGCGGCACTCAATACATAAAAGACTATCGCCTCTCCCGTTACGCCTGCTATCTCATCGCTCAAAACGGCGACCCAAGAAAAGAGCCTATCGCTCTTGCCCAAAGCTACTTCAACATTCAGACTTTTCGTCAGGAATTAACCGACGCTCAAGCGAAAGACCTTCAACGTCTCGAACGTAGAAAAGAATTTTCCGAATCCGACAAGAAACTCTCCGCCGACATCATAGAAGCCGGAGTTAGTCCGCGAGGTATGGCAAAAATCAAAGCCAGCGGCAATAAAATTTTCTTCGGAGGCAAATCCAGCAAAGACATGCAGAAAAAATTAGGCACTGGCTCTCGTCCATGGGCCGACAAGCTAGCAACGTTGTCTTAGCCGGCAAGACCTTCGCTAACGAACTAACCTCTGCTGGTATCCGCTATAATGGAATCACCGGCGCACCGGAAATAGAAAAGGCCAATAACAGCAATAACCAAGCCGTCCGCGATACTATCCGTAATCAATCCGGTCTTCATCCTGAAGATTTTCCGCCCGAAGAAGATACTAGAAAAATCGAACAGCGGATTAACAAAAACAACAAACTCATAAAATAATATTTTTTATACATTTTTAACCATAATCGTGTATAATGGTATTAAGTAAACAGGAATTTTTTGGGATGAATAATAACCAAACCACCGCGGACACCACCGCCGAAACCACGACGGTCACCGCGCCTTCTGCGGAAACTACCACCACGACCACTACTACCACCACCGCAGAAAAAACCACTACCACCACAGAAACCGCCACGAGCAGCGAAGTGTCTGACACCACTACGACTGGCACCACCTTCGAGAACGATTTTTACGGAGAAAAGCTCTCGTCTGCTGCCGGCTTTTCTATCGACGGCACCAAAGACGCTAAAAAAACCGACGAGACTTTCTCCGCTGTCGACTGCACTATCACCATCGACGGTGGTAATACTTTCACCATCGCCCACACTAGCGTCGCCATCACCCTAGAAAACAACATCATCACCAACAATAGTCCTTCCGCATTCATCAACGCCACCGACTCCACCGTCGCTCTCACCCTCAAAAACCAAGTGGCCGAAGGCGACATTATCCTCGACAATCTCTCCAGCCTGAGCCTCGTCTTCAGCGGCTCTAGCTACTACATGGGTACTATCAACGGCGGCAACATTGCCAAATCCGCCACCGTCAGTCTCGACGCCACTTCCCAGCTCATCCTCGCCGGTGACACCTACCTCACCACCCTAGAAAACGCCGACACCACCAATATGAACATCTACAGCAACGGTTACAAGCTCTACGTTTCCGGCGAAGAAGTCGCCGTCAACGGCAGCGAAGCTCCAGCAGCTCCGGAAGTCGTCATCGAAGAACAAGTAGAAGAAGAAACCGCCGAGACCGTCCAGCCATCCGATAAATCCGCCAACGTCCAAAAAGCCACCGACTACACACCGTTCATCGTCGGCGGCGCTGCTATCCTCGTAATTATCCTCGCCGTTATCGCCTTCATGATTCACAACAAAAAGAAAAACGCCGTTCCTGCTGGCCCCATCGTCGACGCTCCGGCCCCCGGCGCTCCCGACTTCTCACAATTCGACGACGGCCCCGTCGCTCAGCCGCAGCCACCGATGCAGCCAGGGCAACCGGTCGAGCCTCAAGCTCCCGAAGCCCCAGCCTCCCCAGAAACTCCTGTCGAGCCCACCAACGGCTCCCCCATCAATCCCTTCCACCCCAACGCCTAATTAGCTAGATGGTTTAAACAGGCTGGCAAAACCAGCCTGTTTTTCTAATAAAAATCTGTTATAATATATATACCCCCGGATGGCGGAATTGGCAGACGCGCTAGCTTCAGGTGCTAGTCCGAGCAATCGGGTGCAGGTTCAACCCCTGTTCCGGGGACCAGAAACTTATCCAAATTCGTTTTACATTACTTTGTCCTTAGGAGGGCACGGATCATTCCCCTTAGGAATCGTATCACTATCTATAAAACGCCCATCAGAAGACTGAATACGGACTTCGCCGCCACCGGACTTACGGCACAGATCCTTTGCCACTTGCTCGGCTTCGTGTTTGGTTCGGTAGACTCCACTTGCACGATCCGCCCCTTCACGTTTAACTTTATATTCACCGGTGTCGCCAGTGAGATAGTAGTTACTCATTGTAACCTCCTTTATTAAAAGATAATAAGACCATCTTATATGATTTTACACTAAATGTCAAGTGACATTACATTGTAATATTGACAACATTTTTAATCAGGTGTATTATAGAAATAAGCATAAAACTTAAGCATAAAGGTGTGCAATGGATGAAAAAATCACCAAACTTCGTCTCGATAACGACTACACGCAAGAGTTTGTCGCAGAAAAACTCGGCATAACCCGACAAAGTTACATTCAGACAGAGCGAGGAACTAGAAAACCTACAACAGACGATATCGAAAAACTAGCAGGTCTATACGGAGTTCCTGTTGAAGAATTTTTTTACCAGTCGCAAAATTTAGACAAATTTAAGCAGATGTATTTTTATGTATTAAGTAAATTCGCTCCAGCTGGTATTCCTAAGACAAAACTGGCTAAAATTCTTTATCTTGCCGATTTCTATCATTATTATGAAGACTTAGAGCCAATGAGTGGCGTATTCTATCGTCGCAGGCAATATGGACCACTTGCAGATGTTTTTCTTTCTTTAACCGATGAGCTTTACGATTCCGGCAAGATTGACATAGATTATCTTCAATATGCTGCTATGGTTAAACTGCCAAAAATAAGTTCAACAGAATCAAATTTGGAAAAATCAAAAATTACATCAACGTCTTCAGCTGTTAAATTCGAACTTCTAACAAACCAAGAAAAAAAACAGATTGATAAAATATGCGAATACTGGAGAGAACGTCGCACTTCCGAAATAGTGAACTTCACTCACGAACAAAAACCTTGGATGTCTTGTCGTGATGGAGAAATTATACCGTATTCCTTAATCATTCAGGAAAATCCAGACCATGTTTACGCACCTATTGCCTAATTCGGACTCTCTTCTTCGCGTCACTTTCTCTGATTTTGCAAAAAAACATTTTCTAAAAAGCTTCCAAAAAAGGTATAAGGGTAAACAATGGGAACTAACCGAAGAATCCATTAAACAGGATTTAGCGCGTTTGCGCATTGGCAGTAATACTATTCAAGAGACTCAACAAATTGATGAGCTATATCACGAAGGAGAATATTGGATTGCTAAATATGATTTTCGTATCGCCGGCACAAAACAATCTACCAAGACATCAGGTAATCGTTGTATAATTTTTATTGACAACGGGAAAAATCGCTGCGAAATATTACTCATATACAGCAAAACTGATTTACCTGCAAACAAAAAGGAGACACAATATATAAACGATATTCTAGAAAAAGAATTTCCAGAATATTACCATATAGCTAGATGAGTAACTCAATATATGCAGCTATAGGTATTATCCAAATATAAGAAATAGAAATAGAAATAACATTTTCTACAATCAAAACAAATCCCTCGGCGTCCCGAGGGATTTTTCATCGGTGGTATTTTGGAATTTTAACCGATATTTGGAAGCAAGCATCTAAAACGAATGAGCTATGTCATAAGTTTCAATTGGTCAATATTAACATACAACAAAACCTATCTATTGTAGACACTAAATCTTCCGCCTTCATTATACCATAATATATATTATAATATACAGTCATTTTCTCATCTTTTTGCCTCTGTTACTTCGGCTTTTTACCATAAAGGGTATTGACATCAAAAACCTTAAGCGTATAATAAAAACTACAAAGGTCAATTAACAATAATAAAAAAGGACACTAAAAACTATGTCTAAAAAACTTATTGCCGGCGCCGGCGTCGTTGCTAGCTTCGCTATTGCTCTCGCCCCGCTCGCAACCTTCGCCACTGGGACAACAAACCCTCGTGGTATTACCGACACTCTTAATGTTACCATTGAAAAGGTCTGTTCGTTTGGCTACAAGCAGGGCGCAACTCAGGTAGTTTCTCTCGGGTCTCATACCGACGGCTCTGAGCTTTCTACGGATAACATTTCCGGCACTCAAGCCGATACTCCCTCTAACGGAAAAACTGCTGGCATGGGCTACGGTAAATGGGACTCTACTACCTTGACTGCCTATGATATTCCGGCAGGTGGCGAGCCAACCAAATCCGGCGAAACCGCCTATGCTGTTATGGAAACCGGTACGAACAACCCAAACTTTGCTAAAACAACGATGAATATCGTTTGCAACAACAAAGATGGCTATACTCTAACCGCTACTCCGTCCGCCCTTACTGGTGAGACCAATGGCGAGACCATTGTCGCTGCCGGATATGGCGACTCCGTTACAACTTCGACTTGGGGCTATAAGTTCGCGGCAGCCACTGGCTCAGATAATACAAACACCCTCACGAATGCCGCGCAAACTTGGAATGCTAATGCTTCTGCAGCTCAAGTCATCACCTTGACTTCTGGCGCAGGCGTTGCTACGAAAGCTACAGGCGATTCCTTCACCATTACCTATGGTGTTTCTGTCGCTACGAACCTTTCTGCCGACACTTATGAAGGTTCCATCGACTATCTTCTCGCAGAAATCTAATATATTCTAAGAGATAGCTATCCGCCTCCCCCGCCAAAAATGGGGGAGGCACCATAAACTTTTCCTTAGCGCTTTCCGAGAGAGCCCTAAGCAAAGGTTTATAAAACACAATTAGGGTAGGGAGAAAAATAGGAGGTATTTTTGGAAGAAAAACTATATTTCAAGCCTGCCAAATACGGCAGGGGAATCAGAGAAAAGGAACAAAAGTCGACAAAATCAGACGACGAAAACAGACCTCGTCGCACCCGTAATCTGATTCTGCTAATCTTGTTTTTAGTCACCGTCGTTCTAATCATCCTATGGCTTCTTCGCGGTAAAACTACAACTACTGGTCAATATCCAGAAAATCTAAAAAACGAATCACTTGTCTGCATGGCGGCAAATATCACTCCACCAAAAATAGATTCCATAGATTCGCATGATAAGGAAATAAAGATCAACATAGTCTTTAACGGCACTGAAGAAATGAAAAGAATCTATTTCACATATACATTGGTCTACGGCGACGAAGATGAGGCCTATGGTAATGAAGCCAAATCGCATGCATTCTTCAACAAAGCACTTGCCGCTTCCGGTTATCAAGTCGGCAAATTCGATAATAAATTTTCTAGGTACAACAACAAATTATCCATCTCTCTTTCGGCCGAAAGAAATGACATTGACGAATACTCTGCACCATATTTTATGATTGCTGCTCAAGATAACGAAGTTTTAAAAGATCAAAACTTAGACTGGTTTAAAAAGAATTACGAAACGCAAGGTTTCGTTTGCGAATCGTCCATTTAAAAGAAAGGCAATATATGAATAAAATTAAAAAAATCTTATTAACTGTAATAATGCTCGTGTTGGCTGGGCAATCTACGAACGCTTTTGCGGACGGCGGTTCCATTTTTCAAGTGTCACCGATGAACCAAAAAATATCGTTAATTCCAGGAGAGCGAACATATGGAACTTTTAAAATAACCAACCCAAACACAAATTCCAATGACTTTCATTTTACGCTTAGCGTTGCTCCATTTACAGTCGACGACGATTATAATATAAAGTACGAAAACAACGGCGATTATAATCAAATCGTGGATTGGATTACACTGGAGGGTGACGAAGCCCAACTTCCACCCAATAATACTGCAACCGTCCATTTTTATATCGATACTCCAGAAAACGCGCCTGCAGGCGGGCAGTATGCGGCGATTATTGTAAAATCTGCGGGCAACGACGAATCGCAGGAGGGAGTCAATATCAAGTCAAATTTTGGAATTACTCACGCAATTTTTGCTGAAGTCGCCGGGGAAACTATCCGCAAGGGGGAAGTAAGCAGTATAAACGTGCCAAGCTTCCTCTTCTCTGGGAATATCACTGGTACTTCTAGCATTAAAAATACTGGCAATGTCCATTCCGATGCAGCTTATACCTTACAAGTTTTTCCATTATTCTCAAACGAAGAAATTTATACAAATGAAGAAACGCCAGAGACAACCACGATTATACCAGAAGCAACCCGCACAACAATGGTCTCTTGGGGAGAAACCCCATCTGTCGGTCTCTTCCACGTTATTTTCAAGGCCTCGTTCGAAGGCGTCGAAAGCAAAGTCGACAAAATCGTTATCGTCTGCCCACTCTGGCTCCTCTTCCTCATAATCCTCGCCCTCTTCCTCATCATCTTCCGCATCCTCTCCGCCAAAAAGAAATCCCAAAAATAATTCAGCTCATGATATAATAGAACCATTATGAAACGCTCAAAATCAATCATTTGGGGGATAGCAATATTAGCACTTGGCTTGTTCTTCGGTGGCAAAGCTCTCGGCCTATTCCAGTTCGAGCTGTTCTTTGACGGTTGGTGGACCCTCTTCATCATCGTCCCGAGCCTAATGAGCCTCTGCACGGAAAGGTTCAAATTCGGCAGCCTCTTCATGCTCGCCCTCGGCGTCATCCTGCTCCTCGCCGCACAAAACGTTTTCAGCTGGGACGTCGCCTGGAAAGTCATCCTCGCCGCCTTCTTCATTGTCATCGGACTCTCCATCATTTTCAAAAACCTCTTCATTAAAGACGTTAAAGCCGTCAAAGATAGGTTCACCGTCCACGTCGACACGCATGGTCTCGACCACGCCAAAGAAGCCGAAGTCAAAGAGCCTAAAAAGAAATCCAGCAAATAGCCTCAAACCCCCTCTGCTTTTCATTCCGCCCCGATTGGTGTATAATATACCGGCAAGCCTATCGGGGCTTGGCGCAGTGGTAGCGCGCACGCCTGGGGGGCGTGAGGTCGCCAGTTCGATCCTGGTAGCCCCGACCAACCAAGGTCACATTCGCCCACAAGGGCGATTTTTTATTGAACTTATGTTATTATATATGTATGAAAGACGTTATAGATTTAGATTACGCCCTCGCGGCAGAACTCATTGAAGACATTAAAGACGACCCCATGGGCGACTGGTTCGACCTCCCCAGCCGCTTCCCGCACTACGAACTAGAAAAAATCCAAGAAGTCGCCGCCAGAGTCCAAAAGACCTCCGACTACCTCGTCTGCATCGGCATCGGTGGTAGCTACCTCGGCGCCCGCGCCGTTTACGAAGCTCTCGACCTTGGTAGCACCGCCAAGTGCAAGCTCCTCTTCGCTGGCAACTCCATGAGCTCTAGAGAGCTCAAAAAAGTCCTAAAAACCATCGACGGCAAAGACTTCTCCATCAATGTCATCAGCAAATCCGGCACCACCCTAGAGCCCGCCATCGCCTTCCGCATCCTCAAAAAAGCCCTCATCGACAAATACGGCAAAGAAGAAGCCGCAAAGAGAATCATTGCCACTACCGACCCAGAAACCGGTGCTCTCCACGACGAAGCCAAAGCCAACGATTACGAGACTTTCGACGTGCCTCTCGGCATCGGCGGCCGCTACTCTGTCCTCACACCTGTTGGCCTCTTTCCGCTAGCTGTCGCCGGCGCCGACATCGACAAGCTCCTCGAAGGCGCCCGTCACTGCAAAGACACCCAGCTCTACGACCTAGAAAACTCCATGCTCATCTCTTACGCTTTCTCCCGCTTTTACCTTTACGACGAATGCGGCTGCGACGTGGAAGTCCTCGCCAGCTTCGAGCCAAGCCTCCTTTACTTCAACGAATGGTGGAAACAGCTTTTCGGCGAGTCCGAAGGCAAAAACAAGCAAGGCATCTTCCCGGCCAGCGTCATTTACTCCACCGACCTCCACTCTCTCGGTCAATACATGCAAGACGGCCGCCGCAACATTTTTGAGACTTTCCTCAAATTCTCCCCAGAAAAAGACCCGCTCAAAATCCCGAAAGTCGCAAGCTCCGACGGCCTCGAATACCTAGAAAACAAACCCATGACCGAAGTCTCAGAAAAAGCTCTCGAAGCCACCTTGAAAGCTCACGAAGCCGGCGGCATCTCCACCTTCACCATCGAAGTCCTCGACCCAGAAGCAGAAAATGGCATCAGTGAACTCTCGCTCGGTTTCCTCATCTTCTTCTTCGAGACCGCCTGCGCCATCTCTGCCCTCCTCCACGGCGTCGACCCATTCAACCAGCCCGGCGTAGAAAGATACAAAAAAGAAATGTTTAAACTCTTAGGCAAATAAAAGGAGTATATAATATATGGTCAAAAAACGTGTCGTCATCGCTCTCGGCGGTAACGCCCTCCAAAAAAACGGCGAAGTCTCCGCCGAAGCCCAGAAAAAGGTCGCCGAAAAAGTCGGCAGCCTCATCGCCGAACTTTCTAGTAAATACGAAATCATCGTCGCCCACGGCAACGGCCCGCAGGTAGGGAACATCCTCATCCACGAAGAACAGGCCGCCAGCGACAAAGCTCCTGCCATGCCACTCGAGACTGCTGTCGCCATGAGCCAGGGACAGATAGGCTATTGGCTCGCTCAGTCCATCCAAAACGCCTTTTTGAAGGAAGGGAAGAACAAAAAGGTCGCGACTGTCGTCACCCAGGTAGAAGTAGACAAAAAAGACCCCGCCTTCAAAAACCCGACCAAGCCCGTCGGCCAGTTCTACACCGAAAAAGAAGCTTTGAAACTCGCCAAAGAAAAAGGCTGGCTCGTCAAAGAAGACTCTGGCCGTGGCTATCGCCGCGTCGTTCCTTCGCCTAAACCCAAAAGCATTATAGAAAAACGAGAAATTTCCGACCTCGTCAAATCCGGCGCTATTGTCATTGCCGCCGGCGGCGGCGGTGTCCCCGTTTACCGCACCAAAATCTTGCGCCTAATAAAAGGCGTCGACGCTGTTATAGACAAAGATTTCGCCGCAGAAAAGCTCGCCGAGCTAATAAAGGCCGATATGTTCATCTCCGTCACTGCTGTCGACTACGCCTACATCAACTTTGGCACGCCCGACCAGTCCGCCCTTAAAAACCTCACTAGCAAAGAAGCCGAATATTACTCTAGGCAAGGCTTTTTCAAGGCCGGCTCCATGCTCCCAAAAATCACTGCCGCCACGGAGTTTGCCAAAAAGGGCAAGGTCGGCATCATCTGCTCCCTCGACAATTTGGAAGACGCATTAAAACTCAAGTCCGGCACCATCATCACCCGCTAGAACTCGTTCGCATTCCGCTTGTGATTTGACAAAGTTTAATATATAATTAAACTTATGGATAATTTATATAAATTAAGCCACGACGTCCCGAGCCATAAGGACTACATTACGACGGAAGATTTTGACCAAGACGAAATCTTGGACATCATCAAGACCGCCGTTGTCGTGCGTGACTACATTAAGTCGGGTGGGACTCTCGACACTATGTATCATAAAAATCTCGCGATGCTTTTCGAGCAAAAGTCCACGCGCACTCGCGTCTCCTTTGAGGTGGCGATGTCGCAGCTCGGTGGCCACGCGCTTAACCTTGCTCCGGGTGCGATTCAGCTCGGCGCTCACGAAACCATCGAAGACACCGCTCGTGTCTTTGGTCGCATGTGCGACATTGCCATGGCTCGTGTCGACCGCCACGAATCCGTCGTTGCTCTTGCCAAGTACTCCGGCATCCCTGTGATAAACGGCATGTCCGATTACAATCACCCCACGCAGGAAATGGGCGATATTATCACCATTTTGGATAATCTCCCGCCAGAAAAGCAGTGGAACGACGTCAAAGTCGTCTTTGTGGGTGACTGCACGCAAGTTTGCGCCAGCCTCATGATGATTACCACCAAGCTTGGCATGAACTTCGTCCAATACGGCCCCGACCACAAACTTCTCGACGAGAAATTCCGAGAAATCGGCCGTAAAAACGTAGAAAAATACGGTGGCTCCGTAGAGTTTACGAGCAACCGTGACTGTTTGAAGGGTGCCGACTTCGTCTATACCGACGTTTGGTATGGCCTCTACGACAAAGAGACCCCGAAGGAAGTTTACATGCAAGATTTCTACCCAACCTTCCAGGTCAACGACGATTTGATGAACGCCACAGAAAACCCCAACTGCAAATTCATGCACTGCCTCCCGGCCAACCGTAACGAAGAAGTCACCGATTCCGTCATGGACGGCGACAACTCAATTTGCTTCGACCAAGCGGAAAACCGCTTGACCGCTCAGCGCGGACTCGTGCTTTACTTTGGCAAGAAAGCACAGGAAACGCTCGACTATATTAAACAACAAAAGGAGGGCAATAACTAATGCCAGCTAAAAAGCCAAAGTTCAGGCTGTTCAGCGCCGTACTCGCTACAGTCTGTATCGTTCTCGTGATTGACGCTGTCGCACCGACTGCGGCCATCGGGAACTCACAGTACGCGTGGTGGATAATTATGATTCTCGGCTTCTTTATCCCCTACGCATTAATTTCCGCCGAGCTCGGTACGCAATACCCAAGTGAGGGTGGTATGTATACCTGGGTTAAGAAAGCCCTTGGCAAAAAATGGGCTGGCCGCGTCGCGTGGTTCTACTGGGTAAACTTCCCGCTGTGGATTGCCTCCCTCGCTGACCTTATGACGACGCTCATCATGACCGCCTTTGGTATAGAGGTTTCTCTCGTCACGGCGCTCATCATCCAGATTGGCTACATCGCCCTGGTTACGATTTTAGGCAATCTCCGCATTTCTCAATCCGCCTGGGTCGCCAACCTCGGTGCGATTGTGAAGTTCGTCGTTCTCGCCGGCATCGGTGCCGTCGGCATTTATGTCTTCATTAAGCAAGGCTCTGCCAATCCCATCGAGAGCTGGCACGATTTCGTTCCGCTCATCGCTGAAGGCGGCGGCTTTGACTGGGCTGGCGTCAGCTTCGTCTCGCTCATTATCTTCAATATGCTCGGCTTCGAAGTCGTCGGCACATTCATTGATGATATGGACAACCCCAAGAAACAAATCCCACAGGCGATTATCCTCGGTGCTGTTTTAATCGCTCTGTTCTACATCTTGCCAAGCTTCGGCATTGGCGTCGCTGTTCCGTTCGAAGAACTCGCAACGAACTCCGGCTTGCTTGACTCTTACCAAATCTTGCTAGAGGCCGTCGGCCTTTCTGCTGGCGCTATCTCCGCCATCATCACCGTCGTCGCCTGTCTCTTCATGTACACCCTCATCGCCAACATTTCCTCGTGGCAGTTCGGTGTTTACTCCGTCACGGCCTACGCCGCCAAAGATGGCGTCTTCCCGAAATCCTGGACCAAGACCAACAAGAGCGGCGCTCCTGTTGTCGTCTCCCTCTGGACTAGCGTTGTCGCCGCGGTTCTCGCCGTTGCTGGCATCATCCTTGCCTACTGCTTCCCCGAAGCTGAAGAGCTCACCAATATGTTCTGGGCCTTCTTCGATTTGTCGCTATTCTGCCTCCTCATTGGCTACATTCCAATGTTCTTCGCTTTCATGAAGCTTCACAAGAAGGGTATCCAAGACAAAAAAGGTTACTGGATCAAAGGTGGCGCCGGCAAAATCGCGCTCTTTGGTATCGTTCCGGTCATCATGCTCGTTATCTCTCTCTTCTTCACTCTCATCCCCGAGTTTAGCATGGAAGCCATCCTCGACAACAAAGTCCTAATCATCTCCGCTCTCGTCTGCGTCGTGATTGGCGAATTCCTCGTCTTCCGCGCCAGCAAGAAAGATGAAGCAAGAAAGGCTCTCCGCCGTGCGAATCGTAAATAGTACTCCAAAGCAGGACGGCTTCTACATGCCGTCCGAGCTCGATGAACACGTTGCGACTTATCTGCTTTGGCCCGAACGCCCCGACAACTGGCGGGGCGGGGCCAAGCCCGCACAGGCCGCATTTAAGGAAGTCGTAGAAAAAATCGCTAAGCACGAGCCTGTCGTCCTCGGCGTCAACCAGTCGCAATACGCTCACGTTCTCGGTATGAACATGGAAAATGTCCACGTTGTAGAAATCAGCAATAACGACTCCTGGATTCGTGACACCGGCCCGACCTTCCTCATCAATGGCAAGGGCGACCTCCGCGCCGTCGACTGGAAGTTCAACGGTTACGGCGGACTATACAACGGCATCTACTTCCCGTGGGATTTCGACGACCAAATCGCCGCCAAAGTCTGCGCCATCGAAGGCGCCGACCGTTACCGCACCGACGACTTCGTCCTCGAGGGTGGCTCGGTCCACAGCGACGGCGAAGGTACGCTCCTCGTCACCGAAGAGACCTGCCTCGACAAAGGTAGAAACCCAGACTTGTCGAAAGAAGAGATTGAAAAATATCTTCTCGACTATTGCGGTGCAGAAAAAGTCCTCTGGATTCCATACGGAATTTATAAGGATGAAGATACCAATGGCCACGTTGACAACGTCTGCCAATTCGTCGCTCCAGGCAAGGTCGTCCTCGCATGGGAAGACAACGAACAAGACCCGCAGCATGAGCGCAGCGTCAAAGACCTCGAATATCTCGAATCCGTCACCGATGCAAAGGGTAGGAAACTGGAAGTAATAAAAATCCACGTCCCGAACCCCATCACCATCACAAAGGAAGAGTCCGAAGGCGTTGACGTAGTGGACGGCACCTTCCCGCGCAATGAAGGCGACCGCCTCCCCGCCAGCTACATCAACTACTACAACTGCAACGGCGCTATCATCCTGCCCATCTTTAATGACGAGCACGACCAAGCCGCCATCAACATTTTGCAAGATTGCTTCCCCGACCGCACCATAGAGACTGTCTATGCGCGCGAGATTTTGCTCGGCGGTGGCGACATCCACTGTATCACGCAGCAAGTCCCGAAAGCCTAAACATAAAAAGAGTGCTGCCAGAAGCACTCTTTTTTGCTATAATAAACATATGCGCAAAGCAATCACATACATTGTTGCTACTTTGTCTTTTGCTGTTTTGTTCTTCTCTCATTACGCTAGCGCTGTCAGCTGCAGTGCTACCGAGAGCACAGGCGCCACTCAAGATGTCTGCAATCGTGCGACCTGCCCCAGCACCTGCACCAGAAAAAAGAAAGACGGTACCGTCGAGACAGGCATAAAGTGTAGCTATCAATACGGCGCTATTTTCTTCACCGGTGGTTGGGATAACGAGAGCGAATGGCCCACCTGGGACGGCTCCAGCTCGCTTGACTTTTCCGTGAGAGGGCAGGTCTTTTGCTGCGTCTCTGTATCCGATAGTTATGTAACAGCCAATAATATCAGCATGTCCAACAGTATTAGCCTCAACAGTAGTTCACTCAGCCGTTCCTGCAACGGCAATAACGACAGCTGGGGGCCAAGAAGTAGCGACCGCCTCAAGGCTACCGTTCCCGCCAGTACATTGAATAACGCCACTTGTGACAATAGTAATCCAGCCAACTGTAAGCTTACGGTCAAAGTGACTAGCCAAATGGGCACCAAAGACAGCGCGACTTATGATTCCTACATTGTGTTCAAAAAGCAAAAAATCGAGACTGCCACCTTCACCAGTAACGGCATTTCCGCTTCCTCTACGCAGATGAGTAAGTCCGGCAGTACCTTTTCTGGCAACGGCAAAAGCACCAAATACAAACTCACCATCACCTACAACATCAAACGTACTAACAACACTCCTTCCTCCGCCACCTCCGGCTATGGCACTAAGCAAAATAAAGACTCCGCTTCTTATGCCTCCTCTGCCTCCGCCTACACCGCCGCTAAGTCTAACGGACAAAACCACGCCATCCCCGTAGACTACGAAGTCGAAGTTCCCAACGGCTCCACCGTCAAATATTGCTTCGCCATCAAATACGACTCCTCTGTCACCTACAAGGGCGGCAGCCGCGACTCCGGCAATTTCTCCGGCACCGACTACGAATGCTATAATTTCTATAACCCGGCCAAGAACGATACTCACTTCACCGGCTCCATTTCTGCTAGCGGCTCCTCCGGTCTCACTCTCAACACCTCTGCCTCCACCGCCACAGGCAACGGCCTCAAGAACTCCTTCTCCATCACCCCCACCTACACTGTCACTCGTCTCGCCACTGACGGCAAGCCTACCTATGCCAGTTCCAACTATGGCTATGATGACGCTACTACTAATAACGACAGTAACTATCCTACCTCTTCCTCCACCAACACTGGCGGTCTCACCAAAGGCAATAGCGACAGCACTACTGACTCTGCTACTTCCTTCACTCTCAACATTGGTGCTACTGCCATCGTCCGCTGTTTCTATCTCCGCTATGATGCCAATGTCACCTACTATGACGATGCTCGTGATGATGACTCAGCCGACTTCGCCGGTAAGACCAAACAATGCTTCACCATCAGTAACCCTCCCGCCTACTATACTGCCACCTTCGGCGGTACTGGCAAAGCCTCCTCTGCTGGCACTCTCGATGCCCATGACAAACTCACTCGTACCAGTAGCGATACCATGGGCGTTATCGACCATGCTACCCGTATCACTGGTAATACTAGTGACCCCTACAGCAACGGCCGCTTTAATGACACCACTTATCCCTCCTCCGACCAATACACCGCCACCTTTACGCATACCGTCACTCGTACCGACACTAAGCCTACCGATACCACTAACAACATCTACGCTCCTTCCGCCAAGGTCTCCTGGACTGTCCAATACAGTCTCAATGGTGGCTCTTGGACTAACTACGCCAAGACCGACGATAGAGACGGTAATGCCGCCACCAAGACCATCACTGTCCATCCCAAGTGGACCCTGAACGCCTCCAATATGGGCCAATATATCTACTACTGCCAACGCCTCTCCTACAAGACTTCTTCTATCTACCGGTCTCAGACCCCAGCCAGTGGCGCCA
>JAFXGL010000006.1 GCA_017513185.1 Candidatus Saccharimonadota bacterium
CGTGTCGTGAGATGTTTGGTTAAGTCCATCAACGAGCGCAACCCTTGCAACCAGTTGTATTTTTCTGGTAGGACTGCCCCGGTAACGGGGAGGAAGGAGGGGATGATGTCAGGTCAGTATTTCCCTTACGCCTTGGGCTAGAATCGCGCTACAATGGCCGGTACAATGCGAAGCGAAGCAGTGATGTGAAGCAAATCGCACCAAAGCCGGTCCCAGTTCGGACTGGAGGCTGAAACTCGCCTCCACGAAGTCGGAATCGCTAGTAATCGCAGATCAGCATGTTGCGGTGAATACGTTCCCGGGTCTTGTACACACCGCCCGTCAAACCATGAGAGTCACCAACACCCAAAGTCCGTCTAGGCGGCCTAAGGTGGGGGAGATGATTGGGGTTAAGTCGTAACAAGGCATCGGTACGAGAACGTGTCGATGGATTACCTCCTTTCTTGAGAAGGAACGATGCGCACGAAAGCGAAAGCTCGCGTGTAGCTAGGTCGGTCGTAATTGTGTAATGTAAGCTTAGTACACAATTTTACCCGTAAGGGTGCGACAGGAAGCTTAAAACGACGAATTGAGATGAGATTAATTGCACAATTAAATTGTTAATAGAAAATTGCCCGTGTGGGCAATTTTTATTTGGTATAATTGTTTTATGGAAAATGATACAAGAAATTTGGTGGATGAATACAAAGGCATGAGTAATGAGCAAGTTTTTGAAGCGTTGAGCAAGAAAAGGAACGAGCTGGAAATTGCGATTGAAAATGTTGAACACGATTTTAACGTGGGGACAATTGTGCGGAGTGCGAATAGTTTTAATGCGAGTAAGGTGCATATCATAGGAAAGAGGAAGTATAATCGGCGTGGGGCAATGTGTACTGATAAATATCTGGAGATAGTTTATTGGGCGGATTATAAAGATTTTATACAAGACCAAAAGAAGCGCGGGCGGGAAGTGGTAGCGATTGAGAACAATACGCCGAGAGCGCAAGGATTGGTGAGCAAGAAATTTGTTCGAGAGACAACGTTGGTGTTTGGCAGTGAGGGCGAGGGGATTACGCAGGAGCTGCTGGAAACTTCGGACGATGTGCGATATATAGAAAGCTTTGGTTCGACGCGGAGCGTGAATGTGGGCGTGGCGGCGGGAATTGCCATGTATGAGTGGGCGAGGCAGATAGTTTTGCGGTAGCTATTTGCTGCCGGGGAAGATGAGACCAAAGAACCACTCTAGAATGACGGTGTGAAGGTTGGTCATGACGAGGAAGCCGAGGGCAATGGCGATGATACCGAAGAGCTTGACGTGATCGTAAGAGCTGACGCCGTGAGCGAGATTTTCTGCAATTTGGCGATAGAAAATGACACAAGCACCGCCGGCGGCGAGGATAAGGAGACCGATGATGAAAGCGCCAAGATTGAATGACATAGGTATATTATAACAAAAAAGCCGCCGTTTAGGCAAGCAGATGGTGGGGTTATGTGGACTTGAACCACAGACCTCGTCATTATCAGTGACGCGCTCTAACCAGCTGAGCTATAACCCCAAATTGTAAATGCGCGGGACGCGCTCAGTCATGATGGTCTCGGTGCTTCGCACCTCAGACAAGAGCTGAGCTATAACCCCGATTTTTAATTTGGTGGAGTAACAGGGACTCTAACCCTGGACCTCCGCCTTGCAAAGGCGGCGCTCTAAACAACTGAGCTATTACCCCAGTGACATATATTTTACCTGATTTGATGGAAAAATGCAAGAGAAAGATGAAGCCACCCGAGAGGGGTGGCTTCACAAGGTCAATATTTGAACAACCTCGCAGTTGTGGTTTGTTCAAACTATGTCTATTATATATCATAAGCTGAATAAAGTCAATAGAAAAGATACTTGACAAAACGGAAGCAGTATGGTAAAATAAGCATAATCATCCTAAAAGGGTGGGTTAGTTTAATAAAATGGTGGGCAGAAGGAGAGATCCAAATGGCTGGAACTAAAGCTGGCGGTCTTAAAGCTGCCGCAACTAATAAAGCCAAATATGGCAAAGAGTTTTACGCTAACATTGGCCGCAAAGGTGGTCAAAACGGTCATACTGGTGGTTTTGCTGCTAACCCTGCGTTAGCTAAAATCGCTGGTGCTAAAGGCGGACGTATCTCCCGCCGTGGCCCTGCTAAAAAAGCTGCGTAATAGATACGATAATCAAAAAAACCTCTTTACGAGGTTTTTTTGATGTGATACTCTATAGAGGTAGAAAGGAGGTAACAGATGAACGAGTACCAAACGAGTGCTAGCCAGTACGACCTTTTTAAGGCGACGGGGAATTATAATACCGTGGCGTTTGTGGAGAAGGTTTTGGGGCTCGTGGGAGAGGCCGGGGAAACGGCGGATAAGATTAAAAAAATACTGCGAGACAAGGATGGAGTGATTGACGAGCACGACAAAGTCGAAGTCACGAAAGAACTTGGGGACGTGCTATGGTATGTGGCGAGCATTGCTAGATACCTAGATGTGCCACTTGAGGATGTTGCGAAGATGAACCTCGAGAAGCTCGAAAGTAGAAATAAGCGAAACCTCCTACATGGAGAGGGAGATAACAGATAATGTTTACAATTCCGTTTTGGACTGTCAGAGTTTTTAAGTTTATGATTCCGTCAAACCGCAGGACGATTTACTGGGCCTAAGACTTTTGATAGAATTTTTGACAGAAGGGGCAATAAAGGCTCTCTGAAGAAACCTCGAGGCAGGTAAGGCCGCAGGTTTTACAGAGAGTTTTTTGGTGGACCCAGTCGCGGTAGGTATCGAGCTCAGACTCGGCGAGGGCTTCGTCGAAGGGGACGGAGTGAAGCTCGCAGAGTTCACGAGTCTTTTCCCAGGCGTCACGTTCGATTTGGAGACGTTCAAGGGACTTGGTATAAGTGAAGTGGCCGAGAAGGGCGTGAGCGAGCTCGTGGAGTAGCAGGAGACGGAAATTATCGTCGGCTTCTAGGTAGTAGATGGATTTGGGTGGGCGAAAAAGGAATTTACGGCCGGGACGAAAAGTAAAATTTGGATAGGATTGTTTGAGGGAATCGAGAAAGGCGAGATTGCGTTCGGAGAGAAGGGAAGTTTCTTCGGGCGGACGCGGAGGAGTTTTGTGGCGACGGACGTTGTCGGAGTAAATGGAGGCAGGCATGGCTATTTCCGATAGTTTTGCTTGGAATAGAGGTAGGCGCCGTAGATGACGGACTCGGTGGGGCGACGAGCCTTGAGGAGTCGCAGATGTTCGGTCTTAATGGAGGTTTTGAGGGACTCAAGCAGGGGCTTTTTGAACTTTTTAAAGAGGAAGGCGAGAGGACCGCCGATGATGATGGTCTTGGGGGATTCTTGGTCGATAATGTCGAGGAGGCCGAGAGAGAGGCGAGCGATAAGGTCTTCGAGATGAAGGTCGTCGAGGACGAGATCTTGGAGAGCGGGGATTTGATAGGCCTCGATGAGGGCTTTGGCTGAGGCGAGGTCTTCCCATTCTTTAGAGGTGTTTTGATAGGTGTATTTGACGTGGCCGGGCTCGAAGGCGTCGGAAGTTTTGAGAAGCTTGCCGTTTTTGGCGATGCCGCCGCCAATGCCGGTGGAGAAGGTGAGATAGACGGATTTGCCTTTTTTGCGTAGGGGCCGAGTGGCTTCGTAGAGAGTAGCCAAATTAGCGTCGTTGGCGAAGAAAATTTTGGCATCGAACAACTTTTTTATAGGGGGAATGAGGTCGATATGGGGCCAGTCGAGGTTGCCAAATTTGAATGAACAAGAATTTGGTCCAATTTTGACGACGCCAGGAATAGCGACGGTGACGGCGCGGATGTGGCGACGGCAAAAATCGTGAGGTAGGAAAGCACGCAAATGTTCATAGAGAGATTTGGTATAAGCGGCGGGGCTAGAGGCGGTTTCAAACTTGAGGCGTTTGAGACAGAGGCCGTGAGGAGAAAACAGGGCAAGTAAAGTTTTGGTACCTCCGATATCAATGGCTAAATACATGATATCATTATAGCATAGCTTTACTTTAGATGGGGGATTTGATATAATGAAAAGATATTTTGGGATGGTTTGAGCTGTCCCGAAAGGAAGGAATAATAACGTAATATGGCTAATGCCAAAAAGATAAGTTTTGACGAGCTTCTCGCTGAGCACGAGGACCTCGCGAAAAGAACTGCCGCGGGCGACACCCTTAAAGGTATCGTAACCTCGGTCAAAAAACATGAAATTTTAATCGACCTGGGGATTCAGGGAACTGGTCTGGTGTCGAGAAAAGAAGCTTCGTTTGCTCGCAATTTGAAGGTGGGCGATGAAGTGACGGCTTCGGTTGTGGACGCAGAGATGGCGGATGGTACCGTACTCTTGTCGCTCCGTAAGGCCGTGAAAGACAAAGGCTGGGATGAAATCCAGGTCAAATTTGATAATGCGGAAATCGTGGAGATTCAACCGTTTGACGCTAACCGTGGTGGACTCCTCGTGGAATACGAAGGCATCCGTGGCTTCTTGCCGGTGTCGCAACTCTCTGCTGAACACTACCCGAGAGTGGGTTCTGCCGATAAAGACGAGATTTTGCAACGCTTGAACTCGCTCGTTGGCCAGACGATTCGTGCGCGCATTCTTGATGCTAATAAGAAAGAAAACAAGTTGATTTTCTCTGAAAAGGAAGCTATCAAAGACGGCTTAGCTGCAAGGTTTGCCGAGCTGAAAGTCGGTGATGTCGTGAAAGGCATCGTGACGGGTGTGGTGGACTTTGGTGTATTCGTCAATGTGGACGGTATTGAAGGCCTCATTCATATCTCCGAGATTTCTTGGGAGAGAGTAAACAACCCGGCTGATTACGTCAAGGTTGGTGACAGCGTTGAAGCGAAGATTATCGCTATCGACAAGGAACGCCTCAGCCTCTCGATGAAGCAGCTCGTGGAAGATCCATGGCTATCTGAGGTGGAAGGTCTAAAGAAAGGCTCCAAAGTTGAAGGTACGGTGACCCGTATTACTCCGTTTGGTGCGTTTGTGCAGATTTCTCCGGCCGTTGAAGCCTTGGTACACGTCTCTGAACTAGGCGAAGGCTCAGATGTGGACCCGGAGAAGGTCTTTACGCTTAATGAGCGTAAGAGCTTCAAGGTACTCGACATCGATAAAGAGGGTCGCAAGATTTCTCTGTCGGTGGCAAAGTAAAAGCCGATTAAAATAAAAAATCCCCTTGAAAGAGGGGATTTTTTGGGGTATAATAAGAAGAGTACATTTAGCCTTTTGTTTTGGTCCCGGGTAGCTCAATGGTGGAGCAAGAAGCTGTTAACTTCGAGGTTGCTGGTTCGAGCCCAGTCCCGGGAGCCAAACAAAGGGCTAAAGAAAGGAGCGTTTTTGATGGTAGGGGCAGAAACCAAGGTGATTCAGATTGCAGGTTCGATTACGGTTGACGAGCTAGCGAAAGCGCTCGGTCTTTCGGTGACTTCGTTAATTGGTGAGCTGTTTAAAGAGGGGATTGTAGCGACGATTAATCAGAGATTAGACTTTGATACGGCGTCACTGATTTTGGATGAGTTGAATATTAAGGGGGTGAAGCTAGAAAAGAAAAATACCGCAACGCAGACTTCGGAACATCGTCACGAATTATCAGATAAGGCTGTAGAGCGTCCGCCAGTGGTGGCAGTGATGGGACACGTTGACCATGGTAAAACGACATTGCTTGATACCTTGTTCCATAAGAAGACTGTAGAGGGGGAAGCTGGTGGGATTACTCAGCATATTTCTGCGTATCAGCTAGAATATGAAGGACGGAAGATTACGTTCCTGGATACACCGGGACATGAGGCTTTTGCGGCGATTCGTCAGCACGGTGCGATGCTTACGGATATTGTGATTATTGTAGTAGCGGCGGATGATGGGGTGAAGCCGCAGACGGTAGAGGCGATTAAGTTTGCACAGGGGGCGAACGCGAAGATTATCGTGGCCATTAACAAGATTGACCGTGAAGGTGCGGATATTCCGCGTACGATGGCGGATTTGGCGCAGCATGGGTTGCAGCCGGAAGAGTGGGGTGGCGACATTACCATGGTGCCGATTTCTGCGAAACGTGGTGATAATTTGGAGAAGCTACTGGATATGGTGCTTTTGACTTCTGATATTGAGGAGTTGAAGGCTGATGTGGAGATTCCGAGTGAAGGCCTGGTGATTGAGAGCCACATGGAGATGGGGAAGGGCTCGGTGGTAAATCTCTTGGTGACCGGTGGCGAGCTGAAAACCGGCGAGTTTATCGTGGCGGGGACGACGTACGGTAAGATACGTACGATGCTGGATTTCCGGGGCAAGCCTAAGGGAAAGGCGACGCCTTCAACGCCGGTGACGGTGACAGGGTTTAAGGAGCTGCCAAACTTTGGTGATTCGTTTGTAGAGGTGGCCGATGAAAAGACGGCGCGTAAGATGGCGTTACTGAATGCGCAGGCCCAGCAGAATGCAAATGCGAGTGCCAATGTGACGTCGACAGACCTGTTGCGCATGATGAATGTGGCAGATAATTCCAAAGTGTTTAATGTGATTATTAAAGGCGATGTGCTAGGCTCGGTGACGAGCGTGGTGGATTCGCTTAAGATGATTGATACGAAGGGGGAGATTACACTGAACATCGTGGCAACGGGTGTGGGTGACGTTACCGAGAATGATGTATATATGGCCGAGGGTGGCGAGACGGTGATTTATGGCTTTAACGTGAGCGTGCCGACGAACATCGCGAAGATGGCGGCGCGGGATAACGTGAAGATTAAGACTTTCCGCGTGATTTATGAGTTGTTGGACGATGCAAAGAGCGAGATGGAAGAGCTATTACCGGCGGAGATTGTAGAGGAAGATAAGGGCGAGCTGAAAGTGTTAGGCGTATTTCGTACGGAGCGTACGTCAATTATTGCTGGTGGGGAAGTGTTGAAGGGCGAAGTGAAGCCGGGGATGTTGGCAAGAGTGATGCGTGGCAAAGAGTTGATTGGTGAGGTGGAAGTAGAAAGCGTGCAGAAGGAGAAAATGAGTGTGCCGTCGCTGGCGGCGGGTGAGACCGGTGGGATTGCTTTGAAGCTGACGAAGCGGTTGGTGGTAGAAATCAACGACCGACTAAAGTTCTTTACGCGAGAAGCTAGAAAAAAGAAGTTGTAAAAAAATAAAACAAAGGAGGTAAAATGGAGCTAGACGAAGGATTCTTACGCGAGGTGGGGCTAGCGGCGATGCCGGAGGCGCAAAGGCAGGCGTTTCTTGAGTATGCACAGGAAGAGCTGGAGGTGAGAGTGGGTGAGGTGATTGCCGAAGGGATGACTGAAGAGAAGATGCAAGAGTTTGAGGCGGCACAGACGGACGAAGAGACAGAGAAGTGGCTAAATGAGAATAAGCCGAACTACAAGGAGATGGTAGAAAAGACCATCGAAGAGCTGAAAGAAGAGATTTCTAGAAATAAAGAAAAGATATTAGCGTAGGCCGTTCAAAAACGAACGGGCGTCCATGGGCTTTCTAGAGAGGGGCTGGAGGCGGTCAATGACGACAAATTGACCGTCGGCACATTTGATGGAAAGAGTTTTGGAGGCTTCTGGCGGAGTGGTGGCGAGGTGGGCGGAGAGAATGATGACGTCGTGGCCGTAGAGGGTATATTTGGGCTTAGGAAAGCCTTGGTAGGCAACGATTTTGCGGAGGGTGGTGTCGGCGGAGTCTTTATCGGGAGTGAGGAAAGACATGGACTTATCGAGCTTTTGCGTGAAGGTAGCCTGAGAGTCATCTTGAGGCTGGGGAGTGGGCAAGTTGTCTAGATGGTCACGGAGCCAGGTGGCACCGGTGTGAGCGAGGTTTTTATAAATCTCGGTTTTGTCGAGGGGAAGATTTTTGAGGGTGGTTTGGTAGTAGATGGGGCCGGCATCGCAGGCCAAAACAAGTTTCATGACGGAGACGGAGAAGTCGGAATCGCCGGCGAGGATGGCGGATTCGATGGGGGAGGCGCCGCGATATTTGGGCAGGAGGGAAGGGTGGATGTTTAAGATGCCTTCTGGCTCGAAGAGGTCGAGGACGTCTTGTTTAATCATTACACCGAAGGAAGCGAGGACGCCGTGAGCATCGGGATGGTCTTGCTTGATGGCTTTGACGGTGGCTAGATCTTCCTTGGTTTTGGCGTGGAAAAGGAGGTTGACGGCGGGACGCAACACTTCAAGTGTAAAATCGGCGAGGGGGCCGTTGCCGAAGAAGATGACACTAGGCTTCATCGTCACCCCAGAGGTTGTGATTATCCTTTATCTCTGTGTCGTAGTCGACTGGGTCGAGTTCGCCCTTGTCGTTCATTTTGAAGAAGGCGTCTTTTTGGCCTTTGATGTGGTCGATAAAGAGGACACCATCTAGGTGGTCGATTTCGTGGAGGAGAGTACGGGCAAGGGAATCTTCGGCCTTGACGCGGACAGGAGTACCGTCTTCTAGCAAGGCTTTGACTTTGACTTTGGTGGGGCGCTCGACAAGGCCGTAAATGGCAGGCACAGAGAGACAGCCCTCGTAATCTTTGGCGGGTTTGCCTTCGGCTTTGATGATTTCTGGATCGATAAGAGCGGTGAAGTTGGTGTTCTTTTTGTCTTCGAGGTCGTCACGAATGATGATGATGCGGCGGTCAAAGCCGAGCTGGGGAGCGGCCATGGCAGCGGAGAGCTCAAAGGGGTGAGCCTTTTCCCATTCTAGAGAAGCCTCGCGCATTTTAGCGATGATGTCGAGGGTTTCTGCGGTGATTTTGTTGACCTTACGGCACTTTTGACGGAGACGTGGGTCGGGCGTCGTGACGATATCCATATCTTTGTATTATATCATAATAGCGATGGTGGGTCGAGCGTAATCTTGGCGTCTACATTTTTTAGAAGGGTGAGTAAATCATTTCTTTTGGTGCTTTTCAGGATGAGTTGCCAGGTGTAGCCGGAGGGGGTGTGTTCGTGGAAGGCGGGCATGGGAGGGGAGATTTTAATAGAGGTGAGATGGGCTTGAGTAATAAAGTTGTTCAGAGAGTTTGATAAGGTGCGAATGTGCTTAAGTGTGGTTTGTTCAGTCTTAGCGGTGACGGTGAGCTTGGCGAGGTAAGCGAAGGGTGGGAGGAGCTGTCTTTTGCGTTTTTTGATGAGGTAGTCGTAAAAGCCGAGGTAATCGGACTGGATGGCGAAATTGATGACGGGCGAGTCGGGCTGGTAGGTTTGGATGACGACAGAGGCGGTGTTGAGATGGCCGCGGCCAACGCGACCGATGACCTGGGTGAGGAGCTCGAAAGTTTTTTCTTCTGCTCCGAAATCGGGGAGGGAGAGGCCGGCGTCGGCCTGGACGATGCCGATGGAGGCAAGGTTGGGAAGGTCGAGGCCGCGAGAGACGGTTTGGGTGCCGATGAGGATTTGGATGTTGCCGGATTTAACTTTGTCATAGAGGGCGTCGAGGGATTCGCCTTTTTTGTTGTCGGCGTCGAAGCGGGCGATTTTGACGTCGGGGAAGAGTTTGGTGAGTTCGCGCTCGAGGAGCTTGGTGCCGAAGCCTTTGTGAAGGATGCTGGGGTGGTGGCAGTCGGGGCAGCTGGTTGGGATTTTTTCTGAGTGGCCGCAGGTGTGGCAGATTAGAGAGTAAGAGTCGGAGTGGAGAGTGAGGGGAAGGAAACAGTTGGGGCAGAGGGCTTGCCAGCCACATTTTTCGCAGAGAGTGAGGGGCGCGGAGCCGCGGCGGTTGTGATAGATGAGAGTTTGGTGGCCGTTCTTGAGATTTTGTGTGATGGTGGCGAGGAGGGCGTCGGAGAAGTAGCGATTTTTGGCGAAAGATTCGCGAGAGGAGAAACTGATGACTTTGATTTGTGGCGCTATGGCAGAGGCTTTGGCCTTTTCCGAGAGAGTGATGAGGGAGTTTTTGGACTTAGCCAGGTAGAAGTCGGCAACGAGAGGGGTGGCGGAGCCGAGGAGGCAAGGGATTTTGAGGGTGCTAGCGAGGAAGGAGGCGAGGCGGAGGGCGGAGTATTTAGGGGTGTTTTCTTGGTAGTAGGTGGATTCGTGGGCTTCGTCGATGATGATGAGACCGAGATTTTTGAGCGGGGCGAAGAGGGCGGAGCGGGGGCCGATGACGATTTGTGGGGTGTCGGAGTGGAGGAGGCGTTCCCAGGTGAGGTGGCGTTCAGCTTCGGTTTGGCGGCTGTGAAGGAGGGTGATGCGCTGGCCGAAGGTGGATTCAAAGATTTGGACGAGCTGGGAAGTCAAGGCGATTTCTGGGACGAGGAGGATGACAGATTGGTTTTTTGATAGGGTTTCTTGAGCGAGCTTTAGATATATATTTGTTTTACCAGAGCCGGTGACACCGAAGAGGAGCTTAGTTGTGCTGGGAGCGGATTTGATTTCTTTGATGGCGGTTTGCTGATAACTATTAAGTGGAGGCTCACTTGCGATTGACGACTCCGTCTCCTCGCTCACGGTGCCCCTTCTCTTTTTCCAAACACCGACTGGTAACAGCAATTTTGCTGTTGCTGGGAGGGGGGAGAGGTAGTAGGAAGAGAGCCAGAGGGTGGCCTTGAGGAGGTGAGAGGGGAGAGGAGTCTCATAGAGGAGATTAGTGATGGGTTTGCAGGAGAAGGAGGGGCTGGCAACTTTTTTGAGGACGATGCCGGTGCAGGAGGTGCGACCGAGAGGGATGGTGACGAGGTGACCGGGCTGGAGGTCGAGGTCGGAAGCGTAAGTAAGGGCGCCGGCGCCAGAGCGGAAAATTTTAGTGGGTATTACCTCATAGAACATTAAATTAAGTATAACATATTGTAAAAAAAACTTTTCTACGCTATAATGTTGTAAGTATGAGAGAGGTAAAGAGAAAATGTTAGATGTGTTTATTACATCGAGAGTGCGACGGAAGATTTTGGTAGTGTTTGCAAAGTATCCGGATTTTAAGACACATGTAAGAGGATTGTCGAAGCTCATCAAGGAAGATCCGGGGAATATTCAGCGGGAGCTGAATAGGTTGGAGAAGGGGAAGTTTTTGACGATGACCAAGAAGGGTAATACGAAGATTTATCAGACGAATAAGCAGTTCCCGATACTTAAAGAACTGCAAAGTATGGTCATTAAGAGCCAACAACTATCTAACAATAAGCCTAATAAAACTATAGGTTGATGGCCTTCCTACGGAAGGCCAGGGGGCTTGGCTTCGCCAAGCGTACTAAGGAAAAGAATACAAAACTTTTCTACGCTATAATGTTGTAAGTATGAGAGAGGTAAAGAGTGAGTAAATTGTTTGAGCAGTTAGTTGCGAAGAGGGGGTTTAGTAAGGAATATCTCTATCCTAAGTATGAGGAGTTGGCGAGTCCGTGGTTGTTGCCGGACATGAAAGAGGCGGTGGAGCGGATAAAACAGGCTGTGAGAGGGAAGGAGAAGGTGATTATTTATGGAGATTATGATGCGGATGGGGTAACGGCGAGTGCGGTGATGAAAGAGGCGCTGAGGCTGGCTGGCGTGGCGGATGTGGAGACGATGTTGCCGGATAGATTTAAAGATGGGTATGGTATGAGCGAGAAAGTAGTAGAGCGAGCAAAGGAAGTGGGGGCAGGGCTGGTGATTACAGTGGACTGTGGCAGCGGGAATGCAGAGATTGTGGAGGAGTTGAAGAAAGCAGGAGTGGAGACGATTGTAACGGACCATCACGAATGCCCGGAGGAGTTACCGAAGGCGGTGGCGGTGGTAAATCCGAAGCGAAAGGATGTGGAGTGTGCGGAGCTGCGAGACCTCGCTGGGGTGGGGGTGGCGTTTATGGTGGCGCGGGCAATGGTGGAGGAGGGGCTAATCCCGGCTGGGCAGGAGAAGTGGTTGCTGGATTTGGTGCTAATAGGCACGATTTGCGATAGCATGCGGATGAGTGAGGCAAATCGCACGTTGTGTTATTACGGCGTGAAGGTGCTAGGTAAGACGCGACGGGCGGGTCTGAAAGAGCTTATGCAAACGGCTGGGGTGAATAAAATCACAGCGGATTCGATTGGTTTCCAGATTGGGCCGAGGTTAAATGCGGCGGGGCGGATGTCGACGGCGGAGGTGGCGCTGAAGCTGTTGAGCGCGCGGACGAAAGTGGAGGGGGCGAAACTGGCAAGTGAGCTGGAGCGGTTTAACCTGGAGCGGAGAAATCAGCAGCTGGCGGCGATGAAAGAGTTTAAGGAGAGGGGAGTGCCGAATGATAAGGTGCTGGTGGTGACGGGAGATTGGCATGAGGGGGTGCTGGGAATTATCGCAGGGCGACTGACAGAAGATTATGAGAAGCCGGCGTTTGTGTTATCGCGGACGGAGGAGGGTTTTTGGAAGGGGTCTGGGCGGAGCTTTGGTGATTTTAGCTTGGCGGAGGCGTTGAAAGCTTGTGAGGGAACGATTATCGGTGGGGGTGGACATGCTGGAGCGGCCGGGGTGAAAGTGGCGGATGGGCAAGTGGAGGAGTTTAGGAAGAAGATGAACGAGTATTACGAGTCGTTGAATTTGCATGACCAAGAGAAGTATCTTCGTCAAGTGGCGGACCTGTCGGTACGAAAGATGGGGGAGTTTACGCTGGAGCTGATGGAGGAGTTGAGACTGTTAGAGCCCTTTGGGGTGGGGAATGAGGTGCCGGTGTTTGAGCTACCAGAGGTGTTTGTGCTGGATAAGAAATTGATGGGGGCAGAGGGGCAGCATTTGAGACTCTTGGTGCGGGGGGAGGATGGTAAGACGATGAAGCTGGTGGCATTTAATGCGCCGGAGAAGTGGCGAAGAGTGGAGAGCGGGCAAGAGGCGAATCTGTTAGTGAATGTGGAGGAGAACGAGTGGAATGGACTGAGAAGCGTGGAGGGGAGGATTTTAGCGATAAGGGGTTGTTAAACTGGGGAGAATTTGGTATAATATGGGGCAATATGGCAATTAAAGTTACTAGAAAAGATCAGTCTGAGGCGAACGAGAACATCATCCGCCGTTTTAACCGTAAGGTGTTGCAGAGCGGTGTGATGCCACTGGCGAAGTCGCAACTTCGTTTTTCTAAGCCGATTTCTAAGCGTGAGCGCAGAGTGAAGGCTATCCTTCGCGAGGCTCGTAAGGCTGAGAAGACTGAGAAAATTAAGCTTGGTTTGCGCTAAGAAAAAAATAGCCCCTTGGGGGCTATTTTTTAGTGTCTACGTTGTTTTCTTAAAGTATTAGTTCTAGAGAAGAGTTCTTTTTCTAATCTTTTAGTCACTGTGTCTATTGAGCCGAGACCAGAAACTTTGGCGATTTTGATTTTCTGCTTCTTGAGTTCTTTAAGGATGCCGGAGAGGTTTTTTTCGACGATGTCGAAGCGTTTTTCGACGGCTTCGCGGGTGTCGTCTTCGCGGCCGCGGGCCATGATGCGGATGAGGAGTTCGTCTTTGGGAACGTCGAGAACTACGGCCTCTTTAATGTCAGAGGCGAGATGTTTGGCAACCCATTTGGCCTGCCAAATGTCGCGCGGGAAGCCGTCTAGAATAATGTCTTGGCCGGAGCTTTGGATTTCTTGAATTTTGTCGTGCATGATTTTGACGACTTTTTCGTCGGGGACGAGTTCGCCTTTTTCGAGGATTTTGTCGAACTTACCCGTGTCGCGTAGGACTTGGCCGACGGAAAGCCAAGCTAGCCCGTGATTTTTGGCAAGGATTTGGCCTTGAGTGGATTTGCCGCTGCCGGCAAGACCGAACAATATAATCATGTTTTCATTATAGCACTTATGTTTGTATAAATAAATGGTTTCGCTTGAACATATATTATATATAGTATATAATATAGTTTAATTATGGATGAACAAAAAATTAGTGCGATGCGGGAGGGCGGGAAGATTTTGGGGAATCTTTTGCGCGACCTTAAAGAGTATGTGCAGCCGGGGATGAACGAGCTAGAGATAGATGCGTGGGTGCGGAAAGAGATTGTGAAGCGTGGCGCGGGGGTGGCGTATGATATGCTCCCGAAAGAGGAGGAGTTCCCGGGGGCGATTTGTATTTCGGTGAACGATGAGCTGGTGCACGGCGTGCCGACAGATTATGTGTTAGAAGAGGGGGATAAAGTCTCCTTTGACCTAGATATATTCTATAAGGGGTATTTTACGGATTCGGCGTTTACGATGATTGTGGGCAAAAAAGGTAGCCCGGCCGTGAAGAAGATGATTTCTGTGACTGAGAGTGCAATGTGGGAGGGGATTGAGCAGGTGAAGCCGGGAGCGCATATCGGTGATATTGGTGCGGCGGTGGAGAAGGTGTTAAGAGCAGGGAAGCTAGGGGTGATTGAGAACTATGTGGGGCATGGGATTGGCAAAGGGATGCATGAGGACCCGGAGGTGCCGAATTATGGCAAGAAAGGGCATGGCTATAAGCTGAAGGTGGGGGATGTGATATGCATAGAGCCGATGAGCTGTCTGGGAAAGCCGAAAAATTATGTGGATAAAGAAAGCGGGTGGACAGCAAAAATGCGCGATGGTTCTATAGCGTGCCATTGTGAGCATACTGTACTCGTAACCGAGGACGGTTACGAAGTGCTAACCTTGCCGGACTAGAATTTGAATTTTTTGAACAAGTTTTTTATGAAGCCGCCATCGCTGGATTTTTTCTGCTTTTTGCCTTGAGTGGGGCGAGAGTCGGACTCGGCGGCGAAGAGCATAAGGCCGACGGCAGCGGAGTATTCGGGCTTTTCTACGGAGGTGCCGACACCGCCGAGGTTTTTCGGCTTGCCGAGGCGGACGGACATCTCTAGGGCTTCCTTAGCGAAGACTTCGATGTCGCGCATCTTGGAGCCGCCACCAATGAGGACGGCGCCTTCGGGAAGGCGTTTTTCGTAACCAGCTGTGCGAAGTTCTTTTTTGACTTTTTCAAAGATTTCGGCGAGACGGGCCTTGACGACTTCGTTGACACGGTCGCGTTCGAAGGTGAATTCTTCGCGGCCAACCTTGACGTGGACGTTGGTGCCGCCTTCAAAGGCGCCGGTAACGTAACGTTTTTTGATTTCTTCGGCAACTTCGGTGTTAATTTCTAGACAGATGGCGAGGTCGTTGGTGACGTTGTTGCTACCTGCAGGAACGACGCCGACATACTGGAGGTCGCCCTCTTCGTAGATGGCGACGGAAGTGGTGGCGGCGCCGAGATCGATGACGGCAACGCCATTTTCTTTTTGGCGTTCGTCGAGGACAGCGCGAGAGCCGGCGACGACGGAGGGAATGAGGCGTTCGACGGAGACCTTGGCGCCCTCAAGGGAGCGACGGAGGTTGTCACAGTTGGGTTGCAAGGCGGAGACGACGTTGGCGCGCATTTCTAAGCGAGCGCCAGTCATGCCGACAGGGTCGCGGACGGCTTCGCCGCCGTCGATGGAGTAGCCAAAGGGAATGACGTCTAAAATTTCTCTGTTAGCGGGGATGCGGCCGGTGACAGCGACGTCTTCGACACGCATGAGATCTTCTTCGTTGATTTCGTGTTCGGCGGTGCCGACGGCAATCATGCCTTCGGTCTTGGTAGTGAGGAGCTGGGAGCCGTTGACAGAAACAGTGGCAGAGTGAATTTCGTAGCCGGACATACGTTCGACTTCACCGAGCATGCGGTCGACGGAGTCGGCGGGGCCGGCGAGGTTGGCCAAGATGCCTTTGCGCATGCCGGCGTTCTTGGCCTCGTTGTAGCCAACGACGGAAATTTTGCCATCTTTGGCGATGGAAGCGACGACGGCGCGTACGTTTTCTGTTCCAATGTCTAGCCCTACGGCGTATCTAACAGTTTCATCCATAATTAAATATTAGCATTATGAAACGGAATTGTAAAGGAGTAGGCGTCTTCCCGTTCGGGTTTCGTCCGGGTCCTCGGTCACCCCTATAATTTTGACACATTTTACGCCCAATACTTCGCAAATGCGATTCGGGTAGCACCGGCCATCGATTTGCTCGTATGGGGAAAATGTCGTCAAAATTATCGGGAGCCCTGCGGATTAGGACTAAA
>JAFXGL010000007.1 GCA_017513185.1 Candidatus Saccharimonadota bacterium
AACGAGCCGACGACTAGTAGTGGAAGTATTGCCTTCGGAATCGTAGACATAACTAGTGACGAGACACTTCCAAAGGTCACGGTAAGAGCTAGGGTTAGTGCAGACATCGCTTAGCTCAGTGGCATCAGCTTTCTTGGGCTCAGAGAGATAGGCACTGTGAAGGAAACGCAGAGCTTCCGCTTGGGCATCGATTTCTTGACGAGCCATAGTGGTCTCTAGGGTATTCTGGGTGGAGGCGAGGCCTTTGTTCATGAGGGAGATGGTGCCAATAGCTGCCATACCAAAAATGGCCACGGCAAACATGACTTCGATTAAGGTATCTCCGCGTTTGTGCATATGCTAATTATAGCATATGCAGTGGCCATTTTATAGGCCGAAATCGGCGGATTCTTGCAGAAGTGCGGGGAGGAAGCCGTGGGCGTTGAACTCGGGTTCGCTGGTAAAATCGAGAAAGTCAAAGTTAGAGAGGCCGAGGCGTTCACGGAGGAGGGCTTCGGCGAGAGACGGCGAGAGAACTTTGTCGCCAAACTCGAATTTGCGCCAGGCGAGACGTTGGAGTTCGGTGATGGTAGATTTGAGCGAAGTGGCCTCAGAGCGGGTGTAGTTTTTGAGGAGTTCGGTTTGGAAGGGAATGAGGCTGAAGGGTTCAGTCTCGCTGGTCTCAAAATGGGCGAGAGAGGGGCGAAGTTCGTGAGCGAGGTCAAAAATGGCGGCGGAAAAGGCGGGTCGGTCGTCTTTTTCCCAGGCGACGAGGATGCTGGCGAGGAGCTTTAGGACAGTTTTTTGTTGTTCGGATTCGTAGAATTCGAGGCGGTGACGACCTTCTTCGGAGAGGGTGACGGGGCCAAGGGCGCGTTTGGTGGCGGTCCAGAGGTCTTGCCAGGAGGAGTAAAATGTGGTCAAAACTTGCAAAGCTTCGCCGCGTTGGACCTCCCAAAAAGGAGTCTCGGAAACGGTTTGGTCTTCGATTTCTGAAAAGTTAACAGAGAATTTTTTGCGATTTCTAGATAAAAAATGAGGCATAATAGCCTCCGTCTATAGTAAGGTGTTTACCCTTTAATTATACCAAAAAGCCACCATTTTGTCAATGGTGGCTCCATCATTAACGCTTGCTGAACTGCTCTTTCTTGCGGGCAGAGCGAAGGCCGTACTTTTTGCGTTCCTTTTCGCGGGGATCGCGTTTGAGCGAGCCAGCTTTTTTGAGAACGGGGCGAAGGTCGGGGGCTTCGGTCTGTAAAGCTTTAGAGATGGCGAGCTTGATAGCGTCGACTTGGCCGGCGAGACCGCCGCCAGTGACGCGGATAGTGATGTCGTAATCTTTCTGCTTTTGGGTGAGGGCTAGCGGGTCGGTGATTTCTGCGACGTAGCCTTTATTGCCAGAGAAGTAGTCGAGGGCCGGTTTGCCGTTGATGGTGATTTCTCCCTTGCCCTTGTAGAGGCGGGCGCGGGCGGAAGCAGCCTTGCGGCGGCCGAGGCCGTAGATGTATTTCTTGTCTGCCATTATTTAATCTCCTTTGGATTTTGAGCCGTGTGAGCATGTTCGGAGCCGGCAAAGATGCGGAGGCGAGCGAGGCGGTCAGCGGCTAGTTTGTTCTTCGGGAGCATTCCCTTGACGGCTTCACGAATAGCGAGAGAGGGGTCCTTTTCTAGAACTTCCTCGAGCTTGAGCTCAGTGAGGCCACCGGGGAAGCCGGAGTGGCGATAGTATTTTTTGTCGGTCATCTTGGCGCCGGTGACTTTGAGGTCTTTGGCATTGACGACGACGACGTAGTCACCGTTGTCGATGTGGGGGGTGAAAGTAACTTTGCTCTTCCCCATCAACTTGTCGGCGATAACGACAGCGAGTTTGCCGAGAGGCATAGAGCTGGCGTCAACGAGCCACCACTCGCGGGAAATCTCGGAAGCTTTCTGAGAGTAGGTTTTCATAATTATTTATCCCCTTTCTTGTTGTCGAGACTCTTGATGTTGAGGTCAATGTCGTCGACAAAGGAAATGGTAGCCATTTCTGAATGGTCGCCCTTGCGGAAGCCGGCGCGCTCGATTTTGAGGTAGCCGGAGTTGCGTTTAATTTGCGGGGCAATCACGTCGACCAAGAGGTCGGCGGTCTCCATGTCGTCCAAACGGGCGATAATGAGACGGCGAGAAGCGAGGTCGCCCTTTTTGGCGAGGGTGATGAGCTTCTCGGTGCTGCGGCGCATTTCTTTGGCGCGAGCAAGGGTAGTAGTGATAGATTGATATTTAATCAGGGAGCACATAAGCCCACGAACTAGTGCTGTGGCCTGATCGGTCTTGCGGCCGAATTTGCGGCCTTTGTATCCGTGGCGGTGCATTATTTTCTAAACTCCGTTATTTTTTCTTGGACTTCCTCGAGAGCTTTAGCACCGAAACCTTTGAGATCTTTGAGCTGGGCATCGGAAAGGCCGATGAGCTGGGAAAGATTCTTAATGCCGTTATTGATAAGGGCATTAGAAGTACGAGCAGTGAGGCCGAGGTCCTCAATCGGGAGGAGGAGGCCAGAGTTGTCTTCTTCAGTTTCGACGCCAGGAACCGGGGCGCTTTCGACCTTGGTGGAGCCGGCGAGAGCCTGGTATTGATTAACGAGGATGGCAGCGGCTTCCTCAAAGGCATCACGCGGGGTGATGGTACCATCGGTGTCGATGGTGAGGGTGAGCTGCTGGAGGTTGGTATCACGACCAACGCGGGTGTTCTCAACTTTGTAGCGGACGCGGAGAACAGGGGTGAAGACGGCATCGAGAGCAATCATGTCGCTATGGATGCGGTCTTTGCCGGATTCGTCGATGGTGAGGTAGCCACGGCCAGACTCGATGACGAAGTGCATCTTGAGGGTGTAGCTGGGGTCGTCGATGTGGCAGATGACTTGGTTGGGGTTACCGAGCTCGATTTCTGCTGGGAAGCGGATGTCGGAAGCGGTAACGCGCTTGTCACCATCTTTTTCCTTTTGGGCGCTACCTTTGATTTCTAGGTAGGCTTCAACAGGAGCGTCGCTGTGAGACTTCAAGCGGATGGTCTTGAGGTTTAACATGATGTCAACGACATCTTCACGAACGCCTGGAATGGCGGTGAACTCGTGAGTGGTGCCTTCAATGGAGAAGGACGTGATGGCAGCGCCTTTGATGCTGGAGAGGAGCACGCGGCGGAGAGAGTTACCGAGAGTGTTGCCGTAGCCGTAGTAAAGCGGGCGGATTACAAACTCAGCGCTGTTTTCTCCGAGGTCGCGAACTTCGGCAAGCGTTGCATCGTTGATAGCTTTTGTTGTCATAGGGTTTCTCTCCTTATCCTTAGCGTGAGTAGAACTCGACGATTAGTTGTTCGTTAATGCCCACCTCAGCTTCTTCGCGCTTTGGTAAACCAGTAACTTCGATTTTAAGTTTTTTGGCATCAGCTTTCATCCAAGAAAGCGGGGTAGTCATGCCTTCGATAGATTTGAAGTAATCGGATTTAGTGGATTTGGAACGGACTTCAAGCACGTCGCCCGGATTCAAACGAATGGACGGGATGTTGATGCGCTTGCCGTTTAAAAGGAAGTGACCGTGAGAAACGAGTTGGCGAGCTTGGCGACGAGTAGTGGCAAAGCCAGCGCGGTAAACGACGTTGTCGGCGCGGCGCTCGAGGAACTGGAGAAGGTTTTCACCAGTAAGGCCTTCAGCGCGGGTAGCTTCCTTCATAAGCTTAGCGAATTGTTTTTCGAGTAGGCCGTACATGCGGCGAACTTTTTGCTTTTCGCGGAGCTGAACGAGATAGAGGCTTTGAGAGCGGGAGCGTTGACCGGCGTGTTCGCCAGGAATGCCACTCTTTTTGGCCATGATTTTGCTAGCCTTGGGAGCGAGAGCATAGCTTTCGCGACGAGACTGCTTAACAATTGGAGAATTATCGCGGGCCATTACGGTTTCCTTTCTCCCTTGGGTCGCACACCACCGTGAGCGATCGGGGTTATATCAGTGATGCTGTTGATTTTGATGCCGAGACCGGAGACGGCGCGGATGGCGCTGTCGCGACCAAGGCCAATGCCTTTGACAAAAACGTCGACGGATGATAGACCGTGGTCTTTCTTAGCGAGGTCGAGAGCTTTCTCGGCGGCAATTTGAGCGGCGTAAGCAGTTCCCTTTTTGGAGCCGCGGAAGCCATTGGCGCCGGCAGAGGAGCTAGTCAAAATTTCGCCTTTGCCGTCACTGACGCTGATAATAGTGTTGTTAAAGGTAGCTTGAATGTGGACTTGGCCAGACTGGACAATCCTTTTGTTCTTGCGGCCTTTTTTAGTGGCTTTAGCTTCTGCCACAGGAGCTTCGGTATTGGTATTTTTAACTTCTTCAGACATATATTACTCCTAGGTCTTGCTTGCTGCTTTTGGTTGAGCGCCGCCGACGGCGATAGCTTTACCCTTGCGAGTACGCGCATTCGTGCGGGTGCGTTGACCGTTGACCGGAAGACCGGCCTTGTGGCGCAAACCTTTGTAAGAGTTAATGTCTTTGAGACGTTTGATATTGTTGGTCACGAGGCGTTTCAAATCACCTTCAACGGAATATTTCGAGGAAATAATGTCGTTGAGTTTTTGTTCGTCAGCCTCGGTGAGATCTTTCACCCGAGTGGTAGGCTTTATCTTAGCCTCCGCAAGGATGGCTTTACTTGTTGTCGGCCCGATACCGTAGATGTAAGTGAGAGCGGTTTCGACTTGCTTCTCGGACGGGAGGACAACGCTAGCAATTCGTGCCATGCTTAACCCTGCCTTTGTTTATTCTTAGGTTTTTTCTTGTTGATGATACGAAGGACGCCTTTGCGGCGAACAATAATATCATCTGGGGAGATTTTTTTAACACTGGCGCGTACCTTCATAGTGTAAAAAATTCCTTTCGTTAAGGTTTATATATGTAATTCTCGCCCCGTGAAGTGCGAGTTACCGGCGGAAGCTGATTCTGCCCTTTGTAAGATCGTAAGGGGTTAACTCAACGTCGACCGTATCACCGGGCACAAGGCGGATAAAGTTTTTGCGCATTTTACCGCTCATGTGCGCAATGATAATATGGCCATTCTCGAGTTCTACCCGAAATTGGGCATTAGGCAACGCCTCAACGACCTTGCCTGTGAGTTTAATCACTTCCTTTTGACTAGCCATAAATTACCGAGCTATTATATCAAAAAAATGTTATTTTTACAATAGTGATTTTTATTATTTTTCTAAGACGGCGCGAGTGAATTGACGGGAAAGATAAGTCTGCTGGACTTGGGACCATTCGCCGATGCAGGAGATGAGAGTGAGAGATTCATGGCCGGGGGCGGGAGACTGGAAGGCTTTGGTCATGTAATCGTCGGCTTCGGAGAGCGGGACTTCTTGGTTGTCGGCGACTTTGTAGGTGAAAATTTGGCCGTCACCACGTTCGATAATGATTTCGTCACCAGCGTAGAGCGTGTTGAGATGCTTCAAAACGCCTTCGACATTGGGGCCGCCGTTGTGGCCATCCATGACGAGGACGCCGTCGGTGCCAGGTTTGCTGGATTGGCCGTACCAGCCGATGTCAAAAATGCCGTAGGGGGTGTCGAGCTCGCCGGATTTGTTGATGCCCATTTTAAGGACGCGAGCGTTTTTGACGCCGAGCTTGGGGATGGAGAGATAGCGAGGCTCGTCGGCGGCGACGGTGTGTTCGCGACGCTGTTGTTCGGTGACTTCTTCCTCGCTGACTTCCTGGACGACTTCCTCGACGAGGTTAGCGACGGCGCGCGGCATGCCTTCTTTTTCGTGGTAATAATTATGTTCCCAAATGGCGGTGCGGGCAAAGAAGAAGGTGAGGGCAAAGAGGATGAGACCGAGGAGAATCTTGCTGATGAGAGTGCGAGACTTTTCGAGATTCATATCGTGAGCGTCTTTAGGCTCTTTGAGAGCGAGATTAGGCTCCTTTTGTTTGGCCGTTTTGGCGGGCTTTGCAGGAGTTTTTTCTTTGGTCTTTTTTTGCTTGTCTTGTTTCATGCCACCCTTTCAAGGTTATTTTGTTGCTTCAGCGAGCTTTTTAGATTTTTTAGCTTTTTTAACTTTGGTGCTTTTAGCTTTGTCGTCTTTGCCGTAATCGTCGTAAGTGACCATGAGGGCGCGAGAATCGATGGCGCGAAGGTTTTCTAGCGAGATAGTGACGATGAGGAGAAGCCCGGTGCCGGAGAGCGAGAGGCCGAGCGGGGCGCCACTAGTGACGATGAAGATGTAGTCGGTGATGAAGGGGAGCATGGCGACGAGGCCGAGACTGAGGCTACCAAAGAGGTTGAGACGGCGAACGATGCGCTCAAGATAGTCGGCGGTTTGGGTGCCGGGGCGGACGCCTTCGATAAAGCCGCCTTGCTTCTGTAGGTTGTCGGCGATTTCTTTGGTGTTGAAGTTGACGGAAGAGTAGAAGTAGGTGAACATGACGATGAGAATGAAGAGCGCGGCGGGGTAGATGAACCATTGCCAGGTGATGCCAAGCGGGTAGAGGGTGGCGAAGTTAGAGGCGTTTGGCGCGGTGAAGATGGCGACGAGCTTTTGCGCGAAGACGGAGTCGGCATTGCTAGAGAGGATGACCTGGCCGATGAGGGCGGGGAGGGAGAGGAAGGCGGTAGCGAAGATGACGGGGATGACGCCGGCGGAGATGAGCTTTAAAGGCAAGATGGAGCGGATGTCGCCGTAGGCGGAGTTGCCATGGACACGCTTGGCGTAGTTGATGGTGAGGATGCGCTGGGCTTCGTTGAGCTTGGTGAGGAAGTAAATTACTACAATAATAGCGGCAATGAAACCTAGAGTGATCCAAAAGACGGTGGGGTTGACCGGTAAGTTAAACCAGCCAAAGAGGGAGAGGGAGCCCTCTGAAGTGTCGGTGAGGGCGGACCAGAGGCTGGCGAGCGTGGATGGGAAGCTGGAGACGATGCTGGCGAAGATGAGGGTAGACATGCCGTTGCCAATGCCCTGTTCGGTCATGAGCTCGCCGAGCCACATGAGCAAGATAGAGCCGGCGACCATGGCGACGATGGCAATAATCCATTCGAGCGAGGTGAGCTCTGGCGGGATGGCAGTGGCGGAAGCGAGGACGTTTTGGTTTAAGATGTAGATATAGGCAATGGACTGAACAATGGCAAGAGGAACGGTGAGGAGGCGGGTCCATTGGTTGATTTTGCGGCGGCCGACTTCGCCGTCTTCGGAAATTTCTTCTAGTGAAGGGATGGCCTTGGTGAGGAGCTGGATGACGATGCTAGCGGTGATGTAGGGGGAGATGCCGACGAGAATAATGGAGAAGTTGGTGAGGCCACCACCGGTAATCATGTTGAGGAAGGAGCCGAAGTTGGAGCCGTTGATGAGGTTATGGACGGCGTCACGGAAGGTGGAGACTTCGCCGAGAGGAAGGGGGATGTGGGCGAGGAAGCGGTAGACAAAAAGGATGCCGATGATGATTAGGAATTTTTTCAGCATGTCTTTGTTCTTTAGAGATTTGAAAATGGTTTTGAAATGCATACGGAACCTCAACTAGAAATGTTACTTTATCTATAATACCATAAAGAGAGAAAAAAAATAACCCCATTTGGGGTTATTTTTGGTTATTTCTCGGCTTTTTTCTCGCGCATTGGTACGGGGACTTTTTTGAAGTCGCCACCGGCCTTTTTCAGAGCTTCGATTGCGCTCTTGGAAGCGAATTGAGTTTCCAAAGTGATTTTGGATTTCAATTCGCCGCGAGAGATGACTTTAACTTTCACATACGGAGAAGTGATGAAGTTTTTGTCGGCGAGGACGAAGTTGTCGACGTTGCCGGTGAGTTCGTTTAGGGTGTCGGTGTAAACGACTTCGGCTTTATCGTGCAAGGTCTTGAAGCCTTTGAGCTTCGGGATGGCTTGCATGATGGCACGTTGGCCGCCCATGAAGCCGGCAGGCATCTTGCGGTGGCCAGTGCGGGCCTTTTGACCCTTGGTGCCACGGCCGGCGGTTTTACCCTGACCGGCGGAGATGCCACGACCCTTGCGGGACGGGCGAGTGTTCTTATTGACTTCTAGTTCGTTGTACTTCATTATTTAGCCTCCTTTTTGGCGGCAGCTTTCTTGGCTGGGGCCTTTTTAGTGGCTGGTTTCTTGGTGGTAGTCGCCTTCTTGGCTGGAGCTTTTTTGGCTTCGGTTTTTTTAGCTGCAACTTTCTTTTCTACCTTTTTCTCTTCTTTAGGCTCAGCTTTGGGTTCTTTAGCCTTGATAGCGGTAGTAGTCCATTCTTTGCGCGGAGTCTGCTGGCGGAGGCCTTCAAGTACGGCGTAGGCGATGTTGACTTTATTAGTGGAGCCGAGGCTCTTTGAAATAAGGTTCTTCACGCCAGTGAGGCCGATAATCGAGCGGACCACGCCGCCGGCGATAATACCAGTACCAGGAGCGGCTGGTTTCATAAGGACATCGGCGCCAGTGACTTTGGTTTCGACTTCGTGGCAAATGGTTTCGCCATCCATGCTGAAGGTAATCATGTGCTTCTTAGCGATGCGGGTGGCTTTTTGAACGGCGGCAGTGACGTCATTGCCTTTGGCGACGCCAACACCGATTTTGTTCTTGTGGTTGCCGACGGCGACGAGGGCTTTGAAGCGCATGCGGCGGCCACCAGCAACGGTGCGGGAGACGCGATCGATTTGAATCGTGGTCTCGTCAAATTCTTTAGGGGCGTCATTCACGCGGTTGCGGTCGCGGCGACCGTTTCTGTTCATACGGCGGCCGGAGATGTCGCGAGCCTGCTTGGTAGCAGCGGTTTTGTCGCTCATCTTGAGCGTGCCGGAGAGGTTGACGACCTTGGCTTTTTTGTCATTAGATTCGGGCATAATTAAAACTCCAATCCTTCTTTTCTAGCGGCGTCAGCGAGAGCGGACATGCGGCCAGCGTAAAGTTTAGACCCACGGTCGAACACGGCCTTTTTGATTTTGGCGGTCTTGGCTTTTTTGCCAAGTTCTTCGCCAATCTTGGCGCAGAGTTCGGTCTTGGTGCCTTTAAGTTTGCTGCCAACGGTAGTGGCGTAGACGAGGGTGGTGCCCTTGTCGTCGTCGATTAGTTGGGCGATAACGTGCTTGTTAGAAATGTTGACGCTGAGGCGTGGGCGCTCGGCGGTGCCGTGGATTTTAGCGCGGGTGCGCTCTTTGCGGAAGATAGCTTTCATATTATTTCTTTCCTGCCTTTCCGGCCTTGCGGAGGATTTGTTCGTCCACATACTTAATGCCTTTACCCTTGTAAGGCTCGGGTTTCTTGAGGGCGCGGATTTCCGCGGCGACTTGGCCGACCTTTTGTTTGTCGATGCCAGTGACGATGATGTTCATCTTGTCAACTTTGAGCTCGACACCTTCGGGTGCAGTGTATTTAACGGGGTGAGAGAAGCCTAGGGCCATCTCAATTTGTTTGCCGCCACCTTGGAGGCGGAAGCCAACACCGTTGATCTCAAGCTCCTTTTTGAAGCCTTGAGTGACGCCGATGACGGCGTTGTTGAGGAGGGCGCGCTGAAGGCCGTGCCAAGCGCGGGATTCAGGCTCGTCATCCTTGCGGGTGACGGTGATTTTGCCGTCTTCAACAGTGGTCTTGGTGTTTTGTTGAACCGGAACAGAGAGCTGACCCTTGGGGCCTGCGACAGTAATTTCTTTGTCGCCGACCGTGATTGTCACTCCCGCCGGAACTACGATGGGTTGTTTTCCGATACGACTCATTTGTTTCCTTATTGTTAATAATATCTGTTGCATTTTATCATATTTTAGATAAAAAAACAAGGGTCAAAAAAGAGGCTGACGGCAACAGTTTTTTCTCGGCATGTTCGCCGTCATGTCCTCACAGGTGTGGGCACCCCACACCCACAGCCTGTTCGGACTTGGGCTCACCGGCGCGCAACAGGTTGCACCCGATATAATGCCTCGAAAATCCTATTGCCTCGCCTCTTTACTCGGTCACACCCAATTCAATGCGCTTGAACTGGCGGACGGTGATGTTTTCGCCGGTCTTGGCGATAGCCTCTTTGATGAAGGCTTCTACGGTCTTGCTGTCGTCAAGGATGTAAGGCTGGTTCATCAAGACCTTGTCGGCGAAGGCTTTTTTGGCTTGGCCGGCGAGGATTTGGTCTTTCATCTTTTCGGGGCCCTTGAAGTTGGCTTCGAGCTCTTTCATCTTGGCAGCTTTGACATCTTCGGGGATGTCGGCTTCGGAGACATAGAGCGGACTCATGGAAGCGACTTGCATGGCGATTTGATGAGCGAGGGTCTTGAACTCGTCGGTCTTGGCGACGAAGGAAGTTTCGCAGTTGACTTCGACGATGGCGGCAATGCGGCCGTCGTGGACGTAAGCGTCGACGAGACCTTCGCGGGTTTCGCGGTCACCGCGTTTTTCGGCCTTGGTGAGACCTTTTTTGCGCATAGCCTCGAGAGCCTTGTCAAAGTCGCCGTCGGCTTCGACGAGGGCGTTCTTGGCGTCGGTGAGGCCTACGCCAGAGAGTTCTTTGAGTTTTTTGATTTGATCGATAGAAATTTTAGACATTTTGCCTCCTAATTTGATTTATTTTTTACCTTCCTTGATGGCTTCGACGAAGTAGTTCAAAACAAGTTCTTCGGCCTTGACGGCGTCGTCGTTCATCGGGATGACATATTTGACGCCAGACGGGTCGACGTTGGTGTCGCAGATGGCGATGACGGGGATGCGAAGACGGTTGGCTTCTTTGATGGCGTTTTTATCTTCGATAGCGTCGGTGACGAGAACAGCAGCGGGCTGTTCGGTCATTTCTTTAATGCCGCCGTAGCGTTCGTTCAAAGTGTCGATTTCTTCTTGGAAGCGTTGAACTTCAAGTTTGGAGTAGCGAGATTCGAGCTCGCCAGTGGCCATCTTCTTTTCCAAATCTTTAAGCTTGCGGATTTGCTTGTTGACGGTCTCGACGTTGGTGAGAGTGCCACCGACCCAGCGGACGGTAACGTAAGGCATCTCGGCGGCCTCGGCAGCGGCTTTGACCGGCTCTTTGAGCTGTTTCTTGGTGCCGACAAAGAGGATTTTCTTGCCGTTTTTGGCGAGGTCGGTAGTAAAGGCGAGAGCCTTTTCTAGGCCATCGACGGTCTTGTCAAGGTTGATAATGTGCGCGTCGTTGCGCTTGCTGTGAATGTACTGAGCCATCTTGGGGTGCCAGCGGCTAGTTTTGTGCCCAAAATGAGCACCAGCTTCAAACAAAGCTTTCATATCGACAGATACTGCCATATGATTTCCTTTCTCTGCTTCGCGGGAACTTCACTATATATTATATAGTCAGGAAATCTCCCACGAATGATTCGTTAAAATTATTACGCCATAAGTGTAGCATGGTTTGCAAAAAAATTCAAGCTATATTATAATATGCTCACCTGCTAATCTTTGGAGAGGCGGAGTACGTTAAAGGAGGTGAGAGAAATGGACCATACCAAACTGAAGCCGGGACTGTATGTCTCGCGGGTTGATTGGTTTGCCGTACCTGGCAAACATGTGAGCCTGCCTGTGACGACGTTCGATCTCCGAATGGTGCCGCCAAATAGTGAGGTGTATTCACCGCTTCCGATAGCGGCACTGCACACCATTGAGCATCTTGGCACGGCGTTTCTGTACGATAGTAGCCAGTGGAAGGATCGAGTGATATGCTTTGGCCCACTGGGTTCTCGGACGGGATGTCGTTTGGTGCTAGCAGGAGATTTGAAACCGCAGCAGGTGGTGAACCCGGAGTTCCGCTTTACGACGGTACGCGAATTGGTGGTCGGTATGTGCTGGCATATTATGAGCTATACAGCGAAGAAGATTCCGGATGCAACTCCAGAGGAGTGCGGGAATTATCGCGATCATAATCTGCTGGCAGCTAGACAGGTAATGCACAACTATTACGCTATATTGTGCCAGACCCGCGAAGATTTGGGGTATGACCAGTTTACCTATCCAAAGTAACTCACGCTTTGGCGGAGGCTTTAACCTCCGCTTTTTTATGTTTGATTTTTATGTTATAATAAGCGCCAGGTCTCGCAAGAGATACATTATTAAAAGGGGGCGCACCTTATGAAAACTAGTGTCAAGAGCATCTCGATTAACGGTGACTATGGGGTGGTGGTCATCCCGATGCAGCAACAGCCGGGTGGTAATCTGAAGCGGCGGTATTTGCAGCGGCTACTGGAATGTGGCCAGGTGATTCCGTCGGAACAAGTCAATCGGATTTTACTGGAAGTCCTGCAGGAGCTGAATGCGGCGTATGGTGCCATCAAGGAGCAGGAGGAAGAAATTTGCGATCTGCTGAATGGGCTGGAAGAAATTGAATGGGAATATGTGGAAACAGAAAAAGAAATGCAAGACAGCATTGAAGAGCTAATGGCGAATGTGGAAGACCTGCAGGCGGACATGGCGGAATTGGCCAGCGAGAAAAAGATTGTGGGGGCCTTTGCTGCTGGATTGGCAAGTGGTATTGTTGACAGAGCAAAGGATTGACGAAGTTTTCTCAATGGGAGCGCGCGGCGCTCCCTTTTTCTACTTTACAATTTGTGGTTTCTCTGATATAATGAGCGGCAATTATGAGTAATGCAGAAAAACAACCTAAAGATTATCGCTTTGTCGTCTTTGCTGACGATGCGGCTGGGTTTTCTTTCTTGACCCGTTCGACCGCTAAAAGCGACGAGACTATTAAATGGACTGACGGCAAAGAATATCCGCTAGTCAAAATCCAGATTTCTTCCAAGAGCCACCCGTTCTTTACTGGTGAAGAGAAGATTATCGATACTGAAGGTCGCGTGGACCGCTTCAAAGCTCGTGCTGAGCGCGCTGCGAAGTTGCGTGCGTCGCTTGGTAACAAGGTCAAAAAGGCTGAGAAGGAAGCCGCTAAGAAGGCAGAAAAAGCTAAGAAATAGTTTTATAGAAAATCGCCCATTCGGGCGATTTTTTGTATAATATAATCATGAGTGAAAATGAGAAAGTAACCATAGAAACGTTGAATGCGTTGAAGCGCGAGAGTGATAAGTGGACGAAGGTAGGCGTTACGGTGTTGGTATTGGTTTTTGTAGTGCCGCTATTGTATGTCTTGACTGTGTTTATGGTTTCTAATGCTTCGAGGTCGGCAAATGCGGCGAGCTCTTTCTTTCGGGTAGCGGGCTTTTCTGGTCTGGTGGTCTTTGTGATACTGGCACTGTTTATTTTTGTGGTGGTGGCGGTGTTTATGATGGTGACAAAGCGGTCGAGATATCGCATGGCTTATAAGGCGTTATTTTCTCATAGGGTTTTGTCTGGGTTGCTCGAGGAATATCATTATGCTCATCGTGAGGGTATTCCTAAGGCAGCTTTGAAGGAGATTGGTATGGTGAGGTTGGGTAATATTTATCGTTCAGAAGATTGTGTTTCTGGATGTCACAGAGATGTGGGTTTTATACAAGCTGATTTGACGATTCAGGATGAGTATACGGATTCGGATGGTGATACTCATACGGTGACTTATTTTAACGGACGATGGTTGGTGTTTGAGTTTCCACGGCGCTTTGTAACGAAGTTGGCGGTGGTGGGTGGAGGCTGTCGACAGGCTGTGCATGCGAGGGGGATGGAGAAATTTGCGACGGAGTCGATTGAGTTTAATAGTCGATTTGATGTATATATGCAAGATGGAGTGGAGATGTTTTATTTGCTTGACCCGAAGATGATTGAAATAATGCAGGCGCTGAGCGATAAGTATGGTGGAAAGATTTTATTTTTGTTTGCTGATAAGAAGTTGCATATTGGCATAAATGACAATACGGATTCTTTTGAGCCGCCGAGGGGTCAGAAGGGAGATTTGGATGAAGGGGAGGAAGTCCGAAGGCTGGCAGATGAGTTTAGGACGGTGTTTGAGCTGGCAGACAAGCTGGAGCTACATAAAAACATATTTAAATAATAGGGCTAGTGTGGTATACTGAAGGCTGGCGGATCTTTAGCTCAGCTGGCTAGAGCGTACGATTCACATTCGTAAGGTCGCTGGTTCGAGCCCAGCAAGATCCACCACTTGACATGATACGCCAAATATGGCGTAATTTTTATTTAACATTTTTTGATTGGTGGTATAATTTTAAGTAATGAGCGAAGTTGAGAAAGTTCGGCGAAGCGAGAAGGAAGATGAGGAAAAGAAGCGGCTGCCATGGTGGGCGGTGGCGCTAATAGCTGTGGGCGGAGGGGTGAGCTGTTTCTTGACGATTCGGGTGCTGACTTATGTGCCGCCGGATGAAGACCCGCCGGTGATTACGCTAAATGGTGATGAGGTGGTGGAAGTTCCGCTAGGGAGTGATACGTCATATCAAGATGCGGGGGCGACGGCGCTGGATGAGCGAGATGGAGAGCTAGAGGTGGCCGCGGAGGTGCCGGAAATGGATATTTGGAAGGCTGGGGAGTATGAGGTGAAATATAAGGTGGCGGATGCGGCAGGTAATGTGGCGGAGACTAGTCGCGCAGTGAAGGTGGTGGCGCCTGAGCCGGTGCCAGGAGCGGTGTATTTGACGTTTGATGATGGGCCGAGTGAACATACCGGGCGACTGCTGGATGTGCTGAAAAAATATAAAGTTAAGGCGACGTTTTTTGTGACGGGGCGGGGTGAGGACGAGATGATAAAGCGGGAATTTGACGAGGGGCACTCGATAGGGCTGCATACGTTTTCGCACGACTATGCGTATATTTATCAGAATTTGGAGGCGTTTTTCGGAGATTTATATGCGGTGCAGGATAGAGTAAAGAAGGCGACGGGCTATACTTCGACGTTGATGCGATTCCCTGGTGGGAGTTCAAATACGATAAGTGCGAGATACGACCATGGGGCGCGAATTATGTCGCATTTGGTTAATGCGGTGGAGGCGCGAGGGTTTAGGTATTTTGACTGGAACATTTCTTCGGGCGATGCGGGTGGAGCGCGGACGGCGGATGAGGTATTTGATAATGTGACGTCGAAGTTCCGCGAGGGAGACTTGGTGGTGTTGCAGCATGATACGCAAGGGTTTTCTGTGGATGCGGTGGAGCGGATAATCCAGTTTGGGCTGAAGAATGGGTACCAGTTTAAATCGTTGAATATGGATAGCTACGGTGCCTGGCACGGCGTGAGCAATTAGTGTATAATAATATATATGGATTTTGATTTTGAAAGTTTAGAGAAAGAAAGAAAAGAGATTGAAGAGTTTTTGAGCCGACCGGATGCGTATGCTTCGGGCGATTTTGCGGCTAAGTCGAAGCGCGGGGCGGAGCTGGCGCAGATTTTTGAGTTGCGTGATACGATTTTTGCAGATGAGAAGGCGCTGGCGGAGGCGAAGGAGTTGATGAACGATGCGGAACTCTCGGAGCTGGCGAAGGATGACGTGGAGAATTTGACGAAGAAGCTAGAGACGGAGAAGGCGGAGATGGAAGAAAAGCTGATTCCGCGTGACCCACTGGACGATAGACCAGCGATTGTGGAAATTCGCGCGGGGGCGGGTGGTGATGAAGCGTCGTTATTTGCGGGGGAGTTGTACCGAATGTATATGAGGTTTGCCGAGCGGAATAATTTGAAGGTAGAGCTGATGTCGCAGAACGAAAATGAAGCGGGTGGGATGAAGGAAGTGATTTTTAAGATTAAAGGTGACAATGCCTATGGACTGATGAAGTTTGAAGGCGGCGTGCATCGTGTGCAGCGGGTGCCAGTGACGGAGAGCCAAGGGCGCATTCATACTTCGACCGTGACAGTGGCAGTGCTGCCGGAGGCGGAAGAGCATGATGTGGAGATTCGTGAGGAAGATTTGCGCATTGATATTTATCGTTCGGGTGGCCATGGCGGGCAGGGGGTGAATACGACGGATTCGGCGGTGCGGATTACGCATTTGCCGACCGGGATTGTGGTAGCAATGCAAGACGAGCGGAGTCAGCAACAAAACCGCGTGAAAGCGATGACGATTTTGCGTACGAGATTGGTGGAAAAGCAACGTGAGGAGGAGCGGAAGAATGCCAGTGAGGCGAGGAAGTCGTTGATTGGCACGGGTGACCGTTCTGAGAAAATCCGCACGTATAATTTCCCGCAAGATCGGATTACCGACCATAGGATTCATTATTCGAGGAGCAATATTGGAGCGGCGATGGATGGGGATATTGAAGATATTGTGAGGGAGCTGATTAAATATGAAAGAGAGCAAAAAGCCTAAAGCCTACACGGAGGGGCGGGCGGAGTTTTATGGGCGAGAGTTTTTGGTGACGCCAGATGTGCTGATTCCCCGTCCGGAGACGGAGGCGATGGTGGATATGGTACTGAGTTTGGCGGGAAAGTCGTATTTGCCGGGAGTGGCGGTGCCAGATGCAGTGCTGCCCGCAAATCCTAGGATACTAGACGTGGGGACGGGGAGTGGGTGCGTGGCGGTGACGCTGAAGCTGGAGTTACCGGGGGCGGAGGTGACGGCTTGCGATGTGTCAGAGAAGGCGCTGAAAGTGGCGATGGAAAATGCGGAGAAATTGGGCGTAGGCGGCGGAGAAACAGGGGTGAAATTTGTAAAGTCGGATTTATTGAGCGCGCTTAAAAAGCGCGACGAGTTTGATGCGATAGTGGCGAATTTGCCATATGTGGACAGGAGTTGGGAGTGGCTGGATGAAGGGGCGCTGGGGTATGAGCCGGATTTAGCGTTGTATGCTGAAGATGGTGGGCTAGAAATAATATTTAGGTTACTTGAAGAAGTTCAAGGTAGAACTAAGTACCTGATTATCGAAGCGGACCCGTGCCAACACGAGAGAATAGTCTCTTTTGCGGAGAAAAGAGACTATAAACTCTTGAGAATAAATGGGTTTCAGCTACTCTTTGTGTTCTAGACAGTAATACTTTTTTATAGTAATATAAAGCATAAGGAGAAAAAGATGAAAAAGAAAAACAGATTTAAGAAAAAGATGCATTGTTCCAATATGAAGCCTGTAGTGATTGTACTTGTTGTGTCTTGTCTACTATCGTTAACAGCTGCATTTTATTTTGGGTTTAATCGAAAAACCGAAAGAGATTCTAAGATATTGGAGTTCTTCCCTGCGCTAGCGAAGTATTATACGGAAGAATGTCCAGTATTCGACGACGACTTCTTTATAGATGAAGATGGCAAAGTGGTTGTCCCGGAAAAACGTCTCGTGAGGTGTAACATGTTGGAGTATGGAGTCGAGAATGATGGCGCCTTTTATATAGATTTCGAATATAGCGAGGTTGATAAAGCGAGTGGAACTTTGAATGATTCTACGAAGAAACGAATGCTTTTTTATGAATCAGATATAGATCGGGATGGCATCCGTGGCTATGCACGTAGCGTTGAATAATTGAAAAAGCCTCGGCTTTGCCGAGGCTGTGTTGCGGACTCTTTTATTTTAGAGGTATGCCAGGCTAACATCTACGCTTGACATTGCTTTCAAATAAACGTATTGGACATTCGCGCCGATATACCATTCATGGTCGCTTGTTGCTATATACCATTTTCCTTCTTCCCAAACGGTTGTGCCGTTGTAGTCGACCATTTTAATAGTCATGTAAAAAGGTGTTTGTTGTGGGTAGACCCCGAGCGTAATAGCTGACCCTGTTCCGGTATAAATTTTTCTGTAGTTTTCTGAAATGATAATACTTTCCAGAACTGGATCGTCGGCCGGCGTCTCAAGCTCATTATCTGCAATGGATGCCGCGATCGGGAAACAAAAGACGATAGACGTTACCAGAATGAGCGAAAACGTTGTTCTGAAAAACTTTTTCATATGTTTTTACCCCCCGTCTTTTAATGTATGTTAAAGATCCGCAACTGTCTTATTTTAACACTTTTTATTTTTTAATGCAATAACTATACAATATTTTTTTGTTTTTATAAAGAGTGATTATTCTTTGTATTCGGTAAGAGTAATGTCGAGATTTAGGGTTTCTTTGTCGCGGAGGATGGTGAATTGGACGGTGTCGCCGACGGAGTGCTCGCCGAGCAAAGTGCCGAGGGAGGTGCTGGCGCCGATTTTAATGTTGTTGATGGCGAGGACGATGTCACCTTTTTTCAGGCCGGCTTTTTCGGCGGGGGAGTTCTTTAGAACGTCGGCGATATAGGCTCCAAAGGTGGAGGGGAGCTCGTTTTCTAGGGCGGTGGTGGCATCGATGTTTTGGTAGCTGACGCCAGCGTAGGCGGCTTTGGCTTCGCCAGTTTCGAGGATGGTCTTAAGCATGCCTTTGACGGAAGAAATGGGGATGGCAAAGCCGATGTTGTTACCGGAGGAGACGGCGGTGTTGATGCCGATGACTTCGCCGGCAGCGTTGACGAGAGGGCCGCCGGAGTTGCCAGAGTTAATGGCGGCGTCGGTCTGAATCATATCAGAGAGAGTCTCGGCGTTTTGATAGTTGGAATCGGTGGCGGTGAGAGAGCGGCCGGTGCCGGAGATGATACCGGAGGTGACGGTGTTTTGATACTGACCGAGGGCGTTGCCGATGGCGATGACTTGTTGGCCGATGGTGATGGTCTTGGAATCGCCGAGGGTGGCGGCGGGGAGATTGCTCGCGCCTTCAATCTTGAGGAAGGCGACGTCGTCAAACGGGTCGGTGCCGACGAGGTTGACGGTTTTGTGGACGGTGCCGTCGTCCATGACGATGTAAATCTTGGTGGCGCTGTCGATAACGTGTTTGTTAGTGAGGACGTAGCCGTCGGAGCTTACGATGACGCCGGTGCCAGCGGCGGCGCCGGTGGACTCGGACTCGCCGTACCAAAAGTTGTAAGATTTGGTCTTGACTTCAGTGACGATGGAGACGACCGAGGGCGCAACCTTGCTCGCGACGTCGGCGATGGAGCCTTCGGTGAAGTTGGCGGAGTTGCTATCTTGGGCGAAAGTCTGGGTGTAGGAGCTGACTTGGCGACTCCTTAACAGGCTGTAGAGAAAGTAAGAGTTGACGCCGGAGACGATGAGGGCGATAGTGGCGAAGATGAAACCGGTGATGGCGAGGCCGCTGGGCTTTTTAGAGCGGGTCGGCTCGACAATTTGAGCATCTTTAATAATAGTTTTGTTTTCTGGCATAATACCTCCTTTGATTAAACGTTGAAAATGGGTTCGCTGAAGCCGATGATGACAATGGCAAGAACAGCAAGACCAAACGAGACGGGTAGGGCGATGTCTTTAAAGCGGAGGGTGCCGTCGCGCTCTTCGATGGCATGGAAGATGCGTTCTATCATGAAGCCAAAGATGGTGAGGATGATGGCGGGCTGCGGGATGATGACGCCGAGATTCATGAAGGCGTAGACAATCATCCAGGAGTGAGCGAGGAGGGCGATTTCGGCGAAGAAGACACCAAAGATGAGGGCGGGGTAGCCGCTGTCGGACATGTTGTTGTTTTGCGCGAGGACGTGGCGGGCGGCGCCGTAACCGACGATGAACTCTAAGAGGGCTGGCAAAGCGGAGTTGAGGCTGGCACACATGATGAAGATGGCGCAGGAGCCGAGGAAGATGGCGGTGAGAGCCTGGATGCGGTTCCAGATTTCGGTAGTTTGGGGCTTGACGACGGTGAGCCATAGGACGTAGACGACGGAGAGGATGTAGTGGACAGGGAGGAGTGAGGTGCCAGAGAAGAAGGCGAGCAGGACGAGCGAGAAGCCTACGATGAGGTCGACTAGGTTGCTCTTGATATTGAGCCATAGGTAATGCGGGCGGACGGCGAACATGCGCCATTTGCTGAGCAAGACGAGGATGAAGCCGATAATCCAGGAGCCGGAAACGATGGTGGCGAAGATGGAGCCAACGCCAAGCAAGATGTTGAGCAGGGCGTGGAGGACGTTGGAGACGGCGTTGCGGCTTTTCCTGATAAATATATAATCTGATGCCATATATAATATATTATAGCAAAAAAGTTAAAACAAAACTTAAAAAGGTATATAAAAATGCATAAGGACTATGGTTTGTGTTATAATGGAAAATATGGAAAGAGAATTTACCAAAGCAACGTTTTTGCAGAAACATCCGCTACTGAAAGATTTTTTGAGTTTGATACTGTTCGTGGGGGCGGTGGCGCTGGGGACGTTCCTACTTAATACGTTCGTGTTTAAGTCTTACAACGTGGTGGGAGGTAGTATGGAGAATACGCTACTGGGTGATGACCGGGTGATTGTAAACCGCCTGACGGTGAGCTGGTCGCATTTCTTGGGCAAGGAGTATGTGCCGCAGCGGGGCGAGGTGATTGTGTTTGCGAATGGTAGCTCTAGTGGCGAGCTGACTTGTGCAGCGCCGGAGGGGATAAAAGACCAATATCTGATTAAACGCGTGATTGCTTTCCCGGGGGAGCGAGTGAAGGTGAAAGACGGCGTAATGACGATTTATAATGACGAACATCCGGATGGTTTTGTGTATGATACGCAGTGGCGCAAGGCAGCGGACGATGGGCCGAAGGAGCATACGAGTGGCGAGGTGGATTTGATTGTACCGGAAGGTGAGTTGTTTGTGAGCGGCGATAACCGTGAGGGGTCGAATAGTTACGATAGCCGTAACGGATTAGGCACAATCCCTTATTGTCGCATAGCTGGGCCAGTAGTGATGAGACTCTTCCCACTAAATAGGTTTAGATTCTTTTAGGATAAAATTTTGACAAAAGAAAGACCCCCTTTGTGAGGGATAGGGGGTTTGTTCTTTCCCGTCTGAACTTTACGCTGTAGTGAGGTGCCAGCTGAGATCCGTTGAGTTAAACTCCAACACATATCTCGCCTGGCCAGCGACGATGTCAAAGAGATGATGAGCGGCGGTGCCGACGAATTTGATGTGGGTACGGAGAAGCTCTGTAACTTCCACTTCAGTTTCGCCTCGCTTCTTGAAAGAAAGCGGTTGGCAGGGCGTCATCTCATACCCGAAAAGGGCCATTACTTCGACGCGTTCAGATGTAGCTTTATTGTTTTTCATAAGATAACTCCTTGATTATTGATCGTAGAGTCATTTATGCGAGCCGAAACTTGGCGGCTCTTGGTAGCAGGAAGAAAATGACGGAACTCCCTACTACTACGAGGATTTTGTCTAGGCAGTGACCGAGGTATGCCTGGACAATATTAATTATATGCTACGCTGCGAGGGTTTTCAAGGCCTTTTTTAGCGCGGGACGGTCAAAGCCGACGATTTTAGTCTCCTGGCCGTCGGCGCCTGTGATGATGGTGACGGGGACGGAGGAGATGCCGCGCTCCAAAGCTTCTTCGCTGGTGACGGCGTCGATTTCTTCGTATTTGATATTTTGGTCGTCGAGCCAGTCGAGCAGAGCGTGGCAATAGACGCAAGAGTTGGTGGTGAATACTTTTATCATACTAATAGTTTAACACAAATGTGGTGAGTTTGTCAGAAGTGGCGGTGAGTTTCCAGTTGTTGCGTTTGGCGAGTGAATCGGCAATGGCAAGGCCGAGGCCAGAGCCGCTGGCGCTTTTGTCGACTTGGTAAAAGCGGTCGAAAATGTGCGGAAGTTTGTCGGATGGGATTTTGGTGCCGTCGTTCGTGATTTTGAGGGCTTTGCTGTCTATTTCTATGGTGACTTTTTTCTGGCCGTATTTGATGGCGTTGTCGAGAAGGATTTCGAAGATTTCTTTAAAGTCGGATTTGTTGAGTTTAACCTTTTTGGCGGGGCAAGTGAATTTGAGCTTGAGGCCTTTTTGTTCTAGGCGAGATTTGAAGGAGTTGATGACGGCCTGGCTGACTTTTTTGAGGTCAAATTCTTCGATTTTGAGGGTTTCTTTGTAGGCGTCAGTCTTGGCAAGGCGGAGTAAAGCGAGGTTTAAGGTTTCGATTTTGTCGGCCTCGAGCTCAATGTTTTTAATCCAGTGGTTCTCTTCTGAGAGGTCGGCGGCTTCGAGGTTAGCCTTGATGGCGGCAACGGGAGTTTTGATTTCGTGGGAGGCGTTAGCAATGAAGATTTTTTGAGCTTCGTAGGCGGTTTTGACGGGCTTGATGGCTTGTTCAGCGAAGAGGTAGGAAAAGATGGCGACGATGATTTCTACGGCGACGCCGGTGATGATGAGGGTGAGGAGAAGGGAGCTGAGGCTAGCCTCGCGGTCGGCGCGGATGCGCTCTTCCATGATTTGGCGGAAGGAAGTTACACTGCCGTCGTCATGCATGAATTCGAGCGTAGTTTCGATAGGCGCCGGTTTACGATCGGAAGAGTTTTTAACGACGAGGTAAACGGCAGAAAAGGCTGATACGAGGATGAGGCTCGTAGTGATGAGGTTGATTAGAATGAAGTGGTTGCGAAGCTTTTTGAACATATTATTATTTTATCATGAGTTTGTAGCCAAGGCCCCTGACGGTCTTGATTTCTACCTTGCTACCGGTTTCTTTGAGCTTTTTGCGGAGGTAAGACATGTAGACCTCGACGTAGTTGTCCTCAGCGACCATGTCGGCGCCCCAAACGTGGGCGAGAATGTAATCTTTTTGGACGGTCTTGTCGCCGGCTTTCATGAGCATTTCTAGGATGCTGGCTTCTTTTTCGGTGAGAGGAAGGCCGTTGACTGTGCGGTTTTCTAGGTCTAGTGTAAGGTCAGCGAACTGGAGAGTTTTGGTGTCGCAGAGAGCGGGGCGGCGAGTGAGGGCCTGGAGGCGGGCGATGAGTTCTTTGGTCTTGAAAGGCTTGGCGAGGTAGTCATCGGCGCCGATTTCTAGACCTTTAACTTTGTCTTCGACTTCGGAGAGGGCGGAGAGCATGATGACGGGAGTTTTAATTCCCTGTTTGCGGATGATTTCGAGGATTTCTAGGCCGGACATTTTGGGAAGCATAATGTCGAGGACTATGGCGTCATAAATAGGTTTTTTGGCGAGGCGGAGACCCTCTTCGCCATCTGCTACCCAGTCGACGTTGATGTCGGCTTTTTTGAGTAGGTGAGTGACGGCGTCGGCGAGAAGTTGTTCATCTTCTACATAAAGTATTCTCATATTCAGTTTCCTTGTTTATAATATATATTATATATAGAAAGCTTAAAATCAACCTTAAAAAATTTGGAGGTGTTTATGGAAAATAGTGAAATCGTGGACGCGCTGTCGGGTGTGTGGTATTTGGCCACGAGCGAAGACGAGCAGCCACATGTGCGGCCGCTGGATAAGGCGGCAGAGGTGGGTGGCAAGGTGTATTTTGGCACGGCGAGGAACAAAAAGATGTTTGAGCAAATCTTGGCAAACCCAAAAGTGGAGGTGTATGCGCTGAACGAGTTTGGCGCGTGCCGGTTTATGGCGGAAGCATATGAGGAGGAAGATGAAGCGGTGGCAAAGGAAGCGTTTGAGAAAATGGAAAAGCCATACGATGAAGAAAATTCGGTGGCGGTGAGGCTGGAAAAAATCCAGAAGGCATAAAAATCCCCGCGCGAGGGCGGGGATAGGAGGGATTAATGGGGGCCTTTGAAAACGTTTTTCATGGCGGCCTCGAAAGATTTTTCTGAGCTTTGGTTTAAGCTGGGGTTACCTTCAAAGTGGGCTGCTTCCGCGTCGCGAATGCGATAAAGCCGGTCGACCTGAGCGCACTTGGAAAGGCGGACGGAGCTGGTGCAGGCTTTGCGGGCAGTGTTGTAGATTTTGGCCATGGAATTGGCATAGGAGCGCAGGGCGTCGGTGGCCGCGACGAGCCGTTTGCGTTCGTCGTCGGTGAAGGATTCTTTGCTTTCTAGGAAGCGGAAGCGATTACCGAAGATGGCCTGGTAGAGGTCGCGACGAATAATCTCGGTCTCGTAAACCTTGATGCTGATGAGATGTTCTTTGCCGAAGGTGTTTTCGGGAACATCTTTAGCATAGACGTCTTTAAGATAGTAATAAAGACGGGCGTAGCTGCTGATTTTTTCTAGCAGTAGGTTGAATTCGATGGCGGTGGGGTTTTCGATGACGGGCAAAAGTTCAAAGACGGGGGTAAATAATTGGCTGCCTGAGGTGTCGAAGTTGAAAAGGTCGGCAGATTCCGGCGGGGCGTTTTGCTTGGCCCAGGTGATGAGCCGGGTAATTAGGAAGTAAACGATAGCAAAGACGCCAATAGTGGCAAAAAATTCCATGTAATTCCCTCCTTGTAAATGTACTGCTCTGTCAAAAAGACAGAGCGATCGTGCGGATTATTATAGCATATTTTGTGGCGTAAGTCTAGCTGCGGAGCTTGCGGATGGTGGGATATTCCTCGATGAGGACTTTGATGCAGCCGGCGATGGGGATGGCGACGATGGCGCCGAGAAGGCCGAAGGTGTAAGTGCCGATGACCATGGCCATGAGGATGACGACGGGGCGGAGCTTAAGGGCGTTGCCCTGGAACTTCGGAGCGAAGACGTTGACCTCGACAAAGCCATAGATGATATAGAAGGCGAGCCATATGATGGCGACGATGGGGTTATTGAAGGCGAGGATGAGCGTGACGAGAGCGGCACCAATAACCTGGCCAAACATGGGGATGAGGTAACAAACCATAGTGATGAGACCCATGGGGAGGGCAAGGCGAGCTTCGACACCGAAGATAAGCAAGAGAGCGAAGACGGAGAGGGCGGTGACGGTGCCGTCGAGCAGGGCGATGAGGACTTGTTTGCTAAAGAAGGTAGAGATGACATTGGTCATTTTTTTGACGATGATGCGAGCTTCGGTGATGGCGCGAGAGCTTCTAGCGCCGAGAGCATCCCAGAGGGAGTTGACGAGCTGTGGACCGTCGAGGAGGAAGAAGAGAGTGAGGACGAGAGTGATGAGAGCCTTGCCGACGATGCCGCCGACGGTGGTGAGGCCGGAGATGACGCCAGTGCCGAGAGAGTTGAGTAGGTTATGCGAGAGCTCGTCGATGGATTTGACGATTTCCGAGGAGAGGTTTTCTATGCCGAAGGAGCGACCAATGTCGTTGAGGCCGGAGAGGTCGGCGTGCTTGACGGTCTCTGGGAGGGTGGAGAGGAATTTGGCGAACTCAGTGACGATGACTGGGGCGATGGCGGCGACGATGCCGGCGATGACAAGGAGGACGATGACATAGGCGAGGACGGAGGCGAGGCGAGACTGAGTCTTTTTGCCGATGAGGCGGTCAACTTTAAGAGCGAGTGGGCGAATGGCGATAGCTAGAAGGGCGGCGATGCCGATAATAGCGAGTGCCTCGCTAGCGCGAATGACAAAGAATGCCAAAACGGCGAAGCCGATGATGACAAGCCAAAAGCGAATGAATGTTTTAGTTTCGATCTCAACAATCTGTCGGGACATATGACCTCCTAACCTTATACTATATATAATAGCATATGTTTTCTATTTTTGGGGAAAAATGTTAAAATATAGAGAATGTTAGTGAGCGATTTTGATTATAATTTGCCCGAAGAGCGGATTGCAAAATATCCGCCAAAAGTGCGTGGAACCACGCGACTGTGTGTGTTGCGTCGCGAGACGGGTGAGATTACGGATTCGTATTATGCGAAGTTGGACGAGTGGCTGAGGCCTGGCGACGTGCTGATTTTGAACGATACGAAAGTAATGCAGAGCCGGCTCTTTTGCGAACTGCCGGACGGTAGGGCGCGTGAGCTGGTGGTGCTAGAGAAGCACGGCGAAGAGAAGCAGCGCGTGATGTACCGTGGGAAGTTGCACGAGGGAGATGTACTGACGGTGAAGGGTAGTGATGAAAAGGTCACGGTACTGGCGATACTAGGTAATGGGATTGCGGAAGTGTCGGGTGATTTGCAAAGTTTGGCAGAGAAATATGGGACAGTGCCGTTGCCACCATATCTGCATAGAGATGCGAGTGAGGCGGACAAGGAGCGGTATCAGACGGTGTGGGCGAAGCACATGGGGAGTGCGGCAGCGCCGACTGCATCGCTAAATATGACGGATGATTTGCTAGAACGTTTGAGAGCGAAGGGAGTGAAGGTGTGTTATTTGACTTTGCACGTGGGGCTGGGGACGTTTTTGCCGATAAGAACGGACGAGGTGGAAGCACACAAGATGCATTCGGAGTGGTTTGAGATTCCAGCCGAGACCGTGACGGCGATTGATGACGCGAAGAAGAGTGGTGGACGGGTGGTGGCACTAGGTACGACGGTGGCGCGGACGTTGGAATATTATGCAAAGACCGGATTGACGAGCGGCGAGGACGATATATTTATCTATCCTGGGTTTAAGTTTCGGATGGTAGATGCTTTGGTGACGAATTTCCATGCGCCAAAGTCGACGGTGCTGATGCTGGCCAGTGCGTTTGCGGGCTGGGAGAATTTGCACCGGGCCTATGACCACTGCGTGGAAGCGGAGTATAATTTCTTGAGCTATGGAGACTCGATGCTGATATGCTAAAGTTTGAGATTTTGAAGCGCGAAGGATTGGCGCGGGTGGGGGTAATACATACGCCGCATGGCGACATAAAGACGCCGGCGTTTGTGGGGGCGGCGACGCGGGCGACGGTGAAAGCACTGACGTATCATGAGATGAACGAGCTGGGAAGCCAAGCGGTGCTTTCTAATACTTATCATTTGTTTTTGCGCCCGGGGTCTAAACTTATTCGTGAGGGCGGAGGGTTGGCGGAGTTTATGAGTTGGCGGAAGCCGACTTTTACGGACTCGGGAGGGTTCCAGATTTTTTCGCTGCCGGGGGTGAAGCTTTCTGAGGAAGGGGCGACGTTTAAGAGCCATATTGATGGGTCGAAGTTTATGATGAGTCCGGAGCTCTCGATGCAGACGCAGTGGGAGATTGGCGCGGATATTCATATGGCGTTTGATCAGTTGGCAAAGAGTGAATCGCATGGAGACATGAAGCGAGCGATGGAGCAGACGCATCGGTGGCTAGAACGCTGCGTGGCGGAGCATGAACGACTGGAGAAAGAATATTTTGCGAAGGGTTTGCCAGAGCAATATCTTTACGCTGTAGTGCAAGGCGGAACATTTTTAGATTTGCGTCGAGAGAGTGCGGAGTTTGAGAGTAAGCTAGACGTGGATGGGTTTGGGATTGGTGGCGTGTTTGTGGCGGAAGGGATGGACGAGATGTTAAAGACGGTGTGTCCGATTTTGCCAGAGGAGAAGCCGAGGCATCTCTTGGGTATGGGACAGGAGCCGCGAGATTTGTTTATTGGGGCGGAGTTTGGGTGTGATACGTTTGACTGTGTGGGGCCGACGCGAATGGCGCGAAATGGGTCGCTATATATGCTGGATGGACGAATGAATATTAAAAATGCGCGGTTTGAACATGATTTTGCGCCAGTACAGGAGGGCTGCGAGTGTGAATGTTGCAAAAATTACACAAGGGCGTACCTGCATCATTTGTTCCGGGTGGATGAGATTACAGGCAAAGTCTTGGCGTCTATTCATAATGAACATTTTGTGGTGTCGGTGACAGATAAAATCCGCGATTCCCTTACTAACGGAGACTTCGCGGATTATAAGAAAGAGTTTTTAGCGCGATATTATAAGTGATTATTCGAGGCCGAGCCAGTTAAAATCTTTATAGCTTTCGTAGAATTTTTTGTATTCTTCGTGGATGGCGGTTTCTTGTTCTTCGGTTTCGGCGGTGCTGGCGGCTTCTATGTAGTTGTCGGTGGTTTCGTTGAAGATGCGAGCTTTTTCGCGGTACTCGGCGGAAGTTTCGTGTTCGTCGCCATACCAGTAAGCGTATGAGCAGCCGGTGTCTTTAAGCTTTAAGCTGTCTTTTTCGTGACACTGGAAGTGGAGGCGAGCTTTTTGGTAGGACATAGGAATACGGTTTTCGTAGTTGGTAATGATGAAATCGTAGTAAAGGTCGTTGTCGTCTGTCATGCCGCTGCCGGTGACGGTGGCGCCACGTTCGCCTTCAATGCCAAAGGTGTCGTAAAGGTAGCTTTTGGCAAGTTCGTCGAAGGCGGCGAGTTTTTGTTTTTCGGCGTAAGTTGGTTTTTGACTGAGGAGATAAAAGAAGCCAAACAGCGGCACGGTGATGATGAGACCAAAGGCGACAAAACATTTGCCGATGTGATTATGGTCAACGGCGGATTTGGTATTTTTGGTGGTTTTAGTTTTCGATTGAGAAGATTTTTTAGTAGCCATGCTTAATATATAGCATAAAGTGCTTACGGTTACAAGAGTGGTAGGTTGGCGACGTCGCCTTGTAATAATCGGCTATATATTATATAATATACTGAACTATTGCACATTAAAAAGGAGAGTGAAAACTGTGAAGTTTTTTGAACGGAGAGAATATCTTGTCAATCTCGCCAATATTAGACCGATTGCGGATTTATTGAAGCCAATTAACCTGGACGAGCAACGAGTTCTTTTCTTGGATTATTTCCCGAAACAGTACTATCCTCAATTTGTTTACGACGACCGGAAAATTAAGAAGCAGATTATTTTGCGACACGAGCAAATCGATTTACTAACTAAGTGTTTTGACGAGTTGGAAGAAAAACTCGAGCACCCTTACGGAGATATTGCTTTGAAAATCATTACAGACGCAGTGTTGGCTTTGAAAGCAGAAGCGGTTCTTTTGTCAATTTCTCTTTATAGTGGGTCTTTGGACGAAAAGGCTCAATTTTATCTTGATCAGATTTATGAGCCTTCGAGCGAGACGGATGTCGCGCTCGCCAATGAACTGTGGACTTCTAGTCATGTTGCAAAGACGTTGCGTCAAGGACTTATCCCTGAGGCGGATGCCCATAAATACTCCGAGAAAAAATTGGAATGTTTGATAGATAATTTTATCTTAAAAAGCGATTCGCTTTTCACGCCGGACGAACGGAAGAAATTGATGGAAACGGGGATACACGATAGAGAAAAGAATAGGATTTTTCGGAAACTTTTTGAAGCGACGGTTAGCGTTGCCGATATTGGTGTGCCTAAGTTGATTATAGGTCGTGTAAAAGGCACTGGATATGATCCAAATTATTCTTTCTGCAAAGGCACTGATTTTAGGAGCTATACGTTTAATATGCGACAAGATGCACATGATAATGCAATGGACTTTATTTTTTCCATAGAGCATGAGTTGACACATTTCAAAGATCATGTAGCTGAGGATGATTTTATTCTGAGTATAATTGGCAAAGACCGTGGAATTAGAACGTCGTTAGCGCTACCGTATTTATCGCTTAGGACAGAAATGACGCGACAGTATAATAATCATACTGAGGGTCATGCGAAGCTTATGGATGCTAGGGTTCGCCCAGATTATATTGCTGAGATGGCGCTTTCGGTTCTAATCACAGCTATGGCGAAATCGGGTAAAGACTTTTGGGAAACTTTTGAGTATGCTATGGAGATTGAAAAATCTAGGTACCACGATGAGTGGTCGAAGGTGAAAACTTTCGATGCCGTCGCGAGGGCGTTTTCTGGTCAAAGACATACGCAAAGGAAGAGTGAGTATGCGTTTCCGAGTGACCCTAGGGATTATTTCATGGGGTTTGTACGATTTGCGAGGCGATATTGCACTAGAAATAGTCTTCCGCCCAAAATGATGGACAGGCTGTTTTGTTTGTCGGGTCTTACTTCGTCGCAGTTTGACTTGTTGGAAAGTATTGCACGCGAGCAAGAAAGCGTACCGATAATTGATCGTTTTAGCGAAGCGCCGGACTCAATTGAGTTTCTTAAAAATGCTCTCCTGTAACTTTAAGCCCACACTTGATGTGGGCTTATTTTATGTATTGCCAAATGGTGCCTGTAGGGGTATCTAGCAGTGTAATATTTTTTTCTGCCAGTTCGTCGCGAATTTTATCGGCTGTCGCCCAATCTTTCTTTTCGCGCGCGCGATTGCGCTCACGAATAAGCGGAGCGAGATATTTTTCGTAATCAGAAAAGGCCCAGTTGAGGTCGGAAGGCGGAACGGTAAGGTCAAGAGCGAAGAGCTTGTCAATAAGTTCCCAGTCTTCGCTTGTGAAAGTGGATTTTTGAGAGTCAATATAAGCAAAAGCGGAAGCAGAGCCTAGGTCGTTATTAAGAAACTCAAGAAGCTTGGACTTTAAAGGCGTTTCGGGCTGATCTTCAAACTTGTCTTGCAAACACGCGGCATATGCATTGCGCCAAGAGAGGCGTCGTGCTTTCGCCGCAGCTAAATCTTCCCAGGTGAAATTGCGCTCGGCGCGGTAGTGACCTTGGTAGAGCCAAAGCTTAAAATCAGCAGGAGTAAAGCCTTTAGCCTTCAAATCTTCTAGCGTAATAATATTGCCGAGTGACTTGCTGATTTTTTCGCCATTGATAGTCAGGAAATTACAGTGAAGCCAGTAATTAGCAAGAGGCTCATTGAAGGCGCCGAAAGTTTGGGCGATTTCGTTGGTATGGTGAACGGGAATGTGGTCCACGCCGCCAGTGTGAATGTCAATCGGCTCTTTCAGCTCCTCATGAATAATTGTGGAGCATTCGAGGTGCCAACCAGGATAACCAGGCTTGCCCAAAAAGTCCCAACGCATAGCATGAAGTTCGCCAGGTTTGATAAACTTCCAAACGGCAAAGTCGGAGACGTTGCGCTTTTCTGAGCTGAAAGCCACGCGGGCGCCAGCCTTTTGATGGTCGAGGTCGAGACGAGCAAATTTGGCGTAATCGGGGAATTTGGCCGTGTCAAAATAAACACCGTCGGAGGTTTCATAAGTGTAGCCATTATCGATGAGTTTTTGCACTAAGGCTTTGGATTGTTCAATGTAGTCGGTAGCGCGAGCCCAAACCGCCGGGTCGAGCAAGCCAAGCTCGGAAAAACCAGCCTCAAAAATGTCGATGTAGTGGTCGGCGATTTCCCAAACGCTTTTACCTTCGCGCTTGGCGCCTTTTTCTAGCTTATCTTCGCCATCGTCTGCGTCGGAAACAAGGTGGCCAACGTCGGTAAGGTTAAGCACGCGGTAAGGCTTGTAATCGTTCGCGTACAAAGTACGGAGTAGCAAATCCCAGTAGATATAAGCGGCGTAGTTGCCGAGGTGCGGCGTGGAGTAGACAGTGGGACCACAAGTGTAAATCTTGACCTTATTCGGATTTTGCGGTTTGAACTCTTCGAGTTTTTTGGTGGCAGTGTTATAGAGCTTCAGCATTTTCGGCCTCCTTTAATAAATTTGGCACGATAGAGACGAGGTCGCGCAGGCAATCGTCGTAGCTAATGTCGTAGGTGCGGAAGCCGGCAGCATAAGGATGTCCGCCACCGCCGTAAAAGCCGGCGATTTTATCAGCAATGGGTTGCATGGCGCGGATTTTGCCGGTAAGTTTGCCGTCTGGATAAGTCTTGATGGCGACAGCGACTTTGACACCCTCTACCATGCGAAGCTCTTCTAGGATAAGGACATTCGGGTTATACTCGTCGGAAAATTCTTCAATATCATCCCAGGGGATGTGAACGGTGGCGAGTTGGCCGTCGAGGCTGTACTCGACACGCTTGATAAGATCGGCTTTATAGTCGAGGATGCGAGGGGACTTTTTCATGAATTCGCGGCGAGCTTCGTCAAGGTCGGCGATGTTTAGACCGCTCTTTTCTAGCAGGTCGGCAAGGTGGCGGAAAGTTTCAGGCGTGGTGGAAGCGGAAGTGAGGCCGAGCGTGTCGGATAATATACCATATATGAGATTTTTCGCGACGTCGGCGCTAATCTCTAGCTTTTCTTCGATGGCGATTTTATAGATGAGATCGCAGCAAGCCGGCAGCGGCTCAATGATGCTATCGTGCGGGAAATTAAGGTCATCTTCGGTTTCGTGGTGGTCAAGGACAAAGACCGGGCTTCCGTAGAGCTTGTTCTTGATGGCGGCATCGTCTAAGAGTTTAGAAAGCAAAATTTCCGCGGCAGTATCAACGATAATATATCCGTCCGCCTTCCAGGCGAATTCGTTTTCTACTCTCGACCAGTCGGGGAAGTAACGCAGGTATTTAGGGATGTCGACCGGGCAGTACAAAGAAATCTCCGCATCTTTATTTATGCTGGATATGAGATAATCCAAGGCTAGTGCAGAGCCGAGCGAATCGCCGTCCGGGTTTTCCGCCTGGATAATGCAGAGATGGTGTTTGTCTTTCAAAAAGTCGAGAAACGAATGATACATATATAAATAATAGCATAGATGCGGGAAGCAGACAAACCTTTTATTGTATTTTATAAAAGATATGTTATAATATTATGGAAAAATTGTTCTTTGAAAGGATGGTGAGTTTTTTGTGTAAGGAGCGACAAAGTCAAGAAATTGAGTTTTTCGTGAAGGACGTCTGGGATAATTGGTTATCTGCTAAATTTGGGTGGCCCAACATGCCAATGGACACTTTTGTCAAGATTCTACTTGCGGAAATAGCGGGGGGAGATTTCGTCAAAATTAATCTGCGTCATCCTGAGGAAAAATATGCGATGCTGCCACTAGAGTGGCGCGACATTATCATGGCGATTCTCTGTGCAAATAATGGTTGGCGAGAAGAATTTTCCCAATTTATAGACATGCGTAGCTATTTTGAGGATCATGTTACTTGGGAGATGGGGTTTGCACAATCGCTTTTGGACGTTGCTGACAAACTCGGAAAGAAATGGCAGAATGTTTGCGTGCAAAACCGATATTTTGAACTGGTTTTTACGCAAGCGGAAGTTGCTAAAATTCGCTCCAGTTACTCCGAGGAAACGGAGCGCCCCATTCGCCATTTTGCTAATCTTTTGTGCGACCATATGTATTCGCGAGATAGTCGTGAAAATCGAGTCGATTACATCGCTAGAGCATATGCGAAAATGCACGCGCTGAATGAGAGAAAATTGTATAATAAGAAGGTTGTGGTTCTTTAGAGAATGTAGAAAGAGGTGGGAAAATTGGCGATACTGATTATGGGCGACCTTGAGGGAGGCCAGGAACTGATTAAAGCGATAAGATTATTGTCGGCGAGAGCTGACAGAACTTTTCCGGAGACTGTGCTGCTTACCGAGAAAAAGCGTCGAGAAATTTTGGATGTTACATTGCTTAGCCAGTCGGCGACTATTTCGCCTGAGCCGCTTGATGGCGGGTGCGTGCTCGTGATTGAGCCGGTTGATGAGAAGCCGTGCAAGCGCAAACACAACAAGGACAATTCCGTCAAATATCGATTTGACGGCACGCGCAAAAATCGCCATTTTTAATCATCATACTTCATCCCCCGATTTGGGGGATTTTTTTATATTAAAGGCGTGATATCATATATTTATGACCCACGAAGAGAAAAAGAAGATTATTGAGCGAATTATTACGGACTTTGGTGCCTTGCCACAAGATGAGTCGTCGGGGATTTTTATGGCTGGGCTACCGGGCGCCGGAAAAACTGAGCTTTCTCGTGCGCTTATTGAAGTTTCTGGCGTTTCACCAGTCCGTATTGATATGGATGAGCTCGCTAGCTTTGCCAAGGGCTATAAGCCCGAGCGTGCCGATGAGTTTCGCCTTATCGGCACGGCTTTGCTTTCGCAACTTTATTCTACCGTGCTCAAAAATCGTCTCGATTTTATCATGGATGGTACTTTCTCGTCCAAAAATGCCGAGCTGAATATTGAGCGCGCTTTGAAGCGTGGTTATAATTTAAAGATCGTTTACGTCTATCAAGATCCTAAATTGGCGTGGGAGTTTACTAAGGCGCGCGAGAAAGTTGAACATCGCGCAATTAAATTTGATGGTTTTATTGAAACTTATTACAAAATTTTTAAGAATATAAAAGAAATTACCCAGAAATATAACGAACAAATAAATTTAAACATAGTATATAAGACGCCAACAAATGAAATTGGTAAGTGGGAAAAATATGTTTGTCACTCGAAAATTGACGAGCTTATAAAAATAGAATATAATAAAGATAAGTTAATTAAATATATTAAAGGTTGATTATGGCGCCAAAACAGACTGTTACTATGCGAGATTTAGTGAAAAACGACAATGACTCACGCGTTACTAGTGTTTTTGACCGTGCGCTCAAAAAGGCCTACGAGTATCAGCAAGAGACTCTTAAAAAAGCAAAGAAATTTAGGTGTTGAAAAATCCCCGGTGAGGCCGGGGATGTTTTTTGTTTAGGGATTTGAATGTTCAGAAGCCGTCGGCGGATGTGGTGGTGGAGACTTCTGGGTCGAGGACGATTTTTGGTACGTTTTCTAGCCGTTCCTGCCAATCGCTGTCGTTTACGGGCGTCGGTGTTTTGGCGAGCCGTGCGATTAGCTCTTGCATGGTCGCTTCGTTGGCGCTAGAGATTCCTTCGAGCAATTTCGAGAATTGATCTAGTCGTCTCACGGCACTCATATCCATGAAGTGTTCTGGGGTGAACCGTTCGTCACCACTTGACAAATACTTTCCAAACGCAGTGAGAAAACCTTTGAGACTTTCGATAATCTTGTTATTGTCAGCTACCAAATCTTCCGTTTGTTTCCGAAACTCCTCGCGAATTTCTTCTTTATTTGTAGCGTTTCTAACTTCGTAATAATCTTCGATGATTTTTATGGAGTCATCGCGATTTTGCGAATAAGTAGAGAAACAATTTTGAATCAATTGGCAAATATATTTTTGATTCTTAACTTTAAACTTCCCAACGTGCACGCAAATAGTTTCAAATAGCTGATTCACTAGATAGTGCTGTTTAAGCAATTCGTCCATACATTCGAACAAGTTCCCATAACTCTGTGTATACTCTTGTAAATCGTTAAGTATCTCGCTATAGACTTTACAGTCAGAATAGCCAGGTTTATAAAGCGGCATCTTTGCAATTGAAAATTCTGGATCTTGTATGTAATCAATTTCAAATTTCGAATCGTTATCGTCAATAATCCTCACTTCTTCCTCGGCTTTTCTTCGTCTGAAAATTTTTAACATTTTTCTTCCCCCTTCCCTAATTTTGAAAGAACTTATATTAAGCCCATAAGGCGAATATATTTAAAGTCGCTGGAGCGACATATTTATACTATAGCATAAAATGCTTATTTTGCAAGGTTTTGATGGGTTTGGCACTTTCTTGTGGTATAATGAAAAGTATGGAAATTGTTGTGGTAATACTTATAGTGATAAATGTAATTTTGACAGGGGTGGTGTTGGCGAGTGGAGCGCGTATGAAAAATGCGACGAAAGACGAGAAGAAGCTGGCAGAGATTAGCGAGAGGTTGGTGAAAAATGATACGAAGATTGAAGTGCTTTCCAAGAAGATTGACGATTTGACGCCGAAGATTAGTAGCGAGTTCCGCGAGAATAGGAAGGAGATTAGCGAGAATCTGAGCGGGATTTCTAAGACCGTGGATTCGAGGGTGAAGGAGATGCAGGTCTCGAACGAGAAGAAGTTGGAGCAGATGCGCGAGACGGTGGACGAGAAGCTGCAGGCGAGCGTGGAGAAGCGGTTTAACGAGAGCTTTAAGCAAATTTCGGGGCAGCTGAGCCAAGTGTATCAGGGCCTGGGTGAGATGAAGAATCTAGCTACGGGTGTGGGTGACCTCAAGAAGGTGATGGAAGGCGTGAAGACGCGAGGGATTTATGGTGAGGTGCAGCTGGGAGCTATTATTGAAGATATTTTGACGCCGACGCAGTATCTTACGAATACGCTAATTAAGAAAGGTAGTTCTGACCGAGTGGAGTTTGCCGTACGGATGCCGGGGAAAGAGGCGGAAGTGTTGCTGCCGATTGATAGTAAGTTCCCGGTGGAGAATTATCAGCGGCTGCTCAAAGCGTATGATGAGGGAAGTAAGACCGAGATTGAAATGTATCGGAAGGCTTTGCGAAAGGATGTGGTGGAGCAGGCGAAGAAGATTCATGATAAATATATCGAGGTGCCAAAGACGACGGAGTTTGCGATGATGTTTGTGCCGACGGAAAGCCTGTATGCGGAGATTTTGCGGATACCTGGTGTGGACGAAGAGATACGGCAGAAGTATAGTATTTCCCTCTCCAGCCCGGCGACGTTGCCAGTGATGCTGAATGGCCTCCTCATGGGGTATCGGTCGGTGGCGATTGAAAAGCGTTCCGCTGAAGTCTGGAAGATTCTTGGAGGCGTGAAGGCGCAGTTTGGGAAGTTTGGAGATTTGCTAGAGGGGGTAGAAAAGAAGCTGACAGAAAGCGCTCACAAGATAGAAGACGCAAAGAGGCAAAGCCGCAGAATAGAAAAAGAAATGAAGGATATTGAAGAGTTACCAGAAAGTAAAATAGAATTATTGAATTAGGGCTCGCTTGCGGTCGGAAGTTTATTTTGGTGGCCCGCTCCTCGGCTTCACAATCCGACTATCGTCGGATTGCTTGCCTGGCCGCTCAGGCCGTGTCTTCAGTCCCCCAAAACAAACCTTCCTCCCCGCTCGCGCCCTATAATCTTGTTCTATTCTGCAATGCTGCGGATAGTGTTATTTGATCTGCGTAAGACAAGTCAATTCCTAGTGGCAAACCTCTAGCTAGTCTTGTTATCTTCAAATTATCGAATTTTTCGGAGAGGAGTTTTTGGAGGAGGAGGGCGGTGGATTCGCCTTCAACACTGGGGTTCGTCGCGATGATGACTTCGGTGACTGCGTCGTCGGCGACGCGGGTGAGGAGTTCTTTAATGTGGAGCTGGTCGGGAGTGACACCATCGATGGGGGAGATGGCGCCACCGAGAACGTGGTAGGTGCCTTTGTAGGATTTGGTAGCTTCGATGCTGTAGATGTCGAGTGGTTCTTCTACGACGAGGACGGAAGTCTTGTCGCGTGAGGGGTCGGAGTAAAGCGGGGAGACGGCTTCGTCGCTGTCGATGAGAGCGAAGGTTTTGGGGCAGGACTTGACGCCGGAGTGGAGATACTGCAAAGATTCGGAGATATTATCGGTAATACTGGGGTTAGCGCGAAACAGAAAGTAGGCGTAGCGTTCCGCCGTGCGAGGGCCGACGCCAGGCAGGTGTCCGAGCGCCTCGATGACGCTTGAAAGAGCCTTCGGGAGCATTAGAGGCCGAGGTTTCCGAGCTTGCCCATGAGGGGCTTCATTTTTTCGCTGGCGATTTCTTGAGCTTTGGCATAGCCGTCACGGAGACAGTTTTCTATCCAGCGCTCGAGTTCGTGAATGTGGTCAAGGTCAACCTTTTCTGGGTCGATGGAGACTTTTTTAATCTTGAGTTCACCGTTAATCTGCACGACGACGGCGCCGTCACCAGCTTCTACCTCGACGATTTCGTTCTTGAGGTCTTTCTGCGCTTTGCGCAGTTGATTAATCATTTTCATTTGGTCCATAGTTTGGCCCATAATACACTCCTTTAAAACTATTTGTAGCTATATATGTATATTCTATCAGAATTGTCGGAATTTGGCGAGGTGATAATGCGCTGGAGGCCATAGCCATTGGGAAGCTCAATGTCGGAGACGTGGCCAAGGGTGACGATGTCGTCGCGGACGGCGAGCTTGAGGAGTTTTTCGGTGGAGGACTGGAGCTGGATGGCGTGGTGGCGGTCTTCGTAGACTTCGTAGAAGGCACGGTTGAGCGTGTTTTCTGGGACGATGAGGATGGAATTTTCCCGAAGGTTGTCGCGGACGAGCGAGAGGTCGGTCGTGAATTCGTTGGCGACGGCGGGGGTGTATTTATAGCCGTAGACGAAGTGGTTGAGGCTGGGGATAATCATGACGGCGAGGAGGATAGAGAGCGGGAAGATGGCGAAGACGCGAGCGTAAGGGTTGGACGGGAAGAGGCTATACCATTTTTCTAGGATGTAGCGGAGGCCGTGGGCGGTGAGAATGGAAAGTGGCAGGACGAGAAGCAGGGCGGAGTCGGGTGTGAGGCCGGCGAGGATAACGGAAAAGACGATGAAGGCGCTAGCGATAGCGTTACGGCTGGCGAAGAAGCCACGGCGGGTAGAGAAGAGGCCAGTGGCGGCAAGTGCGAGCGAAGCTAGGCCGACGAGCGGGCTTAAATAGACGCCTTCGAGTGGTTGGCCCCAGGAGAAGAAGGGGGCGAAGCCGGTTTTGATGTTTTCAAAGAAATGGCTGATAGAGAAGTTTTCTCCGAAGAAGAGGGTGAGAGCGACGGTGCTTGACGAGATAATGTTAGTAATCCAAATGGCGAGACCACCGAGCAAGATGATACCCATGCCAATGAGCGGGATTTTGGGCAGAGATTTGACGGTGAAGCGCAGGTGCGGATTCCAAAGGGTGAAGAAAATGATGAAGGCGACGAGGTAGATGAGGTGTGGAGTGTAGATGGCGAGCAGGAGCGCGAGGGCGAAGACAAAGCACCAAAGGGGCTTGGGTTGTTTTTCTCCCTGGATTTTTGAACCAAGCCAAAGCAGGAGCGTGGGCCAAAAGACGAGCATGATTAGCGGAGTGCCGGAGCCGGCGAGGTAGAGGAAGGGAGTGGAGAGGACGGTAAGAATGGAGGCCAGCAGTGCGACGTTGCTCTTAAACCAGCGGTTGAGAAGAAGGATGAGCAAGAGGCCGAGGACGAGGCCGACCAAGATGGAGGGAAGCTTGATGGCGTAGGGAGTGAGGCCGAAGAGGAGGATGGAGAGTTTTTGCAAAATGTGGTAAGGGAGGTCGACAAGGTCGCCGGAGGTGATGGAGGAGAAGTGCAAATCGTAAGAGCCAACGACGGATTGACGCTCGAGGTCGGAGAGGCCGGCGGGACTAATCAAAGGCAACAAGAAAATTAAAGCTATAAACGCTAGCCCTAAAACAATATAGCCGATTATGAATCTATAACGATATAGAAAAAGTTTAGAAATAACGAGTTTACTCATTTATACCATTATAGCATATGTTTTTATTCTTCGGAATGCTCTTTGTCGAGCGACATGAAGCGTAAGAGTTCGGGGTGGAAGTAGAGCTCGATGGTGCCGACCGGGCCGTGGCGGTGCTTGGCGATGATGAGCTGAGTGATGTGGGTCTCTTCGTAGCCTTCCTTGCCTTGATTGTAGTAGTCGGGGCGGTGGAGGAACATGACAAGGTCGGCGTCTTGCTCAATGGAGCCGGATTCACGGAGATCGGAGAGGACCGGGCGAGGGTCGTCACGGCCAGTGACGGAACGGGAGAGCTGAGCTAGGGCGACGACGGGGATTTCTAGTTCCCTGGCGAGCTGTTTGAGGCTGCGAGAAATCTCGGTAACTTCCTGGACGCGGTTGCCGGTGCGGCGGTAGACCTCGGAGCCACTTAAGAGCTGGAGGTAGTCGATGATGATGAGGCCAATGTCGTGGTCGTGGACGGCGCGGCGGGCTTTGTTACGGAGTTCTAGGACGGTCATGTTGGAGGTGTCATCGAGGTAGAGGGGGATGGAATCCATTTCTTCCAAAGCGTCGCCGATTTTGCCGTAATCTTCTTCGGTGACATTGCCGGTGCGAATTTTCCAGTTGTCGACGCCGGAGATGTCGGAAATCATACGGTCGACGATTTCTTGGTTGGCCATTTCCATGGAGAAAAAGAGGACGCCACGGCCGTTGATGCTGGCGGTGTTATACGCGAGGTTTTGGGCGAAGGTGGTTTTTCCCATGGCCGGGCGGGCGCCGATAATCACGAGGTCGCCTTTTTGGAGGCCGGCGGTCTTTTTGTCGAGGTCACGAAAGCCGGTCTTGAGGCCGCGGAGGGCGCCTTTGTTGTTGTGGAGTTCTTCCATGCGGTCGAAAGCGTCGGCGAGGAGAGACTCTAGGGCGACGTAGTCGGTCTTGGTGATTTGGTCAGTGACGGTGTAGAGTTCTTTTTCGGCGGAGCCGAGGAGTTCGTTAATGTCGGTGGATTCTTCGTAGCCGGATTCGGAGATGGCGGTGCCGGCGCTAATCAAGCGGCGGCGAATGGCAGCATTGGCGACAATCTTCGCGTAGGCCTCGGAGTGGGTGGCGGTGGGGACGAAGTTGGTGAGCTCGGTGAGGTAGGCGGCGCCACCGACGCTCTTTAAATCCTTCGTTTTGCGGAGTTCGGCGGTGAGGGTGAGGAGGTCGATGGGCGAGTGGTGCTGGTAAAGGGAGGTCATGGCGTGGAAGATTTTGCCGTGGCGTTCGTCGTAAAAGTCGCGGTATCTGACGATTTCTAGAAGGTCGGGGAAGTTGGTGTCGGACAGCAAAATGGCGCCGAGTAGAGACTTTTCGGCGTTGAGATCCTGGGGCGGAATGCGACCACCGGATGAGTTAGAACGGGATTCCTCCATTATCGTTTACCTCCTGTATGTTACCCATTATATCAGAAATTTTGGAGATTTCCGGTGATTTTTCAAAGTCGTCGGGGTCGTGAATGATGAATTCTTTGTTAAAATTACTTTTTAAAAGGTCGCGGTTGGCAGGGCGGTCTAAAATCGTTTTGATAATCTTTTTGGGAGGGTAAATGTGGATAGTGGCGCCGTCGTCGGAGATTTTACATTTATTTAGTTGCGCTTCCAAAGCCGGCGTGAGTTTTAAAGAAATGTTATTTATAGGTTTTTCTATTATTTTTTCTTTTTTAGTTTCAATCTTAATTTCTTTTTTTATTATTTTATTTTCAATTTTTATATCATTATTAAAATCTTTATTATTTAAAAAAGCCAATAGTAATTTAGCTTCCGGATATGGCGCGGTGACCTTTGGGAGTTCGGCGAGGAGGGAGAGGAGGTTGGGAGCAGGGGCGGAGATGATTTTGGCGAGGCAGGAGTTGGCGACGGATTCGGGCTTGAGGCCCTCAGCGAGCAAGCCTTTGAGTGCTTTGGTGATGGTAGCGGCGTCGCCGGAGGTGTAGGCGGCGAGAAGGGCGGAGATTTTAGAGTCCATCGGGAGGCCCAGGCAGTTTGAAACGGTAGCTTCGTCGAGCTCGGTGTCTTTTTCGGCGAGGGAGGAGATTTGGTCGAGGAGGGAGAGGGAGTCGCGGAAGGAGCCGCCGCCTTTTTGGACGATGAGCTTTAAGGCCGGGGTGGAGATTTTAATTCCCTCTTTATCGCAGATGGCTTGGAGGTGGGAGAGCATAGTAGCTTTGTCGGCTAGGCGGAAGGTGAAAACTTGGCTTCTTGAGGTGATGGTGACGGGGACCTTTTCGAGGTCGGTGGTGGCGAGAATAAAGACGACGTGAGCGGGTGGTTCTTCCAAAGTTTTAAGTAGGGCGTTAAAGGCGGACTTACTCAGCATGTGGACTTCGTCGATGATGTAGACTTTAAACTTGCCCTCACTGGGAGCAATCATGGCCTTTTCACGGAGGTCGCGGATGTTATCGACGCCAGTGTTACTAGCCGCGTCGATTTCGATAATGTCGAGGTAACTGTCTTCTAGTTCGTAGGTGAAGCCATTGATTTCGTGAGCAAGGATGCGGGCGACGGAAGTTTTGCCACAGCCGCGAGGGCCGGTGAAGAGGTAGCTATGAGAAACTTTGCCAGACCCCAGAGCAGCAGCAAGGGGGCCCGTCACTTGGTCCTGACCAATGACGTCCTGGAGGGTCTTGGGACGGTATTTGCGATATAAGGCTAACATTACAGAGCGGCTTCAACGGCGGCCCACTGAGCTTCGTCGTTCTTTGCGGGGATGACGACGGAGACCTGGGAGCCTTCACGGAGGTGGAAGTAAGTGACAGAAGCGTAGAGGATTTCGTATTCGCGGCCGGCGACTTCGACGTAATATTTGTCGTCGTGGTGAGTGAGGGTGCCGATGACAGACTTGCGCTCGACCGGGCCGATTTGCTTGTAAAGGAAGCGGCCATCGGGAGTGATGGTGAGCTTCATGAGATCGCCCTCAACGAGCTTGGACTTAGATGCATAGTTTGCCGGGACGGGGTAATTCTTGCCGTCGGGGCCAATCATGATTTGGCCATCAAAGACGCCTTCGATAATCTTGCCATCAGGGTCGGAAACGACGGTCTCACGGGGGGCAGTGATAACATCGCCGTCGCCCAAAACGGAGTTCAAAAGCTCCTTGGCGGCAGCCAAATTGGTCTCAGCCTCTTGAAGGAGGCTCCTTAATCTCTTTATTTGTTTTTCTGGTAGTTCAGACATCACCTCGCGTCCTGTCTATTTTTTGATATAGTACTATTATTATATTATATGACATCCCGTGCTATGTCAAGGCTCAAGTTTTCCACCAAAATTCTCGGGGTGCTGCTCGAAACGTTGTAAAAATGACAAGGCTTCATCGGTGCTGTGGCAGGTCATAAGCTGGGCGCGGAGGTCTGAGGCTCCTGGGAAGTCGCGGATGTAAATCTTGAAGTAATGTTTGAGCGGCTCAAAGTTACTATTATTATATAGCGATAAGTGCAAGTGCAGCAGGTTTAGGAGTTCGGCTTTGGTAGGTGCGTGGTCGGTGAAGCAGTAGGGGTTTTCAAAAACTCCTCTACCTATCATAAATCCATCTAAATTTGGAAACCGTTCAAACAAAGCCAGAGCTTGTTTTCTGTCTTTTATATCTCCATTTATCAACAGTTTTGTTTCTGGTGAATATTGATTTCTTAACTCTATAATATCCGGGATGAGCTCAAAGTGGGCGGGGACCTTGCTCATTTCTTTACGAGTGCGGAGGTGGACGGTGAGGGCGGCGGGGTGTTCTTTTAGCAGCGTGGGGAGCCAGGTCTGATATTCATTTATGAAGGAGAAGCCGAGGCGGGTCTTGATGGAGACGGGGAGACCATTACTGTTTGCGACGGCGTTACGAAAGCATTCCACGGCGAGGTCGGGTGTGCGAATCATCTGGGCGCCACCGCCAGCTTTATTGACATGTTTGTCGGGACAGCCAAAGTTGAGGTCGATGCCGGCGAAGCCGAGGTCTTTGAGAGCGGCGCAAGTGGCGCCGAAGTGTTCTGGGTTTTTGCCCCAAATTTGGGCGATGATGGGTGCGTCGGTGGGGGCGATAGCAAGGCGTTCGAGAGCGTTGGCTCTTCCCTTTTCTGAGGCATAGCTGGAGACGTTCGTAAATTCCGTGAAAAATAAGTCCGGCCGGCCGGCTTTGGCGATGACCTGGCGAAAGGCAATGTCGGTCACGCCCTCCATGGGGGCGAGACATAAAATGGGTTTTTCTAGTTCTTGCCAAATGTTATTCATGATGATAATGGGAGCCACGGGCGATTTCGCTGGCGCGGTAGATTTGTTCGGAAACGATGAGGCGGGCGAGCATGTGCGGGAAGACGAGTTTGCCGAAGGACCAGATGAAGTTGGCGTGGTCACGCGCGTCTTGGGTGACACCGAAGGGGCCACCGATGACAATGTAAACTTCGCGCGAGTAGTTGAATTCTTCTTGGAAGAGCTGAGAGAGCTGGGGCGAGGTGATTTCGCGGCCGCGTTCGTCGGCGATAATCACGAAGGCGTCCTTTGGGAACTTCCATTCGGCGAGCCAGACGTCGAGCTTTTCTGCCTCGAGAAAGGTGAAGTCAAAATCAAAAGGTTTGCGGCATTTTTTGCGGTAATCTTCGATTAGCCAGTAGTATTCCCCCATGTGTTTTTTGCCCCCGGCGATGATATGTATCACGAACGTTCCTTTCTATTTACAATTATAACACTTTTTGATATAATGTGGGGAGTTACCAAAGACAGCGACGGGAGTAATCCTTAATTATGTCGCCGAGGCTATCTCTTATTTATAACGTAGTCGGTAACGGAATTTAACAATCCGTGAACCTAAACAAGGAAAACTAAATGGCTATCTCTAAAGATAAGAAATCCACTTTAGTTGCTGATTTGACTGAACTTCTCAACAATGCGCAAGCGACCGTGTTTGCACGCTACCAAGGCTTGACTGTGGCGGAGCTCCAAGAGCTACGCGCGCAGGCTCGCGAGAATGGCGTGAAAATCAAGGTTGTGAAAAACCGTTTGGTGCGCGTTGCGATGAATGAAATCGCCGTCTATAAAGACACGGATACTACCGGGTTGACCGGCCAACTCCTCTATGCGATTTCTGACAACGACGAAATCATGCCGGCGAAGGTGCTGGCCAACTTTGCGAAGACCCATGAGGCGCTCGAGCTTCAAGGTGGCTTCTCCAATCTTGGCGTGGCGCTCTCCTCTGACGAGGTGAAGACCCTCGCTCAGATGCCGACCAAGAACGAGATGATCGCACAGGTCGTCGCGACCTTGCTGTCTCCGGTCAACGATACTATTTCTGCCACTGCTGGCGGACTTTCCGGTATCATTTCTGGCTTGGAAAATCACGCAAAATAGTCAAATCACGACTGTTATTAACTACTAATCCCAATTTGAAAGGAGTCTTAAATGGCTGCTGATATTAAAAAATTGGCTGAAGAACTCGTGAACCTCACTGTTCTTGAAGTCAACGAACTCAAAAACACTCTTAAAGATGAATATGGCATCGAGCCGGCCGCTGCCGCTGTTGCCGTTGCTGCTGCTCCTGCTGAAGGTGCCGCTGCTGCCGATGAAGGCAAGACTGAGTTTGATGTCGTCCTCAAAGACGCTGGTGCTCAGAAGATTGCCGTCATCAAGGCCGTGAAAGAGGCTACTGGCCTCGGTCTTGGCGAAGCCAAGGCTATCGTTGATGGTGCTCCTGCTACCGTCAAAGAGAAAGTCAAGAAAGACGAAGCTGAAGCTCTCAAGAAAACTCTTGAAGAAGCTGGCGCTACCGTCGAACTCGCTTAGTCAAATCATTTTATTAAAACTCACGGATTGTTATGTAAAAACTCCCCCATATGGGGGAGTTTTTGTGGTACAATATATATAATATATAGGAGAGATAAACATGAAAATTGGTATGTTGGGGGCGGGGGTGTATGGTATAGCTATAGCGAAGGTGCTGCGGGCAAACGGGCACCATGTGAAGTTTTATGACCCATATCGTTACCCGGAGGTGTTACTGGAGGAGATTGTGCGGTATGCGCAGGTGTTGTTTGTGGCGACGCCGGCGGAGGTGGTGTCGGGGCTACTAAAGCAGATGCCAGCTGCGGCCTATGAGAAGCCAGTGATTATCCTGACCAAGGGCGTGATGAAGCCGGAGGTGTGGGGAGATTTCCGGTACTTTGAGCTGGTGAGTGGGCCAGGGTTTGCGGAGGAGATTGAGCGGGGCAAGCGCGTGAAGCTGACCGTGGCAGCGAGAGGGGCGTGTGAAGGTGAGACGTTGGCGGAAGATTTACTGTCGAACGCGCAGGTGAAGTTTGACAAGACGGACGACGTGGCGGGTGTGGCGATGCTGTCGGGTCTAAAAAATATCTATGCCATAGAGGCGGGCAGGCGGGGACTGGCCTTTGGCTCTAGTGATTTTAAGGAATATGTGGCGGATGCGGCGAGAGAATGTGAGCAGTTTCTACTGAAGAATGGTGGGTTTATTGAGACCGTGCGGCTGAGCGCTGGGCTGGGTGATTTGGTGTTAACTTGCGGTAGCGAGCAGAGCCGGAATTACCGCTTTGGACAACTCTTGGGTGGGCGGCGAAATGCCTTGGAGCGTCGACGTTTGGTGCGCAAGTTTTTGCGTGAGACGACGGTGGAGGGGCTGTTTGCGGCACGCGGGATTTTGAAGAAGGATTTGACCGTACCAAAAGAGGCAGAAATTTTAACCAACATACTCAGGAGGATTAAGAATGTCACTAAACGCTAAACAAAAAGAGGCGGTGGAATATATTCAGGGGCCGTTATTGGTCTTGGCCGGGCCGGGGACGGGCAAGACTTTTTTGTTGTCTAACCGCGTGGAGTATATCCTCAAAAATACCGATACAAATCCGGAGAATATTTTGTGTCTCACCTTTACCGAAAACGGGGCGACACATATGCGCGAGAAGCTGGCGGCGACGGTGGGCAAAGAGGCGCGGCGACTAGAAATCCATACTTATCATGGGTTTGGGACGGATATTTTGAATGAGTATAAAAACTATGCGACGGAGTTTACGCGCAATCTTGACCAGCCGATAGACGAAGTGAAGCAATATAAGATTGTGAAGGAGATTCAGGAGAGTCTGCCGGCGATGGATATTTTGCGAACGGGGACGACTGGCGACATTGTAAAAACGATTCAGGGCGCAAAGTCAGCACGACTGACGGGTGAGGATTTGCTGAAAATTGCCGAGCAGAATATGCAGGATGCGCGAGCGATGAGCGCGGAGGCGTCGCCGATTTTGAAAGAAGTGAAGCCGCGGATGCAGTTTGAGGTGGCAAGAGATACGGTGTATCGGCCGCTGCTAGAAGTTTTCACGAAGCATACTGCGCAGAAGAATATTGTGGGAGAGATTGAGCCGCTGGCGAATTTCTTAGCGCGAGAGTTGAAGCGTTTGCTGGATGCGGAGGAGGAGAAGGAGAAGCCGAGCGTGAGCCCGCTGACGCAATGGCGCAATAAGACGTTTGAATTGGATGAAAATAACGAGTACCGACTGAAGACGCGCGTGGCAGATCTGAAGCTGAAGTCGTTTGCGAATATTGTGATGCTGTATAATGCGCGGCTGGAGAAGGAAGGGCTGTTTGACTTTGCGGATATGATTGAGCAAGCGATTGGGTTTTTGAAGCACGATAAAGGTTTCCGTCTGACGATGCAGGAGAAGTTCCAATATGTGCTACTAGACGAGTTCCAGGATACGAACCCGAGCCAGTTTGAGCTGGTGAAGCTGCTGACGGACTATGAGCAGCCGAACGTGATGGCGGTGGGCGATGATGATCAGGCTATCTTTGAGTTCCAGGGGGCGGACGCGTCGAATTTGATGGTGTTTCAGCAACATTACGGTGCGAAGGTGATAAACCTAGAGGAAAATTACCGGAGCAATCAAGAGATTTTGGATTTGTCGCGCAAAGTGGCAGACCAGATTGAAGGGAGTTTTGCAAAAGACCAGGGGTTGACGAAGAATTTGACGGCGACGCACGGGGTCGGGGCGGAGATACGTCGCGATGAATTTTTGACTAGCGACCAAGAGTATGAATTTGTGGCGGAGGAAATTGCGAAGTTGATTGACCAGGGAGTGCCGCAGAAAGAGATTGCGATTATTGCGCCGAAGCACAAATATATTGCGCCACTATTGCCATTCCTGAAGGCCACGGGCAAGATTAACGTGGCGTATGAGCGCAAGGAAGATTTGTTGGAGGACCCGCGACTGTCGGAGATTTTGACGTTGGCGAGGTTTGTATATGGGCTAAGCCAGGGTAAGAATGTTTCCAGCCGGTTGCTTGAGATTTTGAGCTATGATTTTTGGAAACTAAACCCGGCGGAGGCGATAAGCTGCGTGTATGCAGCGAAGCGGGAGCGACGGGCGCCGATTGACTTTTTGGTGAAGTCGGAGTCGCCGAAGCTGCGGGAGATTGGCGAGTGGCTGGCGATTCTTGCGATGAAGTCGTTTGATACGCCGCTGGAGCTGATGCTGGACTATTTGGTGGGGACGGTGGCGGTGGAGCTGCCGGCAGAAGTGAGCGATGATGAATCGCCGGAGATTTCTCGCGAGGGGGCGTTGCTCCGAGATGGGCGGGAGTTTAGGAGTCCGTTTATCCAGTATTACGATGAGGAGCTGAGCGAGTACGAGACGTTTGAGCTGTATGAAAATCTGGCCGTGCTGAAGCAGGCGATTGTGGCGCATACGGGGCGGAACAATCCGAAGCTCGCGGATTTGATAGAGATGCTGGATGACTACGAGATGGCGAAGGCGCCGCTGATTAATACTTCGCCGTATCGTGATGGTGATGACGCGGTGCAAATCGTGACGGCGCACAAGGCGAAGGGGCTGGAGTATGAATATGTGTTTCTGATAGCGACGGATAATCTCAACTGGGGCAGAGCGAAGGGTAATAATACCATGTTTACCTTGCCAAAGAATGTGGCGCAGATTCGTCATACTGGGATTACGGATGACGAGCGGTTGCGGTTGCTATTTGTGGCGATTACGCGGGCGCGAAGTGTGCTGTATATGACTAATAGTTTGAAGGATTTTGCAGGGAAAAGCCCGGCGCGGCTAGATTATCTGGAAGAGTACGAGAAGGAAGATGAAAAGACGCACGAGAAGCGGCTGATTTCTCCGTTTGTGGAGAAGGTGGTGACGCATTATGATGATTTGAAGGGGCTACGTGGGAAGGTGGACCTGCGTAAGACTTGGCGGGCGGCCTATACGAAGCCCAATCCGGAGCTGCGCCCGATACTGTTGCAGCGGATGGAAGGATATAAGCTATCTGCCAGCGACCTGACGAGTTTCATCGACATAGCCTATGGTGGGCCGATGGCGTTTTATGCTAGCCGAGTGCTGAAAAATCCGCAAGAGCCGGCGACGGGGAGTATGATTTTTGGGACGCTGGTACATGCGGTGTTTGAGAAGATGACTAAGGCAGCGGCGAGCGGTGAGGAGTTTACGGATGAGGAGGCGCTGAAGTTTTACCGAGAGGAGGCGGAGCAGGCAAATTTGGAGCCAAAGGAGGTGAAATATTTGCTGGAGAAGGGCGAGGCGAGCCTGAAAATTGCTCTTGATAGTTTCCGGGAGATTTTGCGAGACCCGGCTGCGCGGGCGGAGGTAAATCTCGCGAGTGAGCATCCGGAGGTGGGCGGAGTGCCAGCGCTGGGCGTGGTGGACCATATGCATATCGACGAGGAGAAGAAAGAGATTGAGATTTATGATTTTAAGACGGGACACTACTATGAGAAAAAGTGGGGGAGCCATGAGACGCTGTATAAATATATGTTGCAGCTGGGCTTTTATAAGCTGGCGCTGGAGAGCTGCCCGGCGTATAAGAAGTATCAGGTGCGGTGGGGACATATCTTGTTTGTGACGCCGGACGAGGAGGGCAAGGTGCATGACAAGGTGCTGGACTTTGAAAAGGATTTGGACGAGGAGGAACTGAAGGCGCTGGCGGCGGCGGTATACAAGCAGGCGACAACGCTGGCGTTCCTGGATGATGAGGAGTTGAAGGTAGAGGCGGATAAGAGCCGCGGGTTGAAGGAGATACGCGAGTTTATACAGCTTTTGCTGCAGAAATCTTAATTTTGGCGCACTCCTGCGTCAAAGCCTCCGCTACTCACTCTCCGTATTACCGTATACGGCTCGTTCCGTTGCTCAGCTTTTCCTTGGATTGCATCCAAAATTAAAATTTCTTATGGTTGTGTTATTTTATTATATATATTATAATAGCGTGGACATTTCTGACGGGGAGGTGAGATATGTGGGTCTTTTGGAAAATCTTCTAGGCATTCAGCAGCCGGACGACTATACCGTGAAGGATAACCGGACCGGTCGCGAGACTGGCGTGCGCGATGCCGAGGAGTTGGAGAAGTTTGCGCGTCAGCAACAAGACGATCGCTACGGCGAACACAAGGATTTTATCCAGCGCATTTTCTCCAGGTAATTTATCGACCCGCCCCGTAATGTTCGGGGCGGTATTTTTATTCTTTGTGTTTAGACTGGTAGTCTTTGATGGCTTGGTGGAGGGCCTGGTGGCCGAGGACAGAGCAGTGAAATTTATGTTCGGGGAGGCCGCCGAGGTAGTCACAGATTTCTTTGGCGGAGATTTTATCGGCGTTTTCTAGCGTGCGGCCTTTAGCGAGTTCGGAGAGAGCCGAGGTGCTGGCGATGGCCGATGCGCAGCCGTAAGTTTTCCAGCCGATGTCGGCGATTTTATTGTTTTTAACGCGGATTTTGACGAGCATTTGGTCGCCGCAGACGGGGTTGCCGACGAGGCCTTCGCCGTCAGCCTTCCATTTGGCTTCGTCACCCATGATGAAATTGCGGGGGTTTAGGAAGTGGTCTTTGACGATGTCGGTGTAAGCCCAGTTGTTGGCGGTCTTGGGGGCAGTGTGATTTTCAGACATTAAGATTTTCCTTGTTTAATGGTTGAAAGGTCTTGGATTTTGGCGATAATTGGAGGGAGTTTGGCGAGGAGCTCGTCGATTTCTGCTCTCGTGGTGGTGAGGCCGAAGGAGAAGCGGACGGAGCCGTGGGCGATTTCGGCGTCGTGGTACATGGCCATGAGAACGTGGCTGGGCTCGAGGTCGCCGGAGGCGCAGGCACTGCCGGTGGAGACTTCGATGTTTTCTAGGTCGAGGTAGAGCTGGGTGGATTCGCCTTCGGCGGCCGGGAAGCTAATATTCAGAATGTTTGGAAGACAAACAATAGGCTCCTTTCTCGCTTGGAAAAATTCAGTCTGATTTCCGTCGTCGACTAGGCGTGCAGAGCGCGATGCGCTTCGGGTAGCACCGGCCATCGATCGCGCTCTTTCGTAGTCTCCTCCGGAAATCCGTGAATTTTCTTTAATAAGCTCAAAAGGACCTATTGCTTTGTCTTCTATCGGCGTTATTATCTTTGCACTTGGTATTTTTTTCTTTATTTCTTTCGCCAGGTAATCTCTTAGTTTTGCCACTTCTTGATATTTATTTAGATTTTTCTTGGCTTCTTGGGCTGCGACTTTGAAGCCGCTGGCGAGGAGGACGTTGGAGGTGCCGGCGCGGCGTTTGTTTTCTTGGGCGCCGCCCATAATTAAGGGTTTGAAGGGGCTGCCAGGGCGGATGTAGAGGGCGGCGATGCCGACAGGGCCGCCGAGTTTGTGGGAGGTGAAGGTGAGGTAGTCGCAGTTTAGAGCCTTGACGCTGACGGGGATTTTACCGACGGCTTGGGTGGCGTCGGTGTGGAGGTAAATCTTGGTGTGCGTGGATTTTTTGAGGTCTTGGATGAGCTGGGCGACCTCTGCGACGGGCTCGATGGTGCCGGTTTCGTTATTAGCGAGCATAACGGAGACGAGAATTTTCTGCTTTGGGTCTTTTATGATGGTCTTTTCTAGTTCGGTTTGGAGAAAGTTTATGTCGATAATTCCCTGCTGGTTTACCGGGATTTTGGTGCAGGGGGCGCCGTAAGCTTCGGCCGGATGGAGGACGGAGGGGTGTTCGATGGCGGAGACGAAGATGGGACAGCCCTCGAAAGTGCGAATGACGGTGTTGTTGGATTCGCTGCCGCCGGAGGTGAAAATCACCGATTGGGGTCGCGCCTCTATAAGTTGCGCGACTTCGGAGCGCGCTCTATTCAGTAAGGATTTGCCGGTCTGGCCGGCGGAGTGGAGGCTTGACGGATTGCCGAGGTCGAGCTCCATGATGCGGAGCAGTTCCTTTTTGACCGCTGGTAAAAGCGGGGTGGTGGCGGAGAAGTCTAAATAAATCATCTCTTTAATTATAACACTAGAAAACATCTTATTATCCTTTTCGATAGAAATTTTTAGTCAAGAATTATTTTTGGTTTAATCTGTTTCTCCGTCGCGGATGGGACGCGTGCTCGAAACGACTAAACCAAAAATAACTCATTGTAAAAATTTTTTATTATCTCAAAGAATAATAAGATGTTTTTATATTGTTGACGTTTTATGTTGTGCGCTGGCGAAGCCGTCGTAGTAGTTGGTCTTGACCTTGGGGTGGCCGATTTTGTTGGCGGCTGCGACGATTTCTTCGATGCTGTCGGTGAGCTTGTAGATTTTGCGGTCAGCGGGGTTGATGGTCTTAAGCGCGGTCATCTTGGTGGCGTAAAAGCGGTCGAGAGGTTTCCAGAAGGATTTGCCAAAGAGGAACATGGGCATGACGGGCATCTTTTTTTCTTGCATCAGAATGAGGACTTCGGAGAATTCGTCCATAGTGCCGAAGCCGCCTGGGAAGAAGACGTAGACTTTGGCGCTCATGGCGAGCATGACTTTGCGGGCGAAGAAGTATTCGAACTGGAGCATGTCGGTGAGGTAGGGGTTGGGATGTTGCTCGTGGGAGAGGGTGATGTTGAGGCCGATGGAGCGACCGCCGTACTCGAAGGCGCCGCGGTTGGCAGCTTCCATGATACCGGGGCCGCCACCGGTGATGACGGCGTGGCCATTTTGGGCGAGGAGGGCGCCGAGTTCGCGGGCGGCTTTGTAGTATTTGTTGGTCTCTTTGATGCGAGCGGAGCCATAGATGGTGACGCCCTGGGGGAAGGTGCGGACGATTTTGAGGCCGTTTAAGAGGTCTTTAGCGTAGGCCTGGGCGCGGTCGTAGTCGGCGCTTTCGAGCTCGGCAAGGAGCTTGTGTTGGTATTTAGCGATGTCTTCAGCGGATGGTGTCATGGTGATGTCCTTATTTTATGAGTTGAATTGGCATGGGGTGAAGGCTGACGTCGCGACCGAGGAGGCCGTTTTTGGCGCCACGGCGTTGGACTACGGAGGTGGAGTTGGCGCTGGCAAAGATGAGGGAGGTGCGGAAGCTGTCGCCGCTGGCGAAGGCGGCGAGGAAGCCAGAGCCAAAGGCGTCGCCGGCGCCGGTGGTGTCTTTGATTTTGACGTCTTCGTAGATGCCGAAGCGGTAGGTCTTGTCGCCGTCGGTGGCGATACCGCCCATGGGGCCGTCGGTGATGATGACGGTCTGGACGTAGTTTTTGAGGCGGTTTAAGAGTTCTTCGAGTAGGGAGCCGCCGACTAGGAGCGAGGCTTCCTTCTTATTAAGCAATAAAACGTCGACGTCGGAGAGGAGGCCAAGGACTTGCTTTGGGTTCATGAGCTCGAGCGTGCCGGGGTTAAACATGATTTTAGTGCCGAGGGATTTGGCCTTTTCAAAGAAGTTAAGCAGGGTACCCATGTCGCCGCGAAGGGTGGTGACGTAGAGCCAGTCGGGCTGGATGAGGTCGAGGTCGCCGGGGTTAAGATTGTCAAAGCGGGCGGAGGCGCCACGAAAAGTGAGGACGGTGCGCTCGCCGGTCTTGCTGTCGAGAAGGATGATGGAGCAGCCGGTCTTGCCACCGCGCGGGAAGGAGATGTAGCTGGTGTCGATGCCTTCTTCGTCGAGCTTTTTGAGGACGGCTTCACCGGCGGGGTCGTGGCCGAGATTGCCAAAGTAAATGGCTTCGTGGCCAGAACGGGCGAAGGTGACGGCGCTGTTGGTACCGCCGCCGCCGATAAAGAAGTCGAGCTTGTCGATGTCGTATTTGCTGCCGATTTCGAGGTTTTTAAACATGCTGACGTTGCCAAATTCAATCGACCCAAAATCGTCGCGGTCGATGAGATAGATGTCTTGCAGAGCAGAGCCTAGGGAGACGATGCGCGCCATTAAATCACTACTCCTGTCTTGTCCATTTCGGCGGTGAGGTCGGCGAACATCTTGGCTGGGTCGGGTGCAGTAGCGATGGCAGAGCCGACATTTATGACGTCGATGCCAGAGTGGGCGAGGGCGCGGGTGTTTTGCATATTGGCGCCACCGTCCCAACCGATTTCTACTTCACTCTTGATGCTTTTGATGATGGGGACTTTCTCAGCCTGGAGCATATCGGCCTGGCCGCCTTGCTGGCCGAGGGCGCCGGCAAAAATTAGCACGTGGTCGACGGCCTGGATGTAGGGGGCGATTTTACCGGGGTAAGTCTGCTTTAAGATGGCGACGCCGCTCTGGATGCCGGCTTGTTTGAGCGTGGCGAAGATAGGTAAGAGGTTTTCACTGGCCTCGGCGTGAAAGATGACGAGTGAAGGCTTGAGCTTTAAAATGACTGGGAGGTGCTGAGAAGGGTTCATCACCATCATGTGGAGATCGAGGGCAGCCCAGTCGGGCTGGCGCCAAGCGTTGGATTCGTCCATGGTGAGGGTGGGCGAGAAAATACCATCGCTAATATCTACCTGGATACGCTTGGCAAACTTGGAATAAGCCTCGTACTGGCGCATATATAAGTTTTTATCGTTGGTGAGAATGGTCGGGACGATCATGCTCATGGTTTGTTGACCTCCTCGTCTAGGCGTTTAATTCTTCTTTTGTGGCGCTCCTCGCCGGAGAAGGGCGTCGTGAGAAACTTTTCGATGATGGCGTACAAATCTTCGTAGGCGACCTCGGACTCTAGGGGGTCGGCGGCGCTGTTTAGCTGGTCGGCAGAGAGGCAGAGGACGTTGGCGTCGTTGTGGCTTCTGGACGATTCGGCAGTTTCGAGGTTATGAACGACGGCGGCGCGGATGCCCTTGAAACGGTTCGCCTGGATGGAGATGCCGATGGCGGAGCCGCAAATGAGGATGCCAAAGGGGTCGTCTTTGCCGACTTTTTTAGCGGTGAGGACGGCTCTAGCTACGGCGCGGGCGGCGTCGTTGTAATCGTCGTTTTTGTCGTAAAAATTGGGGCCGAGGTCCACCACTTTTACAGGGGTAGAAGCGGTGAAGCTCTCCGAGGTATCTCGTCGTCGCCTCGGAATATCCCCAACAAGTTCGGGATATTCTCTCGGCTCCTCGAGATATGGCGCGCGTGCTAAAAACGCGCAAATTCGGCCCTTTAACTCGAAGCCACGGTGGTCAGAGGCGACGAAGATTTGCATCTAGTTTAGTCCTTTCCAAAGTCGGCGGCGAGCTCGACTAGGCGGTTAGAATAGCCTCATTCGTTGTCGTACCAGGCGACGACCTTGATGAGGTTGCCACCGACGACGTCGGTCAAAGGCAGGTCGATGACGGCAGAGTGGGCATTGCCACGGAAGTCGGTAGAGACGAGCTCTTCTTCGGTGACGCTGACGATGCCTTCGTAATATGGCTCTGCGGCGGCTTTCTTGAGGGTCTTGACGAGCTCTTCCTTGGTGATGTTGCGCTTTAAGACGGCGGTAATGTCAGCAAGGGAGACGACTGGAGTCGGCACGCGGACGGAGAGGCCGTTGAAACGGCCGGTGAGGGACGGGATGGTGAGGGCAGCGGCCTTGGACGCGCCAGTGGTGGTGGGGACGATGTTCTCGGCGGCGGCACGAGCTTCGCGCAAATCTTTAGCTGGGGCGTCTTGCAATCTTTGGGAGGCGGTGTAGCTGTGGACAGTGGTCATCATGGCCTTATCGATGCCAAAGTTATCCTCTAAAATCTTCATGACGGGGGCGATACAGTTGGTGGTGCAAGAAGCGTTACTAATGATGACATCGGACTTATCCAAAGTGTCTTCATTGACGCCGATGACGATGGTCTTGGCACCTTCACCCTTGGCCGGGGCGGAAATGACGACTTTGCGGGCGCCAGCCTTGATGTGAGCTTGAGCCTTTTCCGGGTCAGTAAAGAGGCCGGTAGACTCAATGACGACATCTACGCCCATGTCACCCCAGGGGAGCGCAGCTGGGTCTTTTTCTGATAAGACGCGGATTTTATGGCCTTTGATGATAAGGTTGTTTTCGTCAAACTGGACTTCTTCGTCGTAAATGCCATAAGAAGAGTCGTATTGCAAGAGCTTGGCGAGGGTCTTGGTGTCGGTGAGGTCGTTAATCGCGACGATTTCAATGTCGCGGCGTTCGAGCGCGATCTTGAGGGCGTTACGACCGATGCGGCCAAATCCGTTAATTGCTAGTTTTACCATAATAAATATTACCTCCTAAAATACTTATATTAAGTTTATCACGGTTATCATTTTTTTACAAGAAAAACCCCGCCTGAAAGCGGGGCGAGTGGCCTCATTTTTTAGAGGCGAGGGATTGGAGGGTGGCGGTAGCGCGGCGGGCTTGACGCTTACGCTGGAAGACGACGGTGAGCTCGGTGGTGACGGCGTTTAAAATGTCGTCGAATTTTTGGCTCTTAACGGTCAGGCGGAAAGCGTGGCCGGTGCGGTTGTCTTCAAGGTCGCTCTCGACATCGCAGCCGCCATCCTTGCGGCGTAGGATTTTGAAACCATGGACGCTGCAGAGGCGGAATTCCGGGCCGAGATCTTCGTCGCTCATGAGGCGATTTTCCAGGTCGTGGGATTTTTCTCGCCAGAGGGCGTCGGCGATTTCGTCGTTGCGGTAAGGTACGCAGATTTCTTGGTAAAATCTGTCAAAGGCGGCGCGGCCCTCGGGGGTGTAGAGAAATTCGGTAGTAAACTGGCGGAAACGGAAGGTCTCTGGGTTGAAGGTAAAGAGTTCGAATTCGTCGGCGTAGTCGGAGTCCAGAGAGGTGATAGTCTCTTGGCGGCACTGGCGCGACTTTTCGCGGGCGCGCTGGTCTTCGATGGCCCTGATGGCGTGGTTGATACGGATTTCGTCCAGGATGTCTTGATACTCCAGGGCCTCTTCTTTGCTCATGGTAGTAATAAAGACGCTGTCTTTGTTTGCCTTCTTGGTGTAGCGCCAGCGGCAGTTCTTCGGCTCGGTTTTGACGGTGAAGAATTCTTCGTTACCCTCTATCTTGTAGTCACCAAAGAAGATGTAGGTGATAGAGGTGCCGAGCTTGGCTTCGACGCATTCGCGGAACTCTTGCCAGACGGGCTTGAGGCTGTTGTAGCGACTGTCTTGGAACAGGGGCGAAATGTAGTTGCCGTTTTCGTCGATAGGGGCGCGACTGTCAAAGATGAAATACAGATTATTTGGGTAAATGAGGTATTCTACGCTTAAAAACTGGTGTTTTTCGGCGTTGACAGTCAGGGCGCTGACCCCTAGGGCGGAGACGGCGCGTTGCACGGGAATGTCCTGCTTTTTCGCAGGGGCAGTGAGCAGTTTCAGAGTGTCCAGGATGAATTTCTTGTCCATAAGTTTCCCTCCCTTGTAAATGTGCATGTTTTTGCAAACAGGTTATGCCTTTATTATACCACATTTTACTTATTTTTTCAAGAACAACAACACTCCCCTCTCAACCCCGTTCGTTCGCACCCGTCGTTACGGGGCTCACTCACTTCGGATTTCTCGTGAGAAATCCGGGACACGGTTTCGAGGGGAGCTTTTGTTGTTCTAACAGACCAATTAAGCTCTGGCGAAGTGCGCGAAGGCGCGGTTGGCTTCGGCCATGCGGTGACAATCTTCTTTTTTCTTGAAGGCGGCGCCGGTTTCGTTGTAGGCATCGACAATTTCGGCCTCTAGGCGCTTGGCATAGGGCATGCCGCCGCGGGCGCGGGCAGCTTGGACTAGCCAGGTAAAGGCGAAATGCTGCTGGCGGTGGCCAGAAATCGGGAACGGAATCTGATAGTTAGCACCACCGACGCGGCGGGACTTCACTTCAAAGTCCGGGGAGACATTAGCGAGAGCCTTTTCAAAGACTTCCACGGGATCTTCGGATTTCAATTTCTTGGCGGCACCTTCGAGGGCGGCGTAAACGGCGCGCTCGGCGGCTTGCTTTTTACCGTCTAGCATGGATTTGTTGATGAGACGTTGCACGAGGACGCTCTGGTAGCGGCGGTCAGGAGAGACTTTGCGCTCGAGAGATTTGGTAGTTTTGCGAGGCATTACTTGTCTCCTTTCTTGGCGCCGTATTTAGAACGGCCCTGTTTGCGGCCTTCGACACCTTGAAGGTCGAGGGTACCGCGGACGATGTGATAACGCACACCAGGGAGGTCAGGCACACGGCCACCACGGACTAGCACAACGGCGTGCTCCTGGAGGTTGTGGCCTTCGCCACCGATGTAGGCCCAAACTTCTTGGCCGTTAGTGAGGCGCACGCGGGCAACCTTACGAAGGGCGGAGTTCGGTTTTTTCGGGGTCTTGGTGGTGACTTTGATGCAGACGCCGCGCTTTAGCGGGGCAGCCTGGTCGTAGTAACGAGTCTTGAGCGTGTTGACAATAGAGCCAAGCGCCGGAGACTTCGACTTTTTGGAGGCCTTTTTGCGAGGCTTCCTAATCAACTGGTTGATAGTTGGCACAGTTAAAATATCCTTTTAGGTTATTAGTATTTTGCTCGTCCGGTTTCAGCACAAACCTCGGAGCGGAAACTCTTTACCTTATTATACTCTTTTTGTTTAAAATTGTCTAGGGCTTAGTAGCGAGGCGGGAGCTCGTGGATGTAGGTGGTGATGGGTTGGGCGTGGTCAGTGGCTTCGTTAGCGCCAAAGAGGTAGGCACCAGGGTTGAGGTCGACGATTTCCGCAGGCTCTTTGACGGTGTCTTTTGCATTGTCGCCGCCGTAGGTGCGATCAAAGCTGACTTTGCTGGCGACAATTGGACCGGTGATGCGGAGGCCATTATCGCAACGGTCGCTGTCGGCGGTGGTACGGATGTTGGTGCCGCTGCCGTTGGCGCAGGTTTTGATTTCGCCGCCGGCAAGGAGCCAGGCATCGACGCGTTTGACGCTCGGGTCGATATAGATATTACCGGTGGTATAAATGATGACTTGCGGGATGGCAAAGGTCTTGTAGGCGCGGGTAGTGAAGCCCGTGTCGACGTCTTGGGTAATGTAGACGTTTTTGCTGGAGTCAGAATTGTAGAGGAGGATGGGATAGTAGCTCAAGGCTTCGCTGACGACCGAGCGGTCGACGACGTAGGCGCCACCATCGCCGACTTTGGAGAGAGTGGCGTATTTGCCGGTACCGTCAATATAGCGGGTCTTGATGCCGGACATGACGCGGTCGACGATTTCGATGTTGCTGTGGCCCAGTTCGCCATCGGTGTCACGGCAGGAGCTATTAGAGACGGTGAGCGGGGAGATTTTGCAGTCGCTAAAGTCGGTGAGGCCAGAGATAAGGGCGGCGCCAGAGGCAGTCTTGCTAACTTTACCCTTGGCGATGATGAGATAATCATCCCAGGAGCCAAAGATGTGGTTGAGATTGCCTTCCTTGATGGAGGTGGTAGAGGTGTCGGTGCCACCGCTAGTGTAGATGGAGCCACCCCAAACTTGCACGGTGGGGAATTTGCCGACGTTATAACAGGTGGCGTCACTGATGGTGTAGTTGGTATCGATGGTGTTGGTGGGGGCGGTGAAGCCGTAGCTGCCGTTGGGGTTGCTGCTGCTAGGCTTGACGGCGATGGCGAGACAGAATTTCTTGCTGATGTCGAGTTTGGGGATGACGGTGCTGTAGCGGTGGGTGATTTTGTAGCTGCCGTCGGTGTAGTAGGCGGTGCCGTTATGGTCGGAGAGAGGGCCACTGCTAGTGCTGTCGTCGCAAGGGGTGGCGGTATCCATGGTTTGGCCGAGTTTATTGGCGAAGAAAGTGCAGGGGGTGGTGCCGCTTTCGGCTTTGCCGCCGGAGAGAGCGCCGTTAGTCGGCGTGCCATTTAGCACGAAGCTAATGTGTTTGACGTCGGACTGCGGGATGTCGGTAATCATGTAATTTTGGTCGTTTTTGCCGACGTTGATGGTATATTCGGCTTCGATTTCCTGGCCGGCGTTGGCCGGGATGGTGGAGCTGGTCTTGGTCTTGGCACTAGGCTCGATAGAGTCAATCTTGAAGTTGTATGGGCGGACGACGTTGACACAGCCTTTGACGGATTTGCCGACGATGTCTTTGGAGACGGGAGCCTCAGTGCCTTGGAGACTGGGGTCGCCAGTGTAGATTTGTCCATCCACTTGCCAGTAGATACCACGCAGGGTGTACTTTTCTGAAACGTAGCTGACAGATTGGCAGTACTCGTTTTTGACGCCTACGACTTCGGCTCGAGCAAGGGTATTGGCGTTGAGAAGGTTGTCGGTGCGGTTGCTATTAAAGGAGTATTTGGAATTTTCTGTATTGGTAGCGATGACGCTGGTGTGGGCATTAGTAATGCTGGTCGATGCGAAGTTTGTGGCCGGGTCAGCAAAGCGGTAGCGAACGGTGACGTCTTCAGCGGGGCTGGTGACGGCGGCTTGATGGGTGCCATCGCCGGTGTGCTTCTCGGCTTTGCGCCAAAGTTTGTGGGTGTAGGTGATGTCGGCCGAGGTGGTCTTCATGAGCCAGGCATCTTGCGTGGATTCGTAGCCGCCGGTTTCGTTTTCTTTGTCTAGCTTGCCGGACGATTCGGAGTAGACGATGATTTCTCCGTCGTCGCGCGGCTCTCGTTTGGGGCGAGCGACGGTGGCGCAGCAGGTGGCGGCATCTTTGCCGCCAGTTTGGGCTTCCGGAGAGCCATCGTCGGTGCCGTTATCGTTGAGATGGACGGTGTATTTGAAAGGATTAATATTGATAGTCTCGCAGATGCGTTTAGACTTACCCTCCTCCACGCTCACGAGTGGGCTGTCCGAGATGCCGTTTTTGGGCGCCGTGACGTAAATGGGGTTGGCATTGACATTAGTGTAGGCGCCACCGTCGACAGAGCGTTTGATAGTGTAGTTGGTGCCTAGCGTATAGCCCAGGCTGGTGGAGAGGTTGAAGCCAAACTGGAACTGGAAGTTTGCGTGAGTATTATAGATAACGTCTGTGGGGTTTTCTTGACCGTCAACGATGACTTTACAGGTGGCGGAAATTTCCGGCTCTTTGGGCCTGCGTCGTTCGACTTTAGTACAGACGGTGGAGCTTTGCCAGGAGGCGTCTTTTACTGTGGTGCTGCCAGTGCTCATTTTGATTTCTACTTTTTTGGGCTTGAAAGTGATGCGTTCGCAAACGGTAGGTGTACTGCCGCCACGGGAAATGTCGTCGGAAACCCAGTTATTGGTCATGACGGTATAGTAGGCGTCATTGCCGCTCGGGATGCCTCCAATGCTCGGATAGACCGAACTGGCTCTATTGGGCGAGCTGGCGCTACCGCCACCCGTAACGGCACTGTAGCTGGCGCCACCGTTGGTGCTGCGTTCAACGTAGTAATCAATGTCGTAAGCGTAGCCAGCGAGACCTTGGAGCTTGAGCTGGTGAGTGAAGGAGAAAGTGAACTTTTTGGTAGCCGCGCGGGAACCGCCCATGCTAGAGAGAGTGCCGGAGCCTTCGGTGTGGGTGACGGTTTTGGACTCGATACTGTTGTGGACGTAGGAACGGGAGCCAGGTTCGACCATAATGCGGTCGTCCTTGACCCAGATACAGATGGTGCTGGTATCGACGTTGGTCGTACTGTCATTCTTGGCCTGGTGGCCGTAGAAGCCTTTGACTTTACGGTGAGTGACGGTAGAACAAACTTGAGTGGCGACGTTGGGCGATAGATTGAGGCTAGAGATGGCGATAGAATCTGTGACGTTGGCATAGGTGCCTCCCGAAGCAAGAGTGATATTTTTCCAGCTACTGTCTTCCGAGGCCGTAGTAGAGCCGCTGGTGATTTTTCTTTTGTAGACGTCGCTAAGCGAAGCAGAACTCGGAGCGGTCCATCCATCGTTTCTTTTTAGCTGATGCGTGAAGGTGATGCTTCCATCCGATACGGTAATAGGGCTGGATTGGCTGGTGCTGGTGCTGTTATAATCTGTTCCGCTATAAGTCGCCTTAGCCGAGCCGTGTTCTATATTGGTGATTTTGTAGAACTTATAATACATTGTGTTGTTATTAGCGCGGTCGTCATGGCAAACTAGATAAGTTGTATAGCTAAAACCCGTGGAGACGAGACCGGAGCTGTCGCCCACGCTCGCAGAAAGCGCTGATGAGTTAATAGTTACCGTTGCGGTGCCACCAGCACTCCAGTTGGACCAACTGTTTTTAATACTGGCTCCGTCTAGGAAGATTACGTCTTTGTCAGAACTGATATATGTGCGTTTGGTGCCGGATTTTAGGGTTAGTAGCTTGGTCGTAGTGCCGGTAATACTAACATTAGAATCATTAGACTCTATACAGCCGCCGTCGCTACTAACCGAGTCTACTTTTGCCGAGTAAATGATGCGTCGGATAGTAAAGCTGAGGGTATCGCCCGGAAGCCTTGTCCATTCAGGATATTCTTCGTATTCAGGAACAGCCGTTCCATATCTGCCATCGTAGCCTATACCGGAACAGCGCGTGTTAAAAACCTCATAGTGCATATCCACAAAGCCGCTGCCGTATTTTGATTTTGCGTCTGCCATACAGTCAAGTGCGGAGGCCTGGTGGCCGAATGCAAAAATACTCAATAACAGCACAACAAAACTGCCTAGTAGAAAGAATTTTTTGTTTGTCAGACTAACCATCTCCGAGTACCAGCCCTTCCTTTTCTAACGTCTCGAGTTTAGTGCGCCATTCTTCAGCTTTGGCTTCTGTTCCGTATGCTTCTTCCAACCAGACGATTTGTTCGGCAGTTTCGTAGCATGGCAATAATTCGTTGGCGGTGTAGGCGTCGTTTAACATCTGACTAGCATATTTACTACCATAGTATTGGTCGAGCATACCGATTCTGTTGTAGAGGAGGAGGATTTTCTCGTCTTCGTCCTTAGCCTCGGCGATGAGCTTGTCATACATTTCGATAAAACGTTTGGGGTCTTTTTCAATAAGTTCCCTAGCCCGTGTCTCTGAGACTTCAAAGAACTCGTGATGGATGGCGGGCCAGAAGTGGTAGACGGCAAAGCCGGCGCCAGCTAGAAGTAACACTGGGATAAAGATTTTGAGGAAAGTTTTGGTCGGGAAAGGTTTACGGGTGCGCGAAGCGACCACGCCATGCTCGTCGGCACCGGGATTTTCGATTTTAGCGCGGGACTCAGCAGCATGAGCTTTGGCAGCGGCGAACTTTTTTTGGAATTCTTCGGCGCTTTGCTTGATGGTCTTTTTCTGCTCGACATGCACAAAAACTTCACGCTTTTCGTGGGCTTTAGTATCGCGAATGTTCTCGCTAGAGAAAGTGACTGGCTTATCTGCCATGCTACTAGATAGCGCCGCTTTCTGCGCTGTTAAAGTCACGAGAGTTGGCGTTTTCGGCGAGCTGGCGATATTCGGCAGCCTTGGCGGAGTTGCCGAGGCCTTCGTAGACGCTGGCATAGTGATTGTAGACGCGGTATTGGTCAAAGTCGTCTAGTCCGGAGACATTGATGGAGTTGAGTGTTTCTAGGGCGGAGTCGTACTCATCTACGAGCATATAGTAGCCGACTTTGTTCAAAGTGAGACCTAGCTCTACATCATCGTCGGTGGTAGCGGAGATTTGCTTGTCAAATTCGGCGATGGTTTCTTCGGTGGTTTTAGAGCCGTCGTTATCGGGAGATGCATAGATGATGTCTCGCGTCTCGCCGTCGCTTTCGGTGCGAGGAGCTAGAAAAACAAAATACACCACCACGCCGACGAGAGCGGTGGCAAGCACGCTGATGATGGCGACGAGGGCGGGGCTGAATTTCTTGGGCTCTTTGGCTTGGGCCGGGGCAGGTTGAGTACCAGCATCGGGTGCAGGAGCTTGGTAGTTCGGGATGTAAGGGACAGGCGGAGGAGTGGCGGGGCCACTGGAAATAATAGCGTCGCCGAGCGGGTTTGCGCCTGCGCTAAAATTAGCATTAGAATTATTTGCTTTAGAAAACACTTTTCGCCCAATCATATACATATATTATATATGACCGAGCGAAAAAGGTAAAGCTTATTTTCTACCTATTTGGAGTTGACTTTTACTAGGTAGTCAAGAGTTTTTTCGATAACCATGCGGTTGCGCACGTCCATCTTTACGCGAGGATCTTTGAGATTTTTGAGGGCCTCGGGGGATTTTTTGTAGACGTCGCGAAGTTCGGCGATTTTGGCAAAGACATCTTCGTCTTTGACGGTGATTTTGGCGTCGCGGGCGAGGATCTGCAGTACAAGCGAAGCCTTGACGCGTTTCTCGGCGACTTCGCGAGCTTGCTTATTCCACTCGTCTTCGGTCAAGCCGTTAGCCTTCAGGTAATCTTCGAGCTTTTCGCCGGTGGCGGCAGCGTTTCTAGAAACGTCGTCTCTAATGAGGCGGAGCTGGTCTTCGATGAGGATTTCCGGAGCAGAGACCTTGGAGTTTTTGACGAGAGCTTCCACAAGGTCATCTTTGTATTGCTCCATTAGACGATGTTCGTTTTGAGCCTTGAGGTTTTTCTCGATGTCGGCACGGAGAGCCTTCATGTCTTTGAACGGGTCGCATTTTTTGGCAAAGTCGGCATCGAGCTTCGGCAGTTCAATGACGTTAACTTGCTTGAGTAAGACCTCAAAGACGGTCTTGGCACCGGCGAGGGTTTTTTCGTGGTAATCTTTCGGGAAGGTGAGTTTGAGGTCAAATTTGTCACCGGATTCGTGACCGACGATCCCCTCTTCAAAGCCGGGGATAAAGGAGTGCGAGCCCAGCTCTAGGTGATAATCCTTAGCGGTGCCGCCTTGGAAGGCTTCGCCGTCTTTTTTACCTACGAAGTCGATGATGACTTCGTCGCCGTTTTCGGCCTTTTTCTTCATGACTTTTTTCTCGGCGTAGGCTTTGCGGATATTATCGATGATTTCGTCGATGTCTTTGTCGGAAACCTTTACTTCGGGTTTTTTGACTTTGAGGTTTTTGTAGTCGCCCAGCTTGACTTCGGGAAGAATGTCGGCTTCGGCGGTGTATTCGGCGGATTCGCCAGCTACGTATTTAGTGACGTTGACTTGCGGAATGACAAGCGGAGCCTTTTCTACTTGGTCGAAGGCGGCTGGAACCGATGTGCGGACGGCAAAGTCGAGTGCTTCTTTGGCGACGTCGTTTTCGTTTAGGACCTTTTCGGCGAGGTCGCGGGGGGCTTTGCCTTTGCGGAAGCCCTCAAGTTTGACGTCTTTGACCAGGCGGTCGACGACTTTTTGGCGGGCGGTTTCGAGGTCGTTTTTGTCTAATGTCACCGTAATAGAGATACGGGTGTCGGATAATTTCTTGGATTTAACTTTCATACCCCCGATTATAGCATAGATTAAGAGTTAAGGCCAGGGAGCGGCTCAATTCGTAGATGCCGGACGGCATCTTGAGTATCGTACTCGGTCTTAACGCCGGGAGCGAAGACGTGGTTTTTATCGAAAATCTTTTTGACGTCGGCGTAGAGTTTCTTTTCGTCCTTATCCATGTCTGGGTAAATAACGAGGGATTTGAGACGTCCCTCTGGGAGGCCACCGGCGAGCGAGCCGCCGTGCTTGGTGAGGAGTTCGTGGAAGTCGCGCAGGAGCTTTAGGGCGGTGCGGCGTTCATCGACTTTTTTCAGGTCAAACTCCGGGCGGAGCGAGTAGATACCAGTAGAGTAGCAGCCGTAGAGTTCGAGATGTTTCTTGTGGGATTTGGCGAGAGGCCCAAGGTCTTTCAAAAATTCTTCTAGATGGTCAGCTGGGACGGAGAAGTCGTGCAGGAGGTTGGGGCGCTCGAGGTTGCCGTTGTTGAGGTAGCTCATGAGGCTGGCGGCAAAATCATCAAAGTCGGTGGAGTTTTTGACGGTCTCGGAGACGACGTAGGCGGATTTGGGCAGGAGGCGCAGACATTTCTTAACCTTGCGACGAGACTTGCTGGGCTTGTCGTTAAACGAAACTAGTACCACAAAGCCGTCTTCAAGCTTGCGAGTGAGGAGGTCGGGTTTTTTGCCGTAATCTTCCACAATCTTGAAAATCTTCGTGTCAAAGATTTCCATGGAGAGCGGCTCGAGCTTGGCGGTATTGTCCATAAATTCGCGCGCGGCTTTGATATTTGGGAAGACGGCGAAGAGCCGGTGCGGGTGTGGTGGCAAGACGTGGAGGCGCAAAATCACCTCTGTAATGACGCCGAGCGAGCCTTCCGCCCCGAAAAAGACCGGTAGCAGGTCAAAGACGTGGCCGTGGTTACGGCGAACGTGTTTGAGAGCCGGGTAGCCGACACGAGTATTACCAGAGAGGTTGTTAATGGTGGAATTTTTAATGAGCAAATCCTCTAGTTTCTCGTAGACTTCCCCTTCAAAGGTCTTTTGCGACTGTTTGAAGGTGAGCTTGGCTGGGTTTAGGCGCGAAGTTTGAATGAGCTCACCGTTCGACAGGACGACCTCCACGCGGTCGACATAGTTCATGATGCCGCCGCAGTGTTGACTGTAGGCGTCGCGCGGAGCGTTGGCGATGAGACCGCCGATGGTTTCGCGCGGGTCGGCATGGACAGGAAGCGTGAGGCCGTGGGGGGCAAGCACGGCGTTAAGCTTCCCAATGGTGATGCCGGCCTGGACGTGGACCAGGCGGTCGTGAGCGTCTAGCTCGCGGACATGGGTGAGTTTTTCGGTAGAGATAACAATACCAGAAGTGAGGTCGGCACCGGTTTTAGAGAGGCCGGAGCCGCGGACGGCGATGGGCAGAGCGTACTTTTTCTCAGAGAGTTGGGAGGCAAAACGGACAATCTTGCGAATATCGGCGGTGGTTTCGGGGACGGCGACGAGGCGCGGCTTAATCTTTAACAGCGAGCGGTCGGTAGAATACGCCTCAAGAATAGAGTCTTTGTCAAAGACGTTTCCGGAAAGATGGCTGTTCAAATAAACGGCAATCTTATTCACGTGTTGCCCACCAAATTAACATATATATTATTATATGACGCTTACGTTAAATTTGGAAGAGTTTTTTGAGATTTTCGTGAACTTCTTCAATGCTACCGGTAGCCTCGAGTATGGGGATGTGTAGGTCTCTAGCAATGGTTTCGTAGGCGTGGTTGACTTTTTGCTGGAAGTCGGAGCCTTTGACCTCAAAGGTCTCTAGAGCTTTGCCGCGGGCTTGCTCGCGTTCTTCGCGGATTTTGTCGGGTAGGGTGAGAATGACGGATTTATCCGGCTCGACGTAGTTTTTGGGGAGCATCTCCTTCGTTAGGCGGATGATTTTGCTACGAGAGACGCCTTCGCCATAGCCTTGATAGGCGAGAGTAGACCACCAGTTGCGAGCAGAAATCACCACGCCGCCTTGCTTTAATACTGGCTCGGCGAGCTTATGCCAAAGTTCCAGGCGGGCGGCAGTAAATAGCACCACGTTAGTGAGGGGGGCTAGATGGTAATCTTTGCCTTTGACGAGGATGAGGTCGTGAAGGTCGTGAGCTTGGGGTAGGTCGCCGTCCGGCTCGTGCAGGGTTAAGACTGGCCGGCCGGCGGCGCGAAAGTGTTCGGCAAAGAGTTCAGCCTGGGTAGATTTGCCAGTGCCGTCCTGGCCTTCGATGACGATGTACATTATTTGGTTCCTTTCAGGTATTTATAGAAGCAAGCCGGGCAGAGGGCGCGGTATTCAATCTTGCTGGTACCATCAATCAAGACGTCGGGGCCGGTGACGACGAGCTCATCATTGAGGAAGCGGCAGTTCATCGTGGCTTTGTGGCCGCATTCACAAATGGTCTTGAGTTCTTCAATGTCGTGGGCGATTTGGAGCAATCTCGTGGCGCCTTCAAAGCCGCCGTCTTCCTGGCGGAAGTTGAGGCGGAGGCCATAGGCCATGACGGGGATATCTAGCTGGATGGTGATTTGCATTAGCTGGTCGGCCTGAGCCTTGGTCAAGAATTGCGATTCGTCCACGAGGACGCAGGCGACGCCGGCGTAGTTTTCTGCAACCTCCTTGAATAGGTCGGTATTCTTGTCGAAGCAGAGATCGGTCTCGCGTTCGGGGCCGATGCGGGTAAGGAGTTTTTGGCCGTTTTTGGTGTCGGTTTTGGGTTTCATGACGCAGACCTGATGGCCGCGTTCTTCGTAGTTAAAGGCGACTTGGAGAAGCTGCATGGTTTTGCCGCAGCCCATGGCGCCGTAGCGGAAATAGAGTTTTGCCATAATAACTCTATTTTATCATATTATTGACGACCAGTATTAGGAGCTTTGGGGATAATTATTTTAATCTCTTCTATCTCGTCTTCGTCATCTTCCTCGGGTTCCTCAGGCTCCTCCGGAGTGGGGGTGAAGGCAATGCGAGGCGTGGTGACAGTGAGCGGGGCGAGGATGTAGATTTCTGTAGGGGAGACGTAGGCGCGCTCAGTGTGACGTTCATCCACATAGTCGTAGACATCTTGGCCGTTCAAGAGGGCGCGAGAGAAGGGGCCGACGCCGTCGAGTTTAGAAAAGACGAAATCTGGGCGGGTGGTCTTGAAGGTGATTTTGAGAGCGTAAGGCTCATCGGCGGTGATGGTCGTAGCGGTGTTAGTGTGATAGGCGCCCGTGACGTAGTCATCAGCGAGGACGATTTCTGATTTGCTAGTGTCGATGTCGAACAGTTCCGGGTTGAACGGGCAGAGAGTAGGTGCGAAGATGCAAGCGAGGATGGTGTATTCCTCGGGCGAGAGTTCTTTGGCAAGCGAGCCGACGATGCGGGCGTTGGCTGCGGTGAAATCTTCGCCAGCGGTGAGCTCGGTTTCAAAATTAGCCGAGACGCCGTTGACGGCCGGGACGAAGCGGAAGGTGCCAAGCGTAGCAGTGCGGTCGTGAGTAAAGGTGTATTCCGGCTGAGTGACAATGATATAGCGGGTGCTAGAGATGTCGTTGCCTTCAAAGTCGTTATAGAAGAAAGCGTCGCCGTAACCATCGGCGATTTTGTGAGTGATGGTGAGGAAAGGCTGGTAGCCATAATTGACGTCATCGCCAAATTGCGCGGCGCCAAAGTGGCCGGTGTAGATGCCGAAGCTGCCGGTGGGGTTGTTGATAATGATATTAGTGTTGGCGGTGGCGCCGACTTCTTCGTCTAGTGGCGTGGTGATACCGGTGACACTATCGGTGCTGGTTTCGGCAGGGGCGAGAGCGGACTGAACGTTGATAGTGAGGGTAATGTCGGCTCCGAGGTAGAGGCTACCAGTAGTAACGATGCCGTTGGCGGTAGTGGTAGTGGAGTCGACATTGATGGTGAGGCTGGCGTGGTCACCGGCGGAGTAATCATTAGCGATGTCGAAGTAAGAATTGGCGAGTTTGAGGCCATATTCGCCGGTAGTAGTAATGACATTGTCGCCAGCTAGGAGAATTTGGCGTTTACGCGGGGTAGTAGCGGAGAGGTCAATGGCATCGCCGTGATAGTTATTAAGATAGAGGGTGGTAGCGTCTCCTATGGCATGGGTCAGCGATGAAAGTGGCGCCAAAATCAAGCTCATAGCAAAGACAGCTGCAAAGAAAAAGCGTTTCATGCCAATATCTTAACAGATATTTGACAAGATGGCAAGCATATGTATTATGTATTGGCGAACTGCGAGTTGTAGAGCTCGGCGTAAAAGCCGCCCTTGGCAAGTAATGACTCGTGATTGCCCTGTTCCACGACTTGGCCGTCTTTCATGACTAGGATGAGGTCGGCATTACGGATGGTGGAGAGGCGGTGAGCAATGACAAAGGAGGTGCGGCCCGAGGTGAGCTTCTCAAAGGCGTCCTGGATTTTTTGTTCGGCGCGAGTGTCGACGTTGGACGTGGCTTCGTCGAGAATCATCATGGGCGGGTTTTCTACCATGGCGCGAGCGATGGTGAGGAGCTGTTTTTCGCCGGCGGAGATGTTGTCGGAATCTTCACTAATCTCGGCGCTGTAGCCGCCCTTCATGGACTCGATGAGGTGGTCAATGCCCGCGGCGCGAGTGGCGACTTTGATACTAGAGAGTTTGGCGGAAGGGTTGCCATAGCGGAGGTTTTCTTTGACGGTGCCGGAGAAAAGCCAGGTATCCTGTAAGACCATGCCAAAGAGGGCGCGGACGCTGGAGCGTTTCATCTCGGTGGTAGGCACGCCGTCGATAGTAATGTAACCGGAGTCGGGGTCGTAGAAGCGCATGAGGAGGTTAATGAGCGTAGTCTTGCCAGCGCCGGTCGGGCCAACGATGGCGACTTGAGCGCCCGGCTCAATTTTGGCGGAGAAGTGTTTGATGATGGGGGATTTCTTGTCGTAGGAGAAGCTGACGTCGTGGAATTCGACAGCACCTTTGATGCTGGCGATGGTCTTGGCCGGTGCGGGGTCGGGCGCTTCTTCTGGTTCGTTTAGAAAGTTGAAGACGCGTTCGGATGCGGCGAGAGTTTGCTGGATAGTGGCGACAATTTCTGATAGGTTGGAGAGGGGTTGGTTGAAGCGGGAGAGGTATTGAATAAAGGCCTGGACGTTACCGATGAGAAGCGTACCTTTTAAGACCATGTCGCCGCCGAGCATACAGATGCCGACGTAACCAATGTTAGTGAACAAGTGGACGAGCGGGAAGGCGAGGCTACTTAAGAATTGCGCCTTCCAAGAGTCGTCGTAGAGTTTTTGATTGGCTTTTTCAAAGGTGGCGATAGACTCGGCTTCGTGCGAGTTGGACTTGATGATGAGACTGCCGGAGTAGTCCTCCTCAATGTGGGAGTTGAGCTGCCCTAAAATCTTGCGCTGAGAGACAAAGTGCTTTTGGGCGCGCTTGGCGACTTTGGCGATAGCGAAGGTGGAGAGCGGGACGACGATGACGGCCACGAGCGCTAGTAGTGGCGAGATGACAGTCATCATGATTAGACAGCCAACCACCGTGGTGAGATTGGTGACGATTTGCGAAAGGCCTTCGGTTAGAGTATTCCAAAGCGTGTCGACATCGTTGCTTAAGATACTCAGGGTATCACCAAACTGGTGTTGATCAAAGTAAGAGATGGGGAGCTTGGCGATTTTGGCAATAATCCGCGAACGTAGATGCTCGGTGTAGTGGGCTGTGGTCTTGGCGAGGATGTAGTTTTCTAGGTATTTGAGTACGGCGACGACTAGGTAAATTACAATAAGTTGGATGACGGAGGTAAGAATCGGTGCAAAGTCGACGCTGCCAGTAGCTTGCAGGTTGGCGACGGCGGAGTTGGTCATGTTGCCGAGAATTTTTGGGCTGAGCAATCCTAAGATGCTGGCAATAGCCGTAGCGATGAGCGAGAAGATGATGGCACCTCTAAACCTGCCAAGCGAGGCGACGAAGAGTTGGAAAGCCTTTTTGCTATCTTTGGCTTTTTCGGTGGTCATTTTAGGCATGGGCGACCTCCTTACGATATTCCTCTTCGCTGACTTGGCTTTTCGCAATGTCACGGTAGACGTCGCAAGTTTTGAGAAGTTCACGGTGTTTGCCGTTGCCCACGATGCGCCCGTTTTCCAGAACGATAATACGGTCGGCATCTTTGATGGTACTGATGCGCTGCGCGACAATGAGGACCACGTTGTCCTTAGTCTCAGGTTTCAAGGCTTCGCGGAGTCTTTTGTCAGTTTTCATGTCGAGAGCAGAGAAGCTGTCGTCGAAAATGTAGATTTCCGGGTGTTTATTAATAGCTCGGGCGATGGAGAGGCGTTGCTTTTGGCCGCCGGAGACGTTGGTGCCTTTTTCGGTGATGTGGGAGTGATATTTTTGTTCAAGTTTTTCGATGAAGTTTTCCGCCTGGGCGATACGGGCGGACTTATGAATGTCCATGTCCTTGGCATCGGGGCTGCCAAAGGCGATGTTGCTCTTAATATCGCCCTCAAAGAGGATGCCTTTTTGCGGGACATAGCCGATGCGATGCATGAGGTCTTCCGGGGCGTAGTTTTTGATGTCGAGACCGTCAATCAAAATCTCGCCGCTGGTGGCTTCATAAAAGCGTGGCACGAGCGAAATCAATGTGGACTTACCGGAGCCGGTAGAGCCGATAAATGCCGTGGTCTCGCCAGCGTTGGCTTTAAAGGAAATGTTGGTGAGGACGTTTTCTTCGGCGCCGGCGTAGGCAAAGGAGACATTCTTAAACTCTACGCTCGGAGTGTGGTCAGGCGTGCCTTCGGTCTGCTTTTTCCAGTGGATTTTGGGCTTGACCTGCATGACTTCGTTGATACGGCCAGCCGAGACGTTGGCGCGAGGCAAGACGAAGAGTAGCATGGTGAGGATGAGGAAGGAGATGAAGACGTGAGTGGCGTATTGGACGAAGGCCACCATATCGCCGAGGTAGGTGAGGTCGGTAGCGAAATGAGAAATGCTAATCCAAACAATCAACAGGGTGATGCCGTTAAAGACGATTTCTATCAGCGGGTCTTGGAGGGCGAAAATTTTGTCGATAAAGATGGCGAGCTGGGTGAGTTTGCCGTTAGCTTTCTCGAACTTGGCGCGTTCGAGCTCTTCGTTATTAAAGGCACGGATGACGCGGAGGCCGGTGAGATTTTCCCGAGCGAGTAGGGTCACTTGGTCAAACGTCTTTTGATAAATCTTAAACTTCGGGATGGTAAGACTGAGAATGATTGCGGCGAAGAAGATGATAAGCCCCACGCCGAGGCCGATGGTCCAGGTCATATCTGGAGCGGTTTGGAAAGCTTGGAAGATGGCGCCGAGACCCATCATGGGGGCGCGGAGCATCATGGTTAGCATCATCATGGTAGCCTGTTGGACTTGGCCGATGTCGTTAGTGGTGCGGGTGATGAGTGAAGCAGTGGAGAATTCGTCAATTTCGGAGATGCTGAAGCTCAAGACTTTTTTATAAAAGTCTGCTCTTAGGTCACGGGCGAAGGCGGAGCCAATGCGGGCGGAGAAAAAGTGGGCGACGAGAGCGCAGAGGCTGGCGCCCAGAGCTAGTCCTAGCATCTTGAGGCCGACTTGCATAATGTAGGCTTGGTCGCCGGCAGTGATGCCGTAGTTGACGATGTCGGCCATGAGGGCGGGGAGCTGGAGGGTCAAGTAAGTCTGAGCACCGATGCCAAGCACCAGCAAAAGGCATTGCCACCAATAGGGCTTGAGATATCTAAATAGTTTAAACATATTTTTCTAGGCTGATAGTCCCCTGCTGATTCTCAATTTTGGTGATTTCGTCATAAGCAAAGTTACCGTCTTTGACGTATTCTGTGGCTAAAGTTTCAGTCTTGATGAGGTCGAGATATTGTTCCGGTACTTCAAACGTAGTTGAAAGCTTAATACGGTCGTCCACTTGGAGACCAGCTTTTTTGCGAGCGGATTGGATGACACGAATCAATTCCCTGGCAAAGCCTTCGTCTTTTAGCTCCTTGGTGAGGGTTTTGTCGAGGTGGGTGGTTTTACCGTGCTGGACTTTTTTGACGTTGAGCTCGTCCTTGATGATTTGCTCGTAAAACTCGGGGAGTTTATCGCCGGCGTAGGTGAAGCTGGCGAGGGGCTGACGAATCTTGATTTGTGCTTCGGTGTCGGACTTCTGCATGCGGAGCATTAGGCCTTCATTAATGATGGCGCGAGTGCGAGCCATGAGGTCGAGCGTGGTCTGGTCGATGACGCCGGCCTCGGGATAATCGAGCAAGTGGACGGAGGAAGTGCTGCCAGTCATCTTTTGGTAGAGTTCTTCGGTCAGGAAGGGTGTGAAGGGGGCGATGATTTCTGCAAAGTAGACTAGGCAGAAATAGAGCGTGTTGTAGGCCTCGAGCTTGTCGGCGTCGTCTTCGGACTTCCAGAAGCGGCGGCGGCTGCGACGGACAAACCAGTTGGAAAGGTCGTCGATAAACGGCAAGACGCCAGCTAGAGCCTTGGGGAGGTTGTATTCTTCCATGCCGGCGACAATTTCGTTTCTAAGTTCGTAGATGCGGGAAATAATCCAGGCATCCAGGGGGTTTGCGAAAGTTTTGGGGAGTTTAGCAGCGTCAGAGTCAAAGCCATCAACCTCAGCGTAGGTAGTAAAGAAGTCGTAGACATTCCAAATCATCGACAATTTACGTGCCACGTCAGAGACGTCTTTGTCGAGGAGCGCAAAATCTTCGCCAGCGGTGACAGGGGAGCTAAGCAAGAGGAAGCGGAGCGAATCGGCGGAGAACTTGTCCATGAGCTCGTTCGGGTCGGTAAAGTTGCCGAGGGATTTGCTCATCTTGCGGCCATCATTGCCAGCCAAAGTGCCGGTGACGATGACGTTTTTGTAAGCGTTCTTGCCAAACAAGGCCGTGTTGACGACGTGGACATAGTAAAACCAGGCGCGGACTTGGCCGACGTATTCCACGATGAAATCGGCCGGGTAGTTTTGCTCGAACTTGTCCTTGTTCTCAAATGGATAGTGGAGCTGAGCAAAGGGCATAGAACCAGATTCAAACCAGCAGTCGAGGACTTTGTCGACACGCTTAAAATGTTCGCCATCGAGGTCGAACTCAATAGCATCTACCCACGGGCGATGGTAATCTTCTAGTTCGACGCCGGAGAGGTCTTTGAGCTCCTGGTAGGAGCCTACGACTTTGACGGTGCCTTTGTCGCCCTTCCAGACGGGCATAGCGGTGGCCCAAAAGCGATCGCGCGAGAGATTCCAGTCCGGAGCGGCTTCGATGTTTTTCTTGAAACGGCCCTCTTTGATATATTCCGGGAACCAGTTGATTTGTTGATTGTGTTTGATGAGGTCGGGTTTGAGGGTTTGCACGTCAAAGAACCAGCTAGGGAAGGCACGGTAGATGATACGGGATTTACTGCGGGGGTTAAAGGGGTATTCGTGCTTGATGTATTCGATTTTGTAAATGATGCCGGCGGCTTCTAGGACTTTGGCGATGAACTTATTACCATCCCAAATTTGAATGCCATGGTCGTCAGTGTCGCGGACACCGAGCTGGTGCAGTTTCTCGGCCGTTTCCGGCAGGTAGTAGCCGTTTTCGTCAAGGACGTCCTCAAACTCCGCTTCGTCTTCGTGGGCGAGATAGAGATTATAGTCGTCTTCGCCGTAGGCGGGAGCGATGTGAACGATGCCAGTGCCTTCTTCTTTGCCGACGAAGTCTGCGGTGTAGACCTTGTGAGTTTTCTTATTGCCTAGCAAATCGTAATATTCAAGGCCGTTAAGTTCGGAACCCTGAAAAGTTTTACTTGGTTGTTCGTCCGCGAACAATTTAGGAGCGACTTCGACGGCGACAATGAATTGGCCTTGATAAAGACCATAGGTCAGGTTGGGCGAAACGGCCAGCATCTTATTGGCGGGCAAGGTCCAGGGGGTAGTGGTCCAAGCCATTAAATAATAATTTTGGTCTTTGAGTTTGAATTTGACGTAGGCGGAAGGGTCGGTCACAACTTGATATGCATCGTTATCCATCGTCACTTCAGCTTTGCTGACGGGCGTGGCAAACTTAGTATCGTACATTAAGACCTTGCGGCCTTCATAAATGAAGCCTTTGTCGTAGAGGGTCTTAAAGGCCCACCAGACGCTTTCCATGAAATCTTTGTTCATAGTGCGGTAGCTATTGTCAAAATCTACCCAGCGGCCGATGCGGTCGATGGTACTGCGCCAGGTTTCTGAGTTGGCGACCATGGACTCGCGGGCTTTGATGATGTAGTTTTCCAGGGAGATTTTAGTGCCAATTTCCCGGCGGTCGGTAATGCCGAGCTGTTTTTCTACGAAATTCTCTGCGGGGAGACCGTGGCAGTCCCAGCCCCAGCGGCGCTCAACGTGCTTGCCCTGCATGGTCCAGTAGCGTGGGACAGCGTCTTTGACGATGGAGCTTAGTAGCGTACCATGGTGAGGCATGCCGGTGATGAAAGGTGGCCCATCATAAAACACATAGGAATTTTTAGCGTCACGATTATCTACGGACTTTGCGAAAGTCCCGTCTTTCTGCCAAAAATCAGAAATAGCTTTTTCGTATTCAAGCGCACGACGGCGCGTCCCAGCTTTGTACTTCATATTCTATTATAATACCATATTTTTATTAGTTTAGCGAGCGACATAGCCCATGACTTCGTCAATGACGGGCAGGGGCGAGCCGGACCAAATCTCATAAGGCTTGCCATCGTCGTCTGTGACGGTGATGGTGGGATATTGCAAAATCTCCCGGGCGGCACAGAACGTCTCGCCATCGGGGGTGTCGGGGTCGATTTGCTCGACCGTACGACCAGAACGGCGTTCAAACTGGTCAATCCACTCCACGACCTCACGGGCGTGGTCGGAATATTCATGATAGACAGCTACAATACGCATTAGTTACCACCTTTCTTTTCGCGTTGTTTGCGGATAATTTCTTCAAATTCGTCGAGGGTTTGGAATTTGCGGAAGACAGAAGTGTAGCGGACATAGGCAACCTCATTCATTTCCGAGAGGACTTCTAGCACGGCCTCGCCGATTTGCTCGCTGGTGACGGTCTCTTGACCGTAGGAATAGAGGATGTCCATGGCTTTTTCCACGACCTCCTCGACTTCGAGTTCGCTGTTCAAGAATTTGCCGACACTACGGCGGATGGAAGTGGCGAGTTTGTCACGGTCAAAGGCTTCGCGGTCGCCGCAGCGTTTTTTGACCATGAGCTGAGGCGTTTCGATGCGCTCGTAGGTGGTAAAGCGGTGCTTGCCATCACTGGTGATACGGCGGCGGCGAATCATAGTGCCGTCCAAAGCCTCGCGGCTTTCCAGGACTTTGCTGTCGCCGATTTTGAATTTATAGTTCATGCCTTCCCTTTTCCTTTCTAAAAGTTAGCGTTTGAGGCGGCTGCGGAGGCTGGGTGGAATATCAAGATCTTCTTCAGGCTGGGGCTTCTCGATGGAATCCCAAATGTTGTTTTTGTTGTTGGCGGTAAAATCGGTGGTTTCTGGTGCGGGAGCAGAGACAGGAGCGGCTGCAGCAGCTTCTTCTTGCTCTTTCTTGAGGCGTTCAGCTTCGGCAAGCTGGCGAGCAGCAGCCTCGGCGGCTTCCTTTTCTTGCTGTTCGGCAAGGCGCTTAGCCTCAAGCTCGCGGTAATATTCGCTGTCAAAGCCAGTGGCGACGACAGTGATGACGATTTCGTCTTGGAGCTCGGGGCGGATGGATGCACCGAAGATGATATTCGCATCGGGAGAGACGGCGGCGGTAATGACCTCGGCGGCCTCTTGAATTTCGCTCATGGACATATCGTAGCCACCCGCGACGGAGAAGAGTACGCCCTTGGCGCCTTCAATCTTGACTTCAATGAGCGGGGATTCGATGGCTTGGTTAGCGGCGACCGTTGCGCGGTTTTCGCCGGAGGCGCGGCCGATACCCATGAGGGCGGAGCCGGCGTTTTTCATGATGGCTTTGACATCGGCAAAGTCGAGGTTAATCAAGCTATGTTCAGTAATGAGCTCGGAAATGCCCTGGACGCCTTGACGGAGGACGTCATCGGCAATCTTAAAGGTCTCGAGCAGCGGAGTGCGAGGGTCGATAGTTTGAAGCAAGCGGTCGTTCGGGATAGTGATGAGCGCATCGACGTTTTTAGCGAGGTTTTCGATGGCGACTTCGGCGTTTTCGCGGCGCTTGGCACCTTCAAAGGTGAAGGGCTTGGTAGCGACGCCGACGGTCAGGATGTCGCGGGCTTTGGCTTCTTCGGCGACAATGGGGCCAGCACCGGAGCCAGTACCACCACCAGCACCGAGGGTAATAAAGGCCATGTCGGCACCGTCTAGGGCTTTGCCGATGAGCTCGCGCGATTCTTCGGCGGCCTCGCGACCCTTTTCTGGGTCACCACCAGCGCCAAGACCACGGCCAATGTGGACCTTAGTATCGGCATTAGAATGATGGAGAGCCTGGGCATCAGTATTGATGGCGACTAGCTCGACACCAGTCAGACCGACCTCTTTCATGCGGTCGATGGCAGAGCCACCAGCACCACCCACGCCAATGACTTTGATGCTTGCTGTACTTTCTACTTCGGATGGTTTAATTTCGGGCATGATAATTCCTCGCTTAGAATCTTTAGACTATTCTAACATACCCTATTGGGGTTTTCAAGACCTTTCTCGGGAGGGGTAGGTGAGGCTAGAGTTCGGTAGGCTCGTCGCCAGTATCGGGGCAGGAGCCGGCGATTTCTCCGGACCGGTCTTCTTTCCAGCGGATGCAGTCGGCAGTGACGTAGAAGTTTTTCTTGATGGAGTCTTCGTCGGAGCCGGTAGCCTCTACGGCGTAGCGCGGGAATGGGAAGAAGAGGTCGGTAAACTCAATGCGGGCCTCTACGCGAGAATACAAATCATTAGCGCGGCCAGTGGCGTCGATGGCGATTTGCGTATCGACAAAGTCAGCAATGGCGTCGTCACCCTCGCAGGTGCCGCCGCTGTCCTTGCAAAGTTGGACAGAGAAGGTGGTTTGCGGCTGGTCATAGGGGAGGTTGAGGATGAGATAGAAGGTCTCGCTGTTGCGATGGGCGTCACCGATGGGCTGGGGGAGGGAGACAGACATGGAGCAGGCAAATTCTTCGCTACTGTTTTTGTTGCAGTAGATTTTTTGAGGGTCGTTACGGCTAACGTGGTCGTTGGAATCGCGCAGGACGCTGGCCGATAGGTGGGTGTTAGGAGAGTATTCGTCGGTCGGGACAAGGAAGACGGTACCATTATTGGTGCTATCGCCGACGTTCCTCTCGAAATCTTCGAGCAAAAAATCTTGGCTACTTTGGATAAGCTGGGCAGAGAGAGTGGGGGGCGTAGCTAGAGGCTCACCGTAGGGGTAGAAGTAGGCTTTGTTGCCAAAGTTGAGGTTACGGAACTCGCCGTCTTCGCTGGTATACCAGGAAATGCGGAGACCGGTGATGCTGCTGGGGTCGGCAGTTTTGAGCGGGATGAGGCGCATAGGGGTGCTGGAGCTTAAAGTAGAGCGATAGTCGCCTAGGGTGTTATCGATCATGATACAAGTGTAGGCTTGTGAGACATGTTCGTAGCCTTCGCGGGAGGGGTCGTCGGACTCTTTAATGAGGACTTCTTTGATGGAGGCGTCTGGGTCGATACGACCAAGAGCTTCGCCGACGACGTCGCAGTAACCGTAGCTTGGGTCGGTAGTGTCGGTGATATCGGCAGCGCCAAAGCCTTTGTTAAAGGCACTGATGATGGGAGCGCATTCGTCGCTCTCCATCTTTTCTTCGCTAATGGAACAGTCGTAGTATTTTTTGAGGGCGATTTTGGCGTCTTCGACGCCGGCGAGAGCAGAGTCGTAGGCACTTTGGGCGAGGTCGTCGTTGGTGGTTTTGTTAGCTTCGCCGACGATAATGCGGATGAAGCTAGCCGTAATGACAGCGAGCAAGAGCATCACCACGATGACAACGTAGATGGAAGTAGCGCCGCGCTTAAACTGACCCTGCCGCATAATTATTGGCCTCCGTTCGTGGCGGCCTCGTAGCGGTCGTAGGCGGAGTTGGCGAGGTCGTGATAGCTGTTAGAGGCGGCGGTGTCACCCATGTTGTCATAGACATAGGCAAAGTGGGAGTAGACCCGGTAAAGGTCAAAGTCGGAGAGGCCGGTGGTGTCGACGGACTGCAGACGGGCGAGAGCTTCGCCAGGGTGACCGAGGTCGGTCAGGACCATGACATTATCAAGAATGAGGTTGAGCCGGTCGGCGTCGTTATCGGCGAGGGCGATTTCGTTTTCGTAATCTTTGAGGCGTTCGTCCTCGGGCTTTTCTGAAGAAGCCTTAGGGACGGTGTCGTCGGTGGTTTCTGAGGTGTTATCGTCAGGTTTATTGTTATTGGGCGTGGCTGGTTTGTTGAAAAACAGGAAGTAGGCACCGATACCTAGGCCAATCACGGCTACCGCAGCGGCGATAATGATGATGAGCTTTTTCTTAGCTGGTTTGGGTTGGGGTTGATTATCCATATGCTTATTTTACTCCTTTTTAATTTTTAACGCAACGGACATGGAAACCGGCAAAATGGTCATAGCCCGAGTTGTCACCTCTGTCGACCATGGAGGTTGTTCCAGGGAAGTCAAGAAAATTGTTGCTTCCAAGGTAGGTGGATCTAGTGTTTGATACATATACTCTAAAACCTGACGAGTAGCTTCCTGGGACCCACGCATATCCATCACCTGTCTTGAAGTTGATATTGTCAACCATTTGTTCGGTTGTGGCGCTATAATGATACGCGTACGAATTGTATGCTCTTAAGAGATCATTAAATGTATCGCTACTTGGCAAGTACCAACCAGCTGGACAAAGATTGCGCCCAGCGAAGCGATTGTAAAAGATACGGCCATTATCTTTGAGGTAAGCAATGTCTGTGCTGTGATAACTCCATTGCCTGTAGGTATTATAATTATAATTATAATTATATCTCTCGTATTGATAAGCTGCAGGTTTTTCGTTGGCCTTAGTAACAAAGTTGTACGAGCTATAATTTGTATTACTCACGGTGATTTTATCGCCATTAGTGGAGAAATCAAACGCCATATTATCTCGCATCCAACATTTGTCGTCTTTCATTTTGATGATTTGGTATGAACTGCCATCACGGGCGTCACGGAGGGTTATTCTCTCATGCGTGCTTAGCGAGCTACATCCATTCCAAGATTGCATGGTTTTAGACCAGACGGCATAGAGAGTGGTGTCGGTAGAAATAGTAATGGTGCCGCCGGCTGTGTAGGTAGCAGTAAGAGCGCTAGGGCTAGTAGACCAGCCGAGGAAGTTGAATTTAGGATGATAAGGCGTATTGGTAGGAATGGTGAAGGTGTGACTAGTATCAATGGTGGGACCATAAGCTTGGGTGCCTGGGCCGCCAGAGCCACCGTTGGCATCGAGATAGAGGTAGAAGCTACGAGTAGCCGTCCAGACGGCGTAGAGAGTAGTATTGGCGGAGACAGTGATGGTGCCGCCAGGCGCATAAGCGGCTGCGGTAGCAGAAGAGGTGGTAGCCCAACCGGCGAAAGCATAGCCAGAGCGAGCGGGCTGCGCAGAACTGATGGTGAATGTATGTGAAGAAGTGGCGACGTAGCCGGAGTCTTGGCTATTTGGAGCGCCTGAGCCGCCGTTGGCATCGTAGCTCAGAGTAAACTTATATTTAGCGCGCCACACAGCATAGAGGGTGGTAGTGCCTTCGCTGGTGACGGAGAGAGAGTTGCCGCCCTGATATTCGGCTGAGGAGGCAGAGCTAGATGTAGCCCAGCCGAGGAAGTCATAGCCGGAGCGAGTGGGCTTGGTAGTGCTGACGGTGAAACTATAGCTCGAAGAGCTTTGAGCGCCGGAGTTTTGAGTATCCGGGGCGCCAGTGCCGCCATTGGCGTTATAAGCGAGCGAGAAGGTATAGTAGCGCTTCCAGACAGCATAGAGAGTGGTATTGGTGAGGAGATTGATAGTACTGCCGCCGCTGTAGCTAGCGGTGGTGGCGGAGCTGGAAGTAGACCAGCCGAGGAAGGTGTGCTTGTCGCGGGTGGGGGAGGTGGTGCTGATGGTGAAAACGTGACTGCTGTCGTCGCTGGGGCCGAAGGTGTCGCTGGCCGGAGCGCCGAACCCACCGTTAGCATCGTAGCTTAGAGTAATAGTATAGACACGTTTCCAGACAGCATGGAGGGTGACAGAGCCAGCAACGTTAATTCTGTCGCCCCCTTGGATGTTGGCCGAGGAAGCAGAGCTAGATGTAGCCCAGCCGAGAAAGCGGTAGTTATTGCGGGTGGGGACGGCACTGCTGACCGTGAAGTTATAGCTGGTAGTGACGACGTCGCCCGAGGCTTGGCTGGCCGGGGCGCCAGAGCCACCATTGGCGTCGTAATGGAGGCTGTGATTATAAAGTCTTTGCCAGACAGCGTAGAGGGTGGCGGATTCGGAAGTGACTTTAATGTCGCCGCCGGGGGCGTATTGAGCGCTAGTGGAAGATTTGGAAGCAGACCAGCCGAGGAAGCGGTAGCCCGGGCGCGTGGGCTCGGTGGTACTGATAGCAAAGGTGTGATTAGTATCAGGCGTGGGGCCGTAAACTTGGCTGGTCGGAGCGCCAGAGGCATCACTGGCGTTAACATCATAATGAAGCGTGTAAGTATACAGTCGCTGCCACACGGCATAGAGGGTAGTGGAGCGTCGGTCGACATGAATGGTGCCACCCGGCTGATAGTTGGCGTGGGTAGCGCTCTCGGACGTGGACCAACCCAAGAAGTTGAAGTTGGAGCGGACGGGCCGGATGGTGCTAATCGTAAAGTCGTGCGAGGAAGTGGTGATGTTTTGGTCAACCTGGGTGGGGGGAGCGCCAGCGCCGCCATTGGCGTTGTAAATTAGGGCGTAAGAATAGGCGTCGAGCTGGGCGTCGTGGACGATGCGCTTAGGGTTGTAAAGGCGGATGATGGAGGAGACGGTGGAGGCGTGCCCGCTGCCAGCTTGGTCCCAGCAAGTTTGGATGTAAAAGTCGTAAAAGTCCGGCTGGAAGATGCCATCTTCGTCGTTACCACCGGCGTCGGAAGCGATGTTGGTGACCCAAATACCTTCGGCGGCGTAGAGATGGTCGCGCGAGAGCGACTGAATGGAGCCGGTATTCTCGTCGATGGTGTTATCGGAAAGGTCTTCAGCAGAGGCCTCGTCGAGGCCGTAGAGCATACGCGGGTAAGTGGCAGCTTGTTGGAGCTTGTTATCAGTGACGAGGATGTCGCCGCTTAAAGCACCGGTGCTATTAACGTGGAGATTGTGCGCGTTGAGTGCGAAGGCTTTGACTGGGCGCTTACTGAATAAGTCGGCACAGGACAGGTCGCCAGTGGTTTCTTTAGTAAAGAAATCTTCGATTTCTTCCTGAACAGTGGTCTCAGTGTAAGCGCGTTCGGCGATGGAGCGCCAAGCGCTAGAGAGTCCAGTGCTGAGACCGTTGGACTCGGCGACAAAAGCGCCGTGGATGAAACGCAAAGCTTCGGTCTGAGCGTCGACTTCTTGGCGGGCCATGGTGGTTTCGAGGGTGGTCTGGGAAGTGTTGACACCTTTGTTCATGAGGGAGATGGCACCAATGGCGACGGCACCAAAAATCCCGACGGCAAACATGACTTCTACCAAAGTATCGCCCTTTAACACCCTTCTGAGTTTCATCTAGTACCTCACTGGGAGTTTATGAAGATAGGTCGTTTCCGGAAGGAGCGCGCGTTCCGCCTCCCTAGCCGAGAAGAGGAGGGTGGTGGGGCTGTATTTGACGATTTCTGCGGGAGTGTTGGTGGTGCCTTGGTTGGCATCACCACCATGAGTGCGGTTGAAGGAGACTTTCTTGGCGAGAATGGCGCCACGGATGGTAAGTTGGTTACCGCAGACGTTACCATTAAGGCTAATGGCATCTTGGCCGTTGGTGCAGGTGTCGATAGCGTTACCGGCGACCAGCCAAGCATCGAGATTAGTGACGTTTTGGTCAATCTTGATGTCGTGTTCGGCGATGAGGATGACTTGGGGAGTGAAGTTCCCGGAGAAGACACGGTTAGGCTCTAAGGTAAGGTTGGTGTTAACGATAAGGTCACTGGTGCTATAGACAACGATGGGGTTGGAGGAGAAGAAGCGGTTAGGATCGATGCCTCTTGATGCAATATCCCAAGAGTTCAGAGTATCTTGCTGGATAAGGACAGATTCGGCACGACCTTCAACGTAACGAGCGCGGAGCTTTTCTAGGGTGGTGGACTCGGAGATAATCTTGGAGCCACCGAGAGCCTTGACTTCGCTAGTGCCATCGCACTTAGAGTTAGCGATGGTGAGATGGTCAGTATTGCAGAGGATGGTGGGGAGAGTGGCTTGAGTGATGCCTCTGGCGATAGAAGCGGCAGAAGCCATCTTGGCGATGTCGCCGTTGGCAATAACAGCGAAGTCAGCCCAGGAGCCATAGGTGAGATAGGTCTGATTGGCTTGGAGAGCGTAGGAAGTAGAGGTTTTGATGCCACCATTGGTTTTGACGCTACCACCCCAAACATTGACGGAGGGGAGCTTGGCGATGTTACTACAAGTGGATTTAGAAATGTAGTAGTTGGAGTTAGCAAAGCCAGTAGAGTTAGCGGAGTAGTTGGCTACGGCGATAGCCACACAGTACTTTTCTCCGACGGCGAGGTTAGACGGCACATAGATGTCGCTAGTAGCGTAAGTGACTGTGTAGTTATTGTTCTCGTAGACGTGGTTGTAGTCGGTATTACCGTCGGAAGCGGGGAGCTTGGCGGGATGGGAGCTGAGGATGGAGCAACGGCTAGAGTCAGCCCCAAAACCAATGCGGCCAGCGGCACCGTAGAAGTTGGTGCAGAGATCGGTCTGAGGATTGCCGGAATTGGCGATGTTGGACCCGCCGATGGTGGCAGCTTGGATGTTATTACGGTCTTGACCAGGTAGAATGCGATAGCCGATGACGTAAGTGTTGGGCTGGTAAGGATCAGTAATGTAGGACTTAGTGGTGTCGTAACGGTCAATGGAGACGGTGAAGGAACGCTTGACGTTCTGACCAGCATAGGTGATGTCGGAAGAAGGAGAGGAGACGGGACGGATGTCGCTAATGGTGTAGTTGTAGGGGCGGAAGAGAGAGTAGGTGGTGTAGGAAGAGTTGGCGTAGACAGGGGTAGATTCGACAGGAGCAAGGTCGACGACTTCAGTACGGTCGTATTTACAGTCACTGGTAAGGTTTTTAGTGGGATAGGAGCCGATGAAGTAGCCGGAAGTATAAGTCTCGCAACGTTCAATATGTTTGTAGCCGACAGTCCAGTTAGCTTTGGTATTGTAGGTGCCTTGGGAGAACTGTTTGGTTTGGCCGGCAAGGAGCTGGTAGGTTTGCCAGTTGCCACTGGTGGTAGTGCCACCGGATTGGCGGTCATTACGGCAGGGATAGTTGCTGCTGGGGAAGCCAGAGAGGCTGGCGTGGAAACAGGTAGAAGTACGACCATCAGCGACGGAGGAGAACCAACGGTTGGTAGTGGTGTCGGTCTTACTAGTGGCGTTAAGCTGGACAGCATAGCCATTAACTAGGCCGCCGTTAGCACCAGCGTTGAGCTTAGTGGAGCGGTTGCAGGCAGTGCCTTCGGCAGAGCGTTTGGCGTAGATGAAGGTGCTGGTAGTGCTTTGGTTAATGCGTTCATCGCCCCACATGGCGGTAGTGACGGCATAGTTACAGTTATTGTAGATAGAAGGATGGAAGAAGGCAGGGTTAACACTAGTCTCGAAGTCGCTACGGCCAATGTCGGATTCGTCAAAGCCAGAATCGGTACGAGTGAGGCTATGGTCAAAGGCGAAGGAAGCATTGACGGCAGTAGTCTCGTAGGCGGTAGTGTT
>JAFXGL010000016.1 GCA_017513185.1 Candidatus Saccharimonadota bacterium
CATTTTACGAAGCGCAGAGAACTTGAGCGCATTTTCCTGACAGAAAGCGGACCTCACCTTGTGTTCTATTGGTTCAACTTTTCGATTGAAGATATACAGGCCGCGGCTTATACTGCGCGAAAGAAATTCGCTCTTTTCGATGCAAAAAGGCCGGAAATTGTGAAAGCATGGAACGACGGAAAGATTGACGTACTGGCGGCGCATCCGCAGTCGGCCGGGATGGGATTAAACCTGCAGTACGGCGGGCATAAAATCGTCTGGCTGACGTGCCCGTGGAGCAGTGAGCTCTGGCTGCAGGCCGTTGCACGCCTGGCCAGGCGCGGGCAGACAGAAACCGTGCAGGTAACCCGCGTCATCGCGCCGGGGACGATAGACGAGCGCATTTCGCACGTTTTAGGCGGAAAAATTGACACACAGAAGCTCATTCTGGATGAGCTGAAATCGTGAGGTATTTATGGAACAATTTTCGTGGGACTGGGCATTATCAGACTTGAAGAGTTTACATCGTGGAAAGGTTTTTTCTGTATTTTCCTGTGGTGGCGGGTCTTCTATGGGCTATAAAAGAGCGGGCTTTGACGTGATAGGCAACGTCGAAATCGACGCGAAGGTAAATGCTTGCTATGTAGAAAATTTAAGACCGATGTATAATTACTGCGAAGACGCAAGAGTTTTTGCGTTACGAGAAGACCTTCCGGCAGAGCTGTATGACTTGGATATACTCGACGGCTCTCCCCCTTGCACGACGTTTTCTATGGCCGGATTGCGTGAGAAATCGTGGGGGAAAGTGAAAAAGTTTGCAGAAGGAAGAGCGTCGCAGCGATTGGACGATTTATTTTTTGTATTTATAGATATCGTAAAAAAGCTGAAGCCAAAGGTCTGCATCGCCGAAAATGTTGACGGGCTCGTCAAGGGAAATGCCCTGTGCTACGCGGAGCAAATATTGCTTGCGTTTAGGGAGGCGGGGTATTCAACACAGGTATTCTTGTTAAACAGCCGTTTTATGGATACTCCGCAAAAAAGGAAAAGGGTGTTTTTTATTGCAAATCGTATGAAATACGGGCCACTGAGCCTACAATTTAACAGGCCGTCAATTCCTTTCGGGGATATCCGGTCGAGGGAATCAGGAAAGCCCGCCGGGCCGCTATACAAAGAAATCTTAAACAGCCTGTCAGTTAAGGAACGGCCCCGCAGTATATGCGAAGCCAGAAAAGATGGTAAAAGTGGCGGCTTTACCAATCCCATCGTATGGGACGAGAGCGTGTGCCCGACTATTACCGCGAAAGGATTATTTTTTAGGGGCCACGATAAAACACTTTTTACAAAAAGCGACTTCATACGGGTGGCAACGTTTCCGAGAGATTACAACTTTCTTTCAATGAATAGCCAATATATTTGTGGGATGTGTGTCCCGCCAAACATGATGGCGCACATAGCGTCGCAAGTCTGGCACCAATGGCTGAAAATTAAATAAGGAGTTATAAATGCACAATTCAAGCGGCTACATCATCATCGAAGGGAATATCGGAGTCGGTAAATCGACGTTCGCTCAGATACTGGCAGAGGCGTTCACCCGGGCGGGGTTCCGTTCGGAGTATTTGCCGGAACCTGACGAGACGACAAATCCGTTTCTCGCGCCGTACTACGACGACCCGGCAGGCACTGCATACAAAATGCAGATGCACCTCCTGCACCAACGCTTTAAAGCCACGCGCTACGCACAGGCGGCTGCGCTGGCCGGGAAAGGCTGGTACATCCTCGACCGGAGTTACTACGGCGACATCTGCTTTGCAAACGTCCAGAGGCAAAGCAGATATTTTACAGAGGCGGAATGTGAGAGCTATCTGGATGCACACAGAAACATGCGGGAATTCATCGAACAGCCGACGTGCGCGATATTTTTAAAAGCCAAACCTGAGACGTGTGCGGCGAGAATATGCCAGCGCAATCGGACATGCGAAGCCGGCGTTCAACTCAGCTATCTACAGGCACTACAGAACGAAATTGATTATTTACAGGATGTTCTCACGCGCCGTGGGCCCGTTCTCACGCTCGACTGGGATGAGCCGAAAACGCGGGAAGACCTGCAGCAGGAAGCCGATTTAATCGTGAAAAGACTCACTCAGCAGACCAGAAAAGACTGGGACTTTTAAGGAGGCAACAATGGCAAAAGCACAGACACCTTACAGAATGACGAAGATCGACGAAATCAGGCCTTATGAGAGAAACCCCCGCATCATACCGCAGGCGGCAGTCGATGCCGTCGCCCGGTCGATTCAGGCTTTCGGCTTCCGGCAGCCGATAGTTGTGGACGGGCAAGGTGTAATACTGGCCGGGCATACGCGATACAAGGCCGCACAACAGCTCGGGCTTGCCGAAGTTCCTGTCGTATGGCAGACCGACATCGACGAAATTCACGCGAAGGGGTACAGAATCGCCGACAATAAAACTGCGGAAATATCGGCGTGGGATAGAGACCAGCTTGACAAAGAAGTACAGGAAATCGCCGCACAATGCGACTTTGACATCAAAGACCTTGGTCTGGCTGACTGGGAAATTCAGAGAATTTTAGATGCAAGCTCCGACATCACAGAAAAATTAGAACCTGTGTCTTTTTCCGGGCAGGATTCCCAGCGGCTGTCTATTAAACCGACAGATACCAGCACCCCCGGAGGCCACGTGATAAAACAGCCGGACACCAACACGATTGCAGAAACTCGCTCAGAAATTCGATGCCCGTTTTGCGGCAGCATGTTTAACCCTTTACAGCTCGCGAAAGAAAATTAAATTTAAAAAAATTATTTGACATACGTTTCAAACGCATGTATAAAGGCGCTGTTAGGCAGTTGAGCCTACCGCAGCAGGAGAAAAAGCCATGAAATCAGCCGTTGTACATGCCATTAAGACGAACCGCTTCCCCGAAGCCACACGCATCCTCAGCATTTGCTGGAAGCGCTACCGTGCAGGCCTTCCCGGCATCCATTTCACAGATGCCGCCTATCACGAGCAGTGCATGATGCGCGGCTGGTCGATAAACCACGAAGGCCTTTTCAGCTTCACCAGCACGCATGACCTGTGCGACGCCAGCTTTTCACGCAAAGGCCTTGAGCAGATGGTTCGCTGCTGGTATCAGTGGGAACTCGACAGGCTCATCGAAGACGGGAAAGAATTTGAACGACGACATCCCGAGGTGGCCAACATTCCCCACGCCGGGAGACGGCTCGAAGACCTGACCCTGGATGAATTTATTTTCGAGTTTTAGACGCCGGCGGCGAAAGCCGCCACCTATGGAGAGAAAGCAATGTTTGACACGGGATTTTTCACGCCAAAAGCGAATTTTATCATGTTCTGCGCCGCGTTTGCCCTGGCAATCCTCGGCCTCTGGGCTGGCATCGCGGGAGCCTCAGAAAGCCGGGCGTCCACAGTCTTTTACGACGCCGCTGGCCGATGCCTGTATTGGTCTTGGGACGACGAAGCGCAGAAACTGAACCCGTGCGGGCCGGGCGAGAAATATGTCCCAGAAAATGCGAGCGTAGAATGCGCAGAATAGCCCTTCTCACGCTTCTTCTGCTCCTGCCCGTGTCTGCACTGGCCGACGGCCGCGCGGACCGCTGTGAGCCACACAGGGCCGTCGTCGAGGCCGTTCTCGCTGAGCACGGCGTCCCGGTGGAATACTATTGGCTCATGGTCGCAGAGTCCGGATGCAGACCGGGAGCGACGTCAAAACGCGGCGCCGTCGGCTTCTGGCAGATGATGCCGGCAACGATGCAGGCGCACGGATGCCGAAACGCGAAAGACCTCATCTGCCAGACTCATGCGGCTGCCGGATATCTGGTCAGCCTCCGGCGGCGGTTCACCTCAATGCGCGATGTTGTCATTGCGTGGAACATGGGCGGGACGAATTTTCGCCGCAAAGGAAAACCGACAGCGGAGGCAAAAGCCCTTGCCGCCTATGTTTTACAACTCGTTAAAGAAAACTAAAATTTTTTAAAAAATTATTTGACATACGTTTCAAACGCATGTATAAAGGCGCCGTTGGGCAGTTAAGCCCACCACAGCAGGAGGAACGCGATGCAAGACAAGAATGGAAAAGAAATTGAAGCTGGGATTGTGGTAGAAATCAGCGGTGCATGGTCGAAAGCTGACAACGGCAGATTTCTTGTAGATCACACGTATCGTGACGGCGGGTTCTGGATGAAGAAGCTCGGCGCAAAAGGCCAGCTCCTTAAAACAGCAGGGCGCAGCTGGCCGCTCAAATGCTATGCGAGCGACTGGAAGCTTTGCTACAAAATCGACGCACATAACGAAGCCAACGCAACGGTGGAAGTCGTCAGCAATACCTGGGAAGCCCCGGAGGCGAAACCGGTGAGCAACGAGATCCGGCTCACTGTGAACGGCATTTACAAAGGCGAACACTACGCACCTTGCTACTACAGCTTTGACGAAAAGACAGGCAAAGTCACGATTTACGCAAGAAAGTATGGCCGTTCAGAAATCCCCCGCGAAATGGGAGCCGTCCGAAATGACACGGACACCATGACCGACTACTTCGACACCGACAGCCTTGACCTGCATCCCGGCGACGCTTGGTACGATAGAGTGAAGGCCGTCGCAGTGAAAAGCCTTATAAAAGACCTAAAACGCCGGATAGCGTGGCTCAAGAAAGACTTGGAGAAGCCCGCGACGGCATGCCATAGGCAAATCGGCAGGGGCGAGCTCTGCGAATGTGAGCGTCGACTGGCAAAATTGACGGCCTAATAATCACGCACCGGGCGTTGCGCCCGGCATAACCCAAAAAGGAGACGCAAACAATGACCGTCAAAGATCTAATCAAAAAATTGCAGCAGGCTGACCCGGACGCGCCGTGTATTCTTATGCTAAACGGTACTGTTCGGGAGGTAACGGGGACCAAAGAACGACTTTGTCGGCTGCAGCTCAGCATGGTTTCTTTTCCGGTATTTGCCGTCGAAATCCTGGCCAACGAGCCGGAGGATTGCCGCCATGACTAAAAAATTCAGTGTCGAAAAAGACAAGCGGATCATCCTGCAAAAGTACACGTATATTTGGGAAGTACGCGAGGTCATTTTCATTATACCTGTCTGCGAAGGGTGTATGCATGGCCGTATAATGGTTGCGCGTCGCTGGCTGCTTTAAAGCCAAAACGGGCAAACCTGCCCGCAAATTCAAAAGGAGAAAGACTTTGAGGCAGTTTCGCTATTGTTTGATGATTTTTAAAAGATCAGATATGGACTCACAAAGCATTAAGTATGAATACCTCCACTTTAAGAAAGCGGACGAGGACGATGCTATTGCGTATGCAGAACAATACAGCAAAGAGCATGAGGGTTTTGTTGTGCGACTCCGAAACCGTATCTGGTGCAAAGAACTGAATAGGGTTATGTGGGGGACGCTTATCAGTTTCTATAATGGTCGCGTCTTCAGTAACAGCTTAATCTTTAAAACAAAAGGGTATTGGTGATCTTTAAGCAAATACCAGCTATAAGTCACTTCTTATCCTCGGCCTTGACCTTGACCGATAGATCGCCCTTGCTGGCCTCGATGCTTGCACCACGAAGCCAGCCATTTGCGAGAGCCTTCTCGATCGTCCGCAGGACGATATAAGCGCCGAC
>JAFXGL010000008.1 GCA_017513185.1 Candidatus Saccharimonadota bacterium
CGTGGCGCCATTCTCGCCAAGAAAGTCTCCTTCAACCGCACTCATGGTGGTGATGCCAACCAAGGCACCACCAACACTCCCGCAGAAATCGTCAAATACAGCCCCACCACCCTCCTCTTCTCGGCTAGGGAGGCGGAACGCTACTTGCTGCCAGAAACTACATATTTGCACAAGCTTCCAGTCCGCTACTAATATATGCTATAATATGCTTATGGATAAATTACATTTTGATGGGCCAATTGTCCTCGCCGTCATGGATGGCGTCGGCATCGCGCCGGACGGTCCGGGCAACGCCGTTTCTCTCGCCCACACCGAATTCCTCGACAAAGTTTCTCAAGAATACCTAAACATCCCGCTCCGCGCTTCCGGCGAAGCCGTAGGCATCCTTCCGGGTGACATGGGCAATTCCGAGGTCGGCCACAATGCTCTTGGCTCCGGCCAAATCGTCAAGCAGGGAATCGCACAAGTAGAAGACGCCTTTGCTTCTGGCAAAATTTGGGATTCCGAAGCTTGGACTAAAATCATCGACAATGTTTTGAACAAAAAATCCACCCTTCACTTCTCCGGCATCTTTTCTGATGGCAACGTCCACTCCAGCATCGAACACCTAGAAAAAATGATTATCATGGCTAACGCTCGTGGCGTGGCCAAAATCCGCGTTCACCTCGTCTTTGACGGTCGCGACGTTCCGCCTCAAAGTGAGCCAAAGTACATCGTCCGCCTAGAAACTTTTCTGAAACCCTTCAACCTCCAAGGTCGCGATTACAAAATCGCCAGTGGCGCCGGCCGCATGGTTGCCGTCGCCGACCGCTATGAAAACGATTGGCCCATGGTCAAACTCGGCTGGGACATGTTCCATGGTTCCGCCAAACATCAGTTCCACTCCGCAGTGGAGGGAATCGAATCCTTCCGCACTGCCGACCCAAACATTCAGGACCAATATCTCCCACCATTCATTATTGTCGACAACCAAAATCATCCCGTCGGCCCCGTTAAAAAAGGCGACAGCTTCGTTTATTACGATTTTCGCGCCGACCGCGCCATCGAAATCGCCCAAGCCTTCACCTACATCGACTTCCCCTACTTCGACCGCGGCGACTACTCACCCGACGACGTCGTCTTCGCTGGCATGACCGAATACAATTCCGACACGCACGTCCCACAGTATCGCCTCGTCCCGCCCGTAGAAATCCACGACCCGCTCAACACTTTCCTGGGCCAAAATCACATCACTCAGCTCGCCGTGTCAGAAACCGTCAAGTTTGGCCACATCACTTATTATTTCAACGGCAACAGCTACGACAAAGCCGAAGGTGAAGACCACATTAAAATCGACTCCGACACTCTCCCGTTCAATACGCGCCCGTGGATGAAAGCTGCAGAAATCACCGACGCCGTTCTAGAAAATTTGGACAAATACAAATTCATTCGTCTCAACTTCCCGGGTGGTGACATGGTGGGCCACTTCGGCGAGGTTGAGCCCACCATCACCGCTATGGAGGCTATCGACATCCAGCTCCAAAGAATCGCCAAGAAAATCGATGAGCTCGGTGGTATGATGCTCATCACCGCCGACCACGGTAATGCCGAGGAATTGCTCGACGAGCAAAATCAGCCCAAAACATCTCACACCACGAATTTAGTCCCCTGTATCTTCTATGACAACACTAAAAATCGCGAAAAATATATCAAACATGATATAAAGGATGCTGGACTCTCCAACGTCGCCGCCACTATCGCTACCCTGCTCGGTCTAGAAAACCTCCCGAAGTCTTGGCGAGAATCGTTAATTGTTGTAAAATAGCCGTATAACTTTAAACGGAGACTTTCCTATGCCTATTACCAAAGCTATTATTCCCGTCGCGGGTTGGGGTACTCGCCGTCTCCCGATTACCAAGATTATCGAAAAGTCCATGCTTCCCGTCGGCAACCGTCCGCTTGTCGATTACTCCGTCCAAGAGCTAATTAAAGCTGGTGTCACCGACATTTACATGGTTATTAGCAACGTCGAACCGTGCCAGGTCCGCGAATTTTACAAAGACAACATTGCTCTCAACCAATATCTTGAAGCTCGCGGCAAGACCGACCGTCTCAAACTCGCCAAAACTCTCCCCGACAACGTCAAAATCCACTACATCTCCCAAGACCCCTCCGCCAAATACGGCACTGCCGTACCAGTCGCCATGGTCGCCGAAGAATACAACTTAAACGAACCTGTCTTTGTCTTCTTTGGTGATGACTTCATCTGGAATCCTGGTGGCGAATCTGCCGCGGAATCACTCCTAAAGTCCGTACAAAGTCCCGACGAGTCCGCTATTCTCGGCGTCGAAGTCCCGCGCGAAGAAGTCGTCAAATACGGCATGATTGACGTCAAAGACGGCAAACTCACCAAAATCGTCGAGAAACCAGAGCTAAAAGACGTCACTTCTAACCTCGTCCACGTTTCCAAATACATCATGTCGCCAAAACTCATCGCCGAAATGGTCGAATACGTCAACAGCCACGACTTCGGCCCCAAAGACCAAGAATACATGGCCACCGACCCACTTGCGACCTTTGTCGAAAAAGGCGGCATCGTCCGCGTCGCTCCGACTACCGGCGAATATCTCGATGGTGGCTCGCTCGAAGGTTGGGTCCATGCCAACGACGTTGTTTGTGACAATAAATAGTTTATTTTAAGGAGGTAACATGGCGAAGTCTCATGCTCAATACACTTGTTCAGAATGCGGCATGACTTTTTCCAAGTGGGCCGGACGCTGCACTAACTGTGGCAACTGGAACACCCTCGTCGAAACCCTCCCCGCCGAAGCCGTCGAAGGGAAGAATGCCCTATCGAGCGCCAAAGTCTCCGGTAAAAAACTCGACTTTGTCAATATTAAATCCATCGTCCCTTCCGACGCCAAAGAACGTCTCAAGACTCCATTCAAAGACCTCGACACCGTCCTTGGCGGTGGCTTTCTCAAAGGCTCCGTCACTCTCCTTACCGGCCAGCCTGGTATCGGCAAGTCCACTCTTCTCATGCAGATTTGTGCCTTCATCGCCAAGACCCACAATGTCTTATATATTTCCGGCGAGGAATCGGCCGGCCAAGTCAAACTTCGCGCCGTGCGCCTCGGCGCCGAATCCGACAAACTTTCCTTTGCCTCTAGTACTTCCGGCAACGACATCGCTAAGACTATCGAAAGCGCCGAATTTGACTTTGTGGTGGTAGACTCCATTCAAACCCTCTCGCTCGCAGAAATTTCTTCCGCTCCCGGCGGCGTTTCACAAGTCACCAACTGTGGTAACCTCATCATTCGCGCCGCTAAGGCTACGGACACCGCCGTCGTCATCGTTGGCCACGTTACTAAAGAAGGCACTTTGGCCGGCCCGAAAGTTTTGGAACACCTCGTCGACGTCGTTGTTAACTTTGAGGGCGATCGTTACGGTGGCTTCAAAACCGTCCGCGCCATTAAGAACCGCTTTGGCTCCACATCGGAAGTCGCCATTTTTGAAATGGCAAATTCCGGCCTCAAGGAAGTTCAAAACCCTTCGGCCGCTCTTCTCGCCGAACGTCAAAACACGGACGGCTCCATCATTCTCGCGACTTTGGAAGGCACTCGCCCGATTCTCGTAGAAATCCAAGCCTTAGCCAGCAAGACAACCTTTGGCTATCCCAACCGCACTGCCTCCGGCTTCGACCTCAACCGTCTCAAGCTCCTCATCGCCGTCCTCGAGCGCCGCACCAAGCTCAAACTCAGCGAACAAGACATTTTTGTCAACGTCGTTGGCGGTATGAAGCTCAACGATTCTGGCGCCGACCTCGCCGTCTGCCTCGCCATCGCTTCCGCCGTCGCCGGCCGCAAGCTCAACGAAAAGTATGTCGTCTTTGGCGAAGTTGGCTTGGGCGGAGAAATTCGTTCCGCCTTCCGCCCCGACCAACGCATTGCTGAGGCGAAAAAGCTCGGCTTCACTCACGCCATCGCTCCCGCCACCATCAAAGACAAATTTGTCATTCCTGTGAGAGACCTACGCCAAACTTTAATTGACCACGTTAAATAATGCGGATTTTAGGCGTAGACCCCGGCACTGGCATTTGCGGCTTCGGCGTCCTAGAAGTTCGTAAAAAAGGCGCTCCGATTTTGATAGACTCCGGCGCTATCACCACTCCGCCCCACACCCCATTAAAAGACCGCCTGCTCGACATTTACGATTCGCTTCACGAAATCATTAAAGAGGACCAGCCCAACTGCATCTCCATAGAAAAACTTTTCTTCATGCAAAATATCACCACCGGCATTTCCGTTGCCGAAGCGCGCGGCGTCGTCATGTTAGTCGCCGCCCAATCCAGCCTCCCCATCTACGAATATTCTCCAAACGAAATCAAAAAGGCCATGACCGGCTATGGCCATGCCGACAAAAAGCAGATGCAGGAAATGGTCCGCGTTTACCTCAAAATGGACAAAGTCATCAAGCCCGACGACGCCGCCGATGCCGTCGCTGCCGCCATCGTCCACTCCATGTTTCATAAAAATGATATATAATATACAGTATGATTTCTCATCTCAAAGGCATTCTTGAAGAAAAATTTGCGAGCAGCGTCATTATCGACGTCAACGGCGTTGGCTATGAAGTCGCCGTCACCAGTCAAGATTTTGACAGTCTCAACCTCACCGACCAAATCAAGCTCTATACTTATCACAAAATTTCAGAGAACGACGAAGCTCTTTATGGCTTTACCAGCCTCGCCGCCAAAAAACTCTTTGAACTTCTGATTTCCGTCAACGGCATCGGCCCCAAAGCTGCCATGTCCATCCTCTCTCTCGCCTCACCCGAAGAGGTCCGCAATGCTATTGCTAATGCTGATAGCGCCTTTGTCTCCAAAGCTCAAGGCGTCGGCAAAAAATCCGCCGAGCGCGTCATCGTCGACCTTTCCGACAAAGTCGGCCTTCCTACCCACTACGGCGCCACCGTCGCCCAGACCAAAACTAAGAAGCCAGAAAACGACGAAGCTCTCGACGCCCTCATTGCCCTCGGCTTCCCGCTTAAAGAAGCCACCGCCGCCTTGGAGAACGTCGACCCCACTCTCCCCGTCGAACAAAGAATACGTCTTGCACTTAAGAAGTAAATATGATAAAATACGTGTAATTGTCTAATAAAGGTTAATTAAATGAGTTTTTCTATCTTACAAAAAATTGGTGACGCTCAGAAAAAAGCTGCGGTTGTTGATGTCCGCTCCGGCGACACCGTCAAAGTTACCCAAAAAATTAAAGAAGGCGAAAAGTTCCGCTCGCAGGTCTTTGAGGGCGTCGTCGTCCGCGTTGACCGCAAAGAGTCCCACACTGCTCGCATCGTTGTACGCAAGATTGCCTCTGGCGTCGGCGTAGAAAAGTCCTTCCTCATCCACTCTCCGCTTGTCGAGAAAATCGAAGTTGTCCGCCGCGCCAAAGTTCGCCGCAACAACCTCTCCTACCTCCGCGAACGCTCCGGCAAATCCGCCCGCCTCATGGGTAAAGATTTCGACCGCGCTGCTGTCAACACTTTGGAAGAACCCAAAGCCGAGGAAGCTACCGAAGCTCCGGCCGAAGAAGTCAAAGAAGAAGCTAAATAACTTTTTAAGAAAAACTCATCCGTCGCCCTGCAAACAGGGCGACTTTTTTGATAAATAATGTTATAATACGGTTATGGCAATACGGAGGTCGCCAAAACACAAAAATCCCCCGTCCGGCCCGCTCCACATGTATAAAAACGGTCTCTATGGTAACAACTATCATGAATCTGGCATCATGTTGTAGTATTATATATAATATATATGTCAATTTTGGGAATAGATGAAGTAGGCAGAGGCCCTTGGGCTGGCCCGCTAGTAATCGGCGCCTGCATTTTGCCGAAAGACGAAGCAGGGAATTACCCCGACTGGGTCGAGCCACTTACCGACTCTAAAAAACTTTCCGAGAAAAAACGCGAAGCTTACTCAAAAATTATTTTAGAAAACGCCCTTGCCACCGGTCTTGGCTGGGTCACTAGCGCAGAAATAGATAGCCTCGGCCTATCAGAAAGCCTCAGGCTCGCCACTCGCCGCGCCGTCGAAGAAATTAAAATACAAAAAGTCCCCTTCACGGAAATCATCATTGACGGCACCATCAACTTTCTCGCTGGCACCAGCCTCGAATATCACGTCACCAATCTCAAAAAAGCCGACTTGCTGATAAAGGAAGTCTCCGCTGCGTCAATCATAGCTAAAGTAGCGAGAGATAATTACATGAAGGAGATATCTTCTCGCTTCCCAGAATATGGTTTTGAAAAACATGTAGGGTATGGAACAAAATTACATTCGGAAATGTTAGCTAAACATGGCCCATGTCCGGAACACAGACTTAGCTTTAGGCCAGTAGCAACTCTTTGTTCGGCTACTTGTCCGATTCCGCAGACCCCAGCAGTCCAAACTACAGCATTCACCAAGCGAGTTCGAGGTGACGTCGTCGACGAGCGCAGGACTGAATGTTGTGGTTTGGACGACTGCGGGGCGAGGACCAGGACAAGAGGCGAACTAAGAGGTGCTACAACTAAAGAAATCGGAGATTACGCCGAGTCAATAGTTACCGATTATTTAATTAAAAATAATCATTCTATTATTGTCAGAAACCACAAAACCAAATTTTACGAAATCGACATCGTCTCAACGAAGGATGACAAAATCTACTTCACCGAAGTAAAATACAGAAAAGACCAATACCGCGGCACCTCTCTCGACATGGTCACAAAGAAAAAACTTCAGCAAATGACCTTCGCTGCCGACTCCTTCCTTAAATACTACAAAGACCTCAAAAATGCCTACTCCCCTCTCCTTGCCGTCGGCCTGGTCTCGGGCAGTGACTTCAACTTCGACGACTGGCTCGTCATAAAATAGCTACAAGAAAAATCCCCCTGAAACAGGGGGATACTTTTTTCTCCGAAAAAAGTATCATATAACTTTATTCGGAAAGTTAGTAGAAAAGAAATTACAGATACTGCGCCGCGATTCGCGCCGCCAGGGAACGGGTCACTTCGTCCGGCACACGGTAAGAAACTACCACTACGTTCGGATGATTTGCCAACTTTGCCGCCGCATGGACCAGTCCATTATTGTCCGGCGTCAAATGTCGGTTGGTCACCTGAGTCGGGTCGCCTGCGACCACCACTTTGGAGAAATCACCCGTCCGCCCTACCAACTGCTTAATCTGGAAGCGCTCGGTATCCTGCGCCTCGTCAATCAAATAGAAAGTATTCGGCAACGTCCGACCGCCCATTCGCACGATTGAATCATAGGCAATCAAACCATCGGTTATCTTGTCCTCAAACTCTTTCTTCGCGCGCTGGTAAGAGCCCATCTTTCCGCCGTCGCTGTAGTGATGCTGAATGATTTCTATCATGTTGTCCTCAAACGACATCGCGTTAGCACGGGCTTTTTCGGTAGGGCCTCCCGGCAAGAAACCGGTATCAGCACCCAGCGCTGGGTCATGTGGCACGATAAACGTGCGTTCGTACGGCGAACTTTCCGTCAGGAATCCAACGTAGTAGGAAAACGCCGCTGACAGGAAAGTCTTACCCGTTCCGAGCGCACCCATCACGATTACAATGGGCGCTTCTTCCGTCGGGAGCATCATCGCTTCAATCATCATTGCCTGGCCGGCATTACGCGGCCGGATGATTTTTGGCGTGTCGCTCGTAATCTCGCGGAACTTCAGCGGAATCAAAGTATTCGTCTGCGGGTCCATTCTGCCTACATTCTTGAACTGCGGGTCGTAGTTCAGCGGATGATAATCGCCAATCAGCTCCACAAACTCCTGTGGCTTCAGCGGCGGCTCGTCCGGAAAAATGTCCGCAAATTCGTCCGCCGTGATTTTGTGGTTGGAACACCACAATGGCGATGCTTCAATCGGCAGCTTCAGTCGCCGTCGCCCCGTATAAAGTTCGTTGGAAATAAACGCCACATGAATTTTCTTCATATGAGTTTTTCCCGACAAATACGGGTCGCCAGTCAACACCGCCACGGTATCCTTACTGAGCGGTTTGTAGCCATGCGGGAGCACAACGTCCTCCACGGAACGACTGAGCAAATAATCAGCAGTCCGTATCGTTTGCTGGGTGGAACTGTTCGGGTCAAACATCGGATCGTTCGGTTCGTGACGATAGGGAATCACTTGAGCTTCCATGCCGTTGTAAAACGTCGCGAAGCCTTGCTTTTCCGACATCGCCAAAATCTTGTTGATGTTGTCCAGCAGAATCGGTGAATTTTTGCCACGCGCCGTATAATCATGCTCGCGTCCAAAAATCTTCAGTTGGTCCATATAAAACTCGGGAATAAACAGTCGTTTACACTTCGGCTTGTCAATCTTGTCGCTTTCTTCCGGATCCATTTCAATGAGTGCAGGTTCGCTAATGAGCGCATCCAGTCCAGGCACCAAGTAGTCATGATACTCCTTCGTAGCTGGGTTAGACATAAGACTCCCTCCTCTTCTTTTCTAACATGGGAAGTTACTAGACATGCTGCAAATATTTTGCAGGCAGAGGTCTTGAAATTATTCTACCAAAACTCTAGATTTTTCAAAGCAAGAGCGTTATAATATATGCATATGCAATTAGAATCAGGGAGGTCTGGAAAGTTCAGAAACTTTTTCCAAAACCGTGGTAAAAAGTTTTGGGTTCCTATTTTCATTCTAGCTGTCGCCGGCCTTGGCTTTGGTGTCTATTCTGCTGTTCGCGCCATCACCGGTAGCGGTGCCGCCACTACTATTTCCATCGCCAACAATTATCGTGGCTACACTTACGACTCTAATGCTATCTACTACGGTGTTAACGAAAGCTCCGACTGGAAGCCTTGGTCTACGCGTTGGTACAACGTTAACGGCAACGATGCCATGTGTCTCCAAGCCTCTAGGAACACTCCTACCGGTTCCGGCACCGCCCATATCAATACCACCGATGTCAAGCGCATTATGCTCGCCACCGTCCCTAGCTATTCTACCGCCTCCGTCAATGCTGGCGGCCCCAATTATTATGCACTATTCAATAGCAGCTACAACTGGAGTTCCAAAACTTCTGCCATTACCAACCTTATGACGCGCGATACTAATATCGTCTACGGCTCTACTGATTCTCGTGCCAATATCAACAGCAGTGGCGAAGAAATCGTCAAGTATACCGACTATTACTACGGCTGTACTCACTTTTATTCAACTAGCTGTAATAAGAGTCTTGCCGCCTCTCAGGTAGATAGCAGAGACGCCATCTTCGCCATCGGCCACATGGCGGCCAGCGGCATTTACGGTAGCGATTACTACGCTTTAAACAGCAGCGATATTTCCGTCGTCCAAGGCGTCATATCCGACGTCAATGCTTGGTTTGACGCTAACTATCCTAATGCCGTCGACGAATACGAGTCCTACACCACCTGGGTCGATGCCACCCATCAGACCGTCGGCTGGCTCGAATACAAAGGCCCCACTACCTACCAAGTCCGCATCCGCAAAGTTTCTAGCGCCAGCACTTCCACTGGTCTTTCCGGCGCCGCCTTCCGTGTCTGCGAAATCGGCAGCAACGATTCCGATGTCAACTGCCAAGGTCCTTTCTCCACCAATAGCAGCGGCTACACTCAATACATCACTGTCGGCTCCAATCTCATCCGTTGGTATGAGACCACTTACCCCTCTGGCTACACTTGTCAGTCACCGCTTGCCACTCAGGGCACCTATGGCTACTGTTACGGTGCCGAGAGTATCTCCAGCGGCGATACCGTGGTCGTAGAAAACACTCCCGTCCCCACCGCCTACATCAAGATTAAAAAGGTTAACACAGAAAACTCCGGTGTTTCCTACGCTGGTCTCACCGTTGTCGGCACTGTTTTCTCCGTCAAGAGTGGCAGCACCGAAGTCGCCACCATCACCATCGGCTCTGATGGTACCGGTACTACCAACGTTTCTCTCCCGGTCGGCACCTACACCATCTCGGAAAAGACCGCCACTGCCGGCTATCAGACTAACAGTGCCACTCTCACTGTCGTACTCACCCCCGGCAACACCGCCACCAACCCCGCCACCGTCGATATGACCACCAATTCCACCGCCTGCTCTTCTGGCTCCAGCCCTTGCTGGTTCAAGAACGAGCCTATCAAAGGCAAAGTTAGCTTCAGTAAAGCTGGCTACGAGCTCGGTACTAACAACCAAGCTTCCTCGCGCAATCTTGCCGGCATTTCCTTCACCGCCGTCAACAAGGCCGACTCGTCCATCACCTACACTATCGGCCCCACGGCTTCTGATGGCTCCGTCACTAGCCCCAGCATGGTCTATGGCAACTACACCGCCACAGAAATCCGCAGCACCGCCAACGCTGCTTACGACCTGCTCAGCTTTGACTTCTCCGTCACCAGCACCAGCACCTCCTCGCTCGGCACCAAAACCGATAACATTCCCGACAAACCCAATCTCTCCACTGTCGCTCGCAATAGCGACCCTGCCGCTAACCCGCAAAACGAGCTAGAGATTTCTGCTAGCGCCGGCGTTACCGACCGCATCACTTGTTCCGGCCTTGTAGCTGGCGCTCAGTACAAGCTCGTCGGCGAACTTTGGAATGGTACTAGTGACCAAGTCAAGCTCAGCCCCACCAACAACACTCCCGTCACCGCTACAGTTACCTTCACCGCCGATGCTTCCGGTGGCTGCACCGCCATCCCCTCTAACGACATGGTCTTCCCGACCTTCGACACCTCTCCCTACATTGATAAAACCCTCAGCATCAAACAATATCTCTACAAAAACAACGGCACTGCCAACGATTGGGTCCGCATCTTCATTCACAACCCCAACCTCACCGACACCAACCAACAAGTCAAAGTCAAAAACATAGAAGTCGTTACCACCGCTAACTCTGAGCGTACTATCAACGACAAGCAACTCGCCGCCGGTAAAGTCAAAATCAAAGATACTTATGAGATTGTCGGTCTCACTCACGGCCAGACCTTCACCCTAGAGGGTACCGTCAAAGATGGCTCTGGCAATACCGTCGCCACCGCCACCGATACCATCGTCATGAGCCTTGCCACCGGCGCCAAATATACCGGCATCATGACCTTCGAGTTTGACTCCACACCTTACGTCGGCCAAACTCTCTACGTCCACCAAGTCCTCAAGAGTTCCTCCGGCGTCACACTTGCTTCCCACACTGGTACCGCCGACAACGGCGAGACTGTTACTGTCCTCATGCCAGAGCTTATCACTAACGCCGCTTCCGTCGCCGATGGCAGCAAAGAACTCTACGTCGGTACCGTCGACGTCAAAGACACGGTCACTTACAGAGGCCTTGCTCCAGGCAGCACCTATACTATCAAGGGCGAACTTTGGAAGCTCAAGGCCGACGGCACCAAAGATGTCAAAGTTGCCGACGCCACCGATTCCTTCACCGCTAGCAGCGAAGATGATACTACTACCGGACGCACCCTCACCTTCACTAATATCGACGTCATCACTAGATGCGCCACCGACAACAAGCTCATACTCCCGTGTAAGTTCGTCGTCTTCGAATACATCTACTACGGCAGCAACAACACCTACTTCCAAAAGCACGAAGACGTCACCGACGCTCAGCAAATCGTCTCCGTCAAAGACCCCACTCTAGAATCCGACGCTTACGAATCACAAAACTACGTCTTTGGCGCATCGACCAATACCAAAAAGTTCGCTCTCGGCTCCGTCAGCCCCATTGATGAGATTATTTACAGCAACCTCGTCATTGGCCAGACCTACAACGTCAAAAGTGAGCTCGTCTACGAAGACGGCCAGCCCGTCAAAGACAAAAGTGGCAATGATATAGTCGTCCGCGAATCCTTCTCCGCCACCAGCACCAACAAAGTCGTAGTCGATAGCTTCAGCAAGTTTGACTCTGTCCTCGACTACGATTACTCCCTCGGCACCAACCAAAAGAAATACGTCGTCTTCCAAACTCTCTACTACGGCGACATTGAACTCGTCGCCCACAAGAGTCTCACCGACACCCGGCAAACTCTCCAAATCGGCGTACCCAACCTTCATACTGATGCTCGCTACAAGACCAAATTTGGCGACACTTCCTCCAAATTCCTCGGCGTCGGCGACGTCACTATGATAGACTACGTAGACTACGAAGGCCTCGTCGAAGGCGAATGGTATATGATTGAAGGCTACATTTGGGACCCCGAGACCAACGATATCGTCAAGATTAACGACGAATACGTAGAAAACTCCAAGACCTTCAAAGCCGGCACCAAAGGCAAAGGCACCGTCACTCTAGAAATCAACCTCAACACTATTTCTCTCCAGGGTCGTAAGTTTGTCGTCTACGAACGCCTCTATCGCAGCCCGCGCGAAGGCCAAAACGACAGCCGTCTCCTCGCCGAACACAAAGAAGCTCTCGACGAAGGTGACCAAACTATCGCCGTCAAACTCGCCAAGATAGAAACCACCGCCACCGACAAAGCTGATGGCGACAGTGTCCTCGCTCACGAAGACGGTCAGACCATCCACGACGTCGTCGCTTACGACGGTCTCCTCATGGGAGAAACGTACACCCTCTACGGCTATCTTTGGGACAAGACCAACAACCAGCCGCTCCTTGATGCCGATGGCAATCGCATCGAAGCTTACGCCACCTTTACTACAGCTATTGATAAAGACAACGGCACCATAGAAATGGACTTCCCGGTCGACGCCCACAACCTCCCGGGTGTAGAGATTGTCGTTTACGAATACCTCTTCCAAGGCGAACAAGAAACCATCCCCATGGGTGAAGACGATTATCCCGACACCGACCAAGTCATCACCAAACACGCTGATCCCGACTCTGTATCGCAAAACGTTCGCGTCTCCATGCGCGTCGGTACTACCGCGGCAGACGTCTATGATGGCGACCAAGAAGTCGGCGTCGGCAAAAACGTCCATGTCATTGACCACCTCAAATACGAAGGCGCCAAGATGGGCCAAAAGTACAAAGCCAAAGGTTGGCTAGTCTACAAGACCGCTAGTGGCGACCACGCTGCCGGCGATAAAGCCCAAGGCGTAGAGGTTACCTATACCACCACCTGCGAAGAACCAGCAGAAGACACTGAAGACGGCGAAGACGACGAGGCGTCCGAAGACGAATCTGAAGAACAAGCCGAGCCTGAATGCACCACCACCCGCACCACCACTCACTACAACATCGAGGGCGAGACCACCTTCACTATTGGTGACGAAGGTTACGAAGAAACCACCGGCCTCGTGCCCATCGAGTTTGAGTTTGACTCTCGCGAGCTCATCGGCCAAACTCTCGTAGTCTACGAAGAACTCTACCTCGTCAATGATGACGGCACCGAAGAACTCGTCGCCGAACACAAAGACCTCGACGATGCCGACCAAACCATCAACGTCGCCACGCCAGTCATCCACACTACTGCTACCGACCGCGCCGATGGTGACCAAGAACTTCTCTACGATGCCGACGTCATCATCCTTGATAAGGTCGAATACTCCGGTCTCGTCAAAGGCACCACCTACACTCTCAAAGGCCAGCTCGTCGACAAAGCCACCGGCAATCGCATTTCTGGCGGCGTCACCGAAGTCGTCTGGACCTTCACCCCGACCTCCGACCGTGGTTACGAAGAACTCGACTTTGCCATCAACACTTCCGGCCTCACCGGCAAAGAACTCGTCGTCTTCGAAACTCTCTATATTGACGAAACCACCGACGAAGAAGACCAAATCGCCGAACACAAAGATTTGAACGACCAAGCTCAAACCGTGCGCGTCAAAGTCGACAAGCCAAACACCGGTCTCTTCACCCACGGCGTTGAAGGTGCCATCCAAACCGGACTCTTCATCGTAGTTATCGGCGGCCTCGCCGTCGGCACCGGAATCTACATCGTCAGGCGTAAGAGCAGGAAACCACACGGCACCATTAGCTTTGAATAGTATAGGGCAAATACTTCTTCGGGTTCCTCCTAACCCGGAGTTTCGCTTTCTGCCTTTTTCGCACCTTCTTCACATAGCCCACCGCAAATGGCGCCAAAATCGGGATATATAATAACAGTACCCACACCTGATTTTTAGGGATATTAACGATGAAGCTCGTTTGCTTGGCAAAAAATTCCACCACCGCCAAATGATAATCTAATAAAAACGTTGTAATTTTTACAACAATAAAACGCAACCAATCAAACAAGAAAAACCCAGGCAAAAAGCCTATCAGCCCCGTCGTAAACGTCAACCCCATAGCGAGGGGAATCGTGGGCAAAATCAACACGTTCGCCACGATAGAAATCAATGAAATCGTCCCAAAGTAATATAGCAGTATCGGCGCACACATCAGTGTCGCCGCAATGCTTGCCAACACTAGTTCCGCTACCACACCCGGCTTTTGTTTCTTGCCAAAAAAGAATTCCACCAGCATGGGCATGAGCAACATAATCCCCGCAAACGACGCAAAGGACAGTTGCCAACCCAGGTCTAGGGCATAGAGTGGGTTAACCAAAAGCGTCACCGCCATCGCGATTAAAATCACCCGCATCGCACCGAGCCTCCGCCCATAATACCAGCCCAGCATCGTCAGCCCCGCCACTATCGCCGCACGAGTAATCGAAGCCGTCCAGCCTACCAAGCTCGCAAAAATCACAATAAACACCATACCAAACAACGCTCCCGCAAACCGCGAGATTTTACCAAAGCGCTTTCTAAAAAACTCCACGATAATGCTAAGGTGCGTTCCGCTCGCCACCACAATATGCGTCAGCCCCACCGCTTTTAACAGCTCCTGCGTATCTTTATCTAGACCGTCTTTCATCCCAACTAGATACGCCAGCCCCAGCTTCGCTTCCTTACCACCTATCGTATCCGTCACGCTCTCGGCAAACTCATCCCGCACCGTGAGTGCCAGTCCCTGCGGCCCTTTCTTTGCGCTAGATTGCTTTGCTTCTTCAGGCAAAAGCGCCACGCTCACCACCTCAAAAATTATCACACCCACGAGCCCCAGCACAAACGCCACCCGCAGAATTTTCTTACCCATATATAATATATTCATGATACAATAGAGGTATGCCAAAATCAAATGTTTCTCCTAAACCAGCCAAAAAAACACCGGCGAGCCGCGCATCTAACTTTGTCCGCTCGCTTATTTTCTTTGCGTTTATCATTTTAATTTGCTCCGCTCTCGTCAACAGCCTCGGCGGCGGCAACAAGAGCCTAGAAACCGTTCCGCTCTCCAGCGTCGTTGCTCGTGCCAACGACCCCAACGGTAACATCAAGAAAATCACCGTCGAAGGCAACACTCTCAAAGTCACGCTCAAAGACAAAGATTACCCCACCGAACAGTCTCGTAAAGACCCTTCCGGCACTCTCTACGACCAAGGGCTCGTCGACTACTGTGCCAACCTTGAAGATGCCGAGGCCAAGGCCACCTGCCGCGCCAGCTACCCCACCATCGAATACGTCGAAGCCACCGACATTTGGGGTACCGTCCTCGACGTCGGCCTGATTGTCTTACCTATTCTCGCCCTCATTATTTTCTTCTCCTACATGATGCGCCAAGCGCAAAACATGAACTCGCAAAACATCGGCTTTGGCAAGTCTAAGGCTCGCGTTTATGGTCCCGATAAGAAAAAAGTCACCTTCAAAGACGTAGCTGGCAACGAATCTGCCAAGCAAGACCTCGAAGAAATCGTCGACTTCCTTAAGCACCCGAAAAAATACGAGACCCTCGGCGCCAAAATCCCTCGCGGCGTCCTGCTTGCTGGCGACCCAGGCACTGGCAAGACCCTCATGGCTCGCGCCGTTGCAGGCGAGGCTAATGTCCCGTTCTTCTCCATCTCCGGCTCCGAATTTGCTGAGATGTTCGTCGGCGTCGGTGCCTCCCGCGTTCGCGACCTTTTCCAAAAAGCCAAGAAAAACGCACCCAGCATCATCTTTATCGACGAAATCGACGCCGTTGCTCACAAGCGTGACGCGCGCGGTGGCGCTGGTCGTGAAGACGAGCAGACCCTCAACCAAATCCTCGTCGAGATGGACGGTTTCGACAACGAGTCCGGCGTCATCGTGATGGCCGCCACCAACCGTGTCGACATGCTCGACAAAGCTCTCCTCCGCCCTGGCCGCTTTGACCGCCACGTCAACGTCGTCTTACCAGAGCGCAAAGACCGCCTCGACATTTTGAAAGTTCATTTCAAAAACAAACCTGTCTCTACCGACCTTGATTTGAACGCTCTCGCGGCTAAGACCGCTGGCTCTGCTGGCGCCGATCTTGCCAACATCGCCAACGAAGCTGCCATCACCGCCGCCCGCCTCGGCCACAAGGAAATCACCAACGCCGACCTCACCGAAGCTTTCGAGCGCGTCGCCATCGGCCCCGAGCGCAAGAGTAAAGTCATGAACGACAAAGAAAAACAAATCACCGCCTACCATGAGGCTGGCCACGCCATTGTCGGCCACGTCTTGCCGGATTCCGACCCCGTACACAAAGTCACCATCATCCCGCGCGGACGCACCGGTGGCGTCACTTGGTTCATCCCACCCGAAGACAAAAGCTACAAATCCATCTACGAACTCAAAGACATCCTTGCTCGCGCCATGGGCGGCCGCATCGCAGAAAAGCTCGTCTTTGGCCCCGAGGCCGTCACTACCGGCGCCGGCTCCGACCTAGAAAACGTCGCCTCTCTCGCCAAAGAAATGATTGTCGACGAAGGCATGGGTACAAAGACCCGCAACCTCGTCTTCCCAGAGGGTGAGACCGGCTACTACACCATTCAGGCTGGCAAGCCTTACAGCGAAAAGACCGCCGAGCTCATCGACGAAGAAATCAAGCACCTCTCCGAAGAAGCCGCCACCCGCGCCGAAGCCGTCCTCAAGGCTAATCGCAAAGTTCTCGACAGTCTCGCCAAGGCCCTGCTAGACAAAGAAACCCTCGAAGAAAAAGAGCTCGAGCCACTTCTAAAGCCTGCTACCTTGCCCGACTCGGCCAAATTGCACGAATAATAAAATAATGGTATAATAACAGATATGTACGAAAAGTCTCTAGCACTCAAAAATTTTCTTGGTAAAACTGTCACTGTCGCCGGCTGGGTCAACTCGCGCCGCGACCACGGTGGTCTCATCTTCATCGACCTCCGCGATTTCGCTGGGCTAATTCAGCTCGTCGTCACTCCCGATACAGCCGAGAGCTTCAAACTCGCCGAATCCGTCCGTGACGAATACGTTCTTCGTGCCACTGGCAAAATCCGCGAACGCGCACCCGAACTCAAAAATCCCAACATTCCCACTGGCGACATTGAACTCGTCGTTGACACGCTAGAACTTTTGAACCGCTCCGACACCCCCCTCGTCAACACTCACGACGAAGGCACCGAGTCCGGCGAAGATTTGCGCCTTAAGTATCGCTTCCTGGACCTCCGCCGCCCCAGCATGCAAAAACTCCTGGCCGACCGCTCGCGCTACTACAAATTCCTTCGCGACTACATGTATGACGCCGGCTTCACAGAAATCACCACCCCGATTCTCGCCAACTCCTCCCCCGAGGGTGCGCGTGACTTCCTTATTCCGTCCCGCCTCCACCCGGGCAAATTCTACGCTCTTCCTCAGGCTCCGCAACAGTTCAAGCAGCTCCTCATGGTCGGCGGCGTAGAACGTTACTTCCAAATCGCTCCTTGCTTCCGCGACGAAGATCCTCGTGCCGACCGTCTCTATGGCGACTTTTACCAGCTCGATTGCGAAATGTCCTTTGTCGAAGATGGCGAAGTAGTCAGAAAAACCACCGAGCCGCTCATCGTCAAACTCGCCACCGAGTTTGCCAACAAAAAACTCGTCATGCGTTCCGAGCCCGCCAAGCAGTTCATCGGAAAGGGCAGCGCCATCCCGCGCATTCCTTATGACTTCGCCATGAACACCTACGGTGTCGACAAACCTGACCTCCGCTATGGTATGGAACTCATTGAACTCACCGACGTGTTCAAGAACACCGATTTCAAAGTCTTCAAACAGCCATGCGTCAAAGCCCTCTGCGTAAAGGGCGCCGCCTCGCTCACCCGCTCACAAATCGACGCCTTCACTGAAGAAGCCCGCAAGCTCGGCGCCGGCGGCCTAGCATATATATTATATGTAGATGGCGAGGCCAAATCCCCCATTCTTAAGTTCATGTCCGAACAGGAAATCAAAGACGTCAAAAAGCTCACTGGCGCAGAAGATGGTGACGCCGTCTTCTTTGGCGCCGCCGAGAGGGAAAAGGTCAACAAAGTCTTAGGCCAGCTCCGCATTTCCTTCGCCGACCATTTCGGTCTCAAAAACGAGAACGAAGTCGCCCTCACCTGGATTATCGACTTCCCGTTCTACGAATGGGACGACAAAAATCGCAAGCTCGACTTTGGCCACAACCCCTTCTCTATGCCGAAAGGTGGCTTACAAGCTCTAGAATCTGCTAAGACCGACACAGAAAAGCTCGCCATCGTCGCTGATCAATACGACATGGTCATGAACGGCTACGAGATTTGCTCTGGTGCTGTCCGCAACTACAACCCAGAAATCATGTACAAAGTCTTTAACATTCTCGGCTACAACAACGCCTACGTCGAGGCTCGTTTTGGTGGCATGCTAAACGCCTTCAAATTCGGCGCTCCACCTCACGCCGGCTGCGCCTTTGGCATTGACCGCATCTTCATGGTCCTAGAAAACGCGAAAAACATCCGTGACATTATCGCCTTCCCGAAAAATGGCTCTGGCATCGACCTCATGATGGACTCCCCATCCACCGTCGACCAAATCCAGCTTGACGAAGCTCATCTCGCCATCATCAAAGACGAAGAATAATGCATTATAATTAGCCATAAAATGATATAATAATTTTATGGCTAAGTTTAAGTTCAAGTCTGTCGTAGCACTCGCCAACATGCGGCTTTCTGTCAAGTCCGCGGCGATTCTGCTCGCCGGCTCCAGCCTTGTTTCGGCGCTGCTTGGTATCTTCCGCGACCGCCTGCTCAATTCTTATTATCTCAAGACTTACCCCACTGGCATCGACGCCTACACCGCCGCCTTCACCATCCCCGACTTCATGTTTTTCATCCTCACCTCCGGCGCCCTTGCCGTCTCCTTCATCCCCGTATTCAACGAGCGCCTCATGAAGGGCAATAAAAAGTCCGCCTGGGAACTCTCCAGCTCACTATTAAACTTCCTCGCCCTCATCACCCTCATCGCTAGCGTTCTCATCATGGTTTTTGCCGACCCGCTCGTCCGCTACGTCGTCGGCCCCGGCCTCGACGAGTCTGGCACCATTCTCGCCATCAACATGATGCGCGTCATCGCCATTAACCCCTTCCTCTTTAGCATTTCCACCGTCCTCGCCTCCATGCAGCAGGCCGTCGGTCGCTTCGTCTTTTACGCTCTCGCTCCTGCCATGTACAATATCGGCATCTTGCTCGGCATCACCGTCTTTACCGGCGGCATCAATCTTTTTGGCTGGCAAATCTTTGAAGGCGGTATCATGGGTGTCGCCATCGGCGTGGCCTTCGGCGCCGTCTTGCAGCTCATCACTAGCCTCCTCGGCCTCTTTGGCCTTGGCTTCGACTACAACTTCAAAATCAAATGGAAAAACCAAGGTTTCCGCGGCGTTCTCCGCCTACTGCCCGCTCGCTCGCTCGACCAAGGCATCGACTATGTCAATACCATCGTCTCCACCAACCTCTCCTCTCGCATGGGCGCCGGCGTCCTGCGCAGCTTCCAGCAAGCTTCCACGCTCCACCAGATGCCAGTCAACCTCATCGGCGTCGCCATCTCCACCGCTTTCTTCCCCCAACTCACGGAAGAGCTTGGCCGTGGTGACAAAGCTCAATTCCACGACACTTTCCGCACCGCCCTGCGCAGCATCGTGTGGATTTCTTTACCCGTCTCGCTCATTGCCTTCTTTGCTCGCGGCTACGTCGTCAACTTCATCATGAACGGCGGCGACATGCTCATCGCCACCATTCTTGGCACCTTCATCGTGGCAATTTTTGCCCGCAGCATCTTCCACATCGCTTCGCGCGGCTTCTACGCCTATCAAGACACCCGTACGCCCTTCATCGTCAGTATTTTTGCCATCGGCTCCACCATTGGCCTTTCCATCCTCTTTTATAACCTCGGCTACGGCCCCGAAGGTCTCGGCTGGGCTCAAAGTATCGGCGCCGTCATGGAAATCCTCATCCTTCTCTTCATTCTCAACCGCCGCTCCGGCAATAAGCTCATCAACAAAGAGTTCCTGAAGGCCATGGAAAAGATGTTCATCGCTGGCTTTGTCACCGCCTGCGTCGCCTACTCCATGACCAAATTCTTGCCACTCATGGCCACGGACAACTCTTTCCTCCAAACTTTCCCGAAGTTCTGCGTCATCACCGCCGCCTCCATCGTCGCCTATCTCGTCTCTTGCTATTTCCTCGGCATCGCCGAGGCCGCTCCTATCTTTAAGAAGCTCAAAAAGATTATCTTCCGCAATACAGACTAAAAAAGTCAAGACTTGCGCCCACTTCAAATCTTTGCTAAAATACACACTATCGCTCTCTAAACCTATCTGTCGATATGAGCGAGAAGAAATTAACAGGAGGCAATCTGCCAAATGCGTATCAGACTAAAACGCCAGAGCTCTAAGCGCGGGCGCAAACAGTCTAAGATAGCTCCTGCCCCGTGGCAAGAGTTTATCGAGATATAATGGGGTTATTTCAGTTCCTGCGTAGCGGGAACTTTTTTTGTGTCCTAATCTGTGCTACAATATATCTTATGAAAAATAATCGTGCTCTCCTCATATCTTTAATCGTTGTTGTCGCTCTCTTTATCTGCGGCATCATCTTCATCCCTCAACTCATCAAAAGCTCTAACCCTGGCGACGATAACGGCAGTGGCTCCTCCTCTTCGTCTGAGCTCGACCTCAGCAAGTACAACCTCACCAGTATCATCCCGGCCAACGACGACAACGGCGGCATCGCCGAACACGTCAAAGGCGATGCCAAGACCGCCAAGGTCATCCTTTACGAATACGCCGACTATCAATGCTCCGCCTGCGCTCTCTTCCAGTCCTGGATGAAAGAGCTCCTCAAAGAATACGACGGCCAGCTCGCCATCGTCTACCGCTCCTACCCGCTGACCAGCCTCCATCCTAACGCCATCGCTGCCGCCTCCGCCGCTGAAGCCGCCGGCCTCCAAGGCTACTGGGAAGAAATGGGTGACCTCCTCTTTGCCAACCAAGCCGAATGGTTTTACGCCACCGGCAACAAACGCACGAACTACTTCGTTTCTTACTTTGAGTCCGTCTCTAATGGTAAGGGCGACGTCGACCAGTTTAAGTCCGACATGGCCAGCGAAGCCGTCAAGAAAAAGGTCAACTTTGACAAGGCCATCGCCGAGTCTTACAACCTCTCCGCCACGCCATCTTTCATCGGCCCAGATGGCAAGGAACTCGACTTTACCGAGGACGTCGAACAGACCAAGACTGGCATCCTGAACTTTATGAGAAGCTACATCAACGCCCGCCTCGGCAAATAGCTAGAAACAACAAAAATCCCTGCTCTAGAAACAGGGATTTTTCATCGGCGGTATTTTGGAAAAAACCGATGGTACGAAGATTTCATGTCCCAAACGAATGAACTATGTCATAAGTTTACATTGGTCAAATTAACAATACAACAAAGATATGATTTATTGACCTTTGTAGTTTTTATTATACGCTTAAGGTTTGTCTTGTCAATAGTATTTATGGTAAAACTCTTAAATAACAGAGGTTAAAATGCCATATAATAATATATAGCTACAACATTTTTTATGATATAATGAGTACGAAGACTTAGTGTCCTGAATCGTTAATAAAAAAGGACACTAAAATTATGTCAAAAAAACTTATTGCCGGCGCCGGCGTCGTTGCTTCTTTAGCAGTTGCTCTCGCCCCGCTCGCAACCTTCGCTGATACTGTTCAACCTAGCGACCAGCACACCGATAAGCTCATTTTGACGGTTCTTCCGTCTTGCACTTTCGGCTCCGCTGCTCGAACAGAATCGGGCGCTCCTGATTATTTCGTCAGTGGCATTACTCACGATAACTCGGAAGGTAACTACGCTGCAGACACCGCTAACGGCACCAAATCTGCCACCGCTTGGACCACTGCAGAAACTACGACCGGTACGGCTGGTGCTACCGATTCTACCGATTCTGGCGATCATAACACTGCCGTCCTCGACTCGACCGGTTATGGTGTTCTCGAGGGCGAAGGTGGCGTAACTTCTACGAATGGCCGCACCAACGCTTCTCATCACACTGTTCATCGCTCTATGCTCGCCGGTACTTCCACTACGAACTTTGCAACTACGACTCTCTATGTCGTCTGCAACAACGGTACTGGCTACTCCGTAACTTCGACTGCTACTGACCTCGCTAACGGTGACCAGACTCCAGTTACAATCCCAGTTGTCGCCGCCAGCGGCTACAGCGCAACGACTTCTGGTTATAACGGCATCGTTTCCGTTGAAGCTTCTAATGGTATGACCAGAGTTGCTGACGTCGTCCAAAATGCTGAAACTATTATCGCTACTAAAGCCGGTGTTTCTAAAGACGACGGTGACTCCGTCACGATTGAATACGGCGCAGGCATCAAATCTTCCCAGAAGGCCGATACTTACGTTGGTACTGTCACCTACAAGCTCTATAAGGGCGTCAACGGCGCAGGCACAAGCGGCAACTAATTTAGTTTAGCCTTTCCTCCCCCTTCTGGGGGAGGAATCATATTTGATATATAAGTTTCTCCTTAGCGCTCCCGCGCGAGAGCCCTAAGTAGAGATTTATCAAAAACAAAAGGGTTGGGAGAACAAGGAGGTATTTTTGGAAGAAAAACTATATTTCAAGCCCGCCAGCTACGGCAAGGGAATTAAGAATAAAGAAAAACCAGTGAAGAAAAAAGAGAAAGAAGAAGGCGAAAAAACTCACCGCATCCGCAATCTAGTCCTATTCCTGCTCTTTATTGCTGTCATTGTCATAATTATTCTTTGGCTTCTTCATGGCAAAACTACCACCACCGGCCAATACCCCGCCAACGTCAAGAACGAATCGCTCGAATGTGTCTCGACTGCACTCACCTATCCCAAGCTCGGCACTGTCTCCCCCGCTCCAAAAGAAACTAACCTCACCCTCACCGCCGTCTTCTCCGGCGAAGACACCTTGCGAACCATCAGCGTCAAAAACCTCATGACCTTCGAATCCAACTCTGAAGCCGTTGTCGCCGAAGCCCGGACGCACGCCAACTTTAACATTGGCCTTCGTGCCTATAATTACGGCACGGAAAAATTCGAGAACAAATTCTCCATCATGAGCGACAAGCTTCTCGTCAACCTCACCGCCAAGTCCAAGGAGCTCGACGAGTTCAGTAAAGGCTACTTCCTCATCACTTCGGAGCAACTTCCAACCACTCTCGCGGACTTCAAACAGGAATACGAAGCCCAAGGCTTCACCTGCCGCACCGACTTTAACGAAAACTAACCAACAGGAGTAAAACATGTTTAACAAAATCAAATACCTCGCCCTCTCTATGCTCATGCTCTGCAGCAGTCTTCTTGGCGCCGTCGGCTTCGAGCCTCAAAACGCCTTCGCCTCCGAATCTTTCGCCCTCTCCCCAATGTATGACCTCATCACCCTCACGCCGGGAGAAACCTTCGAATCGTCCTTTACCGTCGTCAACCCCGTTGGCAACACCTCGAACTTTTACTATGTCCTGCGCATCGACCCGTTCACGGAAGACGAAAACCAAAATATCACCGCCACAGAAAACGGCCACTACACCGACATGACCGGATGGATCGAACTCCCGAAGACCGAAGGCTCCGTCGCACCGAACTCCTCCGAAACCATTCCTTACCGCATCCATGTCCCCGCCGACGCTCCCGCTGGCGGTCAATACGCCTCTATCGTTGTCGGCTCAAAGGAAGACACCGCCGCCGAGGAAGGTCTCAGCATCCACGAAGTCTTTGAATCGGTCTACCTCATCTACGCCGAAGTCGCCGGCGAAACCGTCCGCAGAGGCAACATCACCGACGTCGGTGTTCCTAGCTTCCTCTTCTCCGGCAATATTGCTGGCCATTCTTCCATCACCAACGAAGGTAACGTTCACTCCGCCTCCACCCAAACCCTCCAAGTCTACCCACTTTTCTCCAACGAAGAAATCTTCACCAACGAAGAAGACCCCAAAACCCTCTGGATCATGCCCGGCAACACCAACTACGCCAGCGTCACCTGGAGCGAAACCCCCAGCATCGGCATCTTCCACGTCATCTACAATGTCGAATACGAAGGCGTAGAAAGCAAGGTGGACAAAATCGTCATCATCTGCCCGCTCTGGCTCCTCTTCCTCATCATCCTCGCCCTCTTCCTCCTCATCTTCCGCATCCTCTCCGCCAAGAAGAAAAAGAAAGAATAAAAAACTAGACCCTGCGGGGTCTATTTTTTGGCGGAAAAATAAAATTGGCGGAAGGGACAGGATTCGAACCTGCGAGGCGTGAACCTGCTGGTTTTCAAGACCAGTGCCTTAAACCACTCGGCCACCCTTCCGCAAAACATTTTACCATAATTCTTCGCCCTATGCTATAATAATCTTATGAAACGAACTTCAATGAGAAAAGCTTTCACCGTCCCGGAGCTGCTCGTCGTCTGCGCCTTTGCCGCACTCTTGCTCGTCCTCTTCTTTGTCCAAAAGAGCAATGTCGACGCCATGAACCGTGACGAAAAGCGCAAAACCGCCATCAACGCCATGTATTACGCTCTCGAAGAAAGCTACTACGCCAAACACGAATGTTACCCAGAAGAAATCTCCGAGACCATCCTCCCCGTCATTGACCCAGAACTTTTCACCGACCCCAACGGCTTCTACATCAATACCAACTTCGGCTCTTACTCATATGAAGCCACCAACTGCAAAGACGGCAAGTGCAAGGGCTACACCCTCCGCGCCGAGCTAGAAAAAGAAGATAGCTATATCAAACGCAATCGTAACTAGAAAAGGAGATACCATCATGAAAAAAGTCTTATCTTTCGACGTCGATCAAACCCTCAACGTCGCTAAAACCCCCATTCCCGACGAAATCGCCGACCTCCTCATCGGCTGTCTGAAGGCTGGCCTCAAAATCTGCCCCATCTCTGGCCAAAAGTTTGACCAATTCCTCATCCAAATCGTCGACCGCCTCGTAGAGCGCGGCGCCACCAAAGAAGAGCTGGCCAACCTCCACCTTTTCGTCGCTCAGGGCACCCAGTATTACCGCTTTAACGCCGAGAAAAACGATTGGGACCAAGTTTACTCCTTCCCACTCACCGACGAGCAAGTAGCTAAAATCACCCAGGCTATAGAGACCGCTGCAAAAGAGCTCAACTTCTGGGAAGAAGACAAGCTCCAGCCTGGCGACGAGATTATAGAAAACCGCCTCTCCCAAGTCACCTTCTCCGCTCTCGGCCAAAAAGCCGGCACGAAGGAAAAATACGCCTGGGACCCCGACTGCAAGAAGCGTGAAGCCATCGTCAAGCGCGCCAAAGAGCTCGCTCCCGAGTTTGATTACGAAATCGGCGGCACCACCAGCATCAACGCCATCACCCCGGGCATGAACAAAGTCTTTGGCATGACCCACCTCCTAGAAGAGCTCAAAGTCACAAAAGAAGACGTGCTGTACTTTGGCGACATGACCCAGCCAGGAGGGAACGATTACCCCGTCGTCCAGATGGGTATCGACACCATTACCGTCCGCTCGCACGAAGACACCGCCTACGCCCTCCGCGGCATTCTTGGCTTCACAAACAACCTCTAGTCGCTTGCGCTTTTTAAGAATGGAGAGTAAAATAAGTATTATGAAGACTTATATTATTGGCAACTGGAAAATGAACTTTACCGTAGGCGAGGCCTCCCTCTTCCTACACAAGCTTTTGCAAAAGGTTCACTCTTATCGCGATATCGAGGTGGTCGTCTCTCCGTCTACCGTTGCTCTGCAGTCGCTTTCTCTCCAAACCGACCGCCGCAAGATTAAGCTCGCCGCGCAGAATTTTTACCATCGTGACTTCGGCGCCTACACCGGCGAAGTTTCCATCGCTCAGCTCCGCTCCCTTGTTGACTACGCTATCGTCGGCCACAGTGAGCGCCGCTACATCTTCCACGAGTCCGATAAAGACATCCGTGCCAAAGTCGCCGCCGCCCTCCGCGCTGGGCTCACACCCATCCTTTGCGTTGGTGAGACCGAGTCCGAGCGCACCTTCGGAGAAACTGCCGACGTCCTGCGCGACCAAGTTCTTGGTGGCCTCCAAGATGTCTCCGCTGAAGATATTTCTAAAGTTATCATCGCTTACGAGCCCGTTTGGGCTATCTCTGGCCACGGCAAGGCCGCTAAAGTCGCCTCTCCACTAGACGTCAAAGATGCCTTCGCCCTCATCCGCAAAATCCTCAAAGAAACTTACGGCAAAGATACCGCAGCTGAGACCGCTCTGCTCTTTGGTGGCAGCGTCAAGTCCATCAACGCCGAGTCTTACCTACTATTAGACGATTGTAACGGCCTCCTCATCGGTGGCGCCAGTTTGATTGCTCCCGAGTTTACTGATATAATAGAAATAGCTAAACGAGTGAAAGATGACCGCGCCTAACCCACAGAAAAAACCTGTTCGCTACATGGACTTCGTTAGCCACAAACCTAGGGCTAACGCGGACCCTTTGGCATCGCGTCCAGCTTCTCGCCCCGTCGCTAAGCCCGCGCCAAAGGTAGCCAAGGTTCACTCTGTCTCCGACCAAATCCCGCCCAAAATCACCGTTAAAAAGACCGAGCAAAAGCCCTACATTTCTCGCGAGCCCGCCAAATCGCGCGACCTCTACCCGGAGCCTAAGCCCGCCAAGGTCAAGACCGACGACGACCTCGCCATCAAAGCTTCCGCCGCTCTCTCCGGCACTTCCAAACCCGCCGAGACCAAAGCTCCCTCCGCCCCTGACAATAACGCCTACTCTCTCGGTGGCAAGTCTCCCTTCCTCCCGAACTACACCGTCGACAAGCGCCCGCTCAGCAACTCTATCCCCGCCAAAAAGCCAGACGCCAACTTTGAGAAGCTCAGTTTCCTCGGCGTCAGCGAAGAAACCCCATCCAAAAAGAACGTTTACGAAAAGAAAACCGAAGTCAAAAAAGACAAGAAGGATAAAAAAGATAAAAAAGACAAGACCGTCCGTGTCATCGACGACACCAAAAAGAAGCGCGGCGTGCCTGTCATTGTGGTCATTCTCCTTACTATCATCCTCGGTGCCGCCGTTGGTGCTGGTGTCTACTTCCTCCTTCCCAAATAACCCTTATTATGCTACAATAATATAGATCTGGTGGGATTAGCTCAGATGGTTAGAGCGTCTGATTGTGGTCCAGAAGGTCGTCGGTTCGATCCCGATATCCCACCCCATTTAACAACCTGCGGGTATAGTACAGTGGTTAGTATGCAAGTTTTCCAAACTTGAGATGAGAGTTCGATTCTCTCTACCCGCACCACGCCCTCTCAAGGGGCTTTTTTGTGCTATAATAAAGCTTATGGATATTGTTTTACAAATAGTTTTGCTCATCGTTGGCTTTGTTTTGCTCATCAAGGGCGCCGACTTCTTCGTGGATGGCGCCGCCTCCACCGCCACCAATTTCAAAGTGTCTAAGACCCTCATTGGCCTCACCATCATCGCCTTTGGTACCTCCGCGCCCGAGCTCGCTGTCTCCATCAAGGCCCTCGCCGCCGGCTCCACCGACATGGTGCTTGGCAACGTCATCGGCTCCAACATCCTCAATATCTTGCTTATCCTCGGCCTCGCCGCCTTTATCCGCCCGCTCGCCATCCGCAAGGAGACTATTCGCAAAGAAATCCCCATCTGTATCCTCATCTCCTCGCTCTTAGTCGTCCTCTTTCTTGACGTCCAGCTCAACGCCGCCGAGGTCAACCAAATCACCCGCTCCGACGGCATCGCCATCCTGCTCTTCTTCGCCATCTTCCTCTATTATCTCGTTTCTATGGCCCTCCATTCCCGCGACAAAAAGAAGGCCAAGCCAGAAAAGCCCAAATGGAAGCTCGGACCCTCTCTACTCTTTACGGCCCTTGGCCTCGTCGGCATCATCATCGGCTCTAACTTCGTCGTAGATTCCGCTACCAACCTCGCCACTGCCATTGGCATCTCCGAGCGCGTCATTGCTCTCACTGTCATCGCCCTCGGCACCTCTCTGCCCGAGCTCGTCACTACCATCGTCGCCGCCAGAAAAGGCGAGACGGAACTCGTCCTCGGCAACATCCTCGGCTCCAATATTTTCAACATCTGCGTCGTCCTTGGCATCCCCGTCGCTATTTTTGGCGCCGTCACGCCCGCTGGCTTCTCCGCCATCGACCTCATCGCCCTCGTCGGCTCCGCCGCGCTTCTCTTCGTCTTTTCCGTCACTAACCACAAAATCAACCGCCTCGAGGGCGGCCTCATGCTCCTCATGTTTGCCACCTATTACACACTAGTTTTTGTGGCATAAAAAATCCCCCGTCTCAAACGGGGGATTCTTGCAGGGCTACAAACAGTCTTTCTTCTCCGAGTTCACGGTTAAACTCCGTCACTTCGTGTGTAATTCCATAGTCATTATAATGCATCAAAGCCACGCGGAGTAGCGGCGCCCGCCGCATCAGTGCCAAAAGTTCGCTACGTATCTTGTCAAAAGACAGGTGCATCGTAATGTTGGCTCCGGTCTGCGCCTCGAGGTAAAGCTCTGTCGGCACCGGTAACGGCGCCTCGTCGCCAGTCTCAATCGCATAGTTTTCTGCCTTGGAGAAAAACGGGTCGGCCGTGTTTGTATCGCCAGAATAGACAATAGCCTTTCCGTTTAGCATAAATACGAACCCCACCGCTCCTGAGAGCCTCGGACTATGCACTGTCGGCACGGTTTTGACGAACCAACTCGGCACCTTAAACTGCTGACTTTCCAGGATAAGCTCTTGCTCGACCAAAAACGCCGACTCCAGCGACGGTCTCGTGAGGATTCGTCCATCAAACGTCTGTCCGTAAATGCGCAGTACTTCACTGAGCTCTCCGTTCTTAAAAATCGGCTTTCCGCCGGTCTCATAGAACACCTGGAAGGCCCCTTGCGTGAAATAGCTCCCCGTCATGACCTCGAGCAGCACGCCCAGCTTCTCTCGCACCAAAAACGCCAGAGACAGCACGCCACTCGCATGGTCGTCATGCAGATGTGTCAGGAACAAAATCACACGCTTGAGATTAGGAGTAATCAGATAGCTCGCCTTCTCGTAGTTTAACAGCGACAGGTCGATAAACGCCAGCACGTCCTTTTCCGGATAAAAATACGCATTCGTATGTAGCGACGAACTTCCGTTCATCGTCCCGAGAAACTTCAGCTCAAACCCTGCATCCTTATAAGGTACACTCATATCCACCCCTCCTTCAAAATAAGCTACCTTATATTATAACATTATTCACACTAAATACAAGTATACCCACCGTCCACGGGCATTATCAGCCCCGTGACGTAAGATGCTTCTTTAGAGGCTAGGAACACCGCCGCGGCGTCTAGCTCGCCCGGCTTGCCATAGCGCTCCATCGGTACGTGCGTCTTTGCAAACTCTTGGAATCTCGGCGTGTCCAGTACCGGCTTAGTTAGCTCAGTCTCAAAATACCCCGGACAAATCGCATTGCATGTCACGCCCTTGGTCGCTAGCTCTGCTGCCACAGCGCGAGTAAAGTTCACCACGCCACCTTTCGAGGAATGATATGCCACGGTGTGGATTTCGGTATTGCCGACCAGCCCATACATAGAAGCGATATTGATAATGCGCCCATATCCTTTCTCGGCCATAATCTTACCAAACGCCCGCGTCATCTTAAACACCGAGGTTAAATCTGTCGCGATGGTAAAGTCCCACTCATCATCCGCCATCTCCAACACCCCCTTGTCCTTGGAACTTCCAGCGCAGTTGAGCAAAATATCTACCTTCTTGAACTCTTTCTTCACCTTTGCGGCTGCCGCGTCGATTTCTTCACTGGACGTCACATCCACTTTCACTGGCAGCACTTTTACCTTGTAATCTTTCTCTAGGCGCGCCTTTAGCTCTTCTAGCCTTTCTACGCGTCGCGCCAAAATCGCCAGATTCGCCCCCTGTCTAGCAAACGCCTCTGCCATCTGTCGGCCGAGCCCGCTCGACGCCCCCGTCACCACCGCTACTTGTCCTTTAAGACTAAACATTATTACCTCCTTATTTATTATTCAAATATTCTATCGCTGCATTGGCCGCCACCGCCCCATCCGCCGTTGCGGTCACAATCTGATGCAGCTTCTTCGCTCGTGTATCGCCGGCCACAAACACCCCCGGGCGCGACGTTTCGCAAGTTTCGCTACTCTTAATATACCCGTTTTCATCTAGTTCTACAAGCCCCCGGAAGCGTTCATTATCTGCTTCTCGTCCAATCAAGATAAACAGACCATCTACCGCCAACTCTTTGCCACTTGCAAACTTTAGTCCAGCCAGCCTATCTTCTCCCAATAATTCTGTAATTACCGTGCCACTCAAAACTTCTACATTGGTAATCTCTGCCACTTTTTCTACCAAATGTTTTTCTGCTCTCGGGCTAGGTTTTCGGAAAATCCAATACACTTTAGAAGCTACCCCCGCAAGATACATTACTGAATACGCCGCGGTATTTCCGCCCCCATAAACCGCCACGGTTTTGCCTTTATAAAGCGCCCCATCGCACGTTGCACAATAAGACACCCCGCGCCCAGTCAGCTCTTTTTCCCGCGGCAGCCCCAGCTCCCGCTCACGCGAGCCATTCGCCAAAATCACCGCCAGGCCCAGTACCGGATCATCATCAGTTAAAACTTCAAAGCCTTTCTCGGTCGGCTTTATCTCGGAAACTTCCGCAGCAATGAACTCTCCGCCAAACTTCAGTACCTGCTCGCGCAACTTCCCGGCAAACTCCGGCCCAGTCACAGAGGCTAGCCCGGGATAATTCTCAATCCTGGTCGTTTTTAGCACCTGCCCACCTGGCGTCAATCTCTCTAGCAGTGCCACAGATTTCTTCGCGCGTAGCGCATAAATTGCCGCCGTCATCCCGGCTGCCCCCGCCCCCACAATCACCACATCATATTCTTTCATAACTCCATTATATCACACCATTTTCAACACCCTCTTGACAAAAAATCAAGCATATGCTATAATGAGGCCATGTTTCCAAATGGGGGAGGCATAACAGAAAACAAGAACTTTTATTTTGAGGAGGGAAGAACACCATGCGTAGAGACCCCTATTCCACCGAACCTGCGAAAAGCAAGCACGGCAAACCTGCCACCACCACCGCCCAGAAACGCGGCCCCGCCAAAGTTATCAACTTCTTCGGGGACAATCCGCCGGTGCGGTTGGAAATCACCTATCGCAATGGCGACAAGGACATCTTCAAGGGCGCCCAGATTGACGCCGACAACCCCATCATCCGGGCTCTGAGTAAGATTCGTACCTGCCGCCGCTTCTGGACCGACATGGCCATGCCGGAAGGCAAACAGGCCTGGTCGACGGACGAGGAGCTGCTCACCATCGCTGCCCAGCTGGGCATTCCCACACCGGAAGGCACCGTCGCCGAACGCGCCACCAAAGTAGCAGAAAGGCTGGGCCTCACGCCCAAGTATTTCCTGACCGGCGACGACGGCGAACCCCTGGAGGACGACAAAGGTCTCTGGACCGAAGCCGACCCCGGCACTGCTGACGCCTACACCCCCGGGACACACGTCCCCGCTTAAACCCCCTCCCCCTATCCCAGGCACCCCAAAAGGGTGCCTTTTTCTAATAATTTTACCTACCGTCAAGCTTATGGTATTACTATTGACAAAATCGCTTATGTGTGCTATAATGATGGCAGTCTGTATAAGAGCGTGTTAGATCTTATATAAACGGTCATTAAAACCGAATCATCCCAGATACAAACGCAGTATCTGGACATCCAATTCGCGACTATTTTTAGGGAGGGTAAACATATGTTTGGTTACAGCATGTTCATCGTCGCATTCACCACTGTGGCATATCTCTTGTACGAGAGTGTCACCGCTGAACGTAGAAAAAAATACCTTCAGCGCACCGACCTGACTGAGGCAGAGCGTCAGAAAGAAATGAGAGAGTCATGGAAAGATCGCATGATCATCATCGCTCGACTCGCTATCTACGCCGCCTCCGCCGCGGCTGCTTTCTTAGGAGATATCTTGGGCATTGGTCTCACGATAATCTTTACCGTAGATGGCATTTGCCATATCTACGGCGAAGCAGCCACCGCCGACAAGTCTAGGGCAGCCGCCCTGACTTTTCTCATCATCCCCTTCGCTGCGGTAGCCGCTTGTGCTATCAGCAAATTCGGAGGAACTCTTATTCTGGGCATCATCATCGGTATTGCTTTGATTGCGGGCGTTCGCTTCGCACAAAACATTATCAGCTGGTTGCGCAACTTCCAGACTGGTACTAATACCGACGATAGCTCCGAAACAGATTCCGAAGAAGAAGAGGAAGATACGACCGAAACCCACAGGAGAACCCCCACAACTGCTAGAAGACCAGGAAAAGGAGAGGGAACAAAATGAAGTTCAAAGAAAAATTCCCCGTTGCGAGCCGGCTGTTAAAAGCCTTGCTCATCATCGCCATCCTCGTTGGATTGGTTTGGGGAGGTTGGACCATCGCCTACAATGCTGGCTGGGTCCAGCGCACACCGACGTTAGACTTCGTCTCCCTCTTCAATCAGCCTGTTGCTACGGCTACGGTCGCTCCGACTGCAGAACCGGTTATCACGCCGACTCCTGCACCGGTAGTTACCGAGCCGCCTGCTTTAAGCTACGAAGATGAAGAGGACGAAGAGCCCCAAATCACGGCGGCCCCTACGGCCGTCCCCACTGCCGTTCCTACGGCGGCCCCGACTGCGGCTCCCGCTTCTCACGCGACCTATACTATGGATAAAGAAATCCAAGTCACGGTCAACGGGAAAAAGGAAGTTTTCCGCACTTTCACCTACTCTGGTGGTTACATCCCTGCGGATGATCCATGGTTTGCCCCCGAAAAGGACAAGGAAACGAAAGAATCCTATGGTCGTCCCATTTACGGCAAAACTCCTCAGGAGTTGACTTATAATTGGCTGCGCGAACTTTGCAAGTCTCCGCATCAGATTATTCGTCTGCGCACACAAATGGGTATGATTAGTCCTAAGTCTCTGAAAGAAGAAGACGAGCTCGCTTTCGCTCTTGCCGCTAAACCCGCTGCGGAATACGACAAGATTGTCAACGAAACTCTTCAGTTCTTCTTTAAGAAACTCAAAGGTGGTCGCATCGAACAGGAACCCGACTGGGATTTGGAAAACTACATGTTGGCCGTCGAGCATTCTGACGACTCCGGAGAGGTCAATCTCCACGGTCGCCTCAATCACGACGACGACACCAAGCCGGAAGACAAAGACATCTTGCTCACCTTCTACGCGAAGGGCGCAAAGAAAACTTTTGTTTCCTCCGAGCGTGGTTTCCTCAACACGGTCAACGACGCAAACGCCAAGAAGTCTAACTTCTCTCAGCGCGCTTGGGTCAACATGACCGAAGGCGGCACCTGGAAATGGAAGGGCAAAGGTGGCGGTGGTACCGTCAACCCCACCCCCACTCCAACGGGTAGCACGCCAACCCCAGCCCCTACTTCCACTCCGACGCCCACGCCGACCAAAAAACCGCGTCCCACCAAGGACCCGAGTCAAAGGCCGACGGAGTCGGATGCACCGGTGGGTGGAGGTCCGACTAATCCGGAGAATTCGGCGGATCCGCACACCACTGACCACGTCGAGTCGACCCCGGCTCCGGCCGCTACCGCTACGCCTGCCCCCACGGCAGCGCCTACCGCGGTTCCGACCGCCGAAGTCCGCCCGACTGAAGTTTGCGAGGTACCGGCTTCTACGCCTATCCGCGAGGACCAAAACACACCACCACCTGGAGACGACCATCACAACGTCCCCACCGAGAAGCCCGCCGGCACTGCTGACGACAGCTTCGACCCAGGTTCCATCTAATTGGATGTACCGCACCTTACGCCTCGGCAGAGCAATCTGCCGGGGCAACTCCAAGTTTGCCTCTGAGATGATTCGGCTTTAGACTAAAGATGGTTTTTAACAATTCGGCTAGTCTAAGAAAGATTCTAGAGATAATTTTCGGATTACCCCTAGAAAAATAATATCAAATATGTTAATCTGTAACTAATCTTATAAGGAGTTATTATGAAAAACATTAAATCCGTTCTCGGCGTTGCTGCCGTTGCCGCTATCGCCGGAACTGCCTTTGTCGCTACCAACGTCTCCGCTTGGGGCGACTCCGATGGTGGTCGTAAATCTTACACCATCGAAGAAATCAACAATGGTGCTATCGACGATAAAATCGTCCTTAACTCCATTTCTAATAACCCGGATTTGAACGAGCTTTACTTCGTTCAAGCCCGCGCCGCTGACGCTAAAAATGTCTGGAACGCCAATGACATTGAAGTTGAAAACGGCAAAGAATACGTTGTGCGCCTTTACGTCCACAACAACAACCCTCGCGGCACCGAAATGATCGCGAAGGATGTGTTTGCTAACGTTAACGTTCCTACCGAATCCGGTAAATCTATTACCGTCACCGGTACCGTTTCCGCCAGCAACGCTACCCCGTCCAAGGTTTGGGACGAAGTCGTCTTCAAATCTTCGACTAACACCTTCCACCTTGAATACGTTAAGGGCTCTGCTCTTATCGAGAACAAGGGGAAAATCAGTGGCACTACTCTCAGCGATAACCTCGTGATGGGTGGCACCACCCTCGGTTATGACTCTTTGAACGGTGAGATTCCTGGCTGCTTCGGCTATGCCGGTATCGTCACCTTCCGTGTCAAAGCCGTTTACGACTATGACTTCTCCGTGTCCAAGATGGTCCGCATTAAAGGCGAAACCGAATGGCACAAACAAGTCTATGCCAAAGTTGGTGATACTGTTGAATACAAAATCACCTACAAAAACACTAGCGACTCTCTTGAGAAAGATGTCGTCATCTTCGACAAACTTGGCTCCAACCAAACTTACGTTGCTGGCTCTACCAAGCTTTACAACTCGAACTACAAAGATGGCCTCGCCCTCAAGTCTGACGGTCTTACCACCTCTGAAGGTATCAACATTGGTGACTACAAAGCCAACGCTGCTGCCGTCGTCACCTTTGAAGTTGTCATGAAAGACGACAACCTTGGCTGTGGTGGCGACAACGTTCTCCGCTCCTGGGCTCAAGGCTACATTGGCCACGAGACCACGATGAAGCAAGACTACGCAGATGTCCTCATCTACAAAGCTTGCCCGAAGAACGAAGACCCGGTTACCCCGGTCACCCCGACCGACCCGGTGCTTCCGTCCACTGGTGCTTCCGACATCGTCGTTACTGCCCTCGGTGCTGGCTCTGCCGTCACCGCTGGTGGCTACTTCTTGGCTAGCCGCAAACGCTTCTAATCGGTCTAACCGTATAACTTGACCGCTCCCGAAGCCGTTGTTAAACAAAAGTTCCTCCCCTTGCGGGAGGAATTTTTGTGCGAACAGAGCGCGCTCACAAAACGCGCAGCCAACAGGGGTGCCACCCCTGTCGCCGCTACCAGCGCCTTCCGGGCATCCCGCCAGGCCCCATACCGCCCTGGCCCACTTGCGTAGTTTTCTCGGCTAGCTTCGTCGTCGTATATTCCTCTCCGTTCACATACACCGCATATTCGCCATTTTCGACAAACTTATCCGAAGACAAGGAAGCATGCTGGAAACTCTTGGCCGAGGTATGCGTCAAAATCACATTTCCCGCAGTGTCTTTCACTACAATCTCAGTCTTTGCGGCATAGGTCTGGCCAAAGAACACAGAGATAGAATACTTGCTAGAGTTCGCGCTCGGCGCCACCGCCATCCCGCTCGCCCCCACGGCTATCACTGACCCACCATTATATTGCACCTCACCCTCTGCGTCTAGCGCCCCATTCCCGCTATTCGTCGGTCCATCCACTATCACCTCACCCCCGTTAAGATACAGCGCCCCATTGCTATCTATCCCATCCCCATTCGCGTTCACGCTCAACTTCCCACCATTAATATATATCGCATAGCTACTAGAGCTGGCCTGATAATGCCCCATATTTGGCGACGAGCTATCGTTCCCGCCCGCCGCATTCAGCCCGTCATCGCTACTCACCACAGAAATCTCCCCACCGTTTATAGTGATTCGCGCCCCCTCCAGCCCCTCGTAAGACTTCGTAATATTGATGGTCCCACCGTTAATCTCCAGCGACGACTCCGCATGAATCCCATCGTCCCCAGCCGAAGCTACGATAGTCCCGCCATCAATCTTCACCCAGCCTTTACTCACCTCGTCGCTATTGTTCGCCTTCACTGCATCGCCACCCGCCGTAATCTCAAACTCGCCATCCACTATGTACACCGAATCTCGCCCCCGCACCCCCTCGTCCTTCGCGTTCACCGCATATTTCCCAGAAATAATCTTCAGATCATCCTTCCCAACAATCCCATCTTCGAAGTTTCCTGTCACCTTCAGCACTCCATTACCCTGCAACACCAAGTCATCATGAGAAAACACCGTCGCACACACGTCTTCATCCCACCCATTATAAATCGCGCCATCCGTCAGCGTATTCTCCGACCCCTCCGCGGTCTCAATCACCGCCGTCTTTGCTTCCGCCACATATATCGCCGGCCCGGAATTATTCGTAATCGTAGCATTGTTTAATATCAACTTTACTACCCCTGGCGTATTCACCTCCACATAACCATCCAGCAACATCCCCGTCAGCGTATACACCCCCGCCTCCGTAATCGTCTTCTTGCCGCTGCCTGACAGCTCTATCGCCTGCCCCTCATACTTGTCCCAATTTATCGCCGTATCATTAATATTATTTCCGAGCTTCGTATTGCCACCGTTCGCCCCTCCGAGTATCAGCGCCACAATCACCACCAGCCCCAAAACCCCCGCCACCACCGCCGCGGTTAACCATTTCTTGTTTTTCATTAAATTAATTGCTCCTTAGAAACGTGAGAAAGTAGCACTTTGAGATTAGAATTTTTCACCCGAATCGCATCGAGAAACTCTTTCTCGCTCGCGCTCTTTTTTAGGCACACGTCATAAGTTAATTGATATAAGCTCCCCATATTGGTCGTCTTGCTACGCACCAGCTCGTGACTTGTCGTATATTTCTTGAACTCTTCATCAAACACATGCGTATAGTCCAAATCTTCCGGAATCACAATCTCCAGCGTCTGCGGCTGCGCCGACAAATTGAATATATTCGTCTTCGATAGCACTAAAATCACTACAATCGTAATCGCCGTAATCACTGCGGCAAACAGGATATGCCCCATACCCAGCGCCAGACCAATCGCCATCGCAAAGAATACACTGGAAATCTCCTTGGAATTACCAGCAATCGAGCGGAAACGAATGAGCGAGAACGCACCCAAAATAGCGATAGACGTCCCCAGCGACCCATTCACCATCAGCATCACCACCTGCACGAGTAGCGGCAAAATCGTCAGCGTCACTAAAAAGTTCCGCGACGTCTTGCTCGTCTTCATGTGCGTAAACGCAATCACCAGCCCAAGCAAAATCGCCACGCCCGAACACAGCAATATGGTGGTGATATTCAGCCCCGACGCGGCCGTATCAAACACACTGTTAAACATTTGCTTTCTTCCTTTCTTCTATTAATTGATAAATCTTTCCATATTTAGAAAACCTAGTTGGATATATTTTGAGCTTTGACAGCTCTGCGGTAAACCACGGCGGCATCGCCCGCATCGTCTTCACTTCCATAATAATCGAATGTTCCTTTTGTCCCACGGCCGGAAAATACTTCTCGCCCTTGCTGCCTTTTTCTAGCTTCAAATCTTTCTCGCGGAAACGCAAACTCTCGTCAAACGTCAGTCGGAACTCTGCATCGTCTCGCGCCGTAAACGCCGTCCGATTTGCAGAAACCACCATCTTCGGCTCCAGTTTGTAAATCTTCATTATATAGTCCAGCTCCTTCGCTGTCTGCATCTGCTGCCAATCACCTTTGGTATATTTCTGGGTCAATTTTACCAAATCTTCGCCCTTATTGTAATACTTATAAAAATCTCCGAGCTTTATCACTAGCCGCCGCTTATTCCCGATTTTCCGTTTGCCAATCACTTGCTTCGTCTTCACTTCAAAAAACACCGGCGTTGACTTTTTTGGCAGATTATACGCCCGTACTCGCACCTTCTCACGGAAATCCGGACGGTCAATGGACTTTATCGCCAGGTCATAGTTTGGTGTGTCAAAATACAAGCTTATCACATCTTCCTTATAATACTTGTCACGCTTCAGCTTGTCTTTAATCGCGCGCATAAGGGTAGCTTTCTCATCCTTCGTGATGAGATACTTCTCCTCGATACGCTCGATTTTCTTATCGTCCATATGCTTATATTATACCTGATTTTCCTTAAAAAGTCCTCAAAAAACCGCCAGTTTCCCGGCGGTTTCTTATTCAAAGCTTTTACGCGGCTTCTTTAGCGCGTAGTTTCTTAAACTTCGGCGACTTGCTTTCTAGCTTGTCCATATCCGCAGCGGTAAATTTCTCATTCTTACCAGACTCGATATAGTTGCGTAGTACACCCACGAGCACAAACGGACGGATAAACGCACCGTGAATCATACCCCACATAATCAACGCGCCGATACCGGCCGCCACGAGTCTCACGTTGTTCGGGTCGCTAAGGAACGCGATTTTAGCTTCGCCGCTGCTGGCAAACTTCTCAGCCAGCGTTACAAATGCACCAGGGAACGCACCGGTAATGAGGTAGGTAATTCCAAAGAACACACCACCAATGATAATTAGGGAGATGGCACCCATACCAAACACGCGGCCTAGATTTTTCGCAAGTGTCTTGCCGTGCTTAAAGAACAGCACCGCACCCTCCAGCGTAGCTTTAGACGCTTTCTCGTCCTTGCGATAAAACACCCAACCAAGACAGCAATCGCAGAGATAGTCGACGATCGTCTGAATCACGCCAGACACCGTACTACCAACTGCCCCACCAGTATCTCCGCCAATCGCCTGGCCAGCACCAGTGATGAGCTTGCCCAGCTCGTTGAAAATACCTTTAATCACGTTTGTCACGGCATAATAAGCAGCCACCGTCAAAAATCTTTCTTTGACGATTTTCTTACCTTCGCCCCACACATCATCCGGCAACTTGCCGTCAGCAATCGCTTTCGTCATCATCGCGATTTGGCCAGCCTTGAACACATAAGAAATAAAGTGCGACGCAATCGCGACGATAATGATACCAATCACGATGCCGACCACTAGGCCGATTAGACCCTTGCTAGCCGCCTTTTCAGCCACCAAGAACCCAATTCCAGCTACGCCAATAATAATTACGAACGACAGCAAATCCCAAAGCAGCCGCCGCACGGAAAACGTCAAAGTTTTCTTATAGATTTCTTTATTATCCATACTTTCCTTTATGTTAATAATACTTACTCCCATTATAACATGTTATAATCAGAATAAATAACAAGGAGAAAAATGGAAGATACTAAAATTTGTCAAAGCTGCGCCAAAGTCTTCCCAACCCTCAAAAGATGGAAGAAATAATGGCGAGTACAAAAGAATATCGCGATTTCATCCTCGAGCAACTCTCCGAAGCGCCAAATATCACATGCCCGAAGAACTTCCCTACGACGGTGCCAAACCCATGTATCTCGTCGAAGATCTCGACAATAAACCCCTCCTCACCGAAATAATCCTTACCACCAAACAAGAACTCGGGAAAATGAAAAAACAAAAAAATGCCCCGCACATAGCGGGGCGAGAATAGGGTAGGCGGTCACTTCTTGTGGCAGTTGCGGAGTTCAAACGTACCGTCTTCATAGAGCTTCAGATGGAAATGGTAATGACCTTTCTGGTCGTTATCGTCCCTGCCATAAAGATCGACGTCGGCGGTACCGTCAGAATTGACAGTAACGTCCTCAACGCTGTCCGGATACACGCCATTGTAGGAACGATAGCTCCCCTCAAGCATACCCTTGAGCTGCCGCTCAATGTCCCAATGTTTGGAAGTGTCGGAAAGGTCCCACTGCTTAGACATACAATCGCCTCCTAATAAAATGTACAGAGCCCCAAAGGAGCTCAATCCCCAATATTATATCATAAAAAACGAGTTAGCACAAGTATTCACTACTAGTTTGTCGTATTTTTCAGGTTTCATTGTATAATAGAAATAGTTGACTCAGAAAAGGAGTAAAAAATGGAAGCAAAGAAATACTAGGAGAGCAAAATCCTAAAATCCAAGTTTTACTTAGCGACGCGACTTTTTCTTAATAACGTAGCGACCAGTAAGAATCGCTAATGCCACAAGAAAAGCAGTAACATCTAATTGAAAATTCGCAGTAGCGCTCTGCTCTGCTCTAAACGCCGAACCAGAATTTGGGGCTTTTATATCCTCATCAGATTTTGGAATAAGGCTCTTTAGTATTGGCATAATACTCTCAGGAATGTGGCCTATAACTAGGTTCTCAGCGTTATCGATAAGAGTATAAGTATAGTAGAGCGAATAGTTCTCGCCGAATGTGTTTTGAGTATAGATAGCATCAGCGATTAAAAATGGAGAGAGAGCTTTAACCAATTTTGGCAAGTTTTCTTTAAGAGCCTCAAATTCTGTTTCACTAATGCTTGGAGCTTGGCCAAGTTTAGTCTCATAATCACTATATTGCCCCATATAATCGGTAAGAATTCCGATTAGCTCATCGACCTCACTATCAGTTGCGGTACCTTTTAAGACCTTAACTAAATCAAGATAAGCCGGAAAACTGGCCAAATCACCAGCATAATTTGCTAATAAATCATAGAAAGCGTTTCCTGCCACCATACCAGCGAGGCCCTTGCTAGTATCGCTAATAAATCCAGTAAAATCGCCTTGTTTATCTAGCGTCCTCACTTGGTATAGTTTCATTATGGCCGACAATGGTTCTTTAATCTCAGCATCAAAGTATTCACGAGTCAGCCCGCTATCAGTCACAAATCGTATCCAATCATCCATAAATTCACGACCATTCATAGTACCAACCTGTTCAGTAAGGCCTTCATTATCTGATAGAATATTAGCAGCAGTGGCAGGATTAGCGAGATCGGCGATGTTGACAATAGAAGTTGCAATTTCCAAATCAGCAGGATGAATTTCTTCGTAAATACCAGTATTATAGAATCCCCACAATTCCGGAAAGACATAACCGAGAAGTAAATCATTGCCATCTTTGACATCATGGATATTGGTATAACCTGGCTCGGTGAGGCTAGCACGAGGCGCGCCAAAAGTATAGACATAAAAATCATCCGCCCTCATGTCGTAATCTAAAATATTTTCGTTTATCTTTTTAGCAACTAGATCAACTACCGCACCGCCACGAGAATAACCAACCATCCAAATTTTATAATCTGAAAGATGGTTAGTATAAATATATTCATCAAGCCTATCCTTGATATATCCGGCCGATTCGCTAAAACCAGCATGATCACCACTAGTGCCAACGTTAAAGTTCGAAAGCCATTCAGTCATATAATTATAATTTCTAGGAGCAACAACGATTAACGTTTGTCCATCTGGTAGAGTCTTTCGTGCAATAGTTGTCCCCATAGAGTGCCCATCCCCATCGGATTCTGTATCCCATTTTTGAAAATTGCTAAAACCAAGTTGTTCTAGAAAAAGTTGTAATTTTGGATTTGGCGTAGAACTATCGGACGGATAGCCGTCAGCCTCATTCTCAAATCCAGCAAGGCCCAATGCATATGAAACAGCGCGAAGCTCTGGATGATCGCCAGGGGAAGGTGCGTCGAAATAGCTATCACTATATTTTATAGTGTCAGTTGAATCTAGAGCATCCCAAACTGTTTCCCATGGATTGTCTGGGTCTTCCACAAAGGCATAATATGGATAAGTAGCCGTAATGGAATCCGAAGGTTCAGAACCAATCGCGGACGCAATTGTTGAAGTGAAACTATTAAAGAGGAAGCTAAAAATCAGAAGTACCGCTACAAAATGTCGTAGCCCCGTGCAACTATTCCTTTTTATTCTTGAACCCCTCATAATACTATATGCCTAACTCTTTATTATCTGTTTACCTTCCGTATTAGAAGTCCCATTATTACAATAGCTCCAGCAATCATGGCGATAATTATAAAATCATCTGCTATTTCTATTCTGCCACTTTCACTCGTAAATACACCAGTATTAGGGACAAATGGGACATCCTCGTTTTTTATAATTTTGAAGCTGGCTTTTGCGCTTCCTGAGTCTGGTTCTGTGAAATATGCTTCAAAGGAATGTTCGCCTAGCGCGAGAGTGTTTAAGAAACTCGCTGGGAGGGTGATAGTCTGGTTGTCTGGATCTACTTCACAATCTGTACGCATATCATGATATTCGCCATCAATGATGAGATTGCCTGTGCCGCAGAATGTTGTTACATCGTTATCGATTTTGAAGACTAATGGTTCTTCACTACCGATGATATGCTCGCCACCGTCGCCTTCTAGTACTGGGTAGACTCGGCGGAAAGTTGCGTAAAAGGTTAAAGACTCTGTACCGGGTGTTACTCTGAAAACATTGTCTCGTATCTGATCGGTGACTTCTTGGCCGTCTAGCTCTAGATATACTAGTTCGTTGCCGGGTTCGGGTACGATTCCTACTTCTACATCAGTGCCGCCGATGACGATACTTGGTACATCGAGAATACCATTGCCTATGACGTGTGGATACACAGAAAGTTCGTGGCCGGCCCTCACATAGGCGTCCATGGTGATGTCTCGGATCTCTTTGTCAGTTTCGGTGCCTTCGTCGATAACGGCAAGGTCGAGAGTTACTGGCATACTTCGTTTCATAACTTCGACATCATCTTTTACTTCGAAGGTAACATAGATGAGAGTGTCACCAGCTTGGACATGGATGCCCTCGTCACCGACGACATCATCAATGCAACCTGGAATGTTCCAATCGAATTCACCGGTTGACATAGAATAGCAGAGGTGGCTGATGCCAGATGAATAATCCATCCAGCTCATATAGTGATTCAATTCTTCATCATCTTCACTGATGGGTGTGAAGTATCCGTGCATGGAATGGATGGTCATTTCGCGTGTTGCTTTTAGTCTTACATCAACTAAGCGCTGGTCTGGTTCGGACGGATCAATTTTATCGAGTTCGAGCGTGCTGCCTTCGGCGGTGAAGTAACTTTCGGTGGCGGATGCCTTAGGAATATAAACATTTGATAATGCTAAAACTGCCACCACAAAACACATTATCATTCTTAAAAATTTATCCTTTTGCTTGACTTGGCGCATAGAACTCCTTAAATATTATTTATCCTGCGTTATTCCAATTATAGCACAAAATACTTATGTTTTGTCCACATCATGCGACTAACTAATAAAACACATTACAAAAACCACGCCTTACAGCGCTACTGGAGTCATCGCGCCATGCTATAATTGTCTCATAAATAGGAGCAAAAATGTCTATCTACGATTACCACTTCAAAACTCGCGACGACAAAACCGTCTCTCTCGCGGACTACAAGGGCAAAGTCCTACTCATCGTCAACACTGCCACCGGCTGCGGCTTCACGCCTCAATACGAAGGTTTAGAAACCTTATATAAAAAATACCACGACAAAGGTCTCGAAATCCTCGACTTCCCCTGCGACCAATTCGGCCACCAAGCCCCCGGCTCTGACGACGAAATCCACAACTTCTGCGTCTTGCGCTACAATACGACTTTCGACCAACAAAAGAAACTCGAAGTCAACGGCGACGCCGCTGACCCGCTCTTCACTTTTCTTAAAACCGCCCTCCCCGACGACCCCGAGCCAAAGGGCATGAAAAACAAGCTCGCCATGAAAGGCATCGCCAAACTCCTCAAAAACACCGGAGAAAAGGGAATCATCAACTGGAACTTCACCAAATTCCTCGTCGCCAAGGATGGCACTCCCGCCTTCCGCTTCGGCCCGACCGACAAACCCCTCGACTTCGAAGACAAAATCAACTCCCTCCTCGCCGCATGACGACCGAAGAACTCGACGCTTTTATCCTATAAAACACCGCCCCAACCCCAGCAAATGATATAATAAAAAATGATAAACTAACAAAGGATTTTATATGGAACAATCTATCTGCCAAAGTTGCGCCATGCCACTCACCTCGCGCGACCTGCTCGGTACAAACAAAGACGGCTCCGTCAACGAAGACTATTGTAAATGGTGCTACAAAGATGGCGAATTCATCGATAAATGTTCAATGGAAGAATACATTGACAAATGCTCCCAGTTCGGCGCCCAAGCCGGCATGACCAACGAGCAAATGAAAGAATATTGCACGAAAGTATTTCCGACACTCAAGAGATGGAAGAAAGCGTAATATGGCAAGCACCAAAGAATATCGCGATTTTATCTTAGAACAACTGTCGGAAGCGCCGAACATTACTTGCCGGCCAATGATGGGCGAGTTCTTACTCTATTCCAATAACGTCCTATTTGGTGGCATTTATGATGACCGTCTACTTGTAAAAAAAGTTCCAGAAAACGAACAGTATAAGATGACTGAAGAAACTCCATACGACGGCGCAAAACCGATGCATTTTGTGGAAGATGTCGACGATAAAGAAAAGTTAGCAAAAATAGTAAAATCGACCGTAAAAGGACTGAAATAGAATAAGAAAGACTATCCGGTGCTGATGCCTTGCGAGTTCTGAGGTATAGATATACAGGCAAAGAGATTCGAACTTTTAAGAATATGTGGCTCTACTGGAGTCGTAGAGGCTTTCCTTTATTTCAATTATATTTAATTTTAAAGCTTTTAACTGTTACTGCTCATATTATATCACTGGATTAATTAGCTATTGACGTTGTCGTTCTTTTATTTTCTCCATTGCCATTGTTTTAATAAATAAATGTACAAAAAAGAATTCATGGAGATTGCAATACGAAAAGCAGAAAATAAGCTTAAAACTTATAATCTTTCGGGTTGCGAACTTTATACTACGACGTGTATGAAGGAGTCTTCTACTATTTTTCCTTTCTCACTTGAGCAAGATAATAAAGACCTATTGTATCAATAATAAAGTCGAGCGACAAAAGGCCTGTTGCACCAGTTTTTGTAGTAAAGAAAGTTGCAATAGCGCCGACAATACCCAAAATCAACAAAACTCCATAAAGTACACCGTCGCTTTTCTTAGCTGCAACTCTTCTTGCAAGCCAGAAATACCACAAGTTGAGCAGAACGGTTACTCCGGCTGTAATGCCAAATTTTATCATTCCTTCATTACCACCTAGACTTTCTTCCAAACCGTTGCGAAGTTCTGGCATGGCGAAACAAATAATTGTACCGATAGTATAAAATGCAGCAACAATAATATAAATCCAACTAAATGATTTTATCGCTTCATACGAAGTTCTTTTTGACATTTATTACTCCTTTGGTTAAACACTTATTACTCATAATATATCAAATTATCAATAGAAAGACAAGATGCTTATGCTTCATTTAAACACTGGAAAGCAACTATAAAACCATAGAAAACTCACAAACTACGCAAGATCGACGACCTTGCAGATATACAGGCAAAGAGATTCGAACTTTTAGGAATATATGGTTTAACTGTAGCCGCAGAGGCTTAAAACAATGACAATGGAGAAAATAAAAGAAATACAATGCCAATGGTATAATTATAGTAAGTAAACAAAGGATCTTTTATGGAACAAACTATTTGCCAAAGCTGTGCAATGCCGCTAACTTCAGAAGATATGTACTCTACTGAAAAAGATGGCAGTATTAATAAAGATTATTGTAAGTGGTGCTACAAAGATGGCGAATTCATCGATAAATGTTCAATGGAAGAATACATTGACAAATGCTCCCAGTTCGGCGCCCAAGCCGGTATGACCAATGAGCAAATGAAAGAGTATTGCACTAAAGTTTTCCCAACTTTGAAAAGATGGAAGAAAATATAGTATGGTTAGCACTAAAATAGATAAAGGCCTCAAGATTTTCATACCCATACTTGTTGTCGTAGTAGTCTCAACAATTGTTACGACAATCCTAATGAATAATAAAAGTCCAAATATAGATACTGAATTAAACCAAGAGACTTCAATCACCAACAACAATGAAAAGGAGAATAAAATGGCCAAAATCTACGCAAACCTTAATAACGAAAAACTCGAGATAAACTTAGAGGAAAATTCAACTACTTCCGCCTTAGTTAAACCATTGCCTCTAGATATCGCAATGAACGATCTGAACAAAAATGAGAAGTACGCATATTTAGACAATTCTCTACCGACCAATACTTATAGCCCGAAACATATTGAAGCCGGCGACGTGATGCTATTTGGAGATAACTGTCTCGTAATCTTCTACGAATCATTCGACACAAGTTATAGCTACTCAAAAATTGGGCATATTAACAATTTGCCAAGCCTAGATGATGGAAATATCTCAATAAGTATTGACGTGAAATAAAAATGAGCGAGAAAAGACAAGCGAATACGGTAGTGGAACATATTAAATCTGAATATGGAGCGAATCCAGAATTCTTATGGCCAGATCGCTACCCAGGTTACGCAGTCTTCCGCCATGACGATAACAAGAAATGGTTTGCATTAGTCGCAACTATATACAGCAAGAGTCTGGGGCTAAAAGAAGATAAAGCAATCGACGTTATTAATCTCAAGTTCGATAAAAATCAGACTTATGACTTCGCCGAAACGAGTGACCATATCTTCCCGGCTTATCACATGAATAAGAACAACTGGATCACTATTTGGCTTGATGGGACTTTACCGAACGGACTAATATTTGAACTCATTAAGAAAAGCTACTCACTCTCAGCCAAATAAAAACACTGCCCTAAAACAATGACAATGAAGAAAATAAAAGATGGTTCCGGTCTTGGCCTTGTTATCGCCAAAGCACTTTGCGAGCAAAATGACTGGCAGATAACTTGCGAGAGTAATAAAAATTTAACTAAATTTATCGTAACCTTTTCCCGCCATTAATGACAAAATTTCATTTTTGTTTAAGCTCTGACTGATAAAATCGGGATACAAAAATAATAAAGAAAGGAAGAACTATGAAGAACAAGAACCATAAAAAATTAATTGTCGCTTCCGCTCTCGCCGCAGGTGCCGTGGCTGGCATTGGCGCTCTCACCTCTAATCAGCCCGTCAGCGCTGCCGACGGCGCTTCCGAAAGTAGCAAGCAGCAAACCGCCGAAAAGCGCACGCGCCCAGAACTGAGCGAGGAAAAGAAAGCCGAAATAAAGGCGAAGCTCGAATCTATGACCGAAGAAGAAAAAGCCGCCTGGAAAGAAACGCACAAAAAAGGAAATCGCGATGCCTCCCGTCGTGAAAAACCAGCGGACATGACCGATGAAGAATGGGAACAAAAGAAAGCCGAACGCAAGGAAAAGATGAAAGAAAAGCTCGCTAATATGACCGAAGAAGAAAAACAAGCCTGGCTCGAATCCCACAAAAAGCAAAAACCATCTTCCGAAGAAGAATCCTAGCCTCCCCCTAAACCCGCCCGCAAAAGGGCGGGTTTATATTTGCTATAATATAACTATGTGCAGTGAGCGACCAGTCAATTCTTTTCGCACTAAACTCATTTCGATTGTGGACGATGATTATCGCGAATTCGTCACGCGCGGCATCCCTTGCGATCGCCCTTTCCTCGGCGTCCGCATCCCAGAAATCCGTAAGCTCGTCAAAGCAATCCCGCCCGCCGACTTCGACGAATTCCTAAAGGCCGAACCGATCGCCATTGAAGAAGTCATCGCCCGTGGTTTCCTCATCGCCCGCTTGCCCTATGCGGAAATGCTCAAACACTTTGACTCGCAAATCAAGTTTCTCGACAACTGGTGCACTGTCGATACTTTTGTTGCTAGCCTCCGCAAGACCATTAAGCATCACGAACTTGACTTCCTCGACCGAAAAGTCGAACCACTTTTGAAATCCAGAAACGAGTTTGCTATCCGTGCTGGTTTAGTTTGTTTGCTAGATTTCTATGTTGATTCTGACCACCTCTTTCTTATCTTCGACCGCCTCGAATACCTCAAAGAACACGACGAATATTACGTCAAAATGTCGCTTGCTTGGCTTCTTGCGGAGTGTTTCATCAAATATCCCGACGAAACTTTCGTCTATCTCCAGCACTCTAATCTCCCCAAATGGACCTTCAACAAAGCCATCTCCAAAATCTGCGACTCTCATCGCGTCGCCCCTGCCGCCAAATCTCAACTCAAACTCCTCCGAAGGTGATCCACCCTCAAACGTTAGAAAAATAATCAACAATATAATATAATATAATATAATTATTATTGAAAAATGAAGGTCAAACGCAAAAAAGATAAGTGGGACGAATACGTAAAGATTGCAGTTGGAGCCTTTGTTGCCGCAATTCTAATCTTTGCGTGTATCTATATCTTTGATGTTACTGATACACCGAGCAAGTTTGGCCTCGTCAACGAAAATAATTCTAAAGAGTGGCTTGCCTTCAGTATTAGTTTTTTCGGAGCAGTCGCCGCATCATATATCGGCTTTGTAGGCGCCATAATGGCGGTGTCTATGACGATGGAAAAACAAAATGAATTTCGAAAAGAGACCAGTCGTAAAAATGTCTTACCACTTATTAAAGTAAAAGCAAACACGGCCGCTATAAACATAGAAAAAAGCATTCCGCCAATAATTGAGCCACCGAAAGAAGAACAGGCGATGTTGCTCATCGCTATCTCCTTCAAAAACGTAGGCCAACGCGAAATGTATGATATTTGGCTTGGTGGTATAAAATGTGGTTCAGAAGAAAGCGACAATTATTGCGAGATTGCGCCGATTTTATATAAAGGCGATAAATGCAACGAGCATGTCAAAACGGTCGTAAAACGCCAACAGGGGCAAGGAACCGTGGAAATATCATTTAGAATTTACTTTAAAGATTGTTACGAAAACTGGTATTTTCAAGAGATAATAGGAAAAAGTACTAGTGGCCCCGGAAGAAGATACAAAGTTGACGCTTTTGAAATTAGAAGCGCTCCAAAATTAATTAGCGAAACAGAACTTCCGGAGACTATAAAGAAAGAATAAAGCTGACGCCATTACTACTGGCAATAGATATAGCCTCGAAGAGAGAGCTCATCCATCCGCCCATAATCGAGTTTTGGAAGTTATTGTGCAAAAAACAGGAGTGGGATTTTTTATTGACATGAAGCGGTAAAAATGCCAAATAATTATTTGTTATGCAGATAGCTACACACTCCGAACATAAAATCGGTCAAATCTCTATATGTTGAATTACAACGGGCCTTATATTTAGAGAAGATTATTTCAGGAGTAGTTTCTTTACCTTTCTTCATAAATACCCAATCTTCCAGTTCGCCAATTGGACAAACAAACATTCCAACGGCAGATAACTTGTTTAATAATACAGAAATTCTTTCTTTTTGTTCTTTACTTAAGGCAGTACAGTTTAATCCTTGTTTTTTATTGGCTAGATTAACAAAAAAGGCATCAATCTCATTAACCATTTGAAGTAATGATTCTTTCTCAGGACTCTCTACATAATTTAGGTTTTTCAAACATCTTTTAATAGCTGCCTCTTTATTGCCCTTGCCGTACAAACTATCAAAATCAATAATCGCAGCAAATTTTATACCCAATTTTTCGTATAAATAAAAATCGTTGCTGATATTTTCCTTTCCATTTGAAGAAATGACTTGATACGAATTATTTCCCATAAAGCCTTTGTGAGAAATTACATTACTGTAAACATATTGATCCTGTATTCCTTCTACGACAATAATTGCATCCAGAAAAATAGATGATAACACAGACGTAGGTGTTCCGGCTTGAATTTCAGTACCCTTAATGCTTTTTGCTTCATGCTTTTCCGTAATTCTTATGATTGTCGGATTGGCGCTAGATTCTATCAAACCTTTTAATAAATCGGAGTCATGAGTAGATACAAATATCTGCTTCTTGCGTTTCTTGGAGTAGTCCCCGATTATCTTACCTAAAATATATTTAGCCGAGGGATATAAATGTAGCTCTGGCTCATCTATGAATAGTATTTTATTGGCATCGTTCTCCAATTCAAATAGTATCTGTGCCGCCGCTCTAATTCCATGACCTTCTTCTGATAGTTTTACGGCTCCGTAATCCTTTTTCCATTCCTCTATGGCTTTAGAAATTTTTTCTACATTTTGTGGAGAATATTCGAAATGTTTCGGGCCAGGATTATTTTTTTCGCAAGTATATAATTCAAATTCAAAATTTCTGCAAGATTCAGCGAATAATCTTTTCCCAAACATCAACAGCATTTTTTGATTAATCGACTTCAATATATCAGAGTGGGATGCAAGAAACGGAGCTGGCTGAATAGAGCTCATCGAATCACCGGAAAATTGTCCTAGATTTGATGTACTCAAAAACAACCTGTCGTCTACGCGGAGCAAAGATGAGCGTTGTTGCCTGAAGCACTCGTTCACATGCATATACGATTGGAAGATTGGCGCATCTTGTGTTTCGATTACTCTACCAACTTCCTGCAAGAACTCCTCGTTTAACATTCGGGGCTTATTTTGTTTTCCTATCGTTCTCGGATCGGCAAATGAGCCAAGCTGTTCTCTACCGTTTGAATGTGTCTGGCCAGATATTTTTTCCAAAGATTTAAACCAATCAGACCAATCCTTATTCCTAATTTTCACATATTCATCAGGAAGTATGTTGTGCCATTTTTGAACTGGATTATTATAAGCGAATTTATTATAAAGATCGTTCAGAAGCGTTGTTTTTCCGACACCGTTTGCTCCAACTATAACATTCAAGGAGCTTAATTCTATCTTTTTGTCAGATATATTGATTGCATCAATTTTCATAATATCCTCCATATAATTATACTGCGGATTAGTTTTCAGATCTAGTATTATTCTAGATTTGGAATATAATAGTAAGTGGAACAAGCGAGGTAAAATGAATTATATTTCAGCAAAAGAAACTGCTACAAAATGGGGTGTCTCTCAACGAAGAGTAGCTACTTTATGCTCTGAGGGACGCATTATCGGTGCTATGTTCGTCGGAAATTCATGGGTAATTCCATGCGATGCTGTAAAGCCAATGGACGCACGAACAAAAGCCGCATCCTTAATTAATAACGAAGCAAAGCCATTTCTAAAATGGGCCGGCGGTAAAGGACAATTGCTCAAAGAAATCGAGCAATACTACCCTTTTGCCAAAGATACTACTATAACAAAATACGCAGAACCGTTTGTTGGCGGTGGCGCTGTCCTTTTCGATATCCTGAACAAGTTTGAACTTCAGGAAGTGTATATCAGCGATATTAATGCCGAACTAATAAATACATACACGATAATTCGTGACGATATTGACGCATTATTGGACACTTTAAAACGATTTGAGAGTGATTACTCAACATTAGACAATAACGATCGTAAAGAGACTTATCTCGCCAAACGTGCACGTTTTAACAAGCTTAAAAGCAAACAAGAATTTGGCGTAGAGCTTGCCACATTAATGATTTTTCTCAACAAAACATGTTTTAACGGCCTTTATCGTGTGAATCGCAAAGGTGAATACAACGTGCCAATGGGTGCCTACAAAAATCCACTAATCTGCAACGAACATAATCTAAGAGCCGTGTCTAAGAAACTACAAAACGTAAAGATAGTATGTGGCGACTATAAAGAATCGGGTGATTTTATAGACGATAAAACATTTGTGTATTTCGATCCGCCATATCGCCCACTCACGCCGACAGCCAATTTCACATCATATGCTGAGGGTATGTTCGACGATAAGAATCAACTGGAACTTGCAAAATTCATTCAAAAACTCGATAAGAAAGGCGCAAAAATAGTTGCAAGTAATTCCGATCCGAAGAACGCCAACAAAGACGATAACTTCTTCGACGACGCATACGCAAATCAGAATATCAAGCGTGTCTCCGCAACACGCATGATAAATCGAAATAGCGACAAACGCGGAAAAATTAACGAATTATTAATATCAAATTTTTAAGAAAGGAGTAAAAAATGAAAAAAGGTGGTATCTACGGTGGAAATACAAGGACGGGCTTAATTTTTGAGGGCAAGACCGATTTAGCAACGTTTCTCTCGAGGCAAGATGGTTATCGTGTAGAAAATGACGAGGAAATCTTTTATAACGAAGAATTAGTCGCAAGAGTATTTAAGAAACATAAATTCTACAATGTTTTTCTCAAAGAGCTTGGGATTGATTGGAAGCAATACATTTCAAAGCAACTTTTACCAGACGACAGTATTTATGTAATTTTGAATAACATCCTGTTCATTATTGAATGCAAACATCAAGAAGTTGCCGGCTCGGTGGATGAAAAACTCCAAACCTGCGACTTCAAGAAAAAACAATACCAGAAACTTATGTCTAAAGCTAATATCGATGTCGAATATATCTATCTTCTTGATAACTGGTTTAGAGATCCAAAATATAAAGACGTCTTAGACTACATTCAAAGCGTAGATTGCGATTATTATTTTGAGTATATTCCGTTAACAAGACTTGGTTTACCGGTTCCAGAAACTGAGGGAGAATAGAATATCTATGCCCGATAAAACTAAAGAGATAAAGAAATGGGGGCCAGACGATTTTGAGTTAGAAATGACTAGTGTCTGGAGTTTCCCTAATCGTGGCAACTGGGCTACCCACGATGCGAAATGGCGCGGAAATTGGTCGCCATATATTCCGCGCAACGTTCTTCTCCGCTATTCAAATGAGGGCGACATGGTATTAGACCAATTTGCCGGTGGCGGAACTACACTAGTAGAAGCAAAGTTATTAAATAGAAATATCTTGGGCCTAGACGTTAATGACGAGGCCTTAAACCGATGCCGAGAAAAGGTTAAGTTCAAACATGACGGCGCAAATGGTAAAGTTTATGTTCGTAAGGGAGATGCGCGAAAACTAAAAGGAATACCGGATGAAAGCATAGATTTAATTTGCACGCATCCGCCTTACGCAAATATTATTCATTATAGCGATGGGCAAGATATACCGGCCGACCTTTCGAATTTTAAAGTAGATGAGTTTTTAGAGCAAATGAAAGCCGTCGCAAGCGAAAGCTACCGCGTGCTAAAGAAAGGTAAGTTCTGCGCGATTCTAATGGGCGACACACGCCAAAAAGGCCACGTTATTCCCTTGAGCTTTAAGACGATGAGAGTATTTGAAGACGCTGGCTTTAAATTAAAAGAAATTGTTATGAAAGAGCAGCATAATTGCCGAGCGACTGGATATTGGAAAACGAACAGCATAAAGTATAATTTTCTTTTATTGGCACATGAATACTTATTCATCTTTGAGAAAGGACGATAATGGAGTTCTGGAACAATAATATAATAGCAACAGTAACTGGCGCCATTGTCGGCGGAGTTATCGCAATTATCGCAAGTGGTATTACTCATCATTGGCAAAGAAAAGACGCCGAACGGAGAGAAATTAGAGAAAATTTCAAACATAAGGCTGAACTTCTTGCGTCGGATGGGGCTAACATCCCAAGCGAAAAGCTCTACGATTCGCAAAACATAAATGTACTTTTTTGTTCATATGAGGCTAGTTTAGACGATAATAACAATATTGCGATTAAATATCCAAAAGGAATACGGAACACAAAAGGTCTCAAACGTCACACCATCTTTCTTGAGAACATCGGAGACTCAGACATTAATGAACTCGAAATTGCCGTAGAAAACCCAAAGAAAAATGTATTAATAGAGAAAAACTATATAGACGAATTCACCACTAAAGGGTTAGTAAACTATGGCGTATTACTGGATAAAAAAATTCGCAAAGGAGAAATAATAATAGTAACAATTTACTACTATGAAGAAGATCCAGTAGTTAGCTTATTTAGCGCATCTTTGCTACTTTTTTATCGCGATTCATTAGGCAATATCTGCGAACAGCCAGTTTTCCCAGAACAAAATAAGACTTACGAACCTTCGCTGACAACTCAAAAAGAATGGCGTAACCATGTCTCTCCAAATAAGAATTTAGAGCATTGGCTAAATAGATTGAAAAGGAGCAATATATGAACAAAGACGAATTATTAGATGCAATTGAGCAATATCGAAATTCCGATATGGATCGCGCTATTTTACTAGATGGCGCATGGGGTTCTGGAAAGACCTATTTTGTACGAAATTATCTAGAAAGCAAATCAAAATATATCTATTTATCCGCCTTCGGCCTTAAAAACAGCTCTGAAATAGACAAAGCAATTCTTGCTGGAATTCCTAAAAAAGCTTTTAAAAACAAAGGCAAGGGTAATCTACATCTAAAAATTCCGGATTTTGCCAAAGATATCCTGAAACAAATATCTATTAATGGCCTTAAGCTACCAGATTCATTATTTGATGAATCTGCAATTGTCAACGCTAGTGCTAAAATTCTTAAAGAATATTTAATAATTATCGATGATATAGAGCGAAGTACGATACCATTATCTAATCTACTTGGAAAAATCAGTATATACACCGAACAATATAATTTTAAAATACTGTTGGTTGCAAATACGAAAAAAATACCAAAAGATGATACTGCTGTTTTTGAAGAGTACATGGACAAAATCATACGCGAAAACCTTTCTTTCCAGCAAGATTATCAATCTATAATATCTAGCCTTATAGAAAATACAAATAATGGAGCAAAAGAACTTCTTCAAAAGAATACGCAAAGCATACTTAATTTTATTGACAGTTACAATATTACTAACATTCGAAAAATACAGAGCGGAATTGAAAAAGCGACTGAGGTTATAAAGATAATTCAAGCAAAGTTTCGATATAAAAACGATGAGGAATACGAAAGATTAATCACAGACATAATTCTATTTTTCATATACAACGAAACTGGATTTGGCAAAACCACAATTGATCCACATCAAAGCATTCAATCAATCTGTTTACCGCCAGACAAATATGACGAACCGAATAGTATAAGATACTTTGAATTTATCGCAGCATATGGAGTTCTTGAAATACGAACTAATTCAAAATATATACAAGAAGTATTAGAAAGACACGTAAAAACCCTCATTGATTCAAGAGAGATTAAAGACGATCCGACTATGACTCTTTATGGCGATACTTATCGCGTCGAAGATAATGAAATTATTACATTAGAACAAGATATAATTGATAAACTAGAGTCTGGCAATTATACCTATAAGTTCTATCCTCGAATTCTTTTAGTACTGATTAGGTGTAAGAATATAATGGATGATAGTTCTTTCCTAGATAAGGCTAAAAAATATATTTTTTCTCATTTAGACAATATAGACGATAAGGATTTTGACTTTATAGATTTAGCCACTTTTACTTTTTATAGTCAAGAAGAAATGGACGAGTACCAAAGTGAAGTAAATAAACTTAGGAACGAGATTCGTAACCTAAAAGAAAAGAAAGCTTTTCTACTTATAAACTCAGTCATAAAAGAAGATAACTGGAGCGAAAAGCTAAGAAGTGCGGTCTATGAAAATGAGGAAGAAATCGTTTCTAGAAAACAATTCTTCTCAATACTAGATACCGATACGATAACAGCGAAATTAGAGCATAAAGACGCAAAAACGATCGACTTCTGTAATGTCAGAGACGCTATTACTGGAATATATCACAGAATTAAAGAACAACCAGACTTGTTCTGCGAGTTGGATTATGGTGCATTAGTAGAATTTCATAACAAATTCATAAAGTTGGAGCCAAAAACTCATACTTCAAAACAAGTTTTTGAATATATCAAAAAAGATCTAGAATCATACATTGATTCCTTTAATATGATTCGTGACATTAAATAATACAAATCCATTACTCCCTGCGAGGACAAATATGATAATCAATCGCGGCCATCCTCGCAGAGTGTCCGTATCTAAACTTACCTTCGCAAGAATTACAAGTTTTCGAACTCTACCAAAAACAGGGGTAGAAATAACAAAGAAACGTTTGTTCATATATCTCCCCACACTTCCAAAACGCTTATGCTTGGTGTTTTCGAACTTATGTAATATACTTATGTTAATTGCGGTGCAGAGTTCTGCGCCTTTCTCCAGTAAGAGGGGGTAGCCCCTCATATTTTATGCGCAGATTCTGCACTACAAGTGATACTTGCCGAATGGCAACACTTCGGGTGGAGAAAGAAAAGTATGTACCTTAAATGCAAAAGGAACAACCGGTCGTAGAAGACCGAAAGGAAGCCGTCAATAATCTAGTGCAATTACTTTGCGCATTAGACGACATAGACGATTCGCCAGAGCGCGAATCCAACAAAGAGAAAGGAGTGTGCGACGACGGAGTAGTTGTCGTGTTCTAAAACTATGAATAGAGCGCTAATCAATGCGAGTAGCGGTATAGTTCAGAAGCCACTACGCTACGTACTTTACGTGCGTAAATCTTCCGAAGATGCCGAAGCTCAAGCCAAATCATTACCAGACCAAATCGCATATTGTAAAGAATATGCGAATAATCATGGTTTGCTTCTAGTCGGCGAACCGATCCAGGAATCTAAGTCCGCGAAGAAATCCGGCAACCGTCCGCTTTTCTCGCAAATGCTAAAAGATATCGAAAAAGGCAAATACGACGCCATTCTCGCCTGGCACCCAGACCGCTTATCACGAAATTCACTCGAAGCCGGAATGGTTGTCGATATGGTTGATAACGGAGTCATTAAAGACTTACGTTTCCCAACCTTTGAATTTCATAACGATTCAAGCGGCAAGCTGACACTAAACATGCTATTTGCGCTTTCGAAGCAATACTCAGAACATTTGTCCGAAAGCGTACAACGCGGCGTCGATTCAAACCTTGAACAAGGTAAATCCGGCGGTATGCCGAAGTGGGGATATATCCGTGACGACGTATCTGGCTATTACAAACCAGACAAGAACTTCAAAATGATCCAAAAAGGCTGGCAAATGATTCTAAATGGTGCGTCACAAATGGAAGTCTACCGTTACTGGAAGATTAATAATGTGGAACGCTCTACAAAACTATCACGCCGAAACAAGCACGTCAGAAGCTACGGCGTCTGCGAAAGCACCGCAAACCGCATCTTCCACGATCCGTTCTACTACGGAATCTTAGAGCAAGGCCGCAACTATGTAGATTTGCGCGTAGTAACGCCAAACTTTAAACCAATGGTAACCGAAGAAGAATTCGACCAAGTTCAGAAAATGTTTAGAAAGGACCGCGGTTCGATTCAATCTTCCTGCTACGAGAATCAAAAAGCCACGCACGGCAAATACTTCCTGCCGTTCCGTCATCTTATCAAATGCTCGGTATGCGGCCACTATATGATTCCGGCCAGGAACCGCGGACATTCCGGCACGTATTATCTCAACTATCGTTGCCATAACAAAGCCTGTACGCGTCCAAATAACAACGTGCGCATGCATGTCATCATGGATCAACTCTACGAAGAGTTTGGCCGTATCAGCCAGAAATATGACTTTACAAGCTTTGTCGACGACATGAGTGAATATGCGAACAAGAAGATGCAAGAAGCCACTGTCGAGAAACACGAGCTACTCGGCCAGAAAACACAGAAACAAAGAAAGATCGACGACCTTGCCGAAAAGTACGCCGAACTCGACAAAGAGTCGCCAAAAGCCGTCAAAGACAAGCTCAAAAAGGACATGGCGGATTTGCAAAATGATGTTGTAAATATCGACGAAAGAATCAAGCAAATTGAAGCCAAAATTAAGAATCCTGAAAAATTGCGCATGACTATCGAAAAGTTTTCGAACTCGCTAAATTCGCTAATTAACAGGTTAGAGAAAGGAGATCTCGTCGAAAAGGACATTTTGGTGCGAAATATGGTTTCGAACCTTGAAATTGATGCACAAAAAATGGTGATTTACAGATATAAATCACCATTTAATTTCATCTTCGAACCTGAGTTTTCCACAGGTTCCCCTGTTGGTGAGCCGGGAGGGACTCGAACCCTCGACACCAAGCTTAAGAGGCTCGTGCTCTAACCAGCTGAGCTACCGGCCCATATCGGGACTTTGCTCACCGCGATTTGTGATGTTCTGTGGCACCTTGGCTCGTGCTCCGCTAAAACGGTCTCGGACATTCGTCCTCAAACAAGAGCTGAGCTACCGGCCCGCTCACTCCCGACATTATACCACATTAACTATTTCTTTGCAATCACATAAACCCCAACCCCAAGAAGCACCAAACCCAGCCCGCCGAGAATAATCCAAGTGATGTTCTGGTTTTCTCCTGCGACGATAAACTCCTCAACCTTCGCAGGATTATACAAAATGTCAATTTTATCATTAATGCGATACGCCGGCGTGTTCGAGCCACCGCCAAGCTCCTTTTCAATCGTCCGCCCATCGGCCTCATAACTGATAATCGGATAATACATATAGCGCATCCCCTCCGACGAGGTGTCGATGTCTTCACGCATATCCACCACCGTCGCTACCACCTTTTTCGTGCAAACTTTCACGAGCTCCCCCGCGCGGAAATACGAATAAACTCCCACGCCCATCAAAACCACGCCAAGAATGGCTGGAATAAACTTTTTGAACTTTTCCATCTTCAAATCCTTGTTTAGCTTAATATCATTATATCATCAAATTAAACTTCAATCACGCCCGCTTCCAAGTCACGGAGAATCTGCTTTTCGTACCGCTCTTTTTCGGAGAAGATACACCCACAATATTTCTGCATGTATAGCCCCAACTCTCGCGCCTTTTTTTGCCCTTCGCGGAACCCCACGCGGAAATCTCGATACAAAAACTTCACGCCAGAAAGCTCCGCAATCTCCTCGCAAACTCGCACTAGCTCTTCGTGCTTCTGATACGGCGACACTAGGAGCGTCGTCGTAAACGCCTCAAACCCATGCTCGCGCGCATATTTCGCCGTTTGAGAAATCCGCGCCCGGTAGCAATAATTCACACACCGATTCGGAATATCACCGATTACATTTTTACAAAACTCTTCCACTCCATAGTTCTCAATGAAAATTCCAGAAACCCCAATCGACTTAATATATTCCTTCAGACAATCCCGCCTTGCTTTATACTCCATATACGGGTGAATATTCGGATTAAACCAAAACACCGTCGGCTCAATCCCTTCCGCACGCAGCGAGCCAATACAATATACCGAACACGGCGCGCAACACGTATGCATCAAAACTTTCATGCCCCTATTTTACCACGATAATGATATAATAGCCCTATGAACATCCGAGAAAACATCCCCATCAAAGATTTAACCACCATGCGCCTCGGCGGCCCGGCACGCTTCGTCATAGCAATCGAACACGCAGAAGAATGCACCGAAGCTTTCGGGTTCGTCAAAGAAAAAGGCCTGCCATTTTACTTTCTAGGAGCTGGCGCGAACTCTCTCGGACTAGACACGGGCTTTGACGGTGCTCTCATTCTCAACCAAATCAAAGGTATAGAAATCCTCCAAGAATCGGAAAACGTGCTCATCGTCAAAGCCGGTGGTGGGGAAATATGGGACGACTTTGTGCAGTTCGTCGTTAGTAAAAACTTCTCCGGCGTCGAAGCTATGGCCAAAATCCCGGGCACCGTCGGCGCCGCTCCAGTTCAAAACATTGGCGCCTACGGCCAAGAAGCCAAAGATACTCTAGAATCCGTAGAAGTCTATGACTCGCTCCTCGACGAATACAAAGAAATCATGGCCAAAGACTGCGACTTTGCCTACCGCCACTCTATTTTCAACTCGGGAAAAGATAAAGGCCGCTACTTTATTTTGAGCGCCACCTTCAAATTCACAGAGCACCAGCTAAAACAGCCTTTCTACAACTCTCTCCAGGCTTACCTCGACGAGCATCATATCGCAGACTACTCACCAAAATCCGTTTACGACGCCGTCGCAGAAATTCGTAAAAACAAACTCCCCGACCCCGCCAAAGAAGCCTCCGCCGGCAGCTTCTTCAAAAACATTATTTTAGACGAACCACCCAAAAATAAAGACATTCCGTATCGAGAAACCAAAGACGGTAAATTTAAAGTCAACACCGGCTGGCTCTTAGAAAACGCTGGACTCAAAGGCAAAACTTTCCACGGCTTCAAAGTCTCCGATAAGGCTGCCCTCATCCTCATTAACGAATCTGGCGAAACTTATGAAGACTTACAACGAGCCGTCACGGAAATTCAAAAAATCATCAAAGACAAATACGGCCTTGCGCTCGAACCTGAGCCTGTCAAAATCGAAGCAGATTAAGTCTGTAATTCTTTAAACCTAGCTTCGCAAATTTTTGCGAAATGGCAGTAGAGTCCAAGACACGCCGCCACCAGCGCCGCATCAACTGCTATTAGTGCCAAAGTTTGCCCAACGGCAAACACTAGCGCTACCGCTACGCCAATCACTACCATCGACCCGCCCAGCCCAAAGAACGTAGAAACCATCGAACCCGTGCTTTGCTTCACAATTTCCGTATCGGTCTCCGCGTTAAAATTCGCGTGCTTGAGATCTACTAAAATCCCAAACAATTCCGTAATCGCCGGCAACACCACCCCCGCGACAATCAGCAGCAAACTTTCAAGGATCCCAAACTGGAACCGAATTATCATTGCTAGTGCGCCAATCAAAATCGGCGGCCAAACTATCATGAGTGTCGCGGCGACTTTTGCAAGCAAAATTTTTCTAGCGGAAATTGGCAAAGTTTTCGTGAGGTTAATTGCCTTCTTTTCCAAAGAAATTAGTGTTGTCGTCATAAACGACATCAGGCTACAAAACGCCATCAGCGCAAACGTTACCGCCGGCAAATATTGCCGGATATCGTCGAGCGTCAAATGTATTTCTTCGCGGTCTGGCGCCTGCAACAAACTCTGCAGCGCGTCGAACTTAAAGCAGATCAACCCCACGCCGACCAAGAACAAAATCAAACCAAACCCAGCATTCACCATCAGTGTTGGCGAACTCGCAATTCTATTCATTTCTTTCTTTACGAGCGCCCAAAATGGCCGACGCGTTTTAGCTGCAAACACTACCTTCTGCGAAGTCGAAGCAGCCGTCGCCACACTTTTTGCTCGCGAATTCACCCGGAAATATAATTTAGAAATAAAAGCAATCGTCGCCAAAATCACCACAATGTGAATCGCGATAAACACCAACAGCTTCCCAAAATCAAACTGCGAAGTGAGTTCCGTATAAATTCGCGCCGGATAATACACTTGGTTTATCGTGCCACTAATTCCGCCCGCGTAGCTACCAATATTCCGCGTGAAGTCACTCGCCTTAAAAGAAAACACCATCATCACCAGCATACACACGAATGCTAAAATCGTAGAAACTATATTATGCTTTTTAAATCGTGAAGAAAACGCCGTAATCAGCGCCCCAATTACGCAAGAAATCGTGATGGGAATTACTGGCAACAAGAAAATCATAATCACCGACACAAACCAATACGACGCGCCCGCACCGGTAAACAAACCATATGCCAACATCGCCGGCACCAAATATAGGGAATTAAACACTACTTCAAATACATAAAACTTAAAAATCCTAAGTCCCACAATCTGCGCCCGCGACAAAGGCAGCGACAGCAGCATATCGTCGTCGCGGCAGTTAAACAGCAAACCCCCCGACTTATAAATCCCTTCAATGATAGTGAGCAGCGTAGTTATTGCTACGAATATCGAAAGCAACGCCGTTTCTTGGCCGACGGCTTTGAGTGGAAAAATCATTGAAACCGCCCAGCCAAAAAACGCCAAAAACATTGCCACTGCGACAAAAATCTTTACGCCTTTCCCGCCTTTTCTCATGTTAAAGACGTCCATCCCCTCCGTCATCGAAGCCTTAACTAAACTTTTGATCCGGCTCATTTCTCCAGCTCCAAGAACACTTTCTCCAGCGACTTATCGCCCTTCACTGCCTTCATACTCCCCACCTTCACAATCTTGCCCTTCTTTACAATCGCGACTCTATCGCACAACTTTTCCGCCACGTCGAGAATATGTGTAGAAAAGAAAATCGTCCGCCCTTCGCGTACCATCTCGCGCATCAATTCTTTCATGTCAAAAATCGCCTTCGGGTCTAGCCCCACAAACGGCTCATCCATAATCAAAACTTTCGGCTCATGCGCCAGCGCTGCGATGAGCGCCACTTTTTGCTTCATCCCGTGAGAAAACGATTTAATTTCATTGTTCAAACTTTCCGTCATTTCAAACATCTCGGCCAACTTCTTGATATTTTTCTCACGCGTCATCGCATTCACTTCGTACATATCACAAATAAAATTAATAAAATCCACCGCTTTCATGTTCTCGTATAGCTCCGGATTGTCCGGTACATACGCCATGATTTTCTTACACTCAACCGGCTCCTTTTTGATGGATTTTCCGTCAATCAAAATCTCGCCTTCGTCAAAATCATGAATCCCCACGATAGATTTAATGAGTGTAGTTTTGCCCGCGCCGTTATGCCCGATAAACGCAAAAATTTCGCCACTTTCCACTTCGAACGAGACGTCATCTAGCGCTTTTTTATTGCCATATTTTTTGGTCACATGAGAAATTTCAATCATATCTTCATTTTACCACCGCTTGATTTCGCCGTCCATATCTTATATAATATCATCAATGGTAAAAGAACTTTCTGGCCGCGAACTCGCGGGTTTTGTCAAAGAACGTCAAGCACATCTCGTGCGCTCGTTTAAGGGTCGTAAAATTACGCCCAAACTTCTCATTCTGCGCGATTCCGACAACCCTGTCATCACCAAATACGTCGAACTTAAAAAACATTACGGCGAGGACATCGGTGTCGTCGTCGAAGATTTCGTAGCTGGGAATATCGACGAGCTTAAAAATAAAATCACAGGAGCGAACAACGACGAAACTATTTCCGGCATGATTGTCCAGCTCCCGCTAGCAAACGCCGACAAAGACACAACCGACGACGTCGTCAAGCTCATCGCGCCAGAAAAAGACGTCGACGGCCTGTCAGGAAGTGGCAAGTTCGACTCTGCCACGGCGACTGCCATCAACTGGCTCCTCGCCGGCTACGACATCGACCTCACCAGCAAAAAAATCGCCCTCGTCGGCCGCGGTCGTCTCGTCGGTGCCCCGCTCTTCAAAATGTTTACAAATTCCGGCCTAAACGTTGAGCTCTTCCATCGCGGCTCCGATTTAAACGACCTAAAGAACTACGACGTTATTATCACCGCCACGGGCGTCCCGCATCTCATTAAATCCGAATACATCAAGCCCGGCGCCGTCGTCGTTGACGCTGGTACCGCTTCAGAAAAAGGCGTTCTGATGGGCGACGTCGACGAAGCCGTCAGAAACCGCAAAGACCTCGCCGCTCTCACGCCAAAGCTCGGCGGTGTCGGCCCGCTCACCGTCTCCGTCCTTTTTGAGAACGTCATCTTCGCTGCCGGAAACCAAAAGTAGTATATAATAATCACATGGTGCTCGCATTAGAAATCGGCTTCATAATTCTACAGCTTGTTTTGATTGCCTTTTCTTAATTACCTCTAACGTTATTTTACTCAAAAAAGAAGGTAAAAGCCTCCCCAATCTACTCGGCGTTTTGCTGTCATTGTTAGCTATCTCGAATGTCTCCTTTTTGCCACTATTTTCGTCGCATTCAAGGCTCGTCGCCACCTTCCCAAATTCGATAAAGATTACATTATCATTCTTGGCTGCCGTATGCGTGACGACGGCAAACCCGCAGGACTCCTCCGCGCTCGAATCGACCGCGCGCTCGAGTTTGCCCAGCTTCAGAAAAGGGAAGCAAAAAAGAGCCTAACCTTTGTCCCTTCCGGCGGACAAGGTGCCGATGAACCGATCGCCGAGGCTAAATCAATGCAGAACTACTTGTTAGAAAAGCACATTCCCAAAAACCAAATTATCGCCGAAGACCAGTCCAAAACTACGTTAGAAAACTTCCGCTTCTCTAAAACTAAAACCAAAACTACTGAGCACGTTGCTTTCGCCACGTCCAGCTATCACGTTTTCCGCGCCGGTGTCATCGCGACTCAGGCTGGGTTCAAAAACATTGAGGGCATCGGCGCCAAATCCCCCTGGTATTACCACACTTCTGCACTCATCCGCGAATTCATCGCTAATCTCAACTCAGAAAAACGCCAACACATCAAAAATCTCGCTACTATCATCATTGCGACTACCGTCCTCATCCTCATTGGCTACTTCTGCGACGCCCTATAGTATTTACTTTTTACGCTTTTTATGATATAATAAAGAAAAGGGGTGTTCTTTATCATTGATTGAATCTAGAAAATAGGGAGGGGAAGCTATGCCAAAACTCAACGCTATCAATCATTGGGCAAGGTTATCTTGCGACAGATGGAACAAAAACCAACTATCCCGACGCGTTTATCGCAAGCTCTATCAGCGCGCCGCCAAAAAGTGCTGGGAATCTCCAGCCTGGCGCAAAAAGACTGAGCAGTACCAAGATGGTTACTACTATTTTGACACCTATCCGTGGCCCTACAACCACCCGTGTTTCGCCAACTGGGGAGAAAACTCCACGCCTGGCGACAGTACGCTCGTACTCGACCAGGCCGGATTTGTCGTCAAAACCGGCGCTAGCTACTGCGCCTGGAAAATCTACGAATCCACCGGCCGCTGGCTCCGCAACGACGTCATGCATTTACCCTACCATAGTGAACTCGTTTCTCTGCACCTTCTGCAAAACGGCTACCACGTCGTCACCGCTCTGGAGTTACGCCGTGGCTGTCGCTACATTGGTGTCGGCAACCACGATAGTGAGGCCAAAGATGAAGCTGTTTGGTTTGAAAAACCTTGCGACCGTCAAGACGGGCGCGAAGGCATCATCGCCTCAACCTACCGCGGCCAAAAATACTTCTGCGGTCCCGTCGATCCAAAGGACTACACCTGGATTCAAATCAAATAAACACTCCAAAAAACCGCCCATACAGGGCGGCTTTTTCATGCATGTCATATATTACGCCGGATATTCCAGCATCATTGGCGCATATTTATCGCCAAATGTATCCAGTGCATGGCGCACGTCAATCACATAGTTTTGAATCTCATATCCTAGCTCTTCATCCATATATTCATACAGCATCTTCCCACCCAGCGCCTGAATCGACTTTGTGCTAGCAATATTTCTTTTTTCGCTACTAATCATCACCGCTTCAATCCCGCGATTTTTGCAGACGCACAGCCCCAAGAACAAGTTGATTTTGTTGTAGCCTTTGCGCCGCTCCGACGGCCGGATACTAAACCCGATATTTCCGCCAAAATTCCACAGCGCCCGATTTAACTTCAACCGCACAGAAATCACGCCCACAATTTTATCGTCGCTTTCGCGCACCAAGAAATATGTCTCTGCCGGCACGCGCTTCTCGCTGAACTTGCGCTCCTTATCCTCATGCACGCGGTTTAGCCAGCCCGCATAATCATCCATATAGAGATCTAGCCCACCAGAGCCATGAATCACCGTATTGGCCTTTACGAACTCTGCCAAAAAATCCATCGCGTCCGACTCGCGCTTCGGGCTCGGAAATTCCAGTTTAAATCTTTCCATTTTACCTCCTTAAACTGTTACCATTATATCATATGGTATAATAATATATATGAAAGAATCTAAAAAATCACTCATCCTATGTATTATTTGCGCTGTGCTCGCCATCGCTTTTACGGCCGTCGTCTATTTCACTGGTCTTCGCGATGCCCTCGGCGCCTTCAGCTACAGCGACCTTTGGTATAAAATTACCAAATACTCTGGCTACGCACTTTTCTTGCCAGTCGCCTTTTTTGTCCTGCTTGGCTTCGTCCAACTCATCAAACGCAGGAGCTTCAAAAAAGTCGACCGCGAACTTAAACTTCTTGCCCTCTTCTACCTTGCTGTCGCCATCGTCTACCTTGTTTTTGAAAAATTCCTCATCATTAATTACCGCCCCATCATGTTAGACGGCAAGCTCGAGTCTTCCTATCCCTCCTCGCACACTCTCTTCGCTGTCGCGCTTTGCGGCTCTGCTATGCTCCTCACCAAACGCTTCCTCAAGCTTAAACACGCCACGCTCGTCAACATTGTCCTCGTTCTCCTCATGCTCGTCACTGTCGTTGGTCGCCTACTTTCTGGCGTCCATTGGGCCACAGACATCATCGGCGGCGTCCTCATTGGTGCCACGCTTATCTTCGCCTTCGCTACCGCTCTCAAAGCCAAACCAGCCAAAACAAAAGAATAAATTTTAAGCTTTTTAAGCTTCTCGTGTCATAATAACATGGTTACAAGAAAGGTAATCATGTTTAGAAATATGCTCAAACGCAGCTGGCTCTCCATCAAACGCAAGCTAGCTCGCACCATTATATCAGCGTCGACACCGCCAACGAAATCATTTCCACCTACACAGACTATATCAAAGATTACTCCTATGAAGTCTCCGTTTCTGCCAACTCTTACAACATGGAAACCGTCGAGACTAAAGGTTTTGGCGACAAAGGTAGCAGCATGGGCGCTATGCCCAACATGCCTGGCGGATCTAGCAATTCCCGCGGCTCCAAAAATCTACGCCATCGTCGGCGAATCCGGCTCCGGCAAAACCACCTTTCTCTCCCTTCTCTCCGCCCTCGACAAACTCCAAGATGGTGACATTAAATACAGCTTACCCTGCGCCGCGGCAAGCTCAGCTAAATCGAAACAGCGTCTATTAACTCAAAGCGATATTTTTGCTTTACTTCCGGGTACTTTTTACGGTCGACTTCTTCAAAAAACATATCATACGGCCGGCACCACAATCGCCCGTCGCCATAAAGTGCGCGGTATAGCACCATCTTCTCTTCTGTTTCGGAATTATATACTACGTCTTCCAAAATATACAAATTCCCCTTAAAATGTCGATAGACCCCATGCAGCTTATATCGTTCATTCTCTCTATTCATATTTATATTATATAATAATATATGTTATAATCACAGTTATGAACTTAAAGATTGGAATAGTCGGATTACCAAATGTGGGCAAAAGCACGCTTTTTAATGCGCTGACTAACGCTGGCGCGCTTGCCGCGAATTATCCTTTTGCCACCATCGAACCCAACGTCGGCATTGTACCGGTTCCGGACGAACGCCTCGACGTCCTCGCTAAAATGTACGAAACGGACAAAGTCGTCCCCGCCACCGTAGAGTTTGTCGACATCGCCGGCCTCGTCGCTGGTGCGTCTAAAGGTGAAGGTCTCGGCAACAAATTCCTCGCTCACATCCGCGAATGCCACGCTATCTGCCATGTCGTCCGCGCTTTTATAAATGACGACATCGTCCGCGCCGACAGCAAGCCCGAAGAAGATATTTTAAAACAGGCCAAAGACGACATCGATATCATTAATCTCGAGCTCCAGCTCGCTGACGAAGAAACTAAAGAACGTATCGCCGCCAAGCGCAAAAAAGACCCCGCCGACGAACTCGTCCAATACCTCACCGACAAGCCAGTTATTTACATGTTCAACGTCGACGAGCAAGGTCTCACTGACGCCGTTCTTAAAGCCAAACTTACAGATTTAGTTGCACCATCAAAAGCCGTCTTCGTCAACGCCAAGCTTGAGGAAGAAATGGCTGGCATGGATAGAAACGAACGTAAAGAATTTCTCGAAAGCTACGGCGTCAAAGAAGACGCCCTTGGCGAGCTCATCAAAGCCGCCTACGACACACTCGGGCTACAATCTTTCCTTACCGCTGGCAAAAAGGAATGCCGCGCCTGGACCATTAAAAAAGGCAGCCTCGCTCCGCAGGCCGCCGGCACCATTCATTCCGACTTTGAGCGCGGCTTTATCTCCGCCCAAATTTGCAACTACGATGATTTGAAACGTCTCGGGTCAGAAAAGGCCGTAAAAGAAGCCGGACTCATGCGCACCGAGGGCAAAACTTACGAAATGCAAGACGGCGACGTCGTGGAGTTTCGCTTCAACGTATGATTATCACCGCCAAAGTCAAACCCGGCTCTAAAGCCGGTGACAAAATAGAAAAGCTAGAAGACGGCACCTATATAATATATCTCCGCGCTCGCGCCCACGATGGCGAGGCCAATGCCGCCCTCATTAAACTCCTCGCCGACTACTTCAACGTCCCCAAAACTAGCATCCGCATCAAATCCGGCGCTTCCTCCCGCACCAAACTCATCGAGCTATAAAAACGTTATTCGGCTTTGCCGACATAGGCGGCATTATAGGCCAGCATTTGGTCTTGCAGCCTAGCATTACGCGCCAAATCATCCACGCACGAATTCACCGAATGTTTCACGCGCTCACTCTCCTCCGCGCGTTTGCCATCATTCCAACGATCCAGCGTCCCTACGAGATAGCCAGTAATCCGGCGTAGGCGTTCAAACTTCTCGCCAAAATATTGCTTGTGATCATCATAATATTGTCGCGCAGAGGCTTCATCGCCGCACTCGCCGATCAGCTCCACACCTAGCTTCACCAGCCGGCTCACGTGCAAAGTTTCATACTCATCCAGCTCTTTCAAGGCTTCTTCGATCTTCTCGCGCGGCACCGTCGCATACTTATTCAGCGAACTCACAAACCGCTCCAGGTCAAACTTAGTCGTATCCGAGGGCTCAAAATAAACAATGTTTTTCATAAAATCTCTCCTTTTTCGAGTTTAATATTTATTTGAAATCGATTCTGCTTATGATTATACACGCTATATATAGCGTCTGTCAATACCAAAACACACTAAATATGGTGTATATCGCAAGATAGTACAAAATATGATATAATAATATATATGAAAAATCTCCCTATCGTCGCGCTTATCGGCCAAACCAACGCTGGCAAATCCAGCCTCTTAAACCGCTTTGCGCATAGAAACATCGCCATCGTGGCCCGCGAAGCAGGCACCACGCGCGACTCTGTCACCGCCCGCATCGACGATAGATTTTTGATGATAGATACCGCCGGCCTCAAAGACGCTGCCGACGACTTTGAAGCCTCCATCCAGGACCAAATCGCCGACGCTATCGAGAGCGCCGACCTCATCCTCCTCACTCTAGACTCCACTCTCTACGTCTCCGAAAAAGACAAACGCATCGCCAAAATGGCTCTAAAATCTCAAAAACCCGTCTTCCTAGTCCTAAACAAAAGCGATCTCAAAGGCTCTTTGGATATTTTTGAATTCCGCAGCCTCGGCATCAAACCCGACAACACCTTCCGTGTCTCCGCCACTACCGGCTACGGACTTGATGAACTAAAAAATAACATTTACAAAATAATCCCCAATTTAAAACAAGAAAAATCAGAAACTCTCAAACTCGCTCTCATCGGTCGCCCCAACGTCGGCAAATCCAGCCTGTTTAATAGTTTAGCTAAAAAACAACAGGCGATTGTATCGAGCCGCCAGGGCACCACTCGCGACGTCAATCGCGTCGAGATTAAGTTCAAGGGTCGCGACCTAGAAATCCTAGACACCGCCGGCCTCCGCAAGCCCGGTCGCCGCGAAGTCGGCATCGAAAAATTCTCCGCTATCCGCACTCTCGCCGCCATCGAAGAATCCGACATTTGCGCTCTCCTTGTCGACGCCACCGAACCTCATTCCAAACTCGACCAATCTCTCGCCGGCCAAATTGTCGAAGCTGGGAAGGGCATCGTCGTCGTCCTCACTAAGACCGATCTTAAAACTCACGAAGAAATTGAAAAGATTCTCGACGACCTCGAATACGACTTCAACTTCCTCCCCTTCGCCCCCGTCCTCCTCACCAGCTCTGAAACCGGCGCCAATGTCACCAAACTTTTCGATCTCGCACTAGAAATCGACGAGGCTCGTCACACCGAGCTTAAAACTTCCGACCTCAACAAGGTTTTAAACCAAGCCATCTTGGAACACGCTCCTGCCGGCCTTAAAAACACCCGACCAAAGCCCAAATACATCGTCCAGACCGACACCTGCCCGCCTTGGTTTGTCGTCCACGGCCACGGCCTCTCCACCCTCCACTGGTCTTGGAAACGCTTTCTAGAAAACAAACTTCGCGAAGCTTACCCCTTTGTCGGCACGCCTATTATGTTCTCGTACAGAGACGACAAAGTCGACAAAATTGACTAAAACAGCCTAATATGCTACCATATTTGACATATGGGAAAAAAGTTAGCAAGGTCTAAAAAAGACTCGATTGAAGAAATCGAGATTATTTTGGATCGCGAAACTCAAAAAATCGAAACCAGAAAATCCAAAAAGGCTAAAAAGCCCGCCAAAGCTCCCAAAACCCCCAAAAAGCACCAGCCCACCAAACACCCTATCATAGTATCTTTCATCGCTACATTAATCATTGTCGCTGTCCCCGTATTCATGTTCTTCCACTATTTTGGCGCCCTCAGTGACTTCATCAAAGGCGCCACCAAGCCCGAAGAAACCAGCGAGGAACAACCCGAAGAGACAGAAACAGAAAAAATCAACTTTGGCACCACGCCCATCGTCGTCTATATCTCCGGCTCCGACTCGCGCGTCAACGTCCAAGATGCCAAAGCCCGCAGCGACGTCAACATTCTCGCCGTTATCAATCCCACCACTAGCAAAATTCTCCTTGTCTCCATCCCACGCGACTACTACGTCCAGCTTCACGGCACCACCGGCCTTCGTGACAAGCTCACCCACGCCGGCATCTACGGTATTGACATGAGCCGTCAAACCATCGAAGATCTCCTAGGTGTCAAAGTCGACAAAACCGTCAAGGTTGGTTTCGACGCTCTAGAAACTATCGTTGACGCCCTTGGCGGCATCGATATTTACTCCGACCAAGATTTAACCACACTTCACAACAAATGCCACTTCGTCGTTGGCACCCAGCACGTTAATGGCGCCTGCGCCCTTGGCTTCTCACGCGAACGCTACGCTTACGCCACTGGCGACCGCCACCGCGGGCAGAATCAGCAACAAGTCATCTCCAAGATTCTAGAAAAGGCTACCACTCCGGCCTACCTCCTAAAACTTCCAGAAATTCTCCGCGCCGCTGATGGCCTCTTTGAAACCAGCTTCACTTACAACGAAATCCTCGACATGATTAAATATCAAATCTTCTCCAATCCTAAATGGAGTATCGAGTCCATCAGCCTCGATGGCACTGGCTCCATGCAGCCCACCTATTCCATGCCCGGCCAAAATCTCTACGTTATGCTTCCAAACGACGCTACTATCATCGCCGCCAAAGACAAAATCACCCACTACCTCAAGACTGCCGAGCAGCTCAAAGCCGAGGAAAAAGAAAAAGCTCGCCTTGAAGCCGAGCAGGCAGAAAACAATAACACCGAATTGACAGAATAGCCAATCTATGCTACAATAAAAGAATATGGAAGAGTTAGATTTAAAGGATTTCTTATCTTATCTCAAAAAATACCTTTGGGCCCTTATCGCCGCCCCTATTATTGCCCTTCTTGGTGTGCTTTATTACGACACCTCGGTCAAAACCCCGCTCTACGAAGCCTCTTCTCAGGTCGCTTTGCTCCAATCTGACTCCTCTAGCGCCGCTGCTACTTTGAACGAAATCAACGCCAACCAAAAGCTCACCAGCACCTACTCTGTTATCGCTAAAAGCAAAGTCGTCCTCGAACAAGTCATCGACGAACTCAAACTGGACGTCAGCCCCGACGTACTAGCCAAATCCGTCAAAGTCTCTACCATCACCGACACCACCATCCTTAAAATCACCGCCACCGATAAAAGCCCAGAGCGCTCTGCCGAAATAGCTAACACCGTAGCTAACGTCTTTACTACCAAGACCGACCTCATCAAAACTCTCGACAACGTCGCCATCCTCGAGACCGCAGAGACTCCAGAAAAAACCTCCAACAACACCACGCTCCGTGACGTCGCCCTCGCTATTCTCATCTCCCTCTTCGCCGTCACTGGCATCGCCTTTGTGATTTACTACTTCGACGACACCATCAAGTACAGTGACCGCCTAGAAGAAGATATCAAGCTCCCTATCGCCGGCAAAATTATCAAGAGCGACATTAAGCTCAAAGATGGCGGCAGTGAACTACTTGTCAAAAAATATCCCAAATCCATCGTCAGCGAATCCATCCGTTCTCTCCGTACCAACCTCCAATTTGCCTCCATCGACAAAAAGATTAAAACCATTCACATCACTTCTTCCGTTGCTAGCGAAGGCAAAAGCTTTGTCTCTGCTAACCTCGCCACTTCTTTTGCTCAGGCTGGCCAAAAAGTCCTCCTTGTGGACTGCGACCTTAGAAAGGGCCGCCAACATCTCATCTTCCACAAGCCCAATACTATCGGCCTCACCAACCTCCTTGCCGACTACCTTGCCAACCGCCACGAATACATCCAAGATACTGGCATAGAAAACCTCTCTCTTCTCACCCGTGGCACTTCCGTCCCCAACCCTGCTGAGCTTCTTTCTTCCGCCAAAAACAAAGACCTCATCAAGGCACTGAAGAAAGAATACGATCTCATCATCTTCGACTCTGCTCCGTGTGGCGCCGTTGCCGACCCGGTCATCATGTCTACCATCACTGACGTTACCCTTATCGTTGCTCGCAACGCCAAAACTCCGCATGCCGCCCTCCTTGCTACCAAAGACGCTCTTGAAAAAGTTGACGCTAAAATCGCCGGCGTCGTCGTTAACGACATCGATCGCAAAGTCGGCCACTATTATAATTATTACGGTGGCTACTACGAAGATCGCCGCACCAAATAACTATGATTGACCTCCACACTCATCTTCTTCCCGACATCGACGACGGGGTCCAAACTTATGACGAAAGCCTAGAAATCCTCGAAGAACTCGCTAACCACGGCGTCACCAAACTTTTGCTGACTCCACATTACCTTCCCGACACTATTTATAACAGTCCTCGCTCGGATAATCTCAAACTCCTTTCCGAGCTACAAAAAGCCGTCGCCGAAAACGGTATTAATATCGAGCTCCATCTCGGTAACGAAATCTACATTACGCCAGAAATCCCCAAACTCCTCAAAAACAAAATCCTTTCCCCGCTCGCCGATAGCAAATACCTCCTCATCGAGCTACCTATGTCCGGCATTTTTGAAGGTTATGAAGATATTTTTTACAACCTCCAGGCCGAAGGCTACAAAATCATCCTCGCTCACCCTGAGCGCTACATCTCCACGCAAAAAGATTTCTCCATCCTGGAACGTCTGCACAATCAAGGCATCCTTTTCCAATGCAATCTTGGCAGTACCATCGGCCAATATGGCCACCGCGCCGCCAAAACCCTCAAAAAACTTGCCAAAAACGACCTTATTTTTGCCTTCGGCACCGACATTCATCATTTTCGTGATTTTTCAGAAATTGACGAAGCTATTTATCAACTCACTCGCATCTATGGCGAGGCCAAACTCACGACTCTGCTAGAGGACAACCCACTCAAAATCATGGCTTGACGGCAATTTTAAGCTCTAGTAAAATGGTATTGTGGAGCATTTTGGAGGTACCATGAGACCAAAGTTAAAAACTTTTCTATTATCAATTTTGTGCTTAGGGCTGATTGTCGGCTCGCTTTTTATCTTTAAAAAAGCGCCCTCGGTCGCATCCTATAGCTATTACGAATCACTCAAAATCGCCAGCAGTTCGCTCAACGGCAACTCTATTTGGGGCGGTGGCGAGACTTTTGAAACTATCGTCTCTGCTGGCGGCCTTGATAACTGGGCGGCCTTTTACTCTGCCACTAACAAATCTTCCGGCGGTCTCGACCCTTCCGGCTCCCTCAGCTTAAACGGCGTCCCATACCAGCTCGGCTGGACCGGCGCTGGCGACTACACCGGCAATGATACCATCCGCCTCTACTCCGGTCATGAGTCCACCACCATCACACTTGACACCATCGGCGCCTACGAAAAGCTTTACGTCCTCGGCACTGCCGGCGGCCCTGGCGAAGGGAACTATGCCAACTTTGCCGTCGTCGTCCACTACACTGACGGCACCTCCGACGAGACCGATTACCGCCTCTACGACTGGTATGACGCTACTACGGTCACCGGCGTCTATAAATGGCCCGGCCTCGCTCGCCGCGTCATCCAGGGTACCACCACTACTACCGGCTACGGCTCCAACAAAAAGACCACTACCACCTACAATTACGAAGGCTCCACTTCCGGCGCCCCTTACCTCCAGTCTGCCACTATCAACGTCGACGCTAAAAAGCTCGTTAGCTCCGTCGACCTCGTCCTCACCGGTCGCAACGGCAAATCTTCCACCGAAGGTATCTACTGCGGCATCTACGCTGTCACAGGCATGGTCAACGTCTCCGCGCCAAATCCTGTAGAAGTCATCAATGTCAACGATGTCACCGAGACTACGGCCCATATTTACTGGGAGTCCGTCCCCCGCGCCACATCTTACCGTCTCGACGTCGCCCTCGACCCTGACTTCAAAAACATCCTCCCAGCCTACAACAACCTCTACGCTCAAGACCTCTCCATCATCGCCACCGGCCTCACTGGCGACACCACCTATTATACTCGCGTCCGTGCCGAGAACAGCGAAGGCCAAAGCATTAGCTCAAATGTTGTAAATTTTACAACAGACCCTGAAACCATCCCTCCTACCATCTCCATCATCGCCAACCCTGGCCTCATTCAGATTAAAGATGATGCCGTAATTATCGGCGTCGACGCCTCCGGCGTTAAAGAAATTGACGAAAGCCTCGACGGTGGCATCACCTGGACCAAGCTCGTCGATGGTGAACGCGCCGAACGAGAAATTACCGAAAACGGCACTTACTGCTATCGCGCCATCGACAATTATAACAACATTAGCGACAAAACCTGCGTCACTTATAACAACCTCGACACCGCCAAACCCATCATTCGCGTCAATACCAACGGTTACACCGAAGGCGCCTGGACTAGCGACCTTGTCACCCTTACCGTCGAAAGCCTATCCATCAACGTCGGCGAAACCAAATATTATTACTCTACCGACGGTACCAACTGGCACACTTATAATAACGGCGTCGTTGTCACCGAGGAAACCGATGTCGACGGCGAAACCTATTACTTCAAAGCCATCAGCGCAGCCGGCGTCGAGTCTGATGTCGAGAGCGTCCTCGTTCGTCGCGACCTCACCGCCCCGACTGGCGAAATCACCAGCTCGGACAACTCTTGGAACGAATTCTTAAACACCATCACCTTCGGCCTCTTCTTCAACGAGACCAAGAGCTTCTCTGTCACCGCCACCGACGACCTCTCCGGCATAGACCACATCGAATATCTCATCACTCGCGACGAATTCGCATCCAAAGAAGCCGCTCTCGCCGCCGACGGCTGGCAAACTACCACTAGTGCCGTCTCTATCAACCCAGAAGGCGACTTCATCCTCTACTTCAAGCTCATCGACAACGTCGGCAACGTCTCCGTTATTAATACTGACGGTGTCATTCTCGATACCACTCACGCCACCATCCGCGGCTATGTCGACGCCGACCACACCTACGAACTCACCGACGGCAGTACTTATTACCTCACCAAGAAACTCATCGTCACCGATGACCGTGCGCTCGACTCTGTCAAAGTCAACGGCGAGGCCATCAACCTCCCCAGCTCTGGCATCATCAACCTTTCCGAAGGCCAAACTTACGCCATTATCGCCACCGACAAGGCCGGCAACGTCACCAACCTCACCATCAAGACTGGCGCTCTTAGCGACCTAGAGCTTGGCATCACGGAAGATAATTTCAAGACTAGCGACGCCGAGAGGCTAGAAACCACCAAGGCCAAACTCGAAGCCATCGAGACCGCCGAATCCGACCACGCCACCGACGAAGAAAAAGCCATCTTGGACGAGCTTGAGGCCGAATATCAGCAGCTCATCGACCGCATCGCCGAGCTCGAGGCCGAAATCAAAGACGAACACGACCGTGGCGACGCCACGCCCGACATCGACCACGTCACTTCTGCCGACCGCGAAACCATCCAAGGCATCATCAACGACATTGTCACTACTCTAGACGAAGACGATACTCATCTTGCCATCGAAGAAATCAACGCTCTCCTCATAGAAAAGCGCGAACTCGAAGACAAGCTTCGCCGTCTCGACGAAGTCGATGACCATCTCGACAGCCTAGACATTGTCAACCATACCGACACTGGCGTCATCAAGACCGAAGACAAAGCCGAGCTCGAAGAATTAAAGCAAGAAGCCGAAGATTTGCTTGCCACCACCAACTTAACCAGTGACGAACGAGATACCGTCGAAGATGAACTCGCCAAAATCAACGAGCTCCTCGCACATATCGACGACGCTATCGCCGCAGAAAACACCGAAGACATCCATGATGTCGACGGCATCATCCCCACCGGCTACACCATTGATGACAAAGCCGACCTCGAAGAAGCCAAAGCCGACATTGAGCAGGCTCTTCAAGATTACGGCGCCAACTATACTGATGTAGAAAAGGAAGACCTCGAGCAAAAGCTAGAAGACATCAACAATGCCCTAAACGATATAGAAAACCAAATTTGGGCAGAAATTCAACGTACCACCTTCCCGACTCTCTCAGTCATTAGCGATACCGAGAAATGGATTCCGTTCGACGTCGCTGGCGTTTCTGCCACCGACGAATACGGCATCACCAGTATCGATGTTTCCACCGATGGTGGCGCCACCTGGCAGACCATTACCACGCTCGAGAGCGGCACTCTCGATGTCGTATCAAACGGCAGCTACATCTTCCGCGCCGTCAACGAGTTCGGCAACGAAAAGCGTCAAACCGTCGAGTACCACAATATCGACCCCACTCAGCCAATCGTCGACGTCGACGCCCACGGCTACACCCTCGGCTCCTGGACCAACCAGCCCGTCACTCTCACCGCGCGCAATGTCGCTAATAACCTCAGCCCCGTCACTATCTACTACCGAGAAAAGTCCACCGTCGATGGAGAAAACGACTGGCTCCCCTACGCCACTTCCGTCATCGAGACTAGCGACACCAGCTCCACTCTCTACGAGTTTAAGGCTATCTCTGCCGCCGGCCTAGAAAGCGCCGTCGTCTCCGCCGAAGTCAAGAAAGATTCCGTCGTCCCCACCGGCACCATCGCCACCGGCGAGAACTCGCTCAATAACATCTTAAACACCATCACCTTCGGCCTCCTCTTCAACGAGACCAAGACCTACGAGATGTCCGCCACCGACGACCGCTCCGGCGTCAAGACTATCGAATATCTCGTCTCCGACACCGAGCTCGATGCCGATGCGCTCAACGCTTCCGACGCCTGGCAGTCCACTGGCGGCACCGTCTCCGTCGACCCAAACAAGGCCGTCAATGTCTACTATCGCCTTACCGACCGCGCTGGCAATATCTCCATCGTCACTCTCTCTGGCGTCGTCTTCGACCTTCCTGGCCTCTCCGACGTTGACGTTACGTTAGAGTCCCAGACTTCCGGCTACTCCACTCTCACCACTGGCTCCGGCACCATCACGCTCGTGGGCGACCTCGAACACACTACCGTCGACGACCTCACTGACCTAACAAATACCAAAGCCAGTTTAGAAGACTATCTAGACGGCCACGACGGCGAAGCCACCAGCATCGTCACCGACCTCCTCGTCGACTACGAACATACCATCGCAGAAATCAACGAGACCGAAGAAAAAGTTCACACCATCGAAGACTCCTACGCCACCGTCGCCGACATCGACCACGTCACCTCCGCCGACGAGGAAAAGATTGAGGCTCTCATTGCCGCCATCATAGAAACTCAAGAAAACAACGGCAATCACCTCACCGCCGCCGAGGCCGAAGAGCTAGAAGACATGCTTGACGATTTGCGGGCCAAGCTCGCCCGTATCGAAGAAGTCAAAGCCGACCTCGCCGACGTTGACACGCGCATCAACAGCTACGACCTCAGCACCGTTAGCAAAGACGACCTCTCCGACCTCGAAGAACTCAAAGACAAAATCGAAGAGCTTCTAGACAGCACCAACGTCACCGAAGCCGAGAAAGACCACCTGAACGAGCTCCTAGAAATCATTGCCGAGCTAGAAGCCCGCATCGAAGCGGCAGAAAAAGCCCTCGAAGAAGCCGAGCATAACGACCACACCGGTGGCATCAACTCCGGCAACGTCACCCCGGACGATCAAACCTCTCTCGAAGATGCTCTCTCTGGCTATACCGACGCCCTTGGTGTCTTCGATAGCAACCTCTCCCTCGCCGACCTCTTTGACGTTAATAATAGAATATCCATCATCAGCTCCGCGCTCGACATTCTCGACCAAGTCGCCGAGTTTGAAGCGATGATTTCTCGCCTGCCCAACCCAGAAGACGTTGACTACTCCTCGCGCTTACTCATCAAGGCCGCCGAAGGCGCCTACGGAGCTTTGAGCGAATACGGCCGCACTCTCGTCGGCCCGTCGCTCCTCGCCAAATACCGTGCCGTTCTCGACGCTTACCGTGCCTACCTAGAAGGCTCACCGCTCCTCTACGCCTTTGAGACCCTAGACGTCTTCTGGTGGGGCCTCACCACCTTCGCCATCGTCGGCATCTTCGTATTTATCACTCGCCGCACCCACCGTCGCTACATCGAAGCCACCGAAGACACCGACGACGACTTTTAGACGAGCCAAATAGAAGCATAAAATAAGCCTCATCCGAGGCTTATTTTATATACATATATATTATAGATATATTTTACAAATATGTATTATATTTTATAATAACCGAACAACCCGAACAGGGAACAACTCAAACTAAACCACAATCGTCCCAAAAATCAATATTGACTACGCTTGCGGTTATTGATAAAATAAAGATAAGAAATTTGAACGGATCTTACGTTGAGAGGCGTTCAAATTTCGGGAGGTGGGCTCTCTCATTTCCACCTAGAAACCCCAAAACTCAAAACAAACTGCTAAAAATGCGCCTCGTTGTTCCGGGCGCATTTTTCTTATTCAGCCTTTGGTAGCCGGGACGGGACTTGAACCCGTATGGGAGACCCATTCGATTTTAAGTCGAACGCGTATACCAATTCCGCCACCCGGCCAAAGCCAGGATGGAGGTGCCAGCCGGAATTGAACCGGCGTACGCGGTTTTGCAGACCGCTGCGTAACCACTCCGCCATAGCACCACGAATGGTAAAGCTATTATATCACATTACAGTCACTTCTGTCACTTCCGCGGCTTTCAGAAAATTCATATATTGCAGCGGCTTTGGCGCACTATCTTGCGTCATCACCATTCCCGTATTCACGATATAGCTCACACCACTCTTCATAACCTCACGCCCACGCATAAACCGTGGCGGGAACAGCGTCTTAAACGGCGCTATCAGCCCTCCGTGTCCGCCCAGCGCATCTATAATATAATCCAGCCCCACCGGTACACACCCGCCGTGTGTATGCCCAAAGCTAAACACCTCAAAATCCTTTAGCTCTCGCATCCGGTACAAATCATTTATCGGCGCATGTGCCACGAACCAGCTTACCTTACCATCTTTGGCTGTAAATGCTCCCTCCAGGCCCAGCTCACGGATTTTCTTTTTCATTAGCGCAAAATTCTCAGCTCGTTTCCCCTGATGCGGCTTGCAATAATAAATCTCCGGTCCTTGCAAAAAGCCAAAAATCCTAAGCCCCTTCACCTCAAACCACTTATCATTCAATAGCATTACGCCTGTCTCCCGGCAAATCTGTCGCCAATCCGTCACCACTCCCTTTGGCACATTGGCCATATATTCTGCATAATCTTTAGGCGGCGTATGCATCAAATCCGCTTGATCGTGATTGCCCAGCACCATCACCGTTGGCGCTAGCTTAGTGCATATTCGCATCCGCTTCGCCAGCGCTCGCACCATCTTCCCATCATTTAGCTCCGCCGGCGCATCTAGCAAATCTCCCTGCAAAATAATCACATCCGGCCGTATCTTGGAAAGTTTTTCTTTCAGCAACTTGCACTGCTTATCGGAAACAATTCGGCTCACATGCCAATCGCCCGTTATCGCCACCTTTACTGGCGTCTCCAACTTGCCCGTATCCACGGTATATTTCGTAATTCGACAAAACACAGGCTCTTTCAAAAACATAACCTTATTATACCGCAAAACGTGTTATAATGTTATAGATGAAACGACTTAATTTTGCCCGGTTTTTCGACGAATTCGCGCTCGCCGGCCGCGGCCTCTTACTCGCCACCAAGAAAAAATCTTTTTGGCTTGTCTTTATCCCTACTTTTCTCATTTTTGGCACACTTATCAACCTCCTCTCCTCCGGCTTTACCTCTTTCCAGCTAATCGGCGGTTGTCTAGAAAGTGGCGATTTTGCCGGCGCCTTCAAAATCATCGGCGGCGCCTTCCTAGCTAACTTCGGTGTTGGCCGCAACTTCCTCGACTTCGCGCTTAACTTTGTACTCACTCTGTTCCAGTCTATACTTATCTCTCTCGTGGTCTTTGTCGCTAAGCACAATCGCAAGGAGCGTAAAGAACGCAAAGAACAAAAAGCAGAAAAATCTTCCGGCCTCGAATCTTCCGCTCTGGTCGCCGGCCTCGCCGTCCTCGGCTCTGGCTGCCCCACCTGTGGCACCACCCTTCTCGCCCCTGTCCTCGGTGCCCTCCTTTCTGGCACCACCGGCGCCGTCAAGCTCGCCGGTACCCTCTCTGTTGTCCTCAACATTCTCGCGATTTTACTCGCAATTTTAGTTTTCCGTAAGCTCGGCCTAGAAACCTATGCTATAATCAAAAGTGAACACTTTAAGGAGAAACATCATGAAAAAATTAGCTAGGATTGCTGCGCTTGCCTTAGTTTTTGGTTTAATTTTCGCCGCCATCATCTCTAGCAGCATCAAGCCTGCCGACGTCGTCGCTAAAGTTTGGAACTCACAGATGACCCTCGGCGACCCGGAAACTGCCGTCCGCCACTATATCGTCTACACCGACCTCATGTGTCCCTACTGTAATTATTACGGCCGCGTCATCCAAGAAAACGACGCCGAGTTCCAAAAATACCTAGAAGATAACAAAATCGCCTACGAAGTCCGCGTCACCGACATGCTCTACGAAAGCTCCGGTATAGAAATGTCTCTCCCCGCCGCTGAGGCCGCCTACTGTGCCGCCAAAGAGAATCGCTTCTGGGACTATTACCATGCCGCGCTCGACCACATCTTTACGGATTATTACGAGAAGGGTATTGGCTATGCCAAGACCGCCCCAGCTATCTCCGACATGACTCTCGACTACTGGAAAAATATCGGCACCGAAATCGGTCTCGGCGACAGCTTCACTAGCTGCTTCAACGCCGAAGATACCCGCAGCGAGGTCCGAGAAAACACTGCCAAGGCCGGCTCCACCGTATCTGGCCTCCCCTACTTCACCTTTGGCAAATTTTCCACCGGCGGTTTCGACCCCAGCTGGGAATGGGACACCGTCAAGTCCATGCTAAACCAAGGTCTCAAGTAATTTCGCTTCAAATAGTACGCAAGGCACCGCTGGCGGCGGCGTAAAGTCCGTCGGCTTCAGCGGATGGCGGATTTTCGTCGCATACTTTTCTAGCAGCTCATAGCCCAGCTGCGAAGTATAATGTCGCTCGGTCGCGATTAACTTCAACGCAAACTGCTTTTGCAAAATCAAATAAAAACTCTTAGGCGGATTTTCGCTCTCGATGAGCTTATGTACGATTTTTGAACTCAGATGGAATGGTGGATTAGAAAACACTTTATATCCCGCCGGCAATCGATTAAGGTCAAACTCTAGAAAATCCTGCTCCACCACCTCCACATTTGTGAGGCCTTGTCGCGCCAAATTCTTGCGCAGCAGCTCCGCCGTTTTTGCATCCGGCTCCACCGCCACTACCTTCGCGCATCTGCGGCTCAAAGCCGAGGTAATCACTCCGCTCCCCGCGCCAATCTCCAGCACCGTGTCGCGCTTGCGAATATTCGAGTGCCCTATTAGCATCAGCGCCAGCCTCGGGCCCCTCAAGAAATGTTGTGAGAGCAAATGATTACGCATTCAAAATATCTTCAGGCGTCACGTGGCTCGCCGTAATATCGCCAGTCGCAAGGTCTTTGATATTATGCTGCTTCGCTGCAATTTCTTCCGGCCCAATCACCACCGCTTGCTTGGCAACCTTTGCGGCATATTTCATTTTATCGCCCAGCTTTTTATCGCTCAACACTACGTCCACGGAAAGACCGGCCGTAGCGCGATACGCTCTAGCTAGCGCTAAGCAATAATGCTCTTCTTGCTCTGAGAGTGGAATTATGGCCAAATCTACCGGGTTATTATTTTCTTCCTCGGGAATCAAACCATTCGCACTCATCACATAGAATAGACGCGTCAGGCCAATCGACCCGCCCACGCCCGGAAGGATTTGATCGGTATACAGCCCCGCCAAGTTTTCATAGCGCCCGCCCGAGCAGACCGAGCCAATTTCCGGATGGTCCGGCAAAATCGTCTCAAATACCGTGCCGGTATAATAATCCAGCCCGCGCACAATTCGCATATCCGCCACAATCTCATCTCCGGAAACATTACTCTCAGAAAGGGTATTCAGCGTGGCGATAAGCTCCTTGCGCCCTTCTTCAAACAGTGCAGAGTCAACACCCAGCTCTCCGAGCCGATTAGAGACTTCTCCAGCATGGCCGTTGATTTTCATAAAGTCTAGCACCTCTTGCACTCGCTCGTCGCCAATGCCAAGAGACCGCAGATTTTCTAGTGTCTTTTCTTCGGGAACTTTTTCGGAGTGGTCAATGATAGAGAAAATATCCTTCGCCACCTCTTGCAAGTTTTTTTCTTCAAGAAATGCCGTCAAAAGCTTGCGATTAGACACGCGCACGCGCAGCTTGCTCTCAGGCAAGATTTTCTTTAGCGCTTCAATCAAAGTCTGAATCACCTCGGCGTCATAGCCTACCGCCAAAGTTCCACGTCCAATCACGTCAATATCGCACTGATAAAACTCACGGAAGCGCCCCTTTTGCGCCCGCTCCCCACGGAAATTCCGCCCCACTTGCGTCACCTTAAACGGAAAGTTTAAATTGCTCTCATGTTCCACCACATACCTCGCCAGTGGCACAGTGTGGTCAAAGCGCAGTGCTTGGTCGGCATCGTCCGCCGACTCGTCAGTCTTGATGACTTTATAAATCTGCTTCTCGGTCTCGCCACCGGCCTTTGCGAACAAAATCTCCGCGCGGTCAATCGTCGGCGTCTCAATCTCTAGGAAACCATGGCGATGGTAAACTTCCCGAATCGCTTCTTTATATTTGTTAAATACGGCCTGCTCTTGGGGCAAAAGCTCCTGCATGCCAGAAATTGGGGAAGTATTTAGCTTTTTCATACTTTCATTTTACCACACTTTATGATAAAATACACTTACGTGTGGCTCTGTAGCTCAGTTGGTAGAGCAGAGGCCTGAAGAGCCTTGTGTCGTTGGTTCAAGTCCGACCGGAGCCACCATTGACTTTACGCCAATATATGGCGTATTTTTTTATATAATAAGCTTCGAGTTCTCCGACCAATATAACCCGACCAAAAGAACAAACCGAATACAAAAAATACAAAAAATCCTTGATAAAGCACAAAAAGTATAATACAATATAGTTATGACAAGTGAGGCAAATCTATTAAATGACAAAACCGTTGGCGACTTATATGATTATCTCTCCGCCGCGGCCAACAACGGCGAGATTTCCGTCTCCCTTTCCAATCATCTCCGCACCGCCGTAAAGAAGATTTTTGCCACCACCTGCAGTTCAGACGAGTTTTGGCGTAGCGTCTTACTCACTTCCGTAGATATTGATGCCCGCATCGCCACCCTTCGCGCCAAAACCGCCGGCACTTGTTCCGACCGCACCATTCACGTCTATCGCACGCGTTACGAGCGCTCTGTTCAGCTCTATCTCGAGTATTTCCAGCGCCAGCAATCAGTTGCTCCTCAAGCCCCGCCACCCACTCCGCCCGCCGCCTCTCCCGAGGCTTACCTTCTCGCCACGCAGAAGATTCTTCAGGCCTCCCTCGCCTTCCAGCAAGAAGTTCTCGCCGCGCTAGCAACCTTAAACCCCGAGAAAGGAGGCCCAGTACCCATGTCCCCGCCCACAACCAAATAGCCGGCATCTCTGCCGGCTAAAGGTAGTTAAAACTTGGACCGTTATTAACTACCTTTATAATAAACTCTTCTTCTAGTTTTGTCAAAGTTTAGTATAAAGGATATTTTTTATGGAATTTCAAATCATTAAGACTGACTCTAAAGAGCACACTTCAAGGTACGGCTGGCGCATCGTCACCCCCATTGGCGACATCCTCGCCAGCTCGCACAATTACGGCTCCTACGACGACTGCGTCGCCGACATCGACTACGTCACCGTCAACTCCTTCTCCGCCACCATCCGCGACCTCACCGACGAAGAGTAATGGTGGTTGTCGCAAAATTTGCGGCAACCATCAAAAACCACCTCATCGACTTCTAGTCCCCTTGCCACCATCACCCTCTCTATCGCCGAATCCAACCCCAAGGAAAAACCGACCATGATAGATCTCGTCAAAAATTTCATAGCATAAAACCATAAGCAAAAACCGAACAAAACGCCTGGATATAACCTCTTGCATTTTGTTCGGGTTTTTGATATGATGTAATTATCGACATCGCCGGCGGTGCTCTTGACGGAAGCCTCGACGAGTAACCAATATAAAAATATAATAAGGAGGCGTTTTGTGAAAAAAGTAAAAAACTCAAAATATGATTTCTCGGATGAGACGCTTGTAGAGAGCTTTCCACCATACATGCATAAAGCCTTGAGGGGATGGATAAAAAGCGTGTTCCAATATGGTGGCTATTATAAATATAATGGCAGTGACATATTGAAACAGGAAGTAGTGAACGGCTATCAACTCGTAACGAGAACCACTCTGCCAGAATATGACGAATATTTTATCGACTCTTTCATGGCGGACAAAGACTCGACTATTTTTCTTCTTAATCGCCTATTGGACAGATTTGGAAATAACGGTACGGGTTACGATAACTTCGGGAACGAACTTGAGGCTATTTTGAGATTAGGCGGTTCCGCCTATTCTGCTTCGACGGACGGTAAAGAATGGGGGTTATACTATCGGGTATCAGAGGTCACTACCAGAAATTCAGAAAGCGCTCGCAACAAAGACGATTCTTTAGCGGAAGCCTGGAAGCGCTGTTATGGCGTCAATCCTGATTATAATAAGGTCGTCATAGAAAGCATTAACTCAATCGAGGGCGTCTTGCGCGACAAATATTTTCCGAAAGAGCAGAGGCCTCAAATCGGAAAGCTTGTCGAGCAGCTCAAAAACAACAATACGAGTATGGCTTTTGCTGGGTCTGAATCTCTCGATAATCACGGCGTCGAATCTCTTGAACTATTGAAAAATCTCAGCAAGTACCGAGGCGAGCACAAAAACGGCACAGGGCACGACGCGACTCGCGAAATCGCAATCTACGCCCTTAACACGGCAATTTGGTTTTGGAATTTGCACAATCAAAAATAAAGAATAAAATTGACAAAAACACAAAAATATGATAAAATCAAAACATGAACACGGATTGGAAGAAAAAAGGTTTTTCAACCGGCGGCATAGCGACCGGCTTAATTATTGGCGGATTGGCACTTTTTGGCATTATTGCGAGCGGCGGCACTACGACTACGACACCGGTCGGAACGAACCCGACAACAACGGTTACCGAAAGTCCAAAAACCAAAACGCCTGAAACTACCTCAACTCCACAACAAGCTACGAAATGCAACATTAAAGGTAACATCAGCTACAGGACTGGCGAAAAAATTTACCACGTCCCAGGCCAAAGATATTACGACTCTACAAAAATCAATACTTCAGCCGGTGAACGTTGGTTTTGTTCCGAAGCCGAGGCTGTCGCCGCCGGTTGGCGCAAGTCGAAAGTCTAATTCTTTGAAAAACACCAAAAGTCCCAAACTCTGAAGCTAGGGGCTTTTGTTTAGAATTTAAAATAACCATAAAAGTCTTGACAAGCATAAGCCGGAAGCGTAAAATAAAAAGCACAAAGGTCAATATTAACATATAAACAAAGGACTATTTAAACTATGTCTAAAAAACTTATTGCCGGCGCCGGCGTTGTCGCTTCTTTTGCGATTGCTCTCGCTCCGCTTGCAACCTTCGCCATTGACGAAGCCGATAAGCATACGGATCGCCTCAATGTCACCGTTACTCCATCTTGTACTTTTGGTACTGCAACTACCAATCCAGTTACTAAAGGCATCTCGCACAACAGTACCGGTACTGACAAGGCCGAGTGGAACACGACAACTAGCCCAGCTGTTGACTCTGATGGCACCGGCGCAGATCTTACTGCAAACCCAATCAGTGATTCTTACACTAACAAATCTTTGCATATTGCCGACTATACAACTGTTGCTGGTAAAGTTTCCACTGCTTTCGCAGAAACCCATCTGACGGTAATTTGCAACAGCAGCACTGGGTACACCCTCAAAGCCAATGCCGCTAATCTTAACATTGCCTCATACGACGCAGACACCAACAACTACAGCATACCCGTATCGGCTACTGCTACGGCTGCTCAATCTGGGTATAATTTCGGCGTAGGAAGCACAGCTAAGGCCACAGATGCTGTTATCGACGCCACCACTGTTACCGCCACTGGCTTAACTAAGATTGCCCACAATCCGAAAGAGTCTCTTGAGACCGGTGATGTTTATGATATCACTTACAACCTAGGTGTTCAAGCTTCCCAAAAAGCAGGTACTTACACCGGAGATATCGTCTATACTCTCTATCAGGGTCAAGAATCATAGTCTAGTCTTTAAAAGGACTAAAAGGCAAAAATCTCTCCTAGAAAAAGGGGAGATTTTGCTGATGTTAAGGGTTTATTTTTCTATTCCTTTTGTGTATAATAGAGATTAATCAGGAGGTATTTTGGAAGAAAAACTGTATTTTGCTCCCGCTAATTACGGGAAAGGCAGGAAACATTCGGAAAAATCCGAGTCGCTTTCTGAACACAACAAAAAAGAAAAATCAGAAAAAAGCCATAAAGTCATCAAAATGGCTAGCTTTTTGCTTTTTCTCGTAATAATTGTCATTATCATCATTTGGCTACTCCACGGTAAGACTACCACTACAGGTCGATACCCCGAGAACATACACAACGATTCACTAGAATGTGTGTCAAATAATATAAAATATGAAAAAACTAGCAGTATAGAATCCTCTGACTCGGAGCTTAAAATAACAACGGTTTTTCGAGACAACGGCACACTTGGTTCTATTAGCTTGCTATATACCTTAACATATCAATCTTCAGTTGATGCTTATAGCGCAGAAGCAAGGGCGCATGCAGAATTTAATAAAGGATTAGCGGCGTCCGGCTTCTCCTCTGAGAAATTCGCAAACAAGTTTACATTACTTGATAATAAATTGCTCATCTCACTTTACGCCACCTCAAAAGAAATTAACGAATATACATATAATTATTTTCTGATTGATAGCAGCAACGATTTTAAAACGCTCGAAGATATTAAAGAACATTACAAAAAACAAGGATTTGTTTGTGCTATTAATAAATAAAACCCATAGAAAGGAAAAAATGTTCAAAAAAACTATAAAACAGATTGCCTTCTTGGCTTTTTCGGTTGCAGTATTCGCCACGATTAATGGGCAAGATGCATTTGCCGCAGTTTCTTTTAATCTATCTCCCATGTTTCAAAATATCACTCTCGTGCCAGGCGAGACCTATGTTGGTAATTTTAAACTAACCAATAACGATACAAGCGACGAGAGTTTCGCCTATAAACTGTCAATCGAGCCATTCTATGTAGATGACAATAATGATATTACGCTTACGACTAATGGCGACTACAACCAAATAGTCGAATGGATTACCCTAAGCGCTACGGAGGGCGTAATTGCGCCAAATGAGACCGCCGAAATAAGATTTACTATTGATGTTCCAGAAACGACGGCCGCGGGTGGCCAATATGCATCCATTATGGTACGCTCAAAGGAGGCGGAAACTCCAAACGATGGGATACAAATCAGAGAAATCTATCAGTCTGCCCATTTAATCTACGCCGATGTCGCAGGCGAAACTACGCGTAAAGGTGATATAGACGAAGTTTCCGTGCCAGGCTTTTTACTAAATGGCAAAATCTACGGATCGTCGAAAATAAAAAATAACGGCAATGTTCACTCTCGCGCCACGGCAACATTACAAATTTTTCCACTTTTTTCAAACGAGGAGGTTTTTACCAATGAAGAAGAACCCGACACTGTCTTTATAATGCCGGAATCGACTCGTACCAAGATAGTTTCTTGGGATGACACTCCTTCCGTTGGTATCTTTCATGTAATCTACAAAGTCGAATTTGAAGGCGTCGAGAGTAAGGTGGATAAGATGGTTATCGTCTGCCCATTGTGGCTCCTGTTTATCATCCTCCTCGCCATCTTCCTCATCATCTTCAAAATCTGGAGCGGGAAGAAAAGGGAAAAGAAATAATTCGACCAATAGAAATAACCCCGCCTGGCGGGGTTATTTTTTGTGATTTCTAGGTGAATTGTAAGGGTCTGAAGCCCGAAAGCATTAGAACGGATTGACGAGGCCGAGGCGAGAGTTTGCTTCTGCGATGCGCATTAGCTCATTATACTTTGCCATGCGTTCAGACCGTGACAGGGAACCGGTCTTGATTTGCCCCGCGCCAAGCCCGACAGCTATATGCGCAATCGAAACATCCTCTGTCTCACCCGAGCGGTGCGAGATAATCGTCTTAAACCCGGCCTTCTTTGCCATCTTCACGGCGTTTATCGTCTCGGACAGCGACCCGATTTGGTTCGGCTTAATCAAAATCGCATTCCCGGCCTTCTCCTCAATGCCCTTCTTCAGCAGTCGCGTATTCGTCACGAACAAATCGTCGCCGACCAGCTGCGCGCGGCCGCCAAGTCGCTCGGTCATCATCTTCCAGCCAGCCCAGTCGTTTTCCGCGAGTCCATCTTCGATCGATACGACCGGATAATTATCCAATATCCATGTGTACCAGTTTGTCAAATCATCAGCGCTCTTCCAATCGCCGTTCGTCTTCAAAACGTAATGGTCTTTATCGTAAAACTCGCTCGAAGCAATGTCCATCGCCATCGCGATGTCTTCGCCAGGCTTATAACCAGCTCTCTCAACCGCGAGCTTGATGCACTCCAGCGGCTCGTTGTTGCCGTCGCGGACTTTCGGCGCATAGCCACCTTCGTCGCCCACGGTCACAGGATACCCGCGCTCCTTCAAAACGCTCTTCAGCGCCTGGAATACTTCCGACCCCATACGTACGGCATCAGCAATATTCTCTGCCGAGCGGGGAATTATCATATACTCCTGGAAATCCGTCGCCCAGTCGGCATGCTCGCCGCCGTTCATCACGTTCATCATCGGCATCGGCAGCGACATTTCGTCCATCGTGCCGGCTAGTTCGGCAATATAGGCATAAAACGGCAACTTCTTCGCCCGCGCCACGGCCTTCGCCGTCGCGAGGGACACAGCGAGAATAGCATTCGCGCCTAGCTGCGTCTTATTTGGCGTGCCATCAAGATCCAGCATAATTTGGTCCACGACCGCTTGCTCGGCCGAGTTGCCGACCAGCACGTCTTTAATCTTCGAGTTTACATTCCAGACGGCCTTGAGCACGCTCTTTCCGCCGTAAAACTTCGGGTCGTTATCGCGCAGTTCCAGCGCTTCACCAGACCCCGTCGACGCGCCCGACGGCACCGCCGCCCTGCCCGCCTGGCCAGACTCCAAAAACACATCCGCCTCTACAGTCGGATTTCCGCGTGAATCTAGAATCTGCCTCGCTTTGATATTAGAAATCACAAAATTATCCATAAGCATTATTATATACCAAAACGGTCAAACTTTCTATAGCCAAAATCTATGCTACAATATCCCTAATGACTCAGCCTTTAAACCCCGAGAAATCTAAAAAGCTCCGCCCGCTCCGCGTCATCTTGGCGATTCTTATCGCTGCCTTGCTAGTTTTGATTCTAGAAAAGCTCCCCACCTCCACCAAAAACCGCCCAGAAAACAACCAAGCTACCATCAAAGAGACAGAAACTCAAGCCGCTCCTAAGGACGTCAAATATTACCACTTCGGCGGCCTCCTCGACCTCCTCGAAGCGCAGACCGAGCAACGCCTCAAAGACCTCGGCGTTCCCGCAGAAGAATACCAAAACCTCGGCGAATATCTCACCAAGGAGGAAATATTCACCATAGAAACCAAAGCTACCCTCGCAGCTTACCTAGACGGCGTCTACGTAGAGGCCAGCGAAAAGGAACTCTCAGAACTCCAAACTATCTTCAATATCGACGGCGATTACGACTTCGACCTACTCGAAGAAACCCCCGCCGAATACAAAAGCCTCACCGACCTCCTCGCCGACTACCACAAAACTTTGAACACAGTCGAAGATTACGACATCCAAGAATAAATAGTAGCGCGAACAACTAGCTTATGGTAAACTTAAGTTAAGTTCACTTTTTGTAATCTAGAAAGGAATAGATGGAAGAAAATTCTAATCCCACTCCAAATATCAATCCAGAGCCGACGCCGGCACCGGTAGAAATACCAGCCGTGGAGCCAACCCCGGTACCTACGCCCGAACCAGCACTGACACCCACGCCGGAGCCGATAGCTACCCCAGTCGCCCCGGCCACCACGCCAAAAAAGAAGATGTCCGGTGGTCTCATCGGCCTCATTGTCGGCCTCGCCGTGCTTTTGATTGGCGGCGGTGTCCTCGCCTTCCTTTACTTTACTTCGCACACTCCAGAAAAATTAGTCGGCTCTGCCATCGAGAATTATCTCAAGCACCCAGCCACTAGCTACAGCAGTGCCGTCGAAGCTAGCGCTGCCGGCCAGAGCATGAACTACTCTATGGACCTCTACGCCCCCAGCCAAAGCACCGTCTATGTCCGCGTTAATGGCTTCCAAAACATCTTTGGCACCTTTGCCAATCTCATTAGCGACCTCACCGGTACCGACGACAGCGAAACTGTCACCGCCAACCCATTTGAGGCTATCGACGGGGTTTGGTGGAAGGCTGATGCCGGCTCTATCGGCGCCGATTCGGTCACCAGCTTATTTGGCGCCAATAGCGTCCTTGCCGACCAAAGCCGCCTCGCCGCCATCTACCAAAAGCACCCCTTCCTCACGGCTAAAGCCGCAGAGGGCAACTACTCCACATCTGGCACGGCTTTTGTCGTGTCTATCGACGCCGCTCAATATGAGGCCTTCAAAAACGAAGCCGGCGACGACATTAACGGCATCTCCCTCGGCGCAATCGCTCTCAACCCCGACGCCGAATACTCCAGCATTATCGTCACCGTCAAAAGCTCTCTTCTTGGCAACGCCACTTTGACTGGCATCTATGCCGAACGCAGTAGCAACGGTGCCTCTACTAAGCTCTCGGCTAATCTAGAAAAAGATTTCTCCTCCGCCACCAACGAAGCTAAAGATGTCTCTGAGCTTCAAAAAGCTCTTGAAGCAATCTATGGCAGCGGCTCTGACATCGAAGAAGGCGAAGAAGACGACGCGGCAGCCGTCGAGCGCGATACTGTCCGCCGCAACGACTACGCCGCTCTCTCTGCGAGCATTACGACATACATAACCAACAACCGCGGCCAACTCCCAGCCGTCGGCAAGCTCGACGCTACAAAATTCATCAACGCGACCGGCACCGACCCCAGCGGCTACGCCTACGCGCTAGAGCTCGTTGACTATGCCGACGAATACGAAATGAGCTGGGGCGTCAACCCAGGTGACGATACCAATGTTTACGTCGTTTGGCACGCCACTTGCGATAGTGATAACAAACTCGCAGAGGCCACTTCCGCCCGTGCCTTCGCTATTGCTGGCTCGCTAGAAGACGGAAGCTACTATTGTTCCAGTAGCCAATAGCAGAAAATAGTATATAATATACTCCATGAACGATGCGCTCAAAGCCAAGCTAAAGACTTTGCCCAGCTCTCCTGGAGTATATTTTCATAAAAACTCCGCCGGGGATATTATTTATGTTGGCAAGGCTGCCGTCCTCAAAAACCGCGTCCGCCAATATTTCCAAAATACCGAGAAAGACCCCAAGACCGAGGCGCTCGTGGCAGAAATCGCCATGACCGACTGGATTGTCGTAGATACGGAGATGGACGCTCTCTTCCTAGAGAGCGAGATGATTAAGCGCTACATGCCCAAGTGGAACATTCTATTGCGTGACGATAAAAACGTCTGCTTTGTCCGCATCAATCTTAAAGAAGAAATCCCCTACGTCTCCATCACCCGCAACCCCCTCGGCGACGACGCTCGCTACATCGGCCCCTTCTACGCCAAAAACACCATCGCTTCTGCCCTTCGCATCTTAAGAAAAATCTTCCCCTATTACGACAAACCCTACACCGGCAAGAAAACCCTCGACACCGACCTCGGTCTCACTCCTGGCATAGAAGTCGGCAAAATGACCGCGAGAGACTACCGTAAAATCTTGAACAGCCTCATTCGCTACCTCGAAGGCGACCGTCAAAAACTCTTGAAGGACCTAGAAAAAGAAATGAAGGCTGAAGCCAAGCAAAAAAACTACGAGCGCGCAGCTCAGCTTCGCAACGAGCTTTTTGGCCTCAAAGGTCTCAAGAAAAAAATCGTTTTTTCCGACCGCGAATTCCTCGACATTTCTTCCGACCAAGCGCTCCTCCAGCTCCAAAAACTCCTACATCTAGAAAACCCGCCCAGGAGAATCGAAGGCTACGACATTTCTCACCAAAGCGGCCAAGACGTCGTCGCCAGCATGGTGGTCTTCACCAACGGCGCCTCCGACCGCTCGGAGTATCGCAAATTTAAGCTCAAAAAACAACAAAACAACGATACCGCTTCCCTCCAAGAAGTCCTCACTCGCCGTCTTAAGCACAAAAACTGGCCCTACCCCGACCTGATTATTCTCGACGGCGGCAAAACCCAAGTCGCGAGCATCCTCCCTCTCGTAGCACCACTAAACATTCCTGTCATCGGCCGTGACAAGTCTGGCGACCACAGCAAATCCGCCACCGTTAAAATCGTCGTCCCGACTAAAGATGGCTTCGAGACGGTCGAGCTCTCGCACGACTCCCACATCTCCCGCCTCATCGCTCGCATCGACGAAGAAGCCCACCGTTTCGCCATCACCTACCACACACTCCTCAAGCGCAAACGCCAGCTCGACAAATAAAAACCTTGTAAAGTCCGCCCAAATCACCTATAATATAACTATTATGAATCTAGTTTCTGTTTTCCAAACTGCCATTATTATCTCTGCCGTCCTCGTGATTTTGCTCGTCCTCTTGCAGCAACGTGGCGCCTCGCTCGGCGCTGGCCTCGGTGGCACCGGCGAACTTTTCACTACTCGCCGCGGTCTCGACAAATCCCTGTTCAACGCTACCATTGTTTTCGCAGTCATTTTCGTCTTATCTATTCTGGGGCTATTACTAATTCCAGCATAATATGAAACTATTCAATAAAAAGCGTGGGCAAAAAGTTGTGAAGGAGTTTTCTCGTCTCACCGAGGAAGCTGTTGACACTGGCGAAGCCCATATCAAGAAAAACTTCATCCGCCGCCTTTCCCACATTGGCGACGTGCGCCTCTTTGTCGTAGAATGGGGTCTCTTGGTCTTTGCCCTTTTCATGCTCGCCCTCACGCAGAGCTTTTGGTTTACTGATTCTTACTCCGTCACGGGCTATGCTAACGGCGGCACCTACACCGAGGCCACCCTCGGCAAGGTCAGCTCTCTCAACCCACTTTTTGCCACCACTAATAGCGAAAAAGCCATCGCCAAGCTCCTCTTCCTCGGCCTTACCGCTGCCGACTCTTCCGGCCACATCGGCAACGTCCTAGCGAAGTCTGTCGCCAGCGACTCCTCCGCCAAAGTCTGGACGGTCAAGCTCAAAGACGACCTCAAATGGTCCGACGGCGAACCCATCACCAACGACGACGTACTCTTCACTGCCGACCTCATTAGCGGCCTCGGCAACGTTTCCACCTTCTCGTCCAACCTCAGCGGCGTCAAAGTCCGCCAGGACGAAAAAGGCAACCTCATCTTTGAACTCCCCGGCGCCTATTCCGAGTTTGCCTCCGCACTCGACTTCCCGATTCTCCCCAAGCACGTCCTAGAAAACGCCGACTCCATGACCCTGCTCGAGTCCAGCTTCAGCACCAACCCTATCTCCTCCGGCCCCTTCACTTATAATGCTCAGCAGGTCATTGGCTCCGCCGGTGAGTCTGTCGTTTACCTCTCTGCCAACAAAAACTACTACCGCGGCGTACCAAAAATTGACAGCTTTGTCGTCCACGCCTACCTCACAGAGAGCGACATCAAGGCCGCCATCAAGTCCGGCGCCGTCTCCGCCACCGCCGAGCTCCTCCCCAGCGACGCAGCAGAAATCGTCTCCCGCAACCTTTACGAGAAGCAGACCGCCATCAACTCCGGCGTCTTTCTCTTCATGAACACCAAATCTGGCGCCCTCAAAAACCGTGATGCCCGCAAGGCTATCCAGTCTGGCCTCGACGTCTCCGAGATTCGCACTCTTATCGGCGACGAACTTCCGCTCGACTACCCCATCCTCCGCTCCCAGCTAGACTTAGAGACCTGGCCTGCCCTCCCCGCCCACGACGTGGAGGCCGCCAAAAAGACTATCTCCGGCCTAGAAAACAAAACCATCCGCCTTGTCACCGTCTCCTCCGGTTACTTCCCGGTTATCCTGGAAGACGTTGCCGGCCAGCTAGAAAGCCTCGGCTTTACCGTTTCTAAAGAAATCGCCGAGCCGGGCCAAGATTTCCTCGTCAATACCATCGCCACCCGCAACTATGACATGCTCCTCTACGAAGTCGAGTTTGGCGCCAACCCAGACCTCTTGGTCTACTACCACTCCTCTCAGGCCACCCAAAGCGGCCTCAACCTATCTAACTACAACAACTCCGTCGCCGACGAGCTCATTTTCTCCGCCCGCGAGACCACCGACCAAAGCACCAAAAAGCAAAAATACGAAGCCTTCCTCTCTCGCTGGCTCGACGACGCCCCGGCCATCGGCCTATACCAAGTCAACCTCAGCTATTACTTCGACAAAAACGTCAAACCCTTCTCCGAAGACATTTCTCTCGTCACCGCCACCGATCGCTTTGTAGATGTCCGCTTCTGGGGCGTAGAAAAGGTTGCTAAAAACCGCACCCCGTGATATAATAATCCAGTACTTTAAAGAATTAGTGCATGCGCCTGTGGTGGAATTGGTAGACACGCTACCTTGAGGTGGTAGTGGCCATTTTAAGTGCTGTGCTAGTTCGAGTCTAGTCAGGCGCACCAATTCTTGAAGTACAAAATCAGCCATAATGGCTGTTTTTTTATTGCCAATAAAACCATAAGCATATATAATATATATGTTAGGAGTATAGTGTGTTAGAGTTAAAGAAAATCACCAAGATTTATCATACTGGCGAATTTAAACAGCGCGCTCTAAATGGCGTCTCTTTGACTTTTCGCGATAGCGAATTTGCCAGCATCCTCGGCCCCTCCGGCTCCGGCAAGACCACTCTGCTCAATATCATCGGTGGCCTCGACAAATACACCTCCGGCGACCTCATCGTCGACGGCATCTCCACCAAAGATTTCAAAGACCGCGACTGGGACGCTTACCGCAACCACCGCATCGGCTTCGTCTTCCAGAGCTACAATCTCATCTCTCACCAGACCATCTTAAACAACGTTCGTCTCGCCCTGACGTTGTCCGGCATCTCCAAAAAAGAGGGAACTATCCGCGCTCGCGCCGCTCTGAAGGCTGTCGGTCTCGGCGACCATATGATGAAACGCCCTGCCGAACTTTCCGGCGGCCAAATGCAACGCGTCGCCATCGCCCGCGCCCTCGTCAACGACCCAGACATTCTCCTGGCCGACGAGCCCACCGGCGCTCTCGACACCGAGACCAGCGAGCAAATCATGAAGATTCTCAAGAAAATCTCCAAGACCAAGCTCGTGATTATGGTCACGCACAATCCCGACCTCGCCCGCACCTACTCCACCCGCATCATCCGCCTCAAAGACGGAGAAATCACCTCCGACTCGCACGTCCACAACGGCAGAGTTGTCCGCGAATCAAGCGAAGACATCAAGAAAAAGTCCAAAAAGACCCACATGTCTTTCCGGACTGCCCTCGGCCTTTCGTTTAACAACCTCCTCACCAAAAAAGCCCGCACCGTCCTCGTCTCCTTCGCCGGGTCTATCGGCATCATCGGTATCGCCCTCATCCTCGCCGTCTCTACTGGCTTCCAAAACTACGTCGACAGCATCGAGCAAGACGTCCTTGTCTCCTACCCACTGATGATTACCGAGGAATCATTCTCTATGGCCAACCTCATGACCTCCAGCCTCGCTGACGGCGGAGAATCCGGCCAGTCTCTCCGCGAATCTTCCGGTAAAGAAGTCGCCGAGCTCCCGCTCCTGTCTGAGACCCTCAAATCCGTCGCCACCAACGACCTCAAAAGCTTCAAGCAATACTACGACGACCACCAAGCAGAGCTTAAAGACGACGTCAAATCTCTCACCGTTGGCTACGGCATCCAGCCCCTTGTTTACTCCGTGGACGCCACCGACACCATCGCCAAGCTCAACCCTATGGACACCATGATGAGCATGTTTGGCGGTGGTAGTGACCTCATTACTAACTTCACTGGTAGCTCCATGTCGCTCTACCTCCCCCTCACCAACGACCAAGAGACGCTAGACGGTCAATACAAAGTCCTCGCTGGCCGCTGGGCAGAAAACTACGACGAAGCCGTGATTAACCTCGGCGCCGAGGGTGTCATCAGCGACTTCCTCGCCTATGGCCTCGGCCTCAAAGACACCAAAGAACTAGATACGCTCATCACCAAGCTGATGGCGGGCGAGTCTTCCGAAGAAGCTCACGACCCTATCGCCATCAATTACGAAGACTTGCTAAACCCAGACCTTCGCGTCATCGTCCCGAGCGACCTCTACAAATACAACGACAAATACGGTGTCTACGAAGACATGTCCGGCGACAAAGCCTACCTTCAGGACGTCTACGACCACAAATCCATCAAGCTCAAAATCGTCGGCGTCGTCACGGCTAAGCCCGGCATCACTGCCCAGGCTCTCGACCAAGGCGTTAATTACAACCCCGCCCTCATCCAAGAAATCATCAAACGCGCCGCCAGCTCCGCGGTCGTCCAAAAACAGCTAGAAGATAGAGACACCGACGTCTTTTCTGGCGCCAAGTTTGACCAGCAAGAGGGCAAGCTCAACTACAGCTTTTCCGACCTCATCACTATAGACCAAACCAAGCTCCAGCAGGCCATGATGGGGCAGGGAAATATGGACGACGCCTTCTCGCTCAACTTCACCGAAGACGAGCTCACCCGGGTAATTTCTGCCATCTCGTCTAATACCGAGCGCGACCAAAAGTCTAACCTGCAGACTCTCGGCTATCAAGACCCCGACGAACCCTCTTCGCTCTGGTTTTATTTTGCCAGCTTTGAGGGTAAAGAAAACTTCAAAAACTTCATCAAAAAATACAACGAAGAGCATGACAAAGACCAAGAAATCACCTATTCCGACATGACCGGCCTCCTCATGGACTCCATCCGCACCATCGTCGACGCCGTCTCTTACGTCCTCATCGCCTTCGTCTCCATCTCGCTCGTCGTCAGTTCCTTCATGATTGGCATCATTACTTACATTTCCGTCTACGAACGTAAAAAAGAAATCGGCATCCTCCGCGCCATTGGCGCCAGCAAACACAATATCTCCAGCATCTTCAATGCCGAGACCTTCATTGTCGGCTTGCTGGCCGGGCTCTTTGGCATCGGCATCAGCTACGTTTTCATCCCCATCATCAACGCTATTCTCGACGGCCTCATTGGAGACGTCAGCATCCGCGCCGCGCTCAATCCCGAAGCCGCACTCATTCTTGTAGGCCTTAGCGTCATTTTGACTTTGCTCGGCGGTCTCATCCCTGCTAAATCCGCGGCCAAGCACGACCCAGTAGAAGCTCTGCGGTCCGAATAATTCTAGAAAAATCCATTGACTTTATCATTCCGCTTGCGTATAATAGTAAGTAAGCAAAATAAAAAAGAGGTGTAAAATAATGCTAAAGTCCACGCGACTTGTACTCATATTTGGTACGCTACTCGGGCTTTCTGTCGCTTTCTTGCCGCAAGCTTCCCGCGCGACCACCTTTGTTCAGAGTATCGACCGCGTCTCCGCCACCATCGACGGTTACCTCGCTTTTGACGCCATTGCCCACCAGGCTGGCACCCCCGCCTCCGGTTCTTCAGCTTACGCTTACGATAGCACAAACAATCGCTACACCGGCACCTTCGAAGTCGGCAGTCACACCGGCGCCACGGGCCTTGGCACCACCACCTACCGCGTCACCTGTAACTACCTCGCCGATAACGATTTTACTCCCAATACCTGCCAATACGGCTGGAAAGTCACTGCCGAGTCCACCTATTACAACGCTTCCACCGACGAGGCCGAGATGCGCGGTGGCAACCCAGCTAACGCCTACACCATCAAGTCCATCACGGCCAATGGCCTCACCGGCGCCAATTCCAACTGGCTCATGAAGGTCACCGGCGACAGCCGCACCTATATGAACGGCTCCAATGAACACCCCGCCGGCGCCCAATATACCGACAGTGTCAACAGTATCGCCCGCGACTATCGCGATTTCGAGGCGATTCCATACTACAACTCTTCTAGCAAGGTCGTCGTCAACGGTAACACCTTCACTGCTGTTTCCGGAGCTACCACCACCTACACCTACAAAGGTTACCAAGAATTCGACGTCACCTACGGTTTCTCTGCCGGCCACGCCACCGCCGATACTTACACCGGCATCATAACTTACACTCTAGCCATCAATGCCTCAGCCGTCTAACCTCTCACCCCTCGCCGTTTCGCCTGGGCTTATTGAGGTTAGCTTGCTTACGCCAGGGCAGGTTTACGAGGGGGAGTTTACCGTCCTCAATCCCACTACAGAAGACGCCATTTCTCGCTACTCTATCACTGTTGGCCCGCTCACCTTTGACGACGAGTATTACAGCCCCGCCTTTGAAGATACCAGTGACTTCAACCAGATCGTCGACTGGATAGAAATAGAAAACCCTTCCGGTGAACTCGCCCCCCAAGAACGCTGTACCATCCGCTACAAAATCACCGTCCCCGAGGACGCTCCCGCCGGCGGTCAATACGCCAGCTTTCTCATCGCCTCCGAAGACCCCGCCGGCGCCCAGCAGCAAGAAGGCGTCGCCGTCGCTGCCAGGTCGCGCATCGCTATATTATTATATAGTACGGTTGATGGAGAGACCCGCGAAGAAGGCCACGTCATAGAAAACAACGTCCCCAGCATCGTCTTTGATCAGCCCATCAAGACCAGCTCGCTCATCATCAACTCCGGCAACATCCACATCAAGGCCAAATACACTCTCCGCATCTACCCTATCTTTAGTGGCGAAGAAGTCTACACCAACGAAGAATCCCCTGTCATCAGCACCGTCATCCCCGACACCACCCTCTACAACGAAAAGACCTGGGAAGACACGCCGCTTCTTGGCCTCTACCGCGTCGTCCAAGAAATCGACTTTGGCGACCGCATCGACCGCAAGGAGACCGTTACGCTCGTCGCCCCGTTGTGGTTTATGATTCTCGCCTTCCTCTTCCTGGTATCTATTATTTACGGCATCATCGAGCGAATAGGGAAGCGCAAAGAGGCGAAGAAGGAGCGCCAAGAAAACTTAGCAAAACCATAAAAAGTTCTTGACATTATTAACCATGAGCGTATAATAGAAGGTACAAAAGGTCATAAATACAAAAACTAAAAACCAAAAAGGAAAACAAAAATGGTTAAATCTAAAAACATTATTGCTGGACTTGGCGTTGTGGCAGGTCTCGGCATGGCGTTAATGCCACTTGGTGCCTTTGCTGCTCCTGACACCAACCATCCGGGTTGGCAAGAGACCGGCTCTTATGCCGTCCGCGCTCACGTTGGTGAAGTTATCGAAATCGCTGTTACTAATATTACAAACCCAATCTCTGGTCTTGCCAATCATTCCCGCGTTGACATCACTCCAGGCGGCACGGTAAATGCCACGACCGAGCATACCGTCCAAGTCAAAAGCAACGCTCGTGGTGGCTATCAACTTCTCCTGAAAGCTGACCATAGCGATCTTCAACTCATTACCGAATATAATGCTGATAAAAGCGCCAAGACTCTTGATCCTAGTATTAACATTCCAGGCCTAGAATCAGCAAGCGACCTCAGCGCCGACGTTAGCGGATGGGGCTATAAAATTAAAACTTCTGGCGGTCAGTACTCTGGCAACTTCTTACCGGTCCCTGATGAGTATGATAGTACTGAAGGTGCCACAATTGCTACCGGTTCCTACAAAACCGGCGGAGAAGGCTCTGCTTATCATACCGACGCTGCCGAATATACAGACACTTACGTAGTCGGCTACGGTATTAAAGCTGCAACCACTCAACCTTCCGGTAGTTATGAGGCTAAAGTAACCTACAAAGCTGTCGCTCACGTTCTCGGTGAAGACTAATTCGTAGTCATGTTTCAAAACAACCGCCAAAAAGGCGGTTGTTTTTTATCTTGATGTTGTATATAATAGATATACAAGAAATTCAGGAGGTAAAGTGAAAATTTTTAGTAAACTCAAACTTGCTACACTTACAGCCATTATCTTAGGCTTGAGCTTGTTCAGTCAAAGCGCTTTCGCGGATGACACGGTTAAGACGGGCATCCAGCTCGCTCCAGCCTCCCAACGTATGACCTTAGACCCTGGCGCCCACTATAAAGGCACAATTACTCTTACCAACACTGGCACTACCAACATTAGCTACCTCGTCTCGGTCTCACCGTATCAAGTTAACGATGATTATTCTTACAACTTTGAAAAGGAGACTAAATATACACAAATTTCTCGTTGGATTACTCTAGAAGAAACCACTGGGTCAATCAATGCTGGGCAAGTACAAATTCTCAATTATACCGTAGATGTTCCACTTGATGCCCCTGGTGGTAGCCAATACGCCGCCATCTTCGTTACCACTACTGACGTAACCGGCGCCATCGAAACCGTCCGCGCCGACGCCAGCCCAGGCATTATTATTCTTGCGCGCATTAACGGTGAAACCCGAGAGGAAGGCAAAATCCTTAGTACTAATATTCCCATGTTCCTACTTAACCCGCCGGCTACTGCTACCGTCAGAGTCAAAAACACGGGCAATGTTGACGAAGATGTCCGCACCACTATCGAAGTTAGAAACTCTCTTACTGGTAGTGTACTCTATGATAATTCCGCTGACCCCGAAGTTAATACTCTTCTCCCCGACACCGAACGTACCATGACATTCGTCGTTAACGATATTCCGCGCCTTGGCGTTCTCTCCTTCTCCATTACCAACGAATACATAGATGACGCCCAAATCAAGACCGCTACCGTCATCGTCTGCCCACTTTGGTTTATCGCCATCATCGTCCTCATCATCCTCACTATCGTTTTCCGTATTCTCGCCAAAAAGCGTGACGACCGTCGCACTCGCGCCAACTCACGCAACTCTACCGGGAGCGCTGACAAATTTAACATCTAAGGAGCAAAGATGAAGAAAAAACTACTTTTCGCCGTTGTCGTCTGTCTGACCCTGGTGGGGGCAATGCTCACTGGCACCAAAAACACTTACGCCGAAGCTGCCGCCGTCAAAATCTCCCCGGTGGCTAACGCCATCAATATCAAGGCCGGCCAAAGCCAAAACTACCAGTTTACCCTGGAAAACATGAGCCAAAAGGACTACAAGTTTAAGCTCTACACGGCCCCATACAACGTCGTCAACGAAGATTACGACGCCGACTTTACCAACGAAACCAACTACAACCAAATCACCCGCTGGATTACCTTCGAGGACGACTCTGGCTCCTTCATCAAAGACCCCGTGTACAAGATTAAGGCGGGAGAAAAGCGCTCCATCATCTACCGCGTTTCTGTCCCATCCGACATCCCAGAGGGCGGCCAATACTGCGTGATTTTCGCCGAGTCTGTCGATGACGAAAGCTTCTCTGGCTCTGGCACCAGCGCCGGCATCGGCTCGGTCTCTCGCGTCTCCCTCATCTTGCTCGGCCACGGCGACGGGGAAACCCGCGACACCGCAGAAATCACCGACTTCTCCCTCACCGGCATGTTCACCGCCAAAAACATCGACGCCATGGCCAAGGTCAAAAACTCCGGCAACACCGACTTTCTCGCCGTCTACGAGCTCTCCGTCAAGAGCCTCTTTGGCACCCCCATCTATAGCAATAGCGACAACTTCATCGTCCTTCCCGGCACCCAGCGCAAGTTCTCCACTTCCTGGGCAGAGGCACCGCTCTTTGGTATCTTTAACGTCTCCTTCACGGTCAACGCCATCGATCAGTCCCGCACCGAATCCCACATCATCCTCATTTTGCCGGCTTTTGTGGTAGTTATTGCGCTTTTGCTATTGACAAGCATCATTGTGTGGACTATAATCCTAATTAGGAAACGTAAAGAACGTTCGTCTAGGCTCGTTGTGTAGAGTAGCCGCGAACGAACTGCGAGTCCAAACAAAAACTAAAAATAAAAAAGCGAGTGTAGAGTTATGCAAAAAAGCAAGAAAAAGCTTCTTGGGCTTCTCGGTCTAGCTGTTGTATTAGCTATGACCGTGTTTGCCTACTTTCTGCCTGCGAACGGCGCCTATGCTGAAGGTCCGTCCGATTCGCACACAGATGTCATTCGGGTCACGGTCTATGACCAATACCCATCTATCAAAATTGATAGTCCCGCCACGGACTATATCAGCACGTCACCAGAGCTGGAGATAGCGTTTACTTACGAAAACTCCACCTATGTTGACTTCGTTTTAAGCTACGAGCAACTGGACGCCGATGGCAACCCCGTTCTCGACGGCGAGGGTAACCCTGTCATCGTTGAAGTGCCGCTTCCGCGGTTTAACCCCGATCCGTCCCGCCTCGACCCCACCTTTAACTACGATTCGGACTCTAACACAATCACGGTTAACCTCTTCAACCCCAACCCAGAAACTGGCGCTGAAGCTCTAGGTTACGGCCACTACATTTTGACGGCCACTTCGGCCAGCCCCATTGGCCCGTCCCTCGGCGACTCCATTGAATTTGACTATGTCCCTGTACAACTCGTCCAAACCGGCAGCGCTGCCAACACCAACAACCCCATCGTCGACGTTATCTATGACGACGGCGTGGCCATGGTAGAACTAATGCCCGTCGACAAAAACGGCAATCCGCTCTTTGACGAGCCTATCGTCGTGGAAATTGAGCCTGACGAAAACGGCGACTACAAGGCTGGCTCTCAGACCCTCACCCTGCCGTTCACCGAAGGCGGCTTCGCCACTGGTGACTACAACATCCTCGTCACCGCCTACTCGGCCGATGTCACTCCAGGAGAAATCGACCCGGAGACTGGCGAACAAGGTGAAGACATCATCGACTATATAGTGATTAGCTCCCCGCGCACCCTGTACCCGGTCAGCTACGTCCAACCGCCTGCCCCGGATGTGCCGGATACCGGCCGTCTCACTAACGGCGGTCTCAACATCGCCAAGTCCGACTATGTCATCACTGCCGTCATCGCCTTTGTCGGAATTGCCTTTGCCGCCTTCCTCATCCTTGGCCGCAAAAAGAAAGATTACCGCCGGAACGTTCGTTCCCGCAAATAGCAAATAAGCAATAACTCTACCCGCTAGAGGAAAGGATACTCGAAAAACTGCGAGGGTATCCTTTCCTCGATTTTTATGTTTTATTTTTTCTGAAGTTGTGCTATAATAGTCAAAGCCCTATGTGGGCTGCCCTACGATGGGCCGGTAGCTCAGTTGGTTAGAGCACGGGCCTTTTAAGCCCGGTGTCGAGAGTTCGAGCCTCTCCCGGCTCACCATCATTTACAATCAGGCGGAGCCTTAGCTCAGTTGGCTAGAGCGTTTCTTTGACGTAGAAAAGGTCAGAGGTTCAAATCCTCTAGGCTCCACCACCGCACAGATTACGCTAATTATGGCGTAATTTTTATTGTTTTTCTATAGTTATCTTCGCAGCCGTCAGGTCACCACCAGTATATATCGACACTTTATACTCTGCGCCCGACTCCGACCGCATTATAAACTCTAGGGTATCTATAACGTTATTCACTTCCTCGCTCGCATCCACTCCGCTCACACTGCTAGCAGGGCTATCGGCGCCTACGTCCGGCCCCTCATCGCCACCGCGCTCCGGCGCCAAAGGCACCTCAATGGCATCCCAGGCCGTATCTGTCGCAGTAGTTGTAAAGTTCAGGCTTCCTTCTACAAAGGCGAAATAGCTCGAATCCGGCTCTAGCTTGGGCAGCTTAGTAGTTAGCTCGCGATAGGCCAGGGTGTACTGCTCATTAGTCAGCCCACCATCCGTCACTAACGCCTGAATGTCGGCGATTTTTGACCCCGATGCGGCATAGTCTAGCAGCTGATCGGATTCATCCACGACTTCTTGCCCTGGGCCCTTATCAATCAGTGCAGACAATCCAACACCCAGCAAAAGCAAAAATGCAACAAGTATAGCAAGTATAATAAATATCTTTTTCTTGGTTATGATTGGCTGCATATTGTCCATTACTTCACCTTGAACCCAACATTAGACCTATCTAGCACGGCTTTCGCGGGGAAAATCCATTCTCGATTATTGGCACTGGCCGGGTTTGCAATAATTAGCTTATCGTCGAACGTAATGCCGATAATCGACACCCAGTGCCCGCCGCCACTACCGCCATTACCACTTCTACTAAACACGCAGAGGCCGGCAGTTATGTTACCAGAGTTCTTGCAGAAACTTTTTTCTCTCTCTGCGTCATCCCTGCGCGCGCCGCCGACGACAATCGCTGCCCCACTCGCTAGTGCCGCGCGTGTAGCTGACAACTTTTTAGAATAACTGTCACTATAATTACTCCAAATCTCCGTCATGGTCATCTTTGTGTTTGAAATTATCTTGCGAGTGTTGGCTTTGGACGGATAAGTAAGGTTGCTTTTAGTCCAAGACGCCAACTCTTTAAGAAAATCCGCCGTTTGCGATTGAGTGTAATTATGCACCGCCCCATAAGCATTCGACACGGCCACTAACGAACAGCCAGACTCTTGGACGGTCTGCCCATATTTGGTGGTGCTAGGTAGCCATTTGACATTTTTTACCGAGTCGTCCCACTGGCCAATAGCATTTGACGCGCTACGTTTGCCGGCTGCACTACCACCAGTCGTAGTGGGAGTGGTCGTGGTTCCATCGGTACCAGTATCTATCGTCGGCACCGGCGTGGGCGTCGGGGACGGCGTCCCACTATCGTCGCTGCCGTCATCACCACTATCACCATCGTCGCCGCTATCGCCGTCATCACTATCGCCGCTAAGACGGCAGTTAGACACGTCTATTGCGAGGGCGCTCTGGGCCGTCTTGTAACGCCCGGAGAAAGATTTATAAGCTAGCTGATACTGGTCTTTATTGGCGATAAGTTTATTCACACTAAACATCAGCGGCGGCTTTTGCTTATTGTAGACGCAAGTACCTTTTTGGATAGACTCTTGCGAACAGCACTCATCCTGCCCCACGCAAGAACACGAGCCAGGTGCCTCTACATATTTGTAAAAGGCATAAGTTGTCTCTTGTAGAGTGCGACCGTTGAAATTAGCCGGGCTAAAGTATTTGCTATACCAGCCATTGTACATATTTGTCGACAACTCTTTAATCATAAAAGTCGCCTGCGCCTTTAAGGTCGTGACTTTCAAGCCCATCTCGTCGGCATGGTCCTGGAGCGGCTTCTCGCGCTTGGAGCCTAGCCACTGGAAAATACCAAAGGCTCGCCATCGCCCGCCGATATAGCGCTCTCTATTACGCACACCGTTAGTATAGAGCCTAAAATCATCATCGACAATAGTGCCACCGTTAAGGACTTTTGGCCTGTAGCCGGACTCGTGAGCGATATTGCCCATAATCCCCGCCGCAGCGTTGTCGTCGTAGCCCGCATCGAGAAGATAGCGCTTCAAAGTGGCGGAATTTGAGCCGCAATCCGCCGTCATCTCTGGCAATTCTGAAGTATCATCCGGGTCGTCACTCGGACATTTAATGGTCAGGGCCGCAGCAACCAGCGGCAGAGCTAGTACGCATACTACCATAGCCGCTAATAAACCTACACACCTCGCTTTTTTCATATATACCCATTATATCAAACTTATGCTAAAATTAAAGTATTATGGCAACGAAAAAATCTACTTCTAAAAAACCCAAAACCACAACCAAAAAACCCGCAGCCAAAAAGGCCGCCCCAAAGCCCAAAGTCGCCAAGACCGTCCACGCTACCGAGCCTTACCATCCCGCTTTTGGCGTAGTTTTGATTATCGTTTGCGCTCTCGTGGCCGCCGTACTTTTGCCGTTTGCCATCAAAATGATTACTAAAAGCGTAGAGTCCGACGCTATGCGCTTTTCTAGCGAATATTCCAGCGTAGAAGTAGACAACGTTTTTAAATACCAGACCGCCGAAGAGGTTATCGACATCCTTAAAAACGGCACCGGCGTGGTCTACCTCGGCTTCCCGTCCTGCCCGTGGTGCCAAAACTACGCCAAGATGCTCAACGCCCTTGCCAAAGAAAAAGGCATCAAAGAAATCTACTATTATAATATCCACGACGACCGCGAAAACGGCACCGAAGCTTACGAAAAGCTCGTCAAAATCCTCGGCAATTACCTGCAAGAAGACAACAACGGCGACAAGCGCATCTACGTCCCCAACCTCACATTTGTCGTCGACGGTCAGATTATCGGTAACGATTACGAGACTTCCAAAGACACGCTCGGCCTGAAAGATCCAAACGAATACTGGACCGATGAACGCGTTGCCGCCTGGAAAGAAAAAGTCGGCACCCTCCTTGAGATTTTAGCGAAAAAATGATATAATTGTCCACTATGGACAAGAACAAAATCAGAAATGTCGCCATCATTGCGCACGTCGACCACGGCAAGACCACGCTCGTCGACGGGCTTTTGAAACAATCGCACACTTTTCGCGATAACCAAGCGGAAATGTCCCAGACGCTCATCATGGACTCCGGCGACCAAGAACACGAACGCGGCATCACCATCACGGCCAAGCAAACCGCGGTTTTTTACGACGGCTATAAAATCAACATTATCGACACCCCTGGCCACGCCGATTTCTCCGGCGAAGTCGAGCGCACACTCAATATGGCCGACGGTGTCCTGCTTATCGTCGATGCCCAAGAAGGCCCGATGCCGCAGACTAAATTCGTCCTCCAAAAGGCTCTTGACCTCAAGCTCAAACCTGTCGTTATCATCAACAAAATCGACAAACCAGCCGCCCGCATCGAAGAGGTAAAGGACGAAATTTCTGATTTGTTCCTCGAGCTAGCTACCGACGAGTCTCAGCTCAATTACCCGATTTACTATGCTATCGCTCGTGAAGGCAAAGCTGGCAAGACTACTAGCCTCGACGACGATCTTCACGTCATTTTTGAAAGTATCATCAACGACATCCCCGCACCGCAGGTAGACGAGAACGACGGCGCTGGCGCTCAGCTCCTCGTAGCCGCCCTTGCCGCCGACAACTACCTTGGCAAATATGCCATCGGTAAAATCTTCCGCGGCAAACTCAAAAAGGGCCAGACCGTCAAACTCCTCAGCCGCACCGGTGCCTCTAGTGCCAAAATCGAAAACCTCTTTACCTACCGTGGTCTCGGCAAAGAAGAAGTCTCAGAAGCCACCGCTGGCGACATCGTCGCCATCACCGGCATTGACAAAGCCAACATCGGCGACACTATCGCGACCGGCGACAATCCCGAAGCACTCCCAACCATCGAGCTGGAGCCACCTACGCTTTCCATCTACATTGGCCCTAACACTAGCCCGCTCAAAGGCAAAGAGGGCGAATTTACCACCTCTCGCCAAATCGCTGAGCGTCTAGAAAGGGAACTAGAGACCAATATCGCTCTCAAAATCGTCCCGGATGGCCTCGGCTACAAAGTCTCTGGCCGCGGCGAGCTTCATCTCTCCGTCCTCATCGAAACCATGCGTCGCGAAGGCTATGAACTCGAAGCTGGCCGCCCCGAAGTCGTTTACAAAGACATTGACGGCGTTAAATCCGAGCCAGTCGAATCGCTCACTATTGAAGTAGATAGTGCCTACGTCGGCGCCGTTTCTCAGGAGCTTGGCATCCGCAAGGCCGACCTCAAATCTACGGAAATCACGTCGACCGGCAGTACCCGCTTTACTTACGAAATCACCACCGCTGCTCTCATCGGCCTCCGCAACAACTTGCTGACGGCCACCAAAGGCACGGTAATTATGTCGTCTATTCCCAAGGGTTACAAACCTGTGGAATCTAAATATAAGCCCGAGCGCAACGGCGCCCTTATCGCCTTTGAGTCCGGTGTCTCCACCGCCTATGCTCTCGACATGGCGCAAGCCCGCGGTACCCTCTTTATCCCGCCCCAAGTTCCGGTCTACCAGGGCATGATTGTCGGTCTCTCCAATAAAAAGGAAGACATCGACCTCAATATCTGCCGCGAAAAACAGCTCACCAATATGCGTACCCACGCTTCTGACGGCGCCATTCAGCTCACGCCCTACACTCAGCTCTCTCTCGAGCAATGTCTCGACTTCTTGCTCGACGACGAGCTCCTCGAAGTCACGCCCAAATCTCTCCGCCTTCGCAAGCGCCAACTCGACCCCATCAAGCGCAAAAGAGAAAATCGCGTCCAATAATCTTTACAGCCTGTAAAGTATGTGATATAATAAACCTACGCATTATATCGCTTTTTGCGATTGTACATTTATAAACAGAAAGGGGTGATAACATGCATGGAGATTATTTTGATGATTTTATGCCTTGGAGTGTTAACTCGGACCGCTTAAACCTGAAAGATCGCCGCGACATGGTCAACCTTGGCAGGGAAAACCTGCTCTTCCTCGCAAAGTTCTGGGAACAGCACGCCAAGAAAATGTATGCCAAAGTCGACAATCCCGCGACCACGTATCAAAACCGTGAAAGATTTGAACATGACGCTTGTGACTCCACTTTCAAGGCTCGTGAAATCAAAAAAATTGCCGAAACCGCCGAGTCAAAACCACGTCTGTTCGAGAAGCCTGCCTTCAAAACCGGGTCCCAAGTCACTTGTTTCCTGGAAAAACCTGACCGTTTTGTCTCTGGTGTCCTGGCCAAAGTTAAAGCCGACGCCACTATCAACGAAGACGGCACTGCAGAAATCAAAGACGCCATACTTTCCATCCGCGTTTACGACCATTCCGGTCAGCATCTCATCGACTACGTGCCGGACGGCTTCACGCTGTTTATGACCGAAGATTTTGAATATTTTCGGAGGCACTGGCAATTCTTTGAGCTTTATCTCAACTATCACACTTGGACTATTCCTGAGCGTGATAAGGTCAATCGCATGCTTTACTGTCTACTCTCGAGCCTGCCCGACCCTCCCACGGCGGCTTGAGCCCTGCGCTAGCTGTAGCGCCTCCTTTCTTCCCAGCTCCTCGAAAGAGGAGCTTTTTTATGCGATGATACCGCCACCCAGGCACACGTCGTCTTTATAAATGACGGCACTTTGCCCGGGGGCTACACGTTTTATTTCTTCTGCAAAAATTAATTTCTTACCATCAAACTTCGCCGGAATGAGCGGTGCGCGGTGGCGTAGCCGTACTAACACTTCGCCATCTTCCGGCAATTTCTCCCGGAAAAACAAGTTCGTGAGTGTGATTTCTTTCGTCCATAAATCCGCCGCGTTTAGGTTTTTAGAAACGTAGACGATATTTTTCGCCAGGTCTTTTTTCACTACATAATATGGCAACCCGCCACCCACATACAAACCATGGCGTTGCCCCACTGTATAAAACACCGCACCGTCGTGATAGCCTAAAACTTTTTCTGTTTCTGCCTCACGGATTTCGCCCGGCTGTAAATCAATATATTCGCGCAAAAAATCTTTCATCCCCACCTCGCCCACAAAGCACACCCCCATACTCTCCTTTTTATAGGCATTAGCTAGCCCCGCCTCTGCCGCCAGCTTTTTCACCTCCGGTTTCTTCAAATCCGCCAGCGGAAAGAGAGTTTTAGCCACGGCATCTTTAGAAATGCGGTAGAGGAAATAAGTCTGGTCTTTATTGGCGTCTTTGGCTAGCTTCAACTGGCCGTTCTCGGACTTTGCATAGTGACCGGTCGCGATATAGTCCGCTCCGCATTTCATCGCTTCTTCAAAGAATAGTTTGAACTTAATCTCTTCGTTGCACATTACGTCCGGATTCGGCGTCCGCCCCGCCTTAAACTCCGCCAACATATAGTCCACAACTTTTTCTTTATAAGCCTTTTCAAAATCAAACACCATAAAATCTAGGTCTAGCTTCACTGCCACACGTTTGGCGTCGGCCAAATCTTCTGCCCACGGGCATTTCATGCCCGGGAGGTCTTTGCTCCAGTTTTTCATATAGACACCCACGACTTTATAGCCCTGATTTTTTAGCAAAATCGCCGAGACGGAACTATCCACTCCGCCGGACATACCTAGAAACACGGTTTTACTCATTTTTCATCCTCGCGTATTCTGCATTGACGACTTCCGCTAAAATCTTGCCCGCCTGGCGCACGTTTTCCTCATTATTTAGTACACCCAGTGTCAGCCTCAGTGACCCAGCAATCTCCTCCGGCGTCAAGCCGATGGCTTTTAGCACGTGTGACGGCTCGCCTTTGCTTGCCGAGCAAGCTGCGCCAGTAGAAGCATAAACTTCTTGCTCTTCTAGCTTAAAAATCAACCTTTCTGCATCTAGACCAGGGAAACACAACGGCAAAAAGTTTGCCAACATATGCTTAGGATTACCGAGGTAAACCGGCTCCACTTTGCGGGCAGAGAGCTCCTTTTTCAAGTTTTCCACAAGGCGCGTGTAATTTTTACGTGCCGCCACCGTATGGCCCTTAATAGTCTCTAGTGCCGTAGCAAAACCTACCACTCCCGCCACGTTTTCGGTGCCGCTACGCAGATTTCGCTCCTGCCCGCCACCGTAGATTAGCGGTTTTAGTCGCACGCCGTGCCCCACATACAGCGCCCCTACGCCCTTTGGGCCACAAACTTTCGCAGAATTGAGCGTCAAAAGGTCTACACCCAGGCGCGCTACGTTAATATCAACTAACGCCAAACCCTGCGATGCATCAGAATGCAGCAAGAGCTGCGTTTTGAGGCCACGCTTCAAGCGGTCGAGGCGGGTTTCGCGCAGAATTTGCGCAATCTCTGCCAGCGGCTGAATCGTCCCCAGTTCATTATTGGCAAGCGATACCGACACTAACTCCACGTCGTCCGTGAGCTTGGCCTGCAAATCTGCGAGGTCAATCAAGCCGGTTTTATCCACCCGAATCGTCTGCGCATCGTAATGTTTCGCATTTTCCAGTACCGACGCATGTTCGGTCTCCAGTACCAAAATTTTGCCACTAGCGGCCGTAAAAGCCAACGCATTGGCTTCCGTCGCCCCACTCGTGATTACTAGGTCAGTGCCCTTCGCGCCGATAAAGTTCGCGATGGTGTTTTTTGCCTCTTCGTAAGCCGCGCGGACTCTCGCTGCTGGTAGATACGGGCTCGAAGGGTTAAAAAACTCTTCAGTCATGAACGGAGTCATGGCCTGAAGTACCTTTTTTGAGACCGGCGTCGCCGCCGCGTGGTCGAGATAAATCATAACTATATTATATAATTTTTACTCGGTTTTTTCAAGTTCATCAGTCTGTTCTTCAGACTGCTCGGCGGCCTGCTGCTCTGCCGTGCCAAGCGGCACAAACACTGACTCGCCTTCATCTGCAAGGTTCTTTACGGTGAAACTATTATTCTCGCGGTCTAGGGCGAAGGAAAAGCTGTCGTTTAGCTCGTATAACCAGGCTGTGTTTATCTTTAAAGTCTGTGTCTCCCCCTCTTGCTCAAAATACCATGTCATGTCGTAATAATTAGACTTGTTGGTGGTGATTTCGCCCGTCCCGTCGGCACGGAAAGTCCAAATCACCGTCGGTGCTTCTTGCTTTTCCCAGGCGTGAGAAACGAGAATATCGCGGTCGGTCAGCACTACCTCCGGCTCTTTCTTGCGGAGAACCAAGAAATATAATAGCACCCCAACAGCCGCTAGCCCCACCACTACGCTACTGATAATAATCGCAAACTTGGCCTTTTTGCCGAGCTTTCGGTGCTTCTTTTCTTTGAGCTCTTTCTTTTTGACTGGCTCGCCAGCCTCCGGCCCCTCTATCGGCGGTCCTTCCGGCTCTTCCAAAGAATCAACTAGTAGCGGAGCCTCAATCGGTGGCTCCGGTGCTTGTGGTGCTTCGGGCGTATTTTCCATACCCTCATTATACCACAAACTTAAGCGTGATAGAGTTGAGTTTTGATGAGCTCCAAATACTTGCGTGTCGCTTTCACGAAATTATTCAGCTCCATCCCCTCAAGCTTATAATAGGCAGAGCCATTGGTCTTTTTAAACACGCCATTCGGACGCACTTCGTAGCGGAGCGTAATCTCGCGCGGCTGCCCCATTTCTGTCCAGGATTCATGCCAAATCCACAGATTCTTGCGGTGTTCAAAAAACTCACGTTGGTGTCCGGCTGGAATCGGGCCAAAAATCGTCCGTCCCAGCTCGCTTTCGGCGTTGATTTTGTCCTCGAGCGTGCGCGGCTTCGCGGTGGGTTTGTTTATAAAATCACGGAGCGACATCGATCAATCTCCTCGGCGATGTGGTTGAGTTCGTTATAGATTGCTTGGTCGTTTTGGGCTACAAAACTAAGTGCTGGCTGCTGTGCCGGCGCCTGATTCGGGATTCGGAAGGTTGAAGATAGTTCTTGCATTTTTCGTAGTCCACTCGGCGACTTCCGCCTCCGAGATTTCAAATTTCTTTGCTAACCAAGTGGCAACGTCTTTAACATTACCAGGTTCATTTATTTTACCACGATTTGGCGTCGGTGTCAAGAATGGCGCATCTGTTTCCAAGAGACAACGGGAGTGGATAAAGAAGGCATTCAATCGCCCATCTTTCAAGAAATCAAGGTCGGCAAAGGTAGCAATGCCGTTAATACCAATGTAGAGATTATAGACTTCTATAGCTTTGTAAAAAACTTCCGCCGTGTCGGTGAAAGAGTGCAGTACGCTCTGTTTGAGACGGCCTTCAAAAGTGAAATTCTTGATAACGGCGAAAAAGTCGTCAAACGCCTCTCGCACATGGAAGGAACAGGGAAGATTGTTGTCGACGGCCAGCTGCACCATCTCCTCAAGTAGCCGAATCTGCTTGTCGCGGTCGTAGCCGGGATAATGATAGTCCAGCCCTACTTCGCCAATGGCGACAAGCTTATCATCGCGAGTAAACTCGTATTTTTCGCCGGCGCTCTCTGGGTGCACGCCATAGGTCCAAAACACATTCCTGTGTGCCGCAGCAAACTCCTTCGCTGCGAGCGAATCCTCGTGCGATGTGCCAATGCAAATCACTTGCTTTACCCCATGCTCACGTGCTCTTTTCAACATCTCTTCTGCCTGCTCTGGCTCAAAAAATTCGCGGTCGTGCAAATGACAATGTGTATCTACAAGATAACTCATAAAACTATTATACCATTTTACGCATATCTGATATAATATATAGCTATGAATGCAAGCGAAATCCGTCAAAAATTTTTAGAATTCCAAGAATCTAAAGGCCACAAGGTCATCGCCCCGGCCCCCCTCGTGCTAGAAAACGACCCAACCACCCTCTTTACCGGCTCTGGTATGCAGCCGCTCCTGCGCTATCTCCTTGGCGAAAAGCACCCTGACGGTACTCGCCTTTCTGATTCGCAACCCTGCCTTCGCCTGCAAGACATCGAAGACGTGGGCGACCCGCGTCACACCACGGTTTTCGAAATGCTCGGCAACTGGTCGCTCGGCGACTATTTCAAAAAAGAGCAAATCGAAAATTATTTTGAATTTTTGACCCAGGTCATCGGCCTAGACCCGGAAAAGATTTTCGTCACCTGCTTTATTGGCTCCGAAAAATACGGCATCCCTAAAGACGAAGAAGCCGCCAAGATTTGGCAAGGCGTTTTTGAAAAAGCCGGCGTTGAAGCCAAGATTGTCGACCTCGACACCGCCGAAAACGGCGACAAACGGGGAATTAAGCCCGGCGAGCGCATCTTCTTCTACAACGACAAAGAAAACTGGTGGTCTCGTGGCGGCGGTATCGAAACCACGCCTATCGGCGACCCTTGCGGCCCCGATAGTGAAGTCTTCTACGATTTTGGCGAAGACAAACAAGATGTCGAAAAATACGGGAAGTCTCACCCTGCCAGCGACGGCGCCCGCTTCATGGAAATCGGCAACCAGGTCTTTATGCAATATCGTCGCAACGAAGACGGCACTTTCTCCGAACTAGAGCATAAAAACGTCGACTTTGGCGGTGGTCTCGAGCGCCTTTGTGCTGCGCAGATGGGCAGCTTTGACGTCTTTAAAATCTCCCTTATGCAGCCCATCATCGAAAAGCTTGAACAGCTTTCTGGCAAGTCTTACGACAACAATACTGACGAAATGCGCATTATCTGCGACCACCTTCGCGGCGCTTACCTACTTGCCGCCCAGGGCCTCGCCCCTTCCAACAAAGCCCAAGGCTACGCCTTGCGTCGCCTGATTCGTCGCGCTATTTTGAAGGCACTTGACCTCGGCATCGCCCAGGACTTTCTCCGCGAAACCATTTCGCCAATCGAAGACGAATATAAATCTCTCCCCGACAGCATCCTCACCAACCGCGAACACGCGCTGGAAATTCTCGAAAAAGAAGAGCGTGCCTTCCGCCAAACTCTAAACAAGGGTCTAAAAGAGCTCGAAAAAATCGTCAGAAAACAAGAAATCATCACCGGTCAAGACATCTTCAAACTTCAAGATACCTATGGCTTCCCCTACGAAATCTCCATTGAAGAAATCTTCCGCCAAAATCTCAAACTCTCCGAGCATTACAAAGACGAATTTGACCAGGCTCTTGCCGAACAGCGCGAACGCAGTAAGACTGCTAGCAAAGGCATGTTTAAAGGTGGCCTAGAAGACCACGGTGAACAAACCACCAAATACCACACCGCCACTCACCTCTGCCTCGCCGCTCTCCAAAAACACGTGAGCCGCGACATTTGCCAAAAAGGCAGTAATATCACCGCTGACCGCATGCGCTTCGACTTCAACTGTGACCACAAGCTCGCGCCCGAAGAAATCAAGACCGTCGAAGACCAAGTGAACGGCTGGATCAAGGCTGACCTCCCCGTCATCTTCGCCGAATACGACAAGGCCTACGCCCGCGACACTTTGAAAGCCCACGGTCAATTTTGGGATAAATATCCTGACAAGCTCAAAGTTTACACCATTGGCGACGAGAAAAATCCCGTCTCGCGCGAAGTTTGCGGCGGCCCCCACGTCGAACACACTGGCGTCCTTGGCCACTTCAAGATTCAAAAGGAAGAATCCAGCTCTGCTGGCGTACGCCGCATCAAAGCCGTCCTCGAGTAATCTATTGTATTTCTAAAAGCTCGTGCTATAATAACAGCATGAGCTTTTTAAACCTACCAAAGCTTCCCGACAGCTCGTCTAATTCCGAATCAAACTCAACCCTTCTCGCCCTCGACATTGGGTCGAGTTTTGTTAAATGTATTCTCGCCCAGCCCGTCGACCCCAACAAGTCCAACAAGCCTATCAAGTTTAAAAAGACCCTTCCTTCTGGCAAACTTCAAATCCTCGGCTTTGCCAAGACCCCACAGTCTCCCGGCAACATGTCCGGTGGCGGCATCACTAACATCCCCGCCGTCGTGGATGCCTGCGAAAAGGTCCTCACCGAGCTAGAAAGCAAAACCGGCGAGCGCGCCAAATCTGCCGTGGTTGGCATCTCTGGCGAACTCGTCAAGAGCAAGACTTCTACCATCCGTTATCGTCGCGACACGCCGAACAAGCCCATTACCGAGCCGGAGCTTCGCGAACTGCTCGACAAAATCGAACGACGCAACCTCGACAAACTTAAGACCGAAGTCTCCCTAGAGACTGACAACCCCGACGCCAAACTCAGCCTCATCAACTCTTCCGTCGTCTCCATTTCTATCGACGGTTACCGCATCAACAACCCCGTTGGCTTTAAAGGCGCCGAAGTTTTGATAGAATATTACACTGCCTTTGCGCCATCCGTCGCCGTCTCCGCCATCGAAAAAGTCTGCGCCGAGCTAGAACTCGACCTCCTTACGGTGGTTGTAGAGCCATTTGCGATTTGCCGTGCCTGCCTCGGTGACGATACCGATGCCGATTTTTCGGCTATACTCGTGGACGTAGGTGCTAGCAGTACCGGCGTCGCCGTCGTCGACTCTGGTGACATTTGTGGTACCAAAATGTTTAACATCGGCGGCCTGTCCTTCACTCGTCAAATCGCCGAGTCGCTCGGCGTCACACCCAAAAAAGCCGAGCTCATTAAGCTTCATCTCGACGACGATTCTAAACTTTCCGACGCACTCATTGCCAAAGCTACCGCCGCCGTTGATCGTTCGCTTTTTGTTTGGCAGGCTGGTATCGAAATGGCTCTCGACGAGTTTAAAAACCTCGAGCCTCTGCCCCCTGACCTCTTCCTTTCTGGTGGTAGTAGCCAGCTTCTCCCGCTAGCAGAAAATCTCGCTCTTTCCAGCTGGTACGAATCGCTACCTTTTGCCAAACGTCCACTTATTCACGTACTCGACCCGCTCGCACTGCCTGACTTCATCTTCCCGGGCGGCACCGAAAAACTCGACGCTTCCTTTGTGGTTGCACTAGGGCTACTTCGCGTCGCTGTCGACACCCTGCTGGCCTCGCCAGACAAATCCGGCCTCCGCGCCAAACTCTCTAAACTTTTATCTCACTAATTTTGCCAGGCTTCAAATCGCCAAGAGTATAGTTGCCAAAACTTATTCTATGCAACGCTCGCACTTCATAACCGAGCGCATTGAAGGTACGCCGAATCTGACGATTGCGCCCCTCGTGCATTTCTACTTCAAAACCTTTACGGTCGCTCTCACGTAGTCGCGTTAAACTTAATCTCGACACGCCATCTTCTAGCTGTACGCCAAAATCGCTAATCATTTGCTGGTGCAGTGGCTCCAAATCGCGGTTTAGCTCCACATGATAAATCTTCGTCTTGGCAAACTTCGGGTGCGTCATCTGATAAGCAAAATCACCATCATTGGTAAATAGAATCAAACCTGAAGAATCTTTGTCTAGCCGCCCTACGGTCTTGAGTTTCTGATATTTCTCGGGCAGTAATTCATAAACCGTCGGCGTCTCGCCCTGTCGCTTCCGCGAGCAGACGTAACTCACCGGCTTGTTCATCATAATATATAAATAATCATTCTCAAACGCCACTTCTTCATCGCCAAGTCTCACGCGCGAAGAAGCGTCAATTCGCGTGCCAAGCACTGCCGGCTGGTCATTCACAAAAACCTTACCACCGGCAATCAAATCGTCGGCTTCGCGACGAGAAATCCCTAGCCTCTCGGCGAGAAATTTATTGAGCCGGAGCTGCTGGAGCGGCTGGGGCTGCTGGTTGGGCTGGCTGGGCATTAATGTCTCCTTGTGGTGCTACGGGTACAGGCGGTACTGGAGCTGGTGCGGGCTGAGCGGGAGCTACTGGTGCCGGAGCTGACATTTCGGGGGCTGGAGCCGCTGGCTGTGGAGCTACAGTGGCCACTGGTGCTTCCGGAGCTGGTGCCGGAGCCACGGGCTGCGCTGGAACTTCGGGTGCGGGTACGGCAGGAGCAGGCTGTGCTGGAGCTGCCGGTGCAGGAGCCGGAGCTGGTTCATCCGGTGCCGCTACGGGTTGCGGAATCGCCATCTGCTGGTCGGCCGGGATGGCCGGCGGAGTCGGCTGAGCCGGCATTGGTGCGCCAGCTGCGCCACCGAGCACTTCGTGTACAGCAGCAATCACATCTTCAATCCCCACTTGGCTCTTCACTAGGTACTTATCTGCGCCGAGATTTTCGCCACGTTTACGTTGGTCATCGGACGACAAGGCGGTCATCATGATTACCTTAATATCTTTTGTTTCGGGCGTGGAACGTAGAATATCGAGCATATCAAACCCAGAAATCTTCGGCATCATCACGTCAGAAATCACTAGGTCAGGACGTTCCTTCACGGCAATTGCGAGCGCTTCCTCGCCGTCTCCGGCCGAGCAAACTTCGTAGCCTTCTGCAGTCAGACGAATCGAATAAATTTCGCGTAAGCTCTGATCGTCCTCAACTACCATAATTTTAGTCATAACTTTTCCTCCATTTCCTTTATTGTATTATATTTTGATTGTTTTGAATAGGTGGAGCGGCGAATTCGCCCATCATTGAATTAGGAACTACCATCGGCGTGGGTTGCGGAGCCGGAGCTGGCTGCGGGGCGGCCACTGGTTGCTGCGGCATCGTGGTGGCAACCGGAGCTTGAGGCTGCACGGGTGCCTGTGGCGCCTGTGTGAGCGGCTGCAAAGTCGGCGCTACGCCCATCGTCGGCATGGCAGGTTGTGGATAGACTGGAGTTTGCACTTGTTGCATCATCGGAGTTGGCGCTACGGGCTGTGCTGGCACCGGCTGTGGAGCGGCTACCGGTGTTGGCGCGGGTGTCGCTACTGGTGCCGGAGCAGGCGCTGGCGCAGGCGCTGGCGTCGCCGCCGCTAATACCGACGGGTCAAAACTCGGCGCAGTATTGAACGTCGGCGCACCCACTGTGGTCTGCGTGGCGTTCTTGGTCATATCTTGCTCAGCAAAGGCTTGCACGGCTTTTTGGTTTTGCTCAGCAATTTGGCGTTTTTCAAACTCTTCGGCGGTTAACCGTGGCAGGGAAACATAGAATGTCGAACCTTCGCCAAAAGCACTCTCAGCCCATACACGCCCAGCCATCGCTTCCACGCGCGCTTTTACGAGATAAAGCCCTAGGCCGGTCCCGCCCACCGTGCGCGTCTGCGAATTGTCCGCGCGGTAAAACTTTTGGAAAATATGTTGCAAATCTTCGGCCGCAATCCCGATGCCGGTATCAGTCACGTTAATTAGCGCCCTATCGCCATCTCCCTGCACGTTCACCCATACTGCCCCGCCTTCTGGTGTATATTTGATGGCGTTTTCTATCAAGTTTGCTAAAATCTCGCCTAAGAAATCTACATCGGCAAAGGTATACACTACCTGCTCAATCGACTTGCCGCCAGCAAAACGCTGGCTCTTCATAGAATCGGCACCAAAGCTATAGTTAAGATTTTTCTCCTTAAACTTCGGAATGTACTCGTCGGAAAACTTTTTCACGAAGCCAGTCAACTCCAGCGGCACCATGTGCGCATGAATGCGTTTGTCGTCCAGTTTCGTCACGTCGAGTAAATCGCGGAACAAATTCCCTAGGTGCTGCGAGGCGCTGTGTGCCGACTCCAAATATTGTCGCGCCCGTGCGTCAATCGTCGCCGTTTGCGGATTTAGCGCCAGCCCGAGATAGCCTTCAATCGAGGCCACCGGCGTACGCATTTCGTGCGAAGCGGTAGAAATAAACTCTGTCTGCGCCCCCTCTTCTTCTAGCTCTTTCGCGATGTTGCGGAAGGTGATAATCCGGTCGCTCCGCCCATCGCCAGACGGCGTCATGCTTAGTGCGATCGGAGTCTTTTTGTCGGCTTGCTTAGAAACTAGCACAAACTCACGCGACTCAAAGGCTTGATTGGTCTTGATGGCGTTTAGAAATTCGTTGTTGTTTTCGTCGACACGGCTACCATCGGTCTTTTCAAACTTCATCACTAGGGCATAGTCAAGATTTACGGCATTTTCGGCTCTCTCACAGCCGGTCATTTCTACGGCTGCCGGGTTGATATACTTTATCACTCCGTCTTTGTTGACAATCAAAATCCCATCCTGGATGGTCTCCAAGGCAAGCACTGCCAACTTACCAGCATCTACGGGCGTTGCTGGCGCAGCAGCTTGAGTTGGGTTGGCTGCCGCCGAGGCTAGTGGCTGAGTAGTAGTCTTCTTACCAAAATTAAAAATGCCCACACATTTATTTTAACACAAGCTTTAAAAAATGTGCTATTATTTTTATATATGAACAAAGAAACTATTTATATCGAACCGAGTGACGATATTACGGACATTCTTACGAAGCTCAAAGCGTCCGAGAAAAAAATAGTCGCTCTTGTTCCACCCAAAAAGCCGACCGTACTTTTGAGCTCGGTCAATATTAAGTTAATTGCTCGCACCGCCAAGGCCGAGAAAAAGGCCGTGGTCGTTATTTCTACCGACGACTCACTGACGAAGCTCGCCATGGCTGCCAATCTCCCAGTTGCTCCGTCTCTCAAGTCTCGCCCAGTCATGCCCGAAGATGCCGCCAAAGAAGAAGCTAAGCCCGAGCCAGAAAAGGCCGAAGAAAAAGACGAGGAAGAAGAAAAAGACGCCGGAGAAGAGGAAGAAGAGAAGGAAGACACGGAAGAAGATGAGGATGTAGAAGAAGAAAAAGAAGATGAGGATGACGACGAGGAGGATGAAGATGCCGAAGAAGACGACGCAGAAGACGATGCAGAGGAAGAAAAGCCCAAAAAAGCCAAGAAAGAAAAGCCAGCCAAAAAAGAAAAGAAGGAAAAAGAAGAGAAAGAAGAAAAAGAATACAGCAACGCCTTTACGGCCTTTGTCGGCACGCACAAACTTCTTGTTATCGGCGGCGCCGTCGCGCTCGTCGGCATTGCCGTCTTCCTATTCTGGGCCTTTACCATCGCTCCGCGCGTCGACGTCGCTGTCTCTGTCCGCACCACGTCTGCCAACTTTTCCGAGAACGTCAGCTTCACTACCAAAGCCGAGAACGAAAAAGTCGACAACGGCACCTTCTTCCTGCACGAAGAAAAGCTAGAAAAAGACCAAACCGTCAAATTTACCGCTACCGGCAAAAAAGACATGGGCGACCCTGCCTCTGGCGCTGTCATTGCTTACTATCAAAGCAAAGAAAACTTCACGTTTAGCTTTGCTGCTGGTTCAAAATTCGTCTATAAAGGTTTTGAATACACTGCTACTGAAGGCGCCGTGCTTGCCTGGGACGGAGAAAACGACATGGGCTGCGAAAATGGCAGCTCCATCTCCAAAGGCTGCCTAAAGTCCGTCAAAATCCCCGTGAAAGCCGTCGCCGCAGGTGAAGATTACAACATCTCCGGCCAACAAAGTGGCTGGTCTTCCAACGATTTCCCCGCCGTCTCCGTCTATAATGCTGAAGATATCGCTGGCGGCACCTCCCGTATCGTCACCGTCGTCCAGCAGTCCGACGTCGACCTTGCTCTCGACAAAATGAAGAGCGAAGCCATCGGCGACGCCAAGAACGAGCTCTATGGCAAGCTCTCCGACACCGTTATGCCGATAGATGCCAGCTACAAAGTCTCCGCTAGCGACCCCCAGTCTACGCCCGGCGTCGGCGAAGAGGTTAAGGATGGTGTCACTCCGCAAATCTCCACCAAGACCACCTACACCGTCTACTCAGTAGATCGCGTCCGCATCGAAGAATTCATCAAGGCCAAAGCTAGCATTGAAGAAGGCCGCCGCCTTTACTCTATCGGCGAGCCATTCGTGGAATACTTCGCCGAAGGTAGCGACAGCACCTACAGTGCCAAGCTCAAGACCACCTACAAGGCTGGTCCAGAAATCAGCGAAACCGAAATTCTCGACAAAATCCGTGGCGAAAAAATCGGCCGCATTGAGCCTATCCTGAAAGATGCTTTCTCTGGAATCTCCAGCGTCAAGACCACCAAGTCTTACTTCTGGGTCAATTCCATCCCGAGCGACGAGAACAAAGTCAAAATCGAACTAACTGTCGAAGAATAATTTAAAGTTACTGGAGGTGTTATGAAGTTAATCGCACTGGATGTGGGCGAAAAAAGAATCGGCGTAGCCAAAGCTGATACTAGCGTCAAAATTGCTGTACCCGCCGGTATGATTCCGGTTGATGGCGGAGAAATTCCGGCCATCTCTCGGCTCTGCAAAATCCAAAACATCGACGTGATTGTGGTGGGTATGCCGCGCAACCTCCAGGGCCAGCTCACCGCCCAGTCCGACTACGTCAAAAACTTCGTCAAAAACCTCAACAAAACCCTCGTTCTAGAAAAGCCCAACAATAAAACCATCAAGATTTACTTCCAAGACGAATCTCTCACTTCCGTCCAGGCCAAACAAAATCTTAGGAATCGCCCGCTCGATAAAAAATCCGGCGACATTGACGCCGAAGCAGCGACGATTATCCTTCAAGATTTTCTCGAAAATCTCGCCCGCCGTGTCGTCTATAAAAAGCCCGAGCCTAAACCTGCCCCTGCCGCCCCCTCCGCCCCTGCCGAAGTAGAGCTCAAGCCCCGCTTTAAAACCCCAAAGGAGAACTCCGTGAAAAAATGGTTCATCATCCGCATTCTCATCATCGTTATTGCCGTCCTCGGCCTTGCCTATCTAGGAGCCAGTCTCTGGTACAACTCCTCCATCTCTCCCGTCGTTGCTGCCGAGCAATGTTCCAGCATCTTTAAGCCGGACGAAGCCGACCCTTGCGCTTCGCAACAGTTCGTAGTGGAGGAAGGCTCCTCCGTCTCCGGTATCGCCGATGCGCTCAAGCAAGCTGGCCTCATCAAAAGCCCGCTGGCCTTCAAAATCTACGCCAAGATTTCCGGCAAAAGTGGCGACCTCAAGGCTGGCACTTACAACCTCGCGCCATCCATGGCCGTCGAAAAAATCTATTCCAAGCTCATTGATGGCAGCAACGATGCCGTCGTCTTCCGCTTTACCGCCCTCCCCGGCGAGACCCTAAACGACGTCAAAAAACGCCTCGTCTCTGTCGGCTACACGGCCGAAGAAATCGACGCTGCCCTCACCAAAAAATACAACCACCCCGTCCTCGCGGACAAGCCTGCTGATGCCTCGCTTGAAGGCTACCTCTTTGGCGAAACCTACGAATTTTACCAAACCGACAGTGTTGAGACTATCATTATCCGCATGCTGGACGAACTTTATTCCGTAGTAGAGAAGAACGGCCTCCGCCAAAAGTTTAACAACATGGGCTACACCCTCCATGAAGGGCTCACCCTTGCTTCTATCGTCCAAAAAGAGGCCGGCACTGTCAGTAAGGAAGACCAAAAAATAGTCGCTCAGGTCTTTTGGAGCCGCCTCGCCCAAGGTATCGCCCTAGGGAGCGACGTCACTGCTACTTACGCTGCTAACCAAATCGACCCCGAGCGCAAGACTTACACCGACAACGCCGCTGTTCTCGCCATTGATTCGCCATACAACACTCGCAGATATGCCGGTCTCCCTCCTGGGCCTATCTGTAATCCTGGCTCGCTCGTCCTCATTTCCACCGCTAATCCAGCCGACACTTCTTATCTTTATTTCTTGACAGGAGACGATGGTCTGATGTATTATAGTAACACGGAGGCTGAGCATAACCAGAACGCCCGCGACCATTGCCAAGTCCTCTGTAATACTCAATTATGAAAGCCAAAAAATCATCTCAGTCTGCTAAAAACCCGTTTCTTCGGGCTATTAGCTATGTATTGTCGGCCCTCGCTGTCTTCGGCATAGTTTATCTTGGCTCTCAAAACAAGACCGCCAAACAAGATGGCGTGCCTATCATGATGGCTATTTCCGACAACAACTACGCGGTCTCTGTAGACCAGCTCTCTGAGCTCTATATCGTCGCTGAGATTGCTAACAACGTATCTCTCAGCTCTTCGTCCTACCTCAATATGGACTATATTTCTGCTGTCACTCAATACTCTATTAACCAAACCGCCTCTACCCGTATCGAAAAGACCAATATCGTCGATACTTCCTCCCTTGCTAAGGGCGTGATTGAATACGAAGTCGGCGCTGGCGAGTCTATGGAATCCATTGCTGCTTCCTTTGGCCTCACTACCGACCAAATTCGCTGGTCTAACGGCCTCAAAACCACCGACCTTTCCGCTGGTCAGACCCTCTATCTACCTAGCGTCGCTGGTATCGTCTACACCATCAAGGAAGGCGACTCGCTCGACTCTATCGCCAGCAAATATGGCTCTGCCGCAGCCGAAATCGCCGACAAAAACAACCTCACCGCCCGCGGTGTCGTTGCTGGTACTAAAATCGCCCTGCCTGGCGGTGTCGTCCCTGAGACCGAACGCCCCGAATACGTCGCTCCTGCCCCGGTCGTCGTCCCGACCTACACTCCGTCTTACAACCTTTACGCTACCAGCTCCAACCCTATGCCTTATGGCTGGTGTACTTGGTTTGCCTGGCAATGGCGCTTCGAGAACGGCTCTCCGCTTCCTGGTGGCCTTGGCAACGCTCGCTATTGGGCCTCCCAGCTTGCCGCCAAGGGCTTTGCCGTCGGTCGCGAACCGGCCTACGGTGCCGTCTTTGTCTCCCCGGCTGGATATTATGGCCACGTGGGTATCGTCACTGCCGTCAATGGTGACGGCACCATCGAAATCACCGATATGAACGGCGTCTCCGGTTGGGGCCGCGTCGGCTCAAAGACCGTCTCTCAGTCTGAATGGGCTTCCTATCAGTTTGTCTACTAAACCGTATTTGCTTATATATATTATATATGGTATAATTACCCCATGTTTGTTGATACCGCGAAAGTCAAATTAGAAGCCGGTAAGGGCGGTGATGGTGCCGTCTCTTTTCGCCATGAAATCTACATCCCTAAAGGTGGCCCCGACGGTGGCGATGGCGGCCGTGGCGGCTCCATTATCTTTCGCGCCGACAAAGACACTAATACTCTCCTAAACTTCCGTTTTACGCCCGAGCTCAAGGCCGAAGATGGCAAAAACGGCTCCGGTACCCGTTCTGCCGGCCGCTCTGGCAAAGATTTAATCATTGAAGTACCAATCGGCACCGTCGTCAAAAAGGACGGCAAGGTTATTGCCGACTTGACACGCGACCAAGAAGAAGCAGTTATCGCCAAAGGCGGCGATGGCGGCTTTGGTAACGCCCACTTTAAATCATCTACTCGCCAAGCCCCGATTATCGCCGAAGTTGGTGAACCTGGCGAAGCTTTTGAGGCCGAGATTGAGCTAAAACTCCTCGCTGACGTCGGTCTCGTTGGTCTGCCCAACGCTGGCAAGTCCACCTTTCTCTCCGTCGTCTCTAATGCTAAACCAGAAATCGCCGACTACCCATTTACCACTATCACGCCCAACCTTGGCGTCGCCACCATCGATGACAAAGATTTGCTCATCGCCGACATCCCCGGACTCATTGAAGGCGCCGCGGAAGGGAAGGGCCTCGGCCACGCTTTCCTTCGTCACGTCGACCGCACCGCCGTACTTCTTCACCTCGTCGATGTTTATAACGCCGATGCCGGCGAAGCCTACGCCACCATTCGCCACGAGCTAGAAAAATACTCCGATTTGAAAGATCGCCCGGAAATTGTCGCCCTCACCAAATGCGAAGGTCTCGATAAAGAAATCGTCGACCTCCAAAAACAGTCCATCCTCGCCAAAAATCCCAAAGCTCGCATCTTCGCCATCTCCTCCTCCGCGCACATTGGCCTCGAAGAATTATTGAGAGAGCTAAAAAATAATATTAAAGATAAAAAAATCATTATTAAAGAAGAAACTAAGAATTCAGAAGTTCCAACCATCACTTTAAATCCGGAACTTATTAAAGATACCTGGAAGATAGAAAAGATAGAGACCGAAGAAGGTATAAAATTTGTTGTCACGGGCGACAAAATCGAAAAATTCGCCCGCCGCACCGACTATAACAACTACGCCTCCCTCAACCGCCTCCGCGACATCATGAAAAAACTCGGCATCCGCGCCGAACTCACTTCTCTTGGTGCTCAGCCGGAATCAATCATTTCCATCGCCGACCACGAATTTACTCTTGTAGAAGATTGGTAAAAAGTACTTGACAAGCATAAGTTTTTTCTTTAAAATAAAAATAAGCTGATACGCTTCACGGGGTTCCACTGACTAGCTTAGTGGAGTGTGGAGACTACATTAAAACAAAAACAGCGGATTAAAACAAACCAATGTGCCCCAGGGTGGGCGCGCATCAGCGGGAGGCCGGGCAACCGGCCTCCTTTTGAATTTACGCAAAAATAAACCTTTAACATTTCGCCGTGCTTATGCTATACTTAAATAAATGGAGCCACAAGTGGAGAAAAAATCACACAAGAAGCTGTTGATTGCTATCATCGCTTTGCTTTTGCTTGGTGGCGGTGGCTTTGCCGCCTGGTGGTTTTTGCTACGGCAACCCGCTTCGCCTTCTATAGCGCTCACTAACGGCAAAATGTACCCCGAGTTTGCCGCAGAAACTACCAGCTACACTATCTACACGTCGGCCAATTCGCTCTCCTTCTCCTGTACCGGCGACGGTGCTATCACCGGCTGCGACTCTCCCGTTGCGGTCGCCACTGGCAACTCCACCCACCAAATCGCCATCGGTGAGCATCGTTACTCCTTCTCTATCACCCGTCTTGATCCTTCCGATACCACGCTCAAAATCAAATCTGTCCGCGGCAACCCCACCGCCTGGACCACTTCCGCCGAGCTGACCGTTGCCGTAGAAAACTCCGGCTCCGTCAAAGAACTCGAATATTCTTTTGATGGTGGCAAAACTTGGCGCAGCTCTAACATCGGTACCATCACCAAAAACGGCACTTATTCCATCATCGCTCGCGATTATTTTGGCTTCCTTTCCGATACTAAGACCGTCAAAGTCACCAAAGTTGATTCAGAAAAGCCCATCGTCAACATCACCAAAGAGCAAACTAACTCTACTAAAACCGAAGAAAACCAAGCCGTCCTCACCGCCGTCATTACAGAGGAAATTTCCGGCATCAAAAGCATCAAATGGAACACTGGTGCCACTACCGAATCTATCACCGTCCACACCGGCGGCACCTACACCGTCACGGTGACAGACAAAGCCGGCAACATTACCAAAAAATCCACCACCGTTACCTTTGAGTCGCCCAAAGAATCTGACTCTGACCTCCCGGATACCTCCGGTGGCAACCAAGGCGACAGTAAGCAAGGCGGCAACACTCCTGCTCCGACACCTACTCCTACTCCCACGCCTACCCCCACTCCCACCCCCACTCCGCCAACACCGGTCACCCATACTTTCGTCGCGCAATTTGTCGGCAACGGCGCTACCGCCAGCACCTCCTCGGCTAACTGCGCCACTACCGGCACTTCCTGTACCATCCACACCGCCAATATCACGCGCGTCGGCTGGGAAATCATCGGCTGGTCCACTAACCAAAACGCCACCACCAGCGAATATCCAGTCAACGCTGACGTCCGCATCTCCGGTAATATTCGCCTCTACGCCATCACCAGAAAGACCATCTCCGGCTCCTTTACCCTTCGTGATGAAAACGCCGCTACGCAGTCCGGCGGCTCGACTAGCTGCACTCTCTACAATGCAGCCTCGTCTTGCAACATTACCGCCCCCATTCTCACTGCCAAATCTGGCTACACTGTCGCCGGCTGGAATACTTCGCAAACCTCCACATCGGGTAGCCACGCTTCCGGCGCCTCTATCTCCATTTCCGGCAACACCACTTTTTATTCGGTGACCTATCTCACCGCTCCGCTCACGGCCACCTTTACCATCTCCGACCCAGATGCTGCCACCAAGTCCGGCGGTATCACCAACTGCTTCCTCTATAACGGCGAAGAATCTTGCTCTCTCCGAGCTCCGACTTTGACAGCCAAAACCGACTATGCTGCGGACGGCTGGTATGACCCCGAGCATGACGTCTCGCTTGATTCCGGAGAAAGCTTCCTCGTCACCATCGCCACTTCTAGCCGCACTTATTACGCCGTCACGCGCTCTACACGCATCTATTCCGCCACCTTCAACCTTCAGGATTCCGCTCACCTCACTAAGTCTTCAGAAATCACTTCTTGTCTCCCGGAAAATGGCTCCTGCACCATCACCGTCCCCACGCTTACAGCTACGGACGCCGCTTTTGAAGCTTTTGGTTGGTCCACTAGCGCTTCCGCCACCACCGCCGACGGCCTCGGCGCCACCCTCACCCTCACTTCCAGCAATAACGGCGTCGCTTACTACTCTATCTCTCGCAATAAAACCCCTCTCTCCACCAACTTTACCATCAAAGACTCCGCAGCCCTCTCTGCCAGCGGTTCGCTCACGCCAAGCTGTTATCTCTACAACGGCGCTACTTCTTGTACTGTCGCCGCCCCGTCCCTCTCGGCTAGCAGCGGGTACAACTTTGACGGTTGGAGCCGTACCGACGGCGCCACCTCACCAGATTTTGCGGCTGGCGACTCGGTAGCGCTCAGCCAAACCACCATTTTCTACTCCGTCTCCCACAACAACACTCCTCGCTCCGCCACTTTCAACATCTCCAATTCTTCTATTTCTCGCTTCTCCGACAATACTACTGCTGCCAAAACTATCAGTTGCTATCTCTACAATGGCTCTTCCTCCTGTAACGTTACCTCCCCCGCCATCAATACCGACGCTAGCTACACTGCGCTCGGCTGGGCGACTAACCCCTCCGCCACTACTGCCGATTTTACCGCGGGCAGTTCTGTCACCCTCACTGGCGCCAACCAAAACTACTACTCTGTCGTCACCAAATCCTTCACCATCACCTTCAAATCTTCCGATCCGTCGCACCTCACCTTCGCAGGCGGCGCTACCACCACTACGCAAGTTTGCGACCTCAACAACGCCTCTAGCTGCGCCGTTAACTTCCCGGCCGTCACCACATCGGATGGTCGTGAGCTTATCGGCTGGTCCAGCACAGAAAACTCCACCACCGCTGAACATGCCGCCACCGACCACCCCTCCGTCTCATCGGCTATCACTTACTACACTGTCTCCAAAAAGACCGTTACTCTTTCGTTCTCGCTCGTAGATGCCGTTCACTTCTCGCTTGCTAGCCCCACTGCTTCTTGCACTTTCTACAACTCCGCCACGGGCTGCTCGCTCTCTGCTCCGGCTGTTACTGCCGCTGCTAATTATTCATTACTTGGCTGGTCTACCACTTCTGGCGCCACCACCTACTCTTGGAACGGCTCCGCCCGCACCGTCTCGGCCGACGCTAGCTACTTCTCTGTCTCTCGCTATGCTATTCCATTCCGGCTTTACTATGTCGTCGACTCGTCGGATACCAATAAAATCTCCACTCCCCCCACCTACGACGAATGCTATCTCATGAACGGCGCCGAGAACTGTGCCATCACCCTCGCCTCGGTCACGCCTACTTCCGCCAGTTACTACTTCGCCGGTTGGGGCGCCAGTGCCACCTCCTACGACGAATACTTCCCAGCTGGCATCAACCTCTACGGCATACCAGGGAATTACGGCATCTACGCCATTGTTGGCGCTGTCAGCCCCATCACTTTCGTCAACGGCGCCAGCGTTACTGGCTCTAACGCTTCCATTCTAGACGGCAACAACATCTCCGCACAGAGCATCAGTGCCACCAGCGGCAGCTGCATCAGTTACGACGGCACCAACTGTTACATCAAAAAGATGCCGTATCTATACGCTCCAGGTAGCGACATCTTCGGCTTTGGTAAGACCCAGCTAGGTGGCACCGACAGCCTATTATCCTTCACTGGCGCGCAATCCGTCTCCGCCGGCAGCACACTCTACTCCCGCGTCTGGAACACCATCTCTGCCAAGTATTACAACCACGCCAAGACGTTCCTCATTAGCTTTACCGGTAGCGGTAGCAGCTCTAGCGACTGGAGCGAAGGCGGTAATCCGTCCACCGGCGACGAATATTATGCCATAGAATTCGAGAGCGGTATCGACGAAGACGTCGGCACGGCCTATGCCAACTTTGTCCTAGAAATCGCCAGCAAGCTACCTATCATCAGCGAATTCCACGGCAAAACCCGTTTCATGACCAACAACTCGTTTGACCCGCTCTTTAACCCCAACGGGACTGCTAACGGCGTTACGCTCGGCGTTACGCACGGCTACGGTCAGTTTGCCCCGGTCGCCATTCGCCTTCAGGCCAACTCCGAAGGTAAAGTCACCAGTGTCTCCGAACTTTCCAAGTACTCGCTCGTTCACGAACTTGGCCATGCCACGGAATTTCTAGTCCTAGACCATCTCGGCGGCAGATGGCCTGTAGTCTTCAACGATCTCCGCGTACGCTGCTATAACCTCCGCCAGTCCGGCACGCCTTGCCTCAGCGACTACGCCTATAATAACGTCGAGTATAGCACCGCCCAAGGCCAATTTGTGCCTACCGCCGGTCACACTGAAGATGACTCCGACGTCGACGGCTTTGAGTTCTTCGCCGAGCTCTTCGCTGCATGGTATAATGAGCAATATACCGGCATGGATATTGCCTCTGTCTTTGGCAACTATGGCACCAAGCACAATTCTGAGTTTGAAGCCGACACCGATAAAGCCATGACAGACCTATTCAAAGTCATCGCAAACGACTATAACTTGGCAGCTGCCGATATGGAGTAAACATATGGATATCAAACCCAAAACCAATTATCTCATCATCCTTGGCGCCATCGTGGTAGGGCTTATCACCTTTGCGGTTTTTATGAGCGAACGCAATCGCCCCAAAGATACTTCTGCCTCCACTGCTCCGACCGTCGGTCTCCTAGAAACTGTTGGCAATAAACTCATTGTCCACGCCAAGTCTAATGCCCCCAAAGGCACCGAAGAAACCTTCGTCTACTGCCTGACTCGCCAGAAGTCCTCCGATGCTTGTGCCTGGGACAACTCCGACGAATTTGACCTCCCCGAACCGGGTGATTACTACGTCTACGTCAAATCCCTCACCACAGAAGAAATTTCGGAGCCCAAACTCTTTACCTACGAGCCTATCGACAGCTCCAAAGTCAAAATGTAGAGGCGTCACCATGAACTTCCAGCTCGTCTCCAAATACCAACCCACTGGCGACCAACCTGCCGCCATTAAACAGCTTACCAAAGGTCTCAAAGAGGGTGTTAAAGAACAGACTCTGCTCGGCGTCACTGGCTCTGGTAAAACTTTTACCATGGCCAACCTCATTCAAAACTTCGGCAAACCCACGCTCGTCCTCGCACACAATAAAACTCTCGCCGCCCAGCTCTATTCCGAGTTCCGCGAATTTTTCCCCAAAAACGAAGTGCATTATTTTGTCTCCTACTTTGACTATTATCAGCCCGAGGCCTACATAGCCTCCACTGATACTTACATAGAAAAAGATTCCGCTATCAACGAAGAAATCGACCGTTTGCGTCACGGCGCCACCGAGGCCTTGCTTACGCGGGATGATGTGATTATCGTTGCTTCTGTTTCCTGCATCTACGGCATCGGCTCGCCCATGAGCTACCAAGCCATGTCGCTCCCACTTTGGAAAAAGTCCACCGGCTGGGTGATGGAAGGCGACGTGCCTGTCCCGAGCCAGCTCGACTTTATCCGCGAGCTCGTTCGTATTCAATATCATCGCAACGACCTCGCCTTTGAACGTGGTAACTTCCGTGTTATGGGCGACACTGTCGACCTTTATCCGGCCTCCGGCGAGTGGGCCTATCGTTTTGAATTTGGCTTTGACAATCTCGAATCCGTCAAAATCATCGACCCCCTCACTGGTGATACTCGAGAAAAACCCGACCATGTCCATATCTTCCCCAATACTCACTACGCTACGCCCGATTCCGACCTTCAGCGCGCCCTCGGTCTCATCGAGGCCGAATACAAAGAGCGTCTCGCTTTCTTTGAGAAGCATCAAAAATACCTAGAAGCTCAGCGCCTTACTCAACGCATCAAATACGACCTAGAAATGCTCAAGGAAACCGGCTTCGTCAAAGGTATAGAAAACTATTCTCGCCACCTCGAAGGTCGCAAAGCTGGCGAGCCGCCATATACTCTCCTTGATTTTTTCCCGAAAGATTTTCTACTCCTCGTCGACGAATCTCACATGACCCTCCCGCAAGTTCGCGGCATGTATAATGGCGATCACGCCCGCAAAATGGCCCTCGTCGACTACGGCTTCCGTTTACCCAGCGCGCTCGACAATCGCCCGCTCACCTTTGGCGAATTTTATCGCCACATCTCCCACGCCGTCTACGTCTCCGCCACTCCGGGCGACTACGAACTATCTAACTCCCCCAAGCCAGCCGAGCAAGTCATCCGCCCCACCGGCCTGCTCGACCCGGAGATTGAAGTTCGTCCTTCCGAAGGACAAATTGACAATCTCATGGAAGAAATCGACCAGCGCATCGCCAAAAACCAGCGTGTCCTCGTCACCACCCTCACCAAGCGCATGGCTGAAGATTTATCTGACCATCTCAAAGAACGCGGCGTCAAAACCGCCTATATCCACAGCGACATCGACACCCTGGAACGCGGCGACATCCTGCGCGACCTCCGCGCCGGCGTTTACGACGTGCTTGTTGGCATCAACCTCCTGCGTGAAGGTCTCGACCTACCCGAAGTCTCGCTCGTCGCCATCCTCGACGCCGACAAAGAAGGCTTCCTCCGCAGCGAATCTGCTCTCATTCAAACCATCGGCCGTGCCGCCCGTCACGTGGAAGGCAAAGTTATTATGTATGCCGACTTTATCACTGAGTCCATGGAAAAAGCCATATCAGAGACCGCCCGCCGCCGCGAACTCCAGACCGCTTACAATAAAAAACACAAAATCACGCCTAAAGGCATCAAGAAAGACATCTCCGCCGGCCTTCGCGCCATCATTCCCGAGAAAGAAAAGGAAAGTAAGCTTAACATTAAGAAGATTCCAAAAGAAGAGCTCCCGAGCCTCGTCAAACAACTAGAGTCAGAAATGAAACTCGCCGCTGCCAACCTCGAATTCGAGCGCGCCGCCCTCCTCCGCGACCAAATTTCAGAAATCCAAACCACCCTCCACCCGCAAAAATAAAATAAAATCCCGTTGTTTTTAAGCAAGGCTTATGCTAAAATAAATATAAATATGAGTGACGAGAGAGTTAAGAGAATCATTTCAGCCGAGCCAGCGCAGCCCAATGCGCCCTCTATCATGTCCGCTCCGCGCGACAAGAAGAAAGGCCAGCGCGTCATTATCATTATCGCCGCCCTCATCATTAGCCTCGCTATCAATGTCATCCTCGCCGTCACTTCGCTTTCTAAGAACGAACGCATCAACCAAATGGAAAACGACATTAAGGATTACAAGTCCGACATTGTCGAACTCAAAAACAAAATCAATACTTTGAACGACTCGCTTTAACCCCTAAAATATAGTTCTATTATGGCACGTTTCGTGCTATAATTTTTTGTAATGGAAGTTACAGAACAAGAAATCAATCACCTCGCGAAGCTCAGTAATTTTACGCTTCAGCCCGAGGAAAAAACTGCGCTAAAAAAAGATTTGGGGAATATTTTCAAATACATTAGCAAACTCGACGAGCTTAATGTCGACGGAGTCGAGCCCACCTACCAAGTCTTTGAAATGGAAAATATCTGGCGCCCCGACGAAATCACAGAGCAAGACGCCGACCGCGAAGCTCTGCTCGCCCTAACCAAAGAAGAGACCGACCATCAAATTAAAGTCCCGAAGGTATTATAATTATGAAACTAGCCGATAAAACCACCACCGCCGTATCCCTCGTCAAAGCGAGCCTGAAACGTATCGAAGAAACCCAGGACAAAAACATCTTCACCTTCGTCGACAAAGAGCGCGCTCTAAAGAGAGCGGCAGAAATTGATCAGAAAATCCAAAACGGCGAAGACGCTGGCTGCCTAGCTGGTGTACCCTTTGCCCTCAAAGCTAACTTCCTTTCCACCCACCGCCCCGCCGACGCTTCCGCCAAAATCCTTACCGAGTTCCTTTCTCCCATCGACTCCACTACCGCAGAAAAACTAGAAAAAGCGGGCGCTATCTGCATGGGCTGCGTCAACCTTGACGCCTTCGCTCACGGCTCTTCCACCGAGAACTCTTACTTTGGCCCCACCAAAAACGCCTATGACGACGAACGTGTCGCTGGCGGCTCGAGCGGCGGCTCGGCTGTCGCTGTCGCGCTCGACTGCGTGCAGTTCGCTACTGGCTCCGACACTGGCGGTTCCATCCGCCAACCCGCCTCGTTTAACGGTGTCTTTGGTATCAAACCCACCTACGGCGCCATTTCCCGCTACGGTGTGGTCGCCATGGCCTCTAGCCTGGACGTGATTGGCTTCTTTACCAAGTCTGCAGAAGACCTCGACCTTTTGATGTCCGTCACCGCCGGCCAAGACCCCAAAGACCAGACTACCCTCCCCGACTTTTACGGCACTGACGACGTGGCATTAAAGAAAAAATCCATCGGCTACGTCAAAGAATTCATGGAATCTCCCGCCCTCGACTCGGAGATTAAAACTGCACTCGAAAGTAAGCTCGCCGAACTCAAAAAGCAAGGTTACAAAATCGTCGAGCTCTCCATGCCGACCCTCGAATACGCCCTTGCCGCCTACTACATTATCCAGCCGGCCGAAGTCGCCTCTAACCTCTCGCGTTACGACGGCGTCCGCTATGGCTTCCGCACGGAAAATCTCAAATCCGAAGATAAGACCCCGCTCGACCTCCTCTTTGAGAATACCCGCTCCGAAGGCTTTATGCGAGAAAATAAGCGCCGCATCATGATTGGTAACTTCGTCTTAAGCTCTGGCTTCTACGACGCTTACTTCCTCAAAGCCGCCAAAGCCCGCACGCTTATCATCCAAGAATTTGAGAAAGCTTTTAAAGAAGTTGATGCCATTTTGAGTCCTGTCTCGCCCAACCCCGCCTTTAGGCTCGGCGAAAAAGTTAGCGACCCCGTCGCCATGTATCTCGAAGACGTCATGTCCGTCCCGGTCAACCTCGCTGGCGTCCCGGCTGTCGCCTTCCCGGTAGGGAAGAGCAAGACTGGCCTCCCCCTCGGCCTCCAGTTGATTGGCCCTCGTCGCAGCGATAAAAACCTCATTAAACTTTCAGGAGAACTCGCCTAATGGACGCTTCATTCATCGCACTCTTTGGCTCTATCCTCGTGGTCGGCATTTTGGTCTTTGTAGCCATCATTCTAACCGGCAAACGCAAATACACTTTTAACAAGCTAGAATACCAGACCGACTTTCTCGCCATCGAGAACTCCTTAACCAAAGAAAACCCACAAAGCTACAACATGTCCGTCGTCGAAGGCGACAAATTGCTCGACAAAGCCTTGCTAGAGATGGGCCTCTCCGGCCGCACCATGGGTGAACGCCTCAAAAAATGCGGTAAAGAAAAGTTTTCTCAAACTAATGCCGTCTGGAACGCCCACAAGCTGCGCAATCAAATCGCCCACGAGCCCGGCTTCAAACTAGAATATCACCAAGCTAAGCACGCTCTTGCCATCTACAAACAAGCTTTAAGAGATTTAGGAGCCATCTAACATGTCTAACAAGTACGAAATCACCATCGGCATCGAATGCCACGTCCAGCTCAAAACCAAGACCAAGCTCTTTTCTGAAGTTGACAATGACGCCCGTGGTAAAGAACCCAACTCTTGCGTTTCTCCCGTCGACTACGCCCTCCCCGGCATGCTTCCGCGCCTCAACGGCGAAGCCGTCAAGCTCGCCATCCGCGCCGGTGCGGCCATGAATGCCAAAATCAACCCTTCCTCGCGCTTTGACCGCAAACATTACTTTTATCCCGACTCACCCAAAGGCTACCAAATCACCCAGTTTTATCACCCAATTGTAGGCGAAGGCTACATAGAACTTCCGTCTGGCAAAAAAATCCGCATTGAACATGCCCACCTTGAAGGTGATGCTGGCAAGCTCACGCATTTCGACACTTACTCCCTTGTCGACCTCAACCGCGTCGACACCCCGCTCCTAGAAATCGTCTCTATGCCGGATATGTCTAGCGCCGAAGAAGCTCGCGATTACTGCAAAGAACTCTGGCGTAACATGACCTACGCTGGCGTCACCTACGGCGACCTCTACAACGGCAACATGCGTTTTGACGTCAACATCTCCCTCAAAAAGCCGGAAGATACCAAGCTCGGCACTCGTGCCGAAATCAAAAACCTCAACAGCTTCCGCTCCGTCGAACGCGCCGTCCTCTACGAATACGAACGCCAAAGCAAGATTTTGGATAAGGGCGAAAAGGTCAAACAAGAAACTCGTGGCTGGTCCGACGCTACCGGCAAGACCACTTCCCAGCGCAGCAAGGAAGAGGCGCAAGATTATCGCTATATGCCCGAGCCTGACCTCCCACCGCTTAATCTTGCCGAAGATTTTATCAAGGCCGAATACGACAAGTGTCCTGAATTGCCGGCTGATTATCGTCGCAAATTTGACGGCATTATCCCCGCAGACACGCTTGAGGTCTTGCTAGACTACGCTGAGCTCATGCTCCGCCTTGCCGAAATCCACGCCGCCGGTCAACCGGTGGATTACGTCGCTAACCTCTTTGCGTCCGTCCTGCTCGCCGAAGAAAACCAAAGTCTCCTCAACGACAAACTCCCCGAGGCCAATCAACTTACCGAGCTCGCCGAGATGAAGGCCAAAAAGGAGCTATCGTCGACCGCCGCCAAAGAAGTCTTCATTAAGCTCTTTGAGCCTAAGCACGCCAGTAAATCTCCGCGCGAACTCGCTAAAGAGTTAAACCTCATTCAAGAAAACGACTCCGCTACCCTTGAAGCCATCGTCGATAAGGTGTTGGAAAATCCTGCCACCAAGAAAGCTCAAGAAGACTACAAGGCTGGCCAGGAAAAAGTCCTTGGCTTCCTCGTGGGTCAAGTCATGAAAGAATCTCACGGTAAGGCCAACCCTGCCGCCGTCTCCGAGATTCTCAAAAATAAGTTAAAATAGGCTTAACAATTTTTAATTACTAGTCTATAATAAGTGGAGTAAGGAGTATTATGGCTAAAAAAATCAAAATTTTTTCGCAAGTTATTTTAGGTGTCGCTTCAGCTATTACCTTGAGCTACGCCGCTGCTATTTCCCCCGCACATGCCTGTGAGGGCGACCCCACCGGACAGACCAACTGCAGCGAAGAAACAGTCCTCATCTCTCCCGCTCCAGATGCTGAGGCCGAAGACATTTACGGTGACGCCAATACCAAGCTCGACTCCGAGCGCTCCGTTTCGCACTCCTTCTTTCTCGCTGGCAACGAAGTCACATCCAAAGACCGCGTTGATGGCATCCACTTTCTCGCGGGTAATCTAGTTGAGTTTACCGGCTCCGCCGAATATGGCGCCTTTGCTGGCAACTCACTCAAAGTCAACGGCGAGGTCGAAAAAGACCTTTTCGTTGCGGGTAATTCTATCGAAATCGGCGAAGATACTAATATCGGCCGCGACCTTTACGCTGCCGCCTCTACCGTCCTTATCAAGGCCAACCTAAACGGCAATGCCTTTGCTGGTGGCACTCGCGTCGTGCTAGAAAACGTCACTATCGCTGGTGACCTCAGCCTTGCCGCCGACGAAATTGTCGTGAAGGGCAAAGTTTCTATCGCCGGCACTCTCAAATATAACGACAATGCCATCGTCACCGGCCTAGAAAACCTCTCCACCGGCAAGACCGAGACCTACGTCGGCTCCTCTAATAAAATCGACTTCTCCTTCGCCACTTCCATCACCACTAAGCTCATCTTCCTCCTCGGCCGTCTCCTCGTTGCCATCGTACTCATAGCTATCGCCGGTAAATTCAGTAAACGCCTCATTGACGAGTTCAACCCCAAGAATTCCTGGAAAGACCTCGCCCTGGGCCTAGGCTTGCTCCTCGCCACTCCGCTCGCCATTATCTTTACCGCTATCACCGTCATCGGCTTACCGCTCGGGCTCGTTGGTCTTGGCTTCTACGTCCTCTTTGCTTACCTTTCCACTTCCGCCACTGGCCTCGTTATCGGCGACCTCCTAGCCAAGTACGCCCTTAAGAACGAAAAGCTTCACATCTTCCTCAAGGCTGCCATGGGCATCACCTTATTGACGTTCCTCGGCCTCATCCCTTATGTTGGCGGCCTCATCTCTGGCCTCGCCACCTGCTTTGGCTTTGGTTACCTCGTCCATAAAGTCTTCCGCCAACCCAAAACCAGCAAATAGCCTATGATGCACAGCTCCTGGAAACCGTTTCTAGAACAAGAGTTTGAGAAACCTTACTTCCAGGAGCTTTCTCATTTCCTGACGAAAGCCTACCAGACCAAAACCATCTTCCCTAAAAAAGAAGCCGTCTTTCGCGCCTTTGCTACGGATTTAAACGACGTCAAAGTCGTCATCCTCGGCCAAGATCCCTACCACACGCCCGGCGCCGCCATGGGTCTAGCCTTTTCTGTGCCGGCGACTGAAAAAATTCCGCCCAGCCTCATCAACATTTACAAAGAAATCGATTCTGATCTCGGCCAAATCTACCAAGACCTCAAGACCATGAACCCCAACCTCCAGCTCAACCCGGAAGATTACCGGCATCACAATAAAACCGGCGACTTATCAAGTTGGGCTGAACAGGGCGTTTTGTTGCTCAATAATGTCCTCACCGTCGAGGCGCATCTCGCTGGCTCACACCGCGGTAAAGGTTGGGAGACTTTCACAGAAAACGTCATCAAATATCTAAACGCAACCCGTCCACATCTCGTCTTCATCCTTTGGGGACGCGATGCTCGCAACAAAAAACCACTCATCGACCAGACCAAACACCTCATCCTTGAATCTGCTCACCCTTCGCCACTCTCGGCTTTCTCTGGCTTCTTCGGCTCTCGTCCTTTTAGTAAAACCAACGACTTCCTAAAAGACCACGGGCTCACGCCGATAGTTTGGTAGCTAATTTACCCACTTAAGCAAGCGCTCACGCTCCGGCGTCCCCGGCTCGTATTGTGCCAAAATATCCTCGGTATAAGTCTTGCCATTAGTAATGTTTAAAGTCTCCACGTCCGGGCAGGCCGCCAGCAGGCGAATCACTGCTTCGTCAGTGTCGATATTGGTCATCGATTTGCTTTTGTCGGACTTGTGCGAATGTACGCGCAGCTCCTTATAAACGAAGCGCTTAATCCCCGCCTGCAGGCAATACTTCAGGCAGTTCTCGCAAGTCGCGATTGTATTGTAAACGGTGTAGCCAGTCAAATCTCGCCCGGCAAACAGCACTGCGTTCATTTCTGAATGAATCGCGAAGTAATATTTCATCGGGCGCTCAGACAGCGTCATCTTTGACTCATCCGCCCCCTGAATCGTCCCATTGTAACCAAACGACACCGGCCGATGCCGTTCGTCCACAATTACGCACCCGTTCTTGCTCGACGGGTCTTTTGACTTTTTCGCGACCTCCGTCGCTATCCCCATAAAATAAGTATCCCAATCCATGCCCACATTATATCATACTATCTCGCTACAGCTTGCAGTTTTTTCGGTTTCACGCTACTCTTAAACTAATCTTAAAGGAGAGATATGGAGCTTAAACACCACTATTTTCGTAGTATCAATTTAAAATTCTTGGCGATAGCCCTCACTTTACTACTTTCAAACACTCTCTGCGTTTACAAAGCTAGTAGTATCACCGACGAACAAAGGTCTTATCTCAACTGCTCGGACTTTATGTTTGTCTTTGCTCGCGGCTCCGGCGCCGAACTCAACAGCGACCGTGACTTTAAGCCCTTCAAGGCCGCCGTCGACGAAGTCTTTGGTAGCTCCGACTACTCCTACAGCTTTTACGAACTTGGCAGTACCGCCTGGAGCGGTCACTCGTACCCCGCACCGGGCATCGGTATCTCCACTTGGAAACGCTTCACTACCTCCATCGGCGCTCTCCTCTCCGGCGGGGAAATGAACGAATATGGTGACTCGGTCTATTCCGGCACTGTCGAAGCCAAAACTTTCATTTGGCAAATGCGTAGTGTCTGCCCCAACACCAAAATTGTCCTAGCGGGTTTCAGCCAAGGCGCCCAAGTCGTTTCTAGCGCCTTGCAAATTATCGACCCTAGTTGGATTTATGCCGCTCTCACCTTTGGTGACCCCAAACTCTACCTTCCAGAAGGGAAGATGAACTGGTTTACTCGTTCCACCGCTGCCTGTCGTAACGAAAATCTCTCCGAATACCGCGCCTTTGTTCCCGATTGCTATGCTTACCAGGGTATCCTTGGCGGTTATAATCCTTACCAACCCAGCGGCTACGGTGGCAAGCTCAAGGCTTACTGCCAGTGGCACGACGTCATTTGCAGCGCCTACATCGACCTCGATAATCTCGCCTATGGTCACGCCTCCTATGCCGAGCAGGGTACCTACAAGCGCGGTGTTCAAGATGTCTTTAACATGATTGAACCCTCCACCTACGTCCGCCCATCTCAGGACGTCGCCATCCTCTTTGACGTTACTGGCTCCATGCAGCCGCTCCTCGCTCAGTTCCAACACGAAGCTATCGCTACGGCCAAAAAGACCCTATCAAAAGGCGGCAAAGTCGCTCTCTACACCTACGGTGACCTCGCAGAGGTCAAGCCGGTCCAGCTCTGCAATTTTGATACCTGCACTATAGATAATGTCGAAACCTACATCAAAAACCTCACTGTCGACGGCGGTGGCGACTTGCCCGAATCGCTCCTCTCCGCATCGTACACTTTGATGCGTGAACTCAAATGGGATATTGGCGCCAATAAATCGCTCGTCGTTCTGACCGATGCCGAATACCACAACCCCGACCGCGACGGTATCACACTCGACCAAGTCGTGGAACTTTCCAAATCCATCGACCCGGTCAACTTCTACATTTTGACCGACCCTGCCCACGCTAGCGGCTACCAAGAACTCGCTACTCGCACCGACGGCGGTGTCTACACTTCCGACGTCGCTTCGGCTTTTGGCGACCTTGAAGCAGAAATCCTCTCTCGCGACCCCGGCGCCATCTACACCTCCACTGACCTCCCCGCCCCTACTTCGGCAACCATAACGAACTTGCAAGTCACCAAACTCTCCGACACTGTAGCCGAAGTCTCATTTGATACCGACGGAGTCATGACCTTCGTCGCGCTAAACGACTACGCTGCCGGCTACACCGAAGAAAAGACCTTCAAGATAGAAGATTTACAAGGCGAGGCCACGGTCTGTCTCTCGCCCGTCTCCAGTACCGGCTACCGCGGCGACCCAACCTGCGCCAAAATAGAAAAAACTACTGGTCGCGGCGCTGTCGAAATTACTATTCCCAAGGCCCCAAACACTGGCAAATCTAGATAATATATATTATAATAGTATATATGTCCGATGAAATCATCGAAGCCCGTTCCAGGGAGACCTTTGTCTCTAATGTTTCCGGCCGCCCCACCTCTCCCCGCCAGCAGAATCTCCCTAAAAAACTCCGCACCAAGGGCTTTCTCAAAAAGCACGCCCCGCTCATAGTTATTTTGAGCATTCTTGTCGCTGGTGTCGCTCTGCTTTTCGTCTCACAATCTTTCATGCCTTTTGCACTCGTCAACCGTTTCATCGAAGAATACAACGGTGCCGGCGTTTCCAGTATTCTTCGTTCTGATTCACTGCTTGACACCCAGCTCTCCTCCACCGGCTCCTACTTTGGCCTTTCAGAAAACCAGCGCACCGCCTTTAAAGACTCCGGCATCTACCCTGTCGACTTCACTGCGAATGGCACTGCTGCCACCGCCCTTGTCTACCGCGAGACCGACGGCAGCTATCGTGCCGTCGTCCCCAAAGCCCTCGCCAGCTCCGATGTCAACGGGGCTATCGCGCAAAACCTTGGCGACTCAGAAATCACCCTCAAAAGCGCTCCGCTCCCCGTCGAGGATGCCCTCAAACTCCCGAGCTTCAAAGACCAGTATGCCTCTGCCAGCAAAACTTGGCGCGGCGGTAATGCCGGCTGGTATGACTCCATCGAAGATTTGACCGAGGCCCGCCTCGCTATCAAACGCACACGATTTAATAACTGGACTACCATGGCCTTCTCTAGCGCCGACACCGCCTGGCAAAAACTTGCCGCCGGTAACAGCACCGCCACCGATGGCGGCATTTCCGACCACGGTAGCTATGTCGACACCGACGCTGATGGTAATACCACCACGACCACCAGCTCTGGTTCGGTCGACGCCAGCTCGCTCGCCGGCGCCAGTTCTATCGAAAAAGTTCGCGAGGTCTTGAACTCCAAAATCACCAGCGTCGCCAAGCTCGCCGCCACTGTCGGCTGTACTGGTGTAGAAATCATGACCGCCATCCAAACCTACATGTCTGCCCAGCAGTCACTTCAATATCTCAACCTCGCCACCGGCTATTTTGAAGCTGTCCAAAGCGCCCAAGTCGGCAGGAACGACGGCACTCCTATGAACGAATACAACAAAATCCTTACTACGCCCGACCCGGAGACGGGGAAGACCCCGATGCAAGCCGCTAGTTCCAGCGAACTTTTCTCTGGCACCGCCGTCAGCTCCGACGACGAAAGCATCAAAACCGTCAGCTTTGAGACACTCATGTCGAGCCTCGGCACACTGACCGGCAATGTCAACATGACCGCTCAGGCCTTTGAGGCGTGTTCCTATGTCAAAATGGGCGTCGCCGCGGTCAACTTCGCCACCACCGTCATTAGCTTCGTTCCCGTTCTCGGCCAAGCCGTCAAAGCCATTCACATCGTCGCTAAACTTGTCGGCCGCATCGCCATTGGCGTCGCCATCAGTTCCATCACGGCCTTTATCGTACCCAAAATCCTCACCCAAGTCTTTAAAAATGTCGCCAAAAATGTCGCCACAGAATGGACCGGGACAGATTATTTTGAGGCTATGAGTTCCGGCGCCAGCAAATACATCAGCGGTAACTTCCAAACCGGCGGTGGCTCCGCGGCCTCCGCAACTTCGCTCGCTGCCTATAATCGCGTCAAAGAAGCCGTTCTGGCCGACGAGGCCGACACCGAGCGCCGCAACAAAAGCCCGCTCGACCTCACTTCGCGCTATACTTTCCTCGGTTCCATCGTCTACAGTCTCATCCCTCTCGCCACCAGCTCGACCGTCGGCGGTATTATCAAGAGCCTTGGCGGCCTCGCCATCAACTCCGTCTCTGCCATCTTGCCTAGTGCTTCTGCTATTGCTGAAACCAACCTCGCCAGCTCCCTCGGCTCTTGCCCAGTTATGGAATCGGTCGGCGCCGTCTGCGATGCTCGTGGTAACCGCATCGACATCGACGACCCCGAGCTTGCCACTATGTCAACCGACGAACTCCGCGCTAAGCTCCTAGCCGCCGATCCTAACGCTTTCAAGGGCCAAGACGCCAACGGCCGCGACATTATCAACCCAGACTCCATCACGGGCAAAACCGCCGCCATCCTCAACCAGCGCGTCGCTACGCTCGGCATTGCTGACGCTTCCGCTGCCAACCGCCTCGTCCAACAACCTTCTGGCCTCATCGCCAATATTCCACTGGTTGGCGACGTCGCACAAATCGTCTCCGCCATGGGCGAAGCTGACAATATCGCCTGGATTTCCGGCGCCGCTGGCGTCGACTCACCTGACAATCCACTTTGGGAAAAGGTCCGCTACGCCCAAGAATACATCAAGCGCGAACGCTGGGCCGAAGTCGCTGGCCTTACCGCCAAATCTTCCGTCACGGCTTTCTTAGAAAACTATTACGAAGAAAATCCGCTCGACAACTCCCGTGAGGGTATCCTAGCTCGCTACTCCGGCATGACCCGTGACGAAGTTCTCGCCGTCGAAGATACTATTGACGTCATTACCTACCTTGCTAACTACGACCCGAGCGAAAGGTCCACCATGGCCGCGTCCGACAACTCCCATAAATGTGATATAATAAGCTCATGCTTTACTACAATCACTCCGTCAAAGATTCGCTCATCGACCAACGTAGTGATGCAGAATCTGGCCTTAGTACCAAAGAGGTCAAGCGGCGCCGTGCTAAATATGGCTACAACCTCCTCGATATAAAGACCACCCCCCTATGGAAAAAGCTCATCGAGCCTTTCGCCGACCTTTTTATGATTATTTTGGTTGTTGCGTTAGTGTTGTCAATTTTACAACAGTCTTGGACGGAAGTTATCGTGATTGCCCTCGATATGGTCTTGGATGTCTCGGTGTTTTACATTCAGCGTTTTTCGACCGAGCGCGTCTTAAACGCCCTTAAAGAAAAAACCGTTCAAAAAATCACCGTCGTCCGAAATGGCAACGAAGAAGAAGTTGACGCCTCCGAACTCGTCCCCGGCGACGTGGTGATTTTGCACGAAGGTGACCGCATCCCTGCCGACGGCCGCATCATCAGCGAATCCGGCCTCCTCACCAACGAATCCATGCTCACCGGCGAGTCCGAAGCCATCGCCAAAGACGCCAAAGCCATCTCTGGCAAGAAAAAAGTCTACGAGCAGAGAAACATGGTCTTTTCCGGCTCCTTTGTCATCACCGGTAGTTCCAAATTCGTCGTCACCGCCACCGGCAACCAGACCGAATACGGTCGTATCGCCTCGCTCGCCACGTCTACCACTCTCTCCTCACCCATTCAAGAAAAAATCAACCAGCTCGTCGTTAAAATCGCCGCTGTCATCCTTGCCGTGGCGGCAATCATCCTCGTCGTCCAGCTCATCGACGGCATCTCCTTCTACAGTGCCATTGAGTTCACTCTCGCCATGATTGTCTCTGCCGTGCCGGAAGACCTGCCTATCGTCACCGCCATCATCCTTGCCATTGGCGCCGTTCGCCTCGCCAAAAAACAGGCCCTCATCAAAGAACTTCGCGCCATCCAATCTATCGGCATTGTCACCACCATCGCCTCCGACAAGACCGGTACCCTCACCGAGAACAAGCTCTCCGTCAAAGATTGCTGGAGCCCCGAGGCCAAGAAAACTCTTAAAAACAACGAGGATTTCTTGAGAACTATTGCTTCCACCGCTATCCCGCTCGACGCCGCTACCGACCCGCTCGATCTCGCCATCTGGAACCACATTAAAAACGAAGCCCCCTACCTCGCCGACCTCAAGCCACTCAAAACTTATGCCTTCGATCAAGATTTAAAGACCTCCGGCAACCTCTTTGAAGATAAGCGCGGCAGCCTGCGCCTTGTCATTAAAGGCGCCCCCGAAACTATCTTTGCCAAATGCATCAAGATGACCAAAAGTGAAAAAGAGGCCGCCGAAACCCGTCTCGCCCAGTTTAGCGACCGCGGCTATAAGGTCATCGCCATAGCCTCCGCCAAGATTACTCACGAAATCAACGAGCTTAGCCGCCTAACTAAAAGCGACGTCTTTAAATTTGAAGGTCTCATCGCCATCGCTGACAGCGTCCGCCCCGGCGTCATCGACGCCATAGAAGCCTCCGCCACCGCCGGCGTCAAAGTCAAAATGGTCACTGGCGACCACGCCCAAACCGCCTTTGCCATCGGTCGCGAGCTCGGCCTCTGTACCGAATTTTCTGAAGTACTCGACTGCTCCAAACTCGGCGACCTCCCAGATTCCGACCTAGAAGAACGTGTCCAAAACGTCAGCATCTTTGCCCGCGTCACGCCAGAAGATAAGTTCCGCATCTTAAACGCCATCAAAAAGTCCGAAGTCGTCGCCATGACCGGCGATGGTGTCAACGACGTCCCAGCTCTCACCAATGCCCACGTCGGCATCGCCATGGGCAATTCGCCCAGCATCGTCCAAGACGCCGGCGATATTGTCCTTCTCGACAATAACTTCAAGAGCATCGTCTCCGCCATGAAGGAAGGCCGCGTCATCCTCGCCAACATCCGCCGCATGCTAATTTATCTCCTCGCTACCAACGCTGGCGAAGTCCTCGCTACTCTCGGCGCCCTCTTTATCTCCGGCTCGCAGCTGCTACTACCCATCCAAATCCTTTGGATTAACATGGTTACTGACTCGCTCATGGTGATTCCTATCGGCCTAGAGCCGCCCGAAGCCAAATTTATGTCGCAAAAGCCCGAGGCTAAAGACGCCCCCATCCTCTCCAAGATTTTAGTTTCTCGCATGATTATCATTGCCGTTACCATGGCCGCCGTCGGTCTCGGCACTTACTATCTTGCCCTCGCCCACTTCTCTCACGACGAAGCCAACACTCTCGCCTTTACTGCTATCGTCGTCGTCCAGTGGTCCAACGCCTTCTGTGTCCGCGGCACCTACGAATCCGCCTTCCGCCGCCTTAAAGTTAAAAACACGCTTTTTATACTGGCACTCCTTCTCGCTATCACCCTCCAGGCCCTCGTTCTCTTCGGCCCGCTCTCTATCTTTGCCAAGACCGTCCCAGTTGACCCGCTCGCGCTCGCGCTCACCATTCTTGCTGCCTTTGCGGTGCCTATCCTCGTCACCGAGCTCCACAAAAAACTTGCAAAATAGTAAAACTTCTGTTATATTATTTGTAATAAATAATTTTAACAGAGGAGCTTATGTTAAAACAATTATTTGCCGGCCTTTTTGCGCTCGCTCTCACTGCGGCCACTTTGCCAGTTTCTACTGTGTCGGCTACCCCGGCAACTTACGAGTTCAACAATATTCTCGATCTTTGTCTTTACGTTCAATCTAACGGCCACTGGTTCAACGACGCCAACGATTGTTCAATCTACGCCAACACTCAGACCTCCGTCGTCATGGACTATCGCTTGCTAGAAATCGACGACCCGGTGGTCTTTAATAATCTCGACATCACCTTTACCCGCCCCAACAACCCCTTCTCCTTCCGTAACAGCGGCAGTCTTACTATCAACGGCGGCTACTACTCTTCACCTAGCTGCGTCCTATGGATGAACTATGACAACCGCTACACTCCCGCTACTTTTACTAACCGCATCATCATTAACTCCGGTATCTTCACCGCCAATTCCACTAGCACCTCTAGCGACGCTCCAGCCTCTCCGGTCTGCTTGATTTCTCCTATCCCGGTCGACGCCAGCCGCATCGACGCCGTTATTAATAGCTACCTCCCCGCCGGCAAGACTTTCCAAGAGGTCAGCACTACTCGCCGCACTCTGCGTGCTAACAGCGGCACCGCTCATGTGGATAAAACCTACTCCAATGTAGAGGGTATTCAATATCTCAGCAGCCGCTCCGTCGCCGTGGTTGACGGCCCCGTCACTCCCGCCCCAGAGCCAGAGCCTGCACCCGAGACCCCGGAAACTCCCGAGGACACCCCCAGCGAAACTCCCGCCACGCCAGTCATCCCCAAAGCTCCCAATACTGGCCGCAAATAGGTAATTTTTACTGTTGTATTTTTTACAACGTTTATAGGGGGACTTATGTCGCCAACAGAGGCAGCGTATAACCAAAACCAGCTTGACACGCTATATATAGTGTCTTATACTAATTTCAGACGCTAGATATGGTGTCTAGCAAAAACCATTGAAGAAGAAAGATAAAAAAAGAGGTATTTTTTATGTTCAAAAAAATCATCAAGCGCGACGGCAAAATCGTTGACTTTAAGCTCGAGAAGATTGTCGACGCCATGACCAAAGCCGGCCAAGCCACCGGCGAATTTGACCACGAGCGCGCCAAAGAACTCGCCACTGAGTTTGAGACCGCTAGCCACGAGCTTATTAAGTCTCGCATCCCCACCGTCGAACAAGTCCAAGACGCCGTAGAGAAGGTCCTCAAAGACGCCGGCTTTAAGCGCACCGCCCGTGCCTATGCCGACTATCGCCACCACCGCTCTGACGTCCGCATCGCCAAGAGCGACCTTATGAACATCTACCGTACCATCGCCATCGCCGACGCCAGCGAAGATTCCGACGTCAAGCGCGGTAATGCTAACGTCGACGGCAACTCCGCCATGGGCAAGATGCTCCAGTTTGGCGCCGAAGGCTCCAAAGTCTTCGCCAAGACTTCCCTCATGAAGGCCGAATACGCCTATGCCCACGACAATGGCGACATCCACATTCACGACCTCGATTTTTACGCTACCGGCACCCTCACCTGCTGCCAGACCGACGTCCTGCGCCTCTTTAAGAATGGCTTTAACACCGGCCACGGGCATCTGCGCACTCCGCAGAGCATTGGCTCCTATGCCGCTCTCGCTGCCATCATCCTCCAGGCCAACCAAAACGAGCAACACGGCGGCCAGTCTATCCCGCATTTTGACTACGCCATGGCCCCTGGTGTCGACAAGACCTTCCGCAAGGCCCTCCGCCGCAACCTAGAAAAATACAACGCCTTCGTCGACAAAAAGAACAAAGTTGACGTCCAGATTGGCGACTATATCGAGTTTGGCGACGACGACAAGCTCTCCCGCCTCAAGGTCCCGAAAGCCGTCATTAAGGCCTCCGTCAAAGACACCGAGAACGAAACTCAGCAAGCCATGGAAGGCTTCATTCACAACCTCAACACCATGCACTCCCGCGCTGGCGCCCAGGTGCCATTCACCTCTATCAACTTCGGCACCGACACCTCTCCAGCTGGTCGCCTCGTGAGCAAAATGCTCCTAGAAGCCACCGATAAAGGCCTCGGCAAGGGCGAGACCCCCATCTTCCCAATCTCCATCTTCAAGGTTAAAGAGGGCATCAACTACAACCCCGAAGACCCCAACTACGACCTCTTCAAGCGCAGCATGGAAGTTTCTGCTAAGCGCCTCTTCCCGAACTTCTGCTTTATTGACGCCCCGTACAACCTCAAATATTACAAACCCGGCGACTACCGCACGGAAATCGCCACCATGGGCTGCCGCACTCGCGTCTTTGCCTCTGTCTTCCCGGAATCTGACGGCATCGTCACTGGTCGTGGCAACCTAAGCTTCACCACCGTCAACCTTGTCCGCCTCGGCATCAAGCACGGCATCGCCACTGGCGAGCGCGAAGAGGCCGATTGGACCGCCTTCTTTGCCGACCTCGACCACGTCATGGACCTCTGCGAAGGTGAGCTCTATGAGCGCTTTGAATTCCAGGCCAACCAACACGTCCGCAACTTCCCGTTCCTCATGGGTCAAGGCAACTGGTTTGGCTCTGAGAAACTCGGCCCCAACGACACCCTGCGCGACGTCATCAAACACGGCACTCTCTCTATCGGCTTCATCGGCCTCGCCGAGACTCTCGTTGCCATGACTGGCAAGCACCACGGTGAGGACGAAACTGCCCGCGAGCTCGGCCTCGACATAATTTCCCACATGCGCGAAAAATGCGACGAATACTCCAAGAAGCACCATCTCAACTACTCACTCCTCGCCACTCCCGCCGAAGGTCTCGCCGGCCGCTTCACTAAAATCGACCGTAAGGAATATGGCGTCCTCAAAGGCGTAACCGACCGTGATTATTACACCAACTCCTTCCATGTCCCTGTTTACTACCCCATCTCTGCCTTCGAGAAGATTGAGATTGAGGCTCCCTACCACGCCCTCTGTAACGCCGGCCACATCTCCTACATCGAGCTAGACGGCGACCCGTCCCAGAACATCGACGCTTTCGAGGCTGTCATTCGCAAGATGCACGACTGCGGCATCGGTTACGGCTCCGTCAACCACCCTGTTGATCGCGACCCAGTCTGTGGCTTCTCCGGCATCATCTCTGGCCACACCTGCCCCTCTTGCGGCCGCGAAGAAGGCGACCAGCCCTTCGAGCGCCTTCGCCGCATCACCGGCTATCTCGTCGGCACCCTAGATCGCTGGAACGACGGCAAAAAGGCCGAAGAGCGTGACCGCGTCAAGCACAATGTCGACTGCGACTGCGTTCCCTCCAACGTCGACGGGGTGTATAATGTAGAGGAGAAAGATAAGCGCGAAGTCGAAAAAATGTATGCCGAACGCGCACTCGGAAAGGAATAAATGAAGATTAGACTCTCCGGTCCTCTAGAAAGAGATAGTATCGTCAACGGGTACGGCCTTCGGGCCGTGCTCTGGACGCAAGGCTGCCTTACCCACTGCAAGGGTTGCCAAAACCCCGAGACTTGGGACCTAAACGGTGGCTTTGAAGTGGACGTCGAAGAAATCAAAGACCGCCTCCGCGCCTTTAAAGGCCAGGCTGGCATCACCTTCTGCGGTGGCGAGCCATTCCTTCAGCCTGAACCCCTGATAGAAATCGCCAAATTTGTACGCGAAGAACTCGGCTGGAACGTCTGGTCCTTCTCCGGCTACACCTACGAAGCCATTCAGAAAAAGGGTGGCAAGCAATGGGAACTTTTGACCAATCTCGACGCTCTCATTGACGGCCCCTTCATCCTCGAGCAGCGCGACTTATCCCTTAAATTCCGCGGCAGTAAAAACCAAAGATTGCTCCACCTAGAACCCGGCACCGGCAAAATCTTGCAAACCGAGTAAATTCATTACACTTACGGTTGACTTATTACTCCTAAAGTGGTAAAATACTAGTTACCCTCACTCCAAGAGGCTTTTATATACTTTAGCCAACTTGGGGAGAAGTTGGCGCACCTTACTATTTAGGAGGAATACGGAATGAAGCGTATTTTTTTGGTTATCCTTGCCCTGAGCCTCTGCGTGTTTATTGTTCCTGCCTTTGCTGACACCAACGTCAACATCACCACTGGTGATGGCAGTCCGGTCAACGTCACCTCGGTAGATGTCGATGGCTGTGGCAACGACGTTGTCATTGGTGGTGGAGTCAGCTGTGTCAAACCCGGTAAAACCCCGAGTTGCATCATTATCGATGGTGTCCCCAGCTGCATTGAGCCACCGAACCACTGTGGCGACCCCGATTACTGCGCCCGCATGGCCCGCCATGGTTGCCTGAAAAACACCGCTCGCGACGTTTTCGGCTATCTTGAAGGCCGGCTTCGTAGCATCGGCTGGTGGCACAAGGGCTATAAGTTCATCTGGTCTTTCGAGACCCGGGTCATTTATGGCTCTCGCGGCGACAATAATCACTACAGAGACCGCCGACCCATCACGTTCTACTGCGTAGAAGATCCATCCATCAAGGTTAAGGCCTACATCAATGTCTACAAGCACGGAAAAGAATACTACACCGTCTTTACTACCGACTTCACTCCCGCAAAGAAATGTTCGAAGAGCGGCTATGTTTACGCCGACGAGTTGATGATTACCGGCACCTATACCGACGGCTATGCCGCTGTAGATGAGTTTATTGCCCAGCTCGAACGCCTTTGCGATGACGCCGAATAGGGTTGCGATTGCGAGTAACCCACTTCCCCCTAATCCAGCCTCCCTCTCCCCAGGGAGGCTTTTTCATGGTATAATAATATATATGCCAAAAATCAAATTCACGATTATTACGCTTTTTCAGGAAGCTCTCGAGCCCTATCTTAACGCCTCTATGATGTGGAAGGCCAAAGACAAGGGAATCGCCGAGTTTGATTTTGTGAACTTGCGCGACTTTGGCCTCGGCCCGCACAAGTCCGTCGACGACACGCCTTACGGCGGTGGCGACGGCATGCTTCTCCGCTGCGAACCGGTCTTCGCCGCCATCGAGTCTGTCAAAGCCAAAGACCCGAGCGCTAAAGTAATTTTGCCCACTCCGGTCGGAGCCACCTGGGAACAGCCCTTAGCTAGAGAACTCGCCGCAGCTGGCGGACATTACATTATTCTTTGCCCTCACTACGAAGGCTACGACGAACGGATTTTGTCGCTCGTCGACTACAAAATCTCCCTCGGCAAATTTGTTTTGACCGGCGGCGAACTCCCCGCCCTCGCCATCATCGATTCCATCGTCCGCCTCATCCCCGGCGTCCTCGGCGGCGAGACTAGCGCCGAGATTGAAAGCTTTTCCGACGGCGACAACCTCGAATATCCCCAATACACCAAACCCGCCGACTTTCGCGGCATGAAGGTCCCTGACGTCCTCCTTTCTGGTAACCACGGCGAAATCGCCAAATGGCGCAAAGAGCATGAGTCTCAAGCTAACTGACTCGGTCGCGGCCATTAAAGGCATCGGCCCTAAAACCGAAAAAATCCTGAATAAAGCCGGCATTTGTACTGTTCGCGACCTGCTCTACTACCTTCCTCGTACTTACGAAAACTTCACCACTACCACCAAACTTTCTGATCTCCGCCCCGGTAAAGTCGTGATTCGCGGCCAAATTTCTGACCTCCACACCTCGCGCACTCACCGTCGCAACCTCACCATCACCGAGGGTATCATTCGCGACAACACCGACGCCGTCCGCGTGGTGTGGTTTAACCAGCCCTACCGCGCCAAACAATTCATCGAAGGCAAAGATTATTATTTCACCGGCAATTACGATCTAAGCCGTGGCCGTTACCAGCTCACCTCACCCCGCGCCGAACTCGCTGCCGACGTCGACAAACTCGCTGGCGGCAACAAATTCCAGCCCGTCTACCCCGTGAGAGGCAGTTTCAAAAGCGAAGGCTTCCGCAAAATCTTTGAAACCCTTCGCTCCGAATTTGCCTTCATCCCTGATTTGCTGCCCAAAATCAAACCCGGTACCCGTGCCGACGCCCTCTTTAAAGCCCACTTCGCCGAGTCCGACGCCGACGTCAAAGCCGCCCGTAGCTACCTCGCCTACGAAGAACTTTTTGAGCTTATCCTGGCCTCCCAGCTCAATAAACAGGAAAACCAAAAGCTCAGGGCCGAGCAAATCCCCTTCGTCGCTAACGACATTAAGCGGGCTGTGAGTAGTCTCAAATTTAACCTCACCAATGCTCAACGCCTCGCCACCTTTGAAATCCTTAAAGACCTAGAAAAATCCACTCCTATGAACCGCCTGCTACAGGGCGACGTCGGCTCCGGCAAAACTGTCGTCGCCGCGCTCGCCGCGCTCTCGGTCGCCAAAGCCGGCCAGCAGACCGCCCTCCTGGCCCCCACCGCCATCTTAGCCTCCCAACATGCCGAATCGCTCGCCGAGCTGCTGACGCCTCTTGGTATCAACGTCGCCCTCCTCACCGGTGCCACCAAGCGCAAATCCTCCCTTAAAAAACACATTAAAGACGGCGATGTTGATCTTGTAGTCGGCACCCATGCCCTCCTCACCGACGACACGGAGTTTAAAAATCTCGCCCTCACCATCATCGACGAACAGCACCGCTTCGGCGTCAACCAGCGTCAAAAACTCCTCGAAAAAACCGTGGCACGGACCGGCCTCGCGCCGCATCTGCTCATGATGACCGCCACCCCTATCCCACGTTCGCTCCAGCTCGCGATTTTTGGCGACCTCGACATCTCTACCTTAAACGAACTTCCCAAGGGTCGCCAACCCGTCACCACCAAAGTCATCAAAGAAATCAATTTCACTGACGACCTCTACCCCAAAGTTCGCGCCTATCTAGCAAAAGGCCAGCAAGTTTACTGGATTTGTAAAAAAATCGAAGAAGGTGGCCCTTCTGAGGCCGTTTCCGTCAAAAAACAGGCAGAAAAATTGCAAAAAATCTTCCCCAAAGAAAAAATCGCCTTCCTCCACGGCCGCATGAAACCCGAAGAAAAAGACCAAATTATGCAACGATTCGCAGAAAACAAAATCCACATCCTCGTCTCCACCACCGTGGTGGAGGTTGGCGTCAACGTACCAAATGCCAACATCATGGTGATTATGGACGCAGAAAATTACGGCCTCGCCCAGCTACACCAGCTGCGCGGCCGCGTCGGACGCGGGCAATCCGCCGCCGAATGCTACCTCGTCAGCTCCGCCGACCAGCCCTCTCGCCGTCTAAAAGAACTAGAAAAATCCACCGACGGTTTTTACCTCGCCGAGGCCGACCTCAAGCTTCGCGGCCCTGGAGAAATTTACGGCTCACTCCAGCACGGCGCCATGAACCTCCAGTTCGCCAGCCTCTCCGACACTCACCTCATCGCCGCCGCCAGCAAGGCCGCTAAAGCCTTCGCTAAAACTCCGGACCAGCTTAAAGACTATCCCGAACTCATGACCTGCATAAAACGTTATCAACAGCTCACCACATTAAACTAAAATAAAGGAAAATATATCACCATGCGCATAATTTCCGGAAAATACAAAAACAGGGAACTAAAGAGCCCCAACTCTACCAAGACCCATCCCATGGGCGAACGCGAACGCCTCGCCATCTTTAACATGCTGGGTAATCTAGAAGGCAAAACCATCCTCGACCTCTTCGCCGGCACTGGTGCCCTCGGCCTTGAAGCTCTCTCTCGTGGCGCCGCCTCCGCCACCTTTGTGGAAAAAGATTATAAAGCATTAGAATGTTTGAAGGACAATTTAAAAAACGTCGATAATTATGAGGTTATAAAAGGCGATGTTTATAAAATAAAACTAAACAAAAAATACGACATAGTTTTTATAGATCCCCCATATGACGCCTTTGATAGGCAAGCCCTAAAGTTTAAAAAACTTCTCCGGGAAAATGGCGTCTTGGTCGTTTCTTCTCCGCAGCCCATTGACGAAACTTCTCGCAAATACGCTAATTGTTATGTAACACTTGTCTTTAATTAGCTATTATGGTATAATAGACTCAATAGACATTCGGTGGGCCAATAATTAGGAGTTTTATTATGTACGGTCAAACCGAAGACCAAGAAAAACAGAAGAAAAAGATTATCATCATCTCCCTTATCATGGGGATTATCATCATCATTTTGATTGGTGTTTTGATTAACGCTATCACCACCAAAAACAAGAATCAACAACTCGCCGACAACAACGAAACCTCTCTTATCCGCGAAGACGAAAAGAAATCCGAACCCACCAAAGTAGAAGAAAACACTAAGTCCGAAGAAAAAGCGGAAGACTCCAAGCTAGAACCGGTTGCTAACGACCAAAAACAAGAGACCGTCACGCCGAAGTCCGAGACCAAATCTGACCTCCCGCAGACCGGTGCCGGCTCTGTCCTCGGCCTTGCCCTTCTCGCTGGCTCCGCCACCACTTACGTCTTCTCTAAAAAGCGTCAATAGTCAAAAAGCTAGGCTAAAAACCTAGCTTTTTTATGTTTTCTAAAGTATAATCATTTTATATGGCTGAAAAACCTGAAGACAAAAAACCATCTTTTTTAAAGCGCAAGCGCGTCAAACAGCTGTTAATCATTGCCTTCATCATCTTCAACATCGCCATCATCTACTGGACCGCCTCTAAAGAGCTCAACCGTGACGAAGGCCTCCCCGAAGCCCACTTCACTTGGTGGCTCCTTTTGCTCGCCATCGTCGCCTTCGTTGGGGCTTTGGCTGCTGATATTTACAAATATTACATGCTCATCCGTCACTTCACAAAGAAAAAAGACCTGAAGCTTGCCGCTCAGACCGTCTTCCTTGGCCGTTACTACGACAACATTACTCCGAGTGCCGTCGGCGGTCAGCCCTTCCAGATTCACCACATGCATAAACACGGCAAAATCGACAGCGAACACGCCGCCATGATTCCTATCATCTGCTTCGTTTCGCTCCAATTCGCCTACGTCGTTCTTTGCTTCCTTACGCTAGTCTTTGGCGCCAATATCGTCCTCTCCGACGTCACTTATGCCGCCAGCTTCGTCGGCATTTTGCTCATGGCTTTCGCTCCGGGTACAGTCATTTTCTTCGCAGTAAAACCCAAAGCAGCCAAAAAGATTGCCTCGGCGATTTTGAAATTTGGACACAAGCTTCATATCGTTCGCCACCTTGAAGAAACCGAAGCCAAAGCCCTCGGAGAAATAGAAAAATACGCCGACACTGTCCGTCGCGTTCTTAAAAACAAAAAGCTCCTCGTAAGAGTCCTTGCTCTCTCGTTTGCTTATCAGCTCTGCCTTTACTCGATTCCATTCCTCGTCGTCCGCGCTTTTGGTGGCGACGTTGGCTATCTCCCCGCCACCATGACCGCCCTCACCATTCAGGCCGCCATCACCTTCATCCCCACCCCCGGCAACGCCGGTGCGGCCGAAGGCTCGTTTTACCTCGTCTTTGCCAGCCTCGGCAGCGGCAACACCTTTTGGGCTATGTTTACCTGGCGCTTCTTTACCTACTACGCTTTCATCGCTCTCGGCGGCCTCGTCTATCTAGAAATGGCTTGGCAAAAAAAGAAAAAACACGTATAATATATTCTATGCCCGGGTGGTGGAATTGGTAGACACGCTAGCCTTAGGAGCTAGTGCCTCACGGCTTGCAAGTTCGATTCTTGTCCCGGGCACCACAACTTGACACGATACGCCAAATATGGCGTAATTTTTATTATAATATTCTCACCAAAAATGTTTATTATTATGCTAAAATAAAAGCATGAGTAAAAAGCTTTTTGCGATTATTGTGCTATCATTATTTATCGCCCTTGCTGCGCCTCTCCTCTTCTCCTCTGCTCATGCCACCACCGTCACCTACTGCTCCGGCTCCGACGACCCCACCGAAGACGACCCTTACGACCCCACCCAGCCCGTCACCACTCAAGACGGCTCTGTCCCCTCTGCCCTTAAGAAATACCTTCTCGACTCCGGTTACAGCGAATCTTCCGCCAATGGCATCATGGGCAACATTAGTATCGAATCTTGCGGTTACAAGCTCCGCGTTTACAATAACAGCTGCAGCTCCCTCGCTCCAGACGATTTCGTCGCCTATAAAAATGGCGCCAAAACTTTCTCCGGCGGCTACGGCCTCGCGCAGTGGACTTCCGCCGGCCGCGTTAAAAACCTCCAGGAACACGCCGACAACGTCATTAAAAAATCCGTCAACACTCTAGACGTCCAGGCTAGCTTTATAGTCAAAGAGCTCAAGTCTAGCTCTTACAAGCTTTACCCCTCCAAGCTCAATGCCATGACCATGGAGGAAGTCGTATGGGTAATCATGCGTGACTACGAGACGCCAGAGTCCGTCATTTGCACCCAGGCCTCTAGCAGCAGCTGTAAAAACGAAGCTTCCGCCCGTAACATCTCCCTCTCTACCCTGCTAAACAATACCACCAAATATGCCAGCGCCTACAAGGCCTATACTAACCGCCTCACCGAGGCCAAGAACGCCAAGTCCATCGCCGCTACCACCCAGGAAGACCCAGGCACCAGTGACCCTACAGACCCTACTACCCCTACTGACCCTACCACCCCCACTACTCCCACCGGCAGCACTTCCGGCGCCCTCGGCAAACAATCTTCTAGTGGCTTTTACGCCCAGTGCCGCGCCGACTATTCTAGCAAATCTTGGCGTAAGACCACCACTACCATCTGCGCTTCCGGCTGCTCGCTCATTTCTGTAGCTAACGCCGCCAAATACCTCAACGTCACACCCAACAACCCAGGCACCTTGGCCGACTGGACCAAAGGCGTCATTAGCGGCGAGTCCGATACCGGCTGGAACGGCTCCGTCAAAAAGACTATCTCGCACCTCAACATGAAATGGGACGGCAGTTACCTGTGGTCTAACTACAACACTTCCGCTGCTAGCAAAATCACCCAAATCCGCCAAGTCCTTGCGGCGGGCGGTGTCATTATCGCCGGTGGCGATCGCAATCGCAGTAGCAACCCCAACCGCCAAACCATCGACTGCACCAGCTCTAGCAATCTCAACGCTGGTCTCTGCGTCTTTAGCAATAACGGCCACTTCATCGCCATCATCGGCATCACCTCCGACGACAAGCTCATCGTTGCCAACGGTGCCAATGGTCGCAACGGCACCTCCAGCAACGACAAAATTCCTGCCGCCAACGTCCTAAAGTTTTCTAACAAAGCCATAGGAGTTTACAAATAATGGACAATTACAGCACCCAAATCTTCCCGCAGGTCAACCCAGGCGAAGCCGAAAAACCGCGCCTCCCCAAAGCCGCCATCATCGCCGGCATCGGTCTGTTTGTGATTTTAATCGGCGCCGGCGTCTTTCTCATGCTAAATAAGGGCGACATTCAAAGTCTCGACAATGAGGCCGAGCCAGCGCTCGAATACTCCAAAGAAGGCTCGCGGCTGCTCAGTCTAGACAAGCTCATGGACTATGGCCTCACTAGCGAACAATACAGCAAAGTCTGCGCCGCCATTGAATCCGCCCTCGACCGCGGCGACAAAGACAGTAAATATTTTGACTATATTTATGACAGCTTCGTTACTGAAAAATCTTTCGCTAGTGAAGACAGCGGACTCTCCGAGGAGGAGCGCCAAGCCATTCTCGCCGCCATCAGCGCCAACGACCACACCGCCGAAAAATACGGCCCGGAGGGAGAGACTAATACCGAAACCCACGCCGACAAAGAGCAGCTCAGTATCATCACTTTCCAGCTCATCTCCGACACCGAAAAAGTCTACACCGTCCGCTTCAACGCCGCCCTTGGCGCCAAAGACCTCAGCGTAGAAGTTAAAGATTCCGAAGGAAACACCCTTTAATGAGCGAGCCAAACGAGGAACAGAAAAAAGCTAGGGCTGCCAAGCGAGAGCTGGCCGCCGCCGAAAAAGCCAGTAGCGACCGCAAGAAAAAGGCCACTGTTGCCGGTGCTGCGATAGTAGCTACTGTCGCCACCGCTGGCGCTGCTGCACCCGCTGCCGGTGCTGCTGCTGGTGGGGCTGCCGCGGGAACTGCTGGCGCCGCTGGTACAGCCGGGGCTGGGGCCGCCGCTGCAGGCGAAGCGGCTGGTGCTACGGCCGGAGCTGCTGGTACTGCTGGTGCCGCTGGAGAAACTGCCGGTGCCGCTCAAACTGCCAACGCCGCTAGCAAATCTGCCGATGCCGCCCAAAAGCTCAAAAACGCCGAAGAAAAAGCCAAAAAGTTTAAAGAAAACTACGACAAAGTCAAAGATAAAGTCGACAAAATCGAAGATTTATCCGGTGGCGAAGAAGAAGTCGAAGACGAAGACGAAAGCGAAGAAGAGCAAACCGCCCAACCTATCGCTACCCCCAAGAAAAAGCGTTCCAAAATCGCCACGTTCTTTGTGGTCGGCATCATCGGTATTTGCGCCCCGCTACTTTTCCTCACCGCTGCTATCCTTTACCCAGTCCATCTCGCCGTCACGATTGGCGACAAAGTCGTGACCTTTTTCACTACTATTTTCGAGAAAGCTAAAAATGTCTTTTGCGAACTTCTCGGCATCGGCAGTGTGCCTGACGCTACCGCTGAGACCTTTGAGGAATACGGCATAGAAATCGGCGCTATCACCGAGACTGGTGCTTTCATCCAAACCAACCGCGTCATCGCCAGCGGCAAAGAATATCAAATCGCCGCGAGCGACGGCACCGTCGTCCGCGCCGAGAGCGGGGAACTATCCGTCCGCTTTAAGGACAAAGTCATCTCCGCCGACCAACTAGAAAATGAACTAGAAACTAACCCGGAGTTTTACCAAGCCTTTTACAACGCCATCGACGACTGCCGCAAAAAGCACGATGTCACTTCTGAAGACAACTCCGTCAAAAAAGCTGCCTACGACGACCTCAACATTGGCCTAGACCCCTACGCCGCCCTAGAGGAAAGCGAAATTGAAGACCCCCAGGCCGCCTTTGAAGAAATCTTTACTAGCCTACTAGACGGCACCGCTACCTCCACCACTATCGGCACCGTTAACTACGGTTCCGCTGGCGAAAACGAAGAGCCTCTGCCCCAAGGCGACACCAGCAACGCCGGCCTCCAAGCCGAAGAATACATCCGCGAAATTGCCAAGAAAACCACTGCCGACGGTGGCGACACTAAAAAAGCCACGGAAAAAGCCGCCGCCCTTCTCAACGCCGCCGTTTCTGCCAACGAGCCATATTATGCCGCTCGCGCCTACGCCGGCATCATGGAAGCCATCGACCTCAACAAGCCCGGCCAAACTGGCTCCGGCCCTGTCAACGAAGCCATGAACTTGCTCAGTACCGAGACTGAGAGTCAAACTATCGACATCGACACCGGCAAAAACAAGAGTGTCACCGGCTCTGCCGTCAATTCGCCCAACCTCAGCGCCGTCACTTATAACTCAGAATATTCTAAAGAAACCGCCGAAGGCTACTCTAGAGATCGCGCCATGTTCGTCTCCTCCGTAGAAATAGCCAAAAAATACCCAGAAAACGGCGAAGATTGTGTCAAAATCAACGACGTCTACAATGCCACCAACAACACCATCGTAGCCATTAGCAACGCTCTAGAGAAGTTTTGGCGCTGGATTGTCTCCATTATTTCCGGCCGCGCCGAAGCCGATGCAGACCTATTAGTGGACGCCACCAAAGATAGCATCTCTACCGCCGTCTTTTCTAAACCGTCAGAAACCACCGTGGGCGAGGCCCTAGGCGAGAGGCTAGTGGAAGGCGCCGCCTATTACAACACCATGGTTTCGCGTGAAGTCGGTGGCTCCACCGCTTCCGATAAAAACGCCATCGCTGTCTACAACAAAATGGTTACCGACTCCATCGCCCAAAAAGCCAAGGCCGACCGTGCTACCAAGAGCCCGTTTGACGCCTCCTCGCCCTATACCTTCCTCGGTAGCATCGTCAACAGTCTGCAGCCCATCGTCAAAAACACCGGCTCCGTCGTCTCTAAAGTCTCCTCGCTAAATAATCTCACCGCCAAATCCGTCGCTCGCATCACCACCGGCGCCTATGCCGAAGGCAACGAGGAAACTTATCAAATGCAAAACGGCAACTGCAGCACGGAAAACTCCATCGGCGGCGAAGGCGACATCTATTGCAACGAGGCTCCATCCTTTGACCCCTCCACCTTCTCCATGACTCTCACCGACCTCCAAGACAAAATCGCCGGCGACCTCGACGAGCGCAAACGTATCAAAGACGGCACCGACGCAGCACGCTATCTCATTCTCCACACCGAGCGCGAATCTACTCCGGGCGTCAAGGATGCCACCGTCTGCGAAGCTATCGCCAAGGAAATTTACCGCCCCTCCATCCTCGAAAGCATTTGGAACTTCTTTGCTGGCTCGCCAGACATCGCCAGCATTTGTAGCCGCCCCGAAGTAAAAGATTACGCCACCGGCAAAGAATATGCCAACACTGCCGAAAACGCCAACTGGAACACCAAATATAAATACTACCAGGGTTACACATTGGAAGTTTACGTGATGGATCTCTTTGGCTACTATAGCGAAATCTGCGACGAAGAAAACCCCGTTGTCGCCTACAAGAACGAATATTACACCAAACACCCCAAAGACAACTCTCCGGAAGGTATCCTGGCTCGTCGCACCGGCATGACCAAAGACGAAGTTATCGCCGGCATTGAGGCCGTCCGCTACCTCGCCTATCTCAATAACTACGACCCCGCCACCCGCTATGCCTTTGGTGGTGCACCAGAGCTTCGTCCGCTCCACTTTGAAGATGATGGAGCTGTCATTGCCACCACCTTTGCCGACGAAAAACGCCGCATTGTCTATGCCGACCGCCGCAACCGCAAACGCGAAATGTTAGTGGTTTAAAAATTAAAAAGGGTGTATAATTAAAAAAGGATATGGTTAAAACTAACAAGAAAAAGCATCTGAAAATAGTTTCTGTTATTTTGTCGCTTTGTTTGTTGTTTGCCGCCGTCATCCCGACTGCTAATGCTTCGGCCACTGGTAGCTTTGACAGCTCTTGTGCTGGCCCGGCTGGCCTTCTCAAGTGGCTCATCTGCCCGGCTATTGATGGGCTTACGGCTACCATGGAAGGTATTTACAAATCAGCCGAAGGCCAATTGACCATCCCCAGCAGCATCTTGACCGACAGCGAACTTGATGAAGCCTGGAAGGTTTCTCGCGACGTCGCCAACATTCTCTTCATCATTCTCTTCTTGGTCGTCATTTTCTCGCAACTCACCGGCATTGGTATTGATAATTACGGCATTAAGAAAATCTTGCCACGTCTCATCATCTGCGCCCTTCTTATCAACCTCAGCTTTATTATATGCGAACTATTGATAGATTTAAGTAACATCGTCGGTGGTTCTATTGCTGATTGGCTCAAAGGTTTAGGTACACAAATAAATGGTGGCGCAGAGCAAACAGTGCCGGCCGGCGCTTATGGAGTGCAGCTTGGAGCTATAGCTATCGTTCCCGTAGCGGCCACGGTCTCTTTAGGATTTCTCTTTGCCCTTATCATTGTGCTATTTCATGGTATTGGCGCCTCTATTACTCTCTTTTTCATTGCTATTGTTCGCAAAATCAGCATCATCCTCATTGTCGCCCTTGCTCCACTGGCCTTCGCTGCCTATTTGCTACCCAATACCGAGAAACTATTCAAGAAATGGGCAGATTGGTTTAAGGCCATCTTGGTTATTTACCCGATTTGTTCTATTCTTGTCGGCGGTGGCGCTTTGGCTGGTGCCGTCTTGAATGCGGGAATTAAAAATTCCAATACCACCAGCGACATCGAGGTCCTCGCCGCCATGGTGGCGCCACTACTTCCGCTTTGGTTCCTACCCAAATTCCTCAAAGGCTCACTCGCCTCTCTCGGTGCCATGGGCCAGGCCGTTTCCAACTGGCGAGAAAAGCGTGCCATTGGTCGCAAACGCCGCGCCCGTAAGGTTATAGACTACGCCAAGAGCTCGCAGGCTTACAAAAGCGCCGTCAATACTGCCAAAATTAAAGCCATGGGCAGTAAGACCGGGCAAAGAGTCGGCTCCACCTTTAGTGCCTGGCAAAGTGCTACGGGCGGTGGCGCCAAGAATGCTCTCAAGCGTGGTGCTGGCACTATCGGCAGCGGTGCGCTTGCTGGAGCTGCCACTCAGGCTCGTCAAGAAAAAGTCAAGCTTCAACGTGAGCAACAAGAACGACAACTTTGGGCTGACACTACCATGTCTGGCCAGTACATAGACGCCGCCGGCCATATTTCTAGCACCCCCACCGCTGGTGCGCGCCAACTCACCAAAGGCGAACTTTATGCTGCTCAAATGGAAAAAGTTGGTCAAGCTCAGTTTGAAAACGCCCAAATCAAAGGCTACGAAGAACAATTCTCTACGCAAAGCCGTGGCGATAACGAACAAGAAGTGGCAAAGGCTCTCCAAGCCCTCGACCCACAACGCTTTGCCGCTGCTTTCCGCACCTTAATCAAACAAGGCGGCGAGGAGGAAGCCTTGAAGGCTATTTATACCAACGCTTCGTTTGCTAACAACGCAAGCATGCGGGCCGTCGCCGAACGAGAAATGGGTGGCTCTGGCAGTCTCTTCATGCGCGAATTCTCCAAATTTAAAGCTAAAAATCCGACCAGCTCCGACAGCTTCGCTGACTTTATCGACAACGGTGGTCTCGCCGCTCAGCTCAACGCCAAAGGCGACACCGCACTTGCTGGTGCCACCAAAGAAACCTTCTCCTTCATGGCTGACGTGGCAAGTACCAACAGCGCTGCTTTTGCCGCGCTCAACGACAGAGTTGTGGCCAATGCCGCCACTTCGCTCTCTACCAGTGACCAAGCTGCCAAGTTTGATAAGTTTGTCACTAATATGAGCTACACCGACAACCAGCAGCAGAATATCGTCAACGAAATCTCCACCGCTGGCGCCGCCTCCATGTTTGACAGTACCCGCCAAGCTCTCTCCAGCGCTCATGCCGACACATCGAGAGGTGCTATCTCTCAGGTCCAAGGTCGCTTCGACCGGCAGTTCAATGGTAGCGTTGACCCAGCTACTGGCAGCCGCAACCCAGACGGTATCGCTTCCAAAGACAGCGCCGGCAACTACGCAAACAATGCTATTCGCTCCAAGATGAACAGCGCCGACATCTCCAAGTATGGTTTGTAGCCTCAAAGTCCCGCAAAACGGGACTTTTTTATGCTTTACAACCGGCCCAAAATAATATATTATATATAGGTAGAGTCTCGAGAGCTGGTTTTTATTAGTGCTCATCGAGAATTATAATAAAAAGGAGATATTTAAGAATGGCAAATTTTGACCGTTCCAAACCGCACATCAACGTCGGTACCATGGGTCACGTCGACCACGGTAAGACCACTTTGACTGCGGCCATTACGAGCGTCTTGGCTAAGAAGCTCCCGTCTGACGTTAACAAACCTGTTGCTTACGACCAGATTGACAACGCTCCTGAGGAAAAGGCCCGCGGTATCACCATCGCCACCTCTCACCAGGAATATGAGTCTGAGAAGCGCCACTACGCTCACGTCGACATGCCTGGCCACGCCGACTACATTAAGAACATGATTACCGGTGCCGCCCAGGTTGATGGCGCTATCCTCGTCGTCGCTGCGAACGATGGTCCACTTCCGCAAACTCGCGAGCACGTCCTCTTGGCTCACCAGGTGAACGTCCCGAAGATTATCGTCTTCTTGAACAAGATGGACCTCGCTGACCCAGAGCTCGTCGAACTCGTCGAGATGGATGTCCGCGAACTCCTCAACAAATATGGCTTCGATGGCGACAACGCCCCCATCATCAAGGGCTCCGCTACCAAAGCTCTCGAAGGCGATCCTGAGAACGAGCAAGCCATCATGGACCTCGTTCACGCTATGGACGAATACTTCGACATCCCCGAGCACGACCTCGACAAGCCGTTCCTCATGCCTATTGAGGACGTCTTCTCCATCAAGGGTCGTGGTACTGTTGCTACCGGCCGTATCGAGCAGGGCGTGGTAAAGCTCAACGACGAAGTCGAAATCGTCGGTCTTCGTGACACTCAAAAGTCCGTCGTTACCGGTATCGAGGCCTTCCACAAGACTCTCGACCAAGGTCAAGCTGGCGACAACGCTGGTCTCTTGCTCCGTGGTATTGAGCGCGAGCAAATCGAGCGCGGTCAAGTTATCGCTAAGCCTGGTACTATCACCCCGCACACCGAGTTTGAGGCCCAGGTTTACATCCTCAAGAAAGAGGAAGGTGGCCGCCACACTCCGTTTGCTAAGGGTTACAAGCCGCAGTTCTACTTCCGCACCACCGATGTCACCGGCGAGGTTGAGCTCCCGGCCGACAAGGAAATCGTCATGCCTGGCGACCAAGTTACCTTCAATGTGAAGCTCTTGGCCCCGGTCGCTATGAACGAGCAAGACCGCTTCGCTATCCGCGAAGGCGGCAAGACCGTCGGCTCTGGTGTCATCACCAAGGTCATCAAGTAGTTCTACTACATCTTCAAATAACCCCCGCTCTAGGGGGTTATTTTTTATATTTTACCCTTGATTTTTATCGCGCTTATTGCTATTATAAAAATAAGCATAATTTTTAGAAAGGAAAAACAAACCAATATGAGTATCAAATCTAAGAAGGGCTTCACCATCATCGAGGTCGTGCTTGTGCTTGCCATCGCCGGCCTTATCTTCCTCATGGTCTTCATTGCGCTTCCGGCCATGCAGCGCAATCAGCGCGATACACAACGGCGCAACGATTACGGCGCTCTCTCTGCCGCTCTCACCCAATACATGAACAACAACAACGGTAAGCTCCCCATCGAGAACGCTAGCACCGCTGAGCAGTCTAACGGTATCTATCTCAACCCGGTAGATTTTGTCAATACCACTGGCACCAACTCCAACGGTGACTACTACGAAGTCAAGATGCTAAGAGCCTCCAACACCACTGGTTGGACGCCAGCCTCTCCAAAGGTTGAGCAAGCGCCGACGGCCACCTCTTACACTGGCTCTGCCAACAAGACCGTCCCGGCCGAAGCCAAGTCTGGTAGCACGGACGTGGTTGACCAAGTCTTCATCTATACCAATGCCGACTGTAGCGATACCACCAATGGTTACAATGCGCCAAAATACAACAAATCTCGTCGCGCCTTCGCCATCTTTGGCGCCCTTGAGTCCGGCACTGGCTTCTATTGCTCTGCTTCCAACAGCTAATCCTTTCTAAAATCTCTTCAAAACATAGGAGGACTAACTGCGAGAAAATCTCCCCGATTGCACGGGGAGATTTTTGTTTTGCTCGCAGTTTTATTCTAGAAAGGATTATTTGGATTCGGCGCAGTAGGTACCGTTTTCTAGCTGGCCGTATTCTACCGCCACCTCTACCTAGAGCTCAAATGCCAATGGTCACCAAACTCACACTTATAGACCGACAAACCAGAAACATGATGATCATGCTCCGCAACTCGCGCCGCCACCTCCGCCTCCTCGCGCGAATGATAAATAATCTTATGCGCTTCGCCCACCCAGCACCGCTCTGGCTCGTATTTACTTAACCTGTTTACGTCAAAATGCCTACTCATTATGCTATAATAGTCCAAAAGGAGTTTTATGTCAAAATCAAAAGTTTACTATTCTAAAGAGATCTCCCCAGAGGCACTCATTAGAGTTTACGAGGCTCTCGGCGTCGAACTGACCGGCCGTGTTGCCGTCAAGGTCTCCTCCGGAGAAAAGGGCGCCAAGGGCTACCTTAAGCGCAGTCTCATCGAGCCACTCGTAAAAAGACTAAACGGCACCATCGTCGAATGTAACACCGCCTACCCCGGCTCGCGCAACACCGCAGAGGACCACCTCGCGACGGCCAAAGAGCACGGCTTCGACTTCGCTCCTATCGACATCATGGACAAAGACAGCGAGCTTAAAATCCCCGTCAAAAACGGCAAACACTTGAAATACGACCTCGTCGGCAAAAACTTAGCTACCTACGACGCCCTGCTCAACCTCGCTCACGGCAAGGGTCACGCCATGGGTGGCTTTGGCGCCAACCTCAAAAACCAGTCCATCGGCATCGCCTCTAGAAACGGCAAGGCCTACATCCACTCTTGCGGCCAGACCGAAGACCCCGACGCCTGCTGGCACGCCAAATACGAACAAGTCGAATTCATCGAGTCCATGGCCGAAGCTGCCAAGGCCGTCGCCGACTACTTTAGCGAGCAAAACAAGCCAGTCCTCTACATCACCGTCATGAACGCCATCTCCGAAGATTGCGACTGCGACGCTCACCAGGGCGACCCAGTCATGGGCGACCTCGGCATCGTCGGCTCCCTAGACCCCGTCGCGAACGACCAAGCTTTCCTCGACCTCATCTGGCACTCTACCGACCCCGGCAAAGACAAACTCATCGAGCGCATCACCTCCCGCGAAGGCGAAAAAATCACCAAATACGCCGAATCTCTCGGTCTCGGCTCCACGGATTACGACCTTGTCGAATTATAATCCTTATAGTAAAATATAATTATGGAAAATAGGGTGTTGGTGCGTCTAGAGGGCGTAAAAAAATCTTTCGGCAATAAAACCATTATTCACGGTCTCGACCTCGACATTTTTGAGGGCGAATTTTTGACTCTGCTCGGCCCGTCCGGCTGCGGCAAGACCACCGTCCTCCGCCTCATCTCCGGTCTAGAAACTGCCACCAGTGGCAAAATCACCCTCGACGGTCTCGACGTCACCGACGTCCCCGCCGCCAAGCGCCCGGTCAACACCATCTTCCAAAACTTCGCTCTTTTCCCGCACCTCACCGTCTGGGACAACGTCGCCTTTGGCCTCAAAATGAAAAAGACCCCGAAGCCAGAAATCAGCAAGCGCATCAAATCCGCGCTAAAGACCGTCCACCTCACCGGTTTCGAAGACCGCTTCCCGTCCCAGCTCTCCGGCGGCCAGCAACAGCGCGTCGCCATCGCCCGCGGCATCGTCATGAATCACAAAATCCTCCTCCTCGACGAATCCCTCGCCAGCCTCGACCTCAAACTCAAAAGGGAAATGCAGATCGAGCTCAAAAAGCTCCAGCGCGACCTCGGTATGACTTTCGTCTACGTCACCCACGACCAAGACGAAGCCCTCACCATGTCCGACCGCATCGCCATCATGAACGCCGGCCGCATCGTCCAGCTCGGCACGCCCGAAGCCATTTACGCCCACCCCAAAAACGACTTCGTCAAGAGCTTCATCTCCGACATTGACCTCATCAACTTCCGTCGCACCCGCATGAAGAGGTACAAAAATGCTCAATCCTAGCCGCGTCACCATCCCGCGCTCGGTCTTCATGCGCTTTGTCAAATCGCCAGACACCCCAAAGGACCAGCCCAGCCTTTTCCGCACCCTTTTCACCCTCCCCGCTATCTTTTACTCCGTCCTCCTCATCGCCCTCCCGCTCCTCTACATTTTCTTCCTCTCCTTCATGCGCTCGGACAATTACGGCGGCATCCTCTACGAATTCAACCTAGAAAACTACGGAGAAATTTTTGACTCCACCTACCTCTCCATCTTCCTCAAATCCGCCCTCATCGGCCTTGCCACCACCTTCATCTGTTTACTCATTTCCTACCCCTTCGCCATCTTCCTCCGCGGCGTCCCCGAGAAACGCCGCAATCTCATCATGAAGCTCGTCATGGTGCCATTTCTCACCAACTCCCTCATCCGCACCTACGGCCTCATCACCCTCCTTCGCAAAAACGGCGTCATCAACGCCGGCCTCATGGCCACGGGCCTCATCTCCGAGCCGCTCAGCCTCATGTATAACAATCTCGGCATCCTCATTGGCATGGTCTACACCTTGCTCCCGTTCATGATTCTCCCCGTTTGCTCCGCCGTCGGCAAGGTCGACCAAAACCTCCTCGACGCCGCCGAAGATCTCGGCGCCGGCAAATTCCACAAATTCTTCAAAATCTACCTCCCGCTCACCCTCCAGGGCGCCTTCAACGGCTCACTCATGGTCTTTATCCCGGCCATCGGCTTCTTCTTCATCGCTGACATCCTCGGTGGCGGTCGCGCCATGATTATCGGCAACCTCATCAAAAACCAATTCCTCACCGCCCGCAACTGGCCACTCGGCGCCGCTTTCTCTATCGTCCTGCTCGGCATCACCTTCCTTCTCGTCAAAGCTTACAAGAAAATCGGCGGCAATCTTGACGAACTAGGAGGCGGCTAAAATGGCTCGAATTCAGCGCGGTCAGAAATTGCGACATTTTTACATCTATTTTGTCCTATTTTTGCTTTTTCTCCCTATATTTATCCTCGTCGCCTTCAGCTTCAACGAGTCAAAACTCAACGTCGTTTTCACCGGCTTCACCTTCAGCTGGTATGCCCGACTTTTTGCCAACCCCGACCTCCTCGAAGCTTTCAAAAACACCATTCTCATCGCCGTCATCTCCACCACCGTCTCCACCATCCTCGGCACCATCTCTGCCGTCGGCCTCAAAAAGTTCCACTTCCGCGGCCAAGCCCTCGTCGACAAACTCATTTACATCCCCATCGTCATCCCAGAAATCGTCCTCGGCATCGCCCTCCTCTCCGTTTTCACTCTGGCAAATCTAGAGCTCAGCTTTTGGACTGTCCTCCTCGCTCACATCTCCTTCTCCGTTCCCTTCGTCGTCACTAGTGTCCGCTCCACCCTCTACGCCCTCCCCAAAAACACCGAAGAAGCCGCTGAAGACCTCGGCGCCTCTCGCTGGCAGACTTTTTGGCGTGTCACCCTTCCGCTCATCATGCCCGGCATCGTCTCTGGTGCCCTGCTCGCCTTCACCCTCAGCCTCGACGACGTCGTGATTTCTTACTTTGCCGCCGGCCCCGGCACCAACACCCTCCCGCTCTACATTTACAGCAACATCAAGACCGGCATCAGTCCCGACGTCAACGCTCTCACCTCGCTCATGCTTATTATTACCATTATCATTTTAACCACCAGCGCCCACTTCCAAAGTAAGCGCATCGCTTCAAGGAGCCGCGCATGAAACTCCTCGAAAAGCTCAAAACGCCTTTGCTTTCTTTAACCGCTATCGGTTTAGTGATAATTATCGTCGCCCTCGCCACGCGCCCCCGCGCCACCGAGCCAGAAACAGCTAACACCCTCAACGTCCTCAACTGGACATCCTACATCCCGAGCGAAATCATCAAAGATTTCGAGGCCGAGTCTGGCATCAAAGTCAACTACGGCACCTACTCGAGCAACGAAGAACTTCTCGCCAAGCTCGTCAGCTCCAGCGACGGCACTTACGACGTCGTCTTCCCCAGCGACTACATGGTCGACCTCCTCATCTCCAAAGACCTGCTCGCCCCGCTCGACCACAGCAAACTACCTAACGAAGCCAACCTTAACCCGCTCTTTCTCAACCAGCCCTACGACACCGCAAACAAATACTCCCTCCCCTTCCTCCTCGCCACCACCGTCTTTCTCTACGACTCCACTAAGCTCGACCGCCTCACCTCCTACAAAGACCTCCAAGACCCCTCTCTCGTCAACAACCTCGTTCTCCTCGACGACCAACGCATCATCATCGGTGCTATGCTCCAGGCCACCGGCCACGATATGAACGACGCCCACGCCGACCACCTGCAAGACTCGCTAGACTTTTTCAACCAAATAAAGCCCAACATCAAAGCTTTCGACTCCGACTCACCCAAAACCTTCTTCATCACCAAAGAAGTTGACGCCGGTCTGGTCTGGAATGCCGAGGCTACCCTCGCCGTAGAAGAAAACCCCGACCTCAAAATCTCCTACCCCGCCGAAGGTTTCGCCCTCTCCATGGACAACTACGTCATCCTTAAAGGCTCGCGCCACCAAGACGCCGCCCACGCCTTCATTAACTACCTGCTGAGAAACGACGTCTCGCAAAAAATCGTTGACGAATACCCCTACCTCTCGCCCAATAAAAGCGTCGCCTCCCTCCCCGACGCCGAACTCACGCAAATCTTAGAAAACGGCTCCTACGTCAAAAACGTCGGCGCCGACATCAAAGCTTTTGACAAACTCTGGGCAAAATACAAGTAGTCAAAACTCCCCCGCTCATATATAATATATATAAATAACAGGAGGAAATATGAGCCGTTTTGACGAACAATATCTCGATCTCTGCCATCGAATTCTTGACCATGGCGAAAAAATCACCACCGACCCGGCCGTCTTAGCCAAAAAGACCAAGAGCGCCACCGCCACCAACATGCCGACCCATCTCGCCCAGGTCGAAAAGCCGACCACGACTTTCTCGCTCCCGCACGAAGTCCTCACCTTCGACCTCGCCGAGGAATTCCCGATTCTCACCACCAAGCAAGTCGCCTTCAAGACCTCCGTACTAGAAATGCTCTGGATTTACCAGGTCGCGAGTAACGACGTCTCTTGGCTACACTCTCGCGGCGTCAAAATCTGGGACGAATGGGAAATCCCGAGCGATGGCCTCTACGCCGGCAAAGATTTCAAGAAACTCTACAAAGAAAAGGGAATTAAGGGCGACCCCGCCGGCACCATCGGCACCGCCTACGGCTGGATTGTCGACCGTTACCACCTTGTAGAGAGCTTAATAGAAACTCTCAAGACCGACCCAGCCAACCGCCGCATGATTATGTCTCTCTGGCAAAACGAATGGCTAGAGACCGCCGCTTTACCTAGTTGCGTCTGGAACTCTCAGTGGAACGTCACCGGTGGCAAGCTTAACCTCATGGTCACCGTCCGCAGTAACGATGTCCCGCTCGGCATGCCTTTCAACGTCTCGCAATATGCCACCCTCTGCTACCTCCTCGCTCAGGTCACGGGGCTAAAACCTGGCAAAATGACCTACGTCATCAACAACGCCCACATTTACGAAAACCAAGTCGCCGGCATCAAAGAGCAGTTCACTCGCTCCGCCTTCCCCGCACCCCAGCTCTGGATTAATCCAGAAATCACCGACTTTTATCAGTTCGATAACAGCAAAGAGCTAAAAGACATCCGTCTAGAAAACTATCAACACGCCGGGCGCATCGTCATGCCCGTCACGGAGTAAACCATGGCTTTCTCGCTCATCGCTTGCATCGGTAAACATAACGAACTAGGAAAAAACAATGATTTAATTTTCCATTTCAAGGAAGACATGCAGTTCTTCCGCACCACTACCAAAGGTCACACCGTCGTCATGGGGCATAACACCTGGGAGTCTTTAGGTTGCAAGCCTCTCCCTGGCCGCAAAAACCTCATCCTCTCCCGCCAAAAGTTGGACTTACCCACCGGCGCCGAGCAGATTCTAGACCTTAAAGCCTTCATCAAAGAAAACGAACATACAGAAGAAGAAATCTTCATCATTGGCGGCGCCAAGATTTACGCACTCTTCCTCCCCCACGCCTCCACTCTCTACCTCACGGAGGTCGACCAAACCGCGCCAGATGCCGACGTTTTCTTCCCAGATTACAGTTTTATGAAGCGCGCTTGGAAAACGCGCAAAATTGCGCAATTTACAGATGAAAAAGGCATCAAATTTACTATTAAAAAATACACTAAAAAAGGAGAAAATATGGACCCCGTATTTGACTTAATTAAATCCGAAGAAACCCGCCAGCAAGAAGGTCTCGAGCTTATCCCGAGCGAAAACTACGTCAGCAAAAATGTTTTAAAGGCCGCCGGCTCCGTCCTTACCAACAAATACTCCGAGGGCTACCCGTCTTTCGAGGGCATCTCAAACGGGGATTTCTGGCCAGAAGATAAAATCGCCGCCGAAAAACTTGGCAACTTCCGCTACTATGGCGGCCAAGACAACGTCGACAAAATCGAGCGCCTCGCCATCGAAAGAGCTTGCAAACTCTTCCATGCCGACCACGCCAACGTCCAGCCTCACTCCGGCGCCAACGCCAACGAAGCCGTTTACTGGGCCTGGTGCGAGCCTGGCGACACCATCCTCGCCATGACCCTCCCCGCCGGCGGCCACCTCACTCACGGCGCCAAAGTCACTCGCTCCGCCCACATCTACAACTTCGTCGGCTACGGCGTCGACGAGACTGGCGATATCGACTACAAAGAACTCGAACGCGTCGCTCTAGAAGAACAGCCCAAGATTATCCTCATCGGCTACTCTGCCTTCATGAAAATCCCCGACTTTGACCGCGTCGCCAAAATCGCGAAAAAAATCCCTGGCTGTCTCCTCATGGCCGACATGGCCCATGTCGCTGGCCTCATCGCCGGTGGCGTCCACCCCAACCCTCTCGACCACGGCTTCCACGTTATGACTACTACCACCCACAAAACTCTCCGTGGCCCTCGCGGCGGCCTCATCTTGAGCAAAGGTAACGTCGCCTCCCCGCTCAAAAAGCCCGAGCACACCCTAGAAAACATCCCGATTCTTATCGACCGCGCCGTTTTCCCCGGCACCCAGGGCGGCCCGCTCGAACACATCATCGCCGCCAAAGCCGTCGCCTTCGGCGAAGCTCTGCAGCCCGAGTTTAAGACCTACGCAGCAAACATCGTCAAAAACGCCAAAGCCCTAGCGAGCGAGCTCAAAAAACAAGGTTTCAAGCTCCAAGGCGACGGCACCGAAAACCACCTTGTTCTCGTAGACGTCAAGTCTAGCTTCGGCATCGACGGCAAATTCTTCGAGCGCGCCCTCGACCTAGTCGGTCTCAATCTCAACGCCAACTCTCTCCCCACCGACAAAGGCGCCGCCTTCCGCCCTTCCGGCGTCCGCCTCGGCGCCCCCGCCATCACCACCCGCGGCCTCGGTATTAAAGAAATGAAACTCATCGCTAGCTGGATGCGCAGAGTTATTGACATTTGTGTTGGCCTTGGCGACGAGACTCGCCTCGGCGAGGCCGACTCAGAGCTTAGCCAAATTCGTGACGAAGTCAAAGCCCTCGCGAAAAAATTCCCTGTCCCAGGAATCTAATCTGTGGTATAATAAAGTGGTTGGGGTAGTAGCTCATCTGGTAGAGCGCAGCATTCGCATTGCTGAGGTGGTCGGTTCGAGTCCGATCTACTCCACCACACCCATGTCAGGGGTGTATTTTTCTGACAAGTATTTTAAAAGGAGGGGACAAACATGCTCGAAACCGCTCAGTTTGGCAAAATCGGCAACTGGCGGACGTCGCTCGACGCCATCCGCAAATCTCCCGGCAACGGCGCAGAAAGCCTCTACTTCTATGAATGGGCCGAACGCCCAGTCATCCTTTCCGAGGCCTACTTCACCGAAAACCTTCCCGAAAGCAGCAGCTTCACTGATGGACCCGCATTGATTCAAGATATCATGCGCGGTGTCGACTCCATGTTCTTGCACGAATTCAGCGACTTCAACCACGAATATCTCTCGTCCGACGGCTTTCGTCCGCACTTGCTCGCTCGGCTCAAAGACCCTGGCGTCCTGCACCACTTCATCTTTTGGGATTTTATCAAAGACCCCACGGCCGTCGCCTTTGAATGGCATCATTTCAAAGGCCATAGCAAACTCTGCATCAGCATGCTCTGCGGGCAAAACTACGACATTTACGGCCGCCCGCGCGCCAACGCCGCCGTCGGACCCTGGAAGTGCCTGATTGATTTGTATAACGCCTACACCGACCACTCTCACGACGACGAATACGGACAAAAGCTCTTCCGCGAAGTTTTGGCCTGGCCACTCCCCTAACTACCGCATAACCTCAAGTTTAGGCTTGAGGTTTTTTCATGAGCCTAGTATAATAAGTATAAGTAATAAGGAGGTATTTTGACCGCTGCGCTGATTAAACAGACCCGCATCACGATTCTTCTCTCCATCAATGCCGCCGCGATTTTGGTCGCGGGTATTCTCATCGCCTCCGCCATCTGGGGAGGGAACCACGAATTCCGCGCCGTCTCCGAGCGCTCCGATGAAGTCGCCGACCAACTAGAAGAAACCGAGCTCCTCGCCTCCGTCTCCGACTCTAGCGAGGGCAAGACCGTCACCTCCGCTGACGGTGCCACCTACCAGGTCGCCCCCAACGGCTGGATTTCTTCCGACCCTGTCCCCTCTAGCGAACTTTGGAACGAGACTTCCGTCACCATCTACCAGACCGCCGATATTGACCTCTGCGTAGGTGGCAACCTCACCGGTCTCGGCAGTATGTACTGGCAATCGTCCAACCAGTCCGTCATCTCCGGCTTTTACTCCACCGCTCGCACCTGGCTCGGCTACTCTTCCGACACTTGCCGCTACCCCATCATCACCGGCACTGGCACCACCACTATCACCGCCGGCACCTACGACGGCCGCCGCCACGACTCCATCACCGTCACCGTCGTAGAGGTCCCTGCCGAGCAGTGGAAGCGTGAAGTTCTGTCTCTAGTCAATGCCGAGCGCGCCAAAAACGGCCTCGCCGAGCTCGAATGGGGCGTCACCTGCGAAGCCGCCGCCGCCGTCCGCGCTCGCGAACTCATGACCAGCTACGCCCACACCCGTCCCGACGGTTCCTCCTGGGAGTCCGCCTGCCCCCTGCCCGAATCTGGCGGTAGCAGCGGGGAAAACCTCATGGCTGGCAACGCCGCCGTCTCTCCACAAACCGTCGTCACCGCCTGGATGAACTCTCCCGATCACCGCGCTAACATCTTAAGCCCCAACTTCACCAAGCTTTCCGTGGGCTTCATCTTCGACCCAGGCACCAAATACAAGACCTACTGGTCACAGTTCTTCTCCACCTATTAGCCTAATTATTCGTTCTCTAGATAAAGCGTGATTTTCTTTTCCAGCATCTCACCTAGTTTTTGGAAATCCGTCTGGAAAGAAAACCCATACCCCAGCACCACTACCGCAAAGTTGCGAGTCTTATTCTCCGCCGCGGCAAACTCCACCAGCGCCGCATCGCGATACGTCTCGTAGTAGCTACCGTTACTATTCATATAGTTCTCGTTATAGACTTTCACTTTGTCAGAAAACCCAGCCGGCAGCCCGTCTCGCACCTTGCAATACCCTTGGCAACGGTCGGCCGAATACACTTCCGGCTGCGCCAGCAGTGTCGCCTTGTAGGCCTGCCAATCTTCCTCGCTCATTCCGGCATGCTTAAACGCTGCCTTTAGCGCCTCCGTCAGCTCGCGCGCCGAATACGCCCCAGCCGTCGTCTGTCCCAGGCCAAACTTCGCACCAATTTCACTCACAATATGCCCAGTAAATGGCTCATCTGCATATGCCTGTCCTATCACCAGGTCATTATCCAGATCATACACTTCCACCCCCACTCTAAAGTCTCGCGAAAAAGTCTCCAGCCACCCACCAATCGTCCGCGCCAGCCACTCCTTGTTTTCTTCTTCCTCTTCTTCGGTTGGCACCTTGTTCACCACCTCCGGGTTGTTCGACTCTTGATTTTCCGGCGCCACACTCGTCAGGCGAAAAATCGCATACGTCGCCCCCGCCACTAACACCAACGTCAAAACGTCCAGCAATATCTGCACCACGCGACTGCGCTTGTGCTTCTTTTTTATCTCGCTTGGTTGAGCCGGTTGATAAACCATTCTATCTCCTCCTCATTCATTAATCTTGTCCGATAGCTTGCATCATAAATCGTCCCAAATCTCCGGGTTTGGAGCAGTTTATTCTTCCAAAAATAATGTGTCAACCCCAGGCTTCTCGTCGTCCCTGGCCACCACACCTGGTCAAAGAAGATATTGCCCAGCCCATAGTAAATCTCGCCACCATTATAGCGCTCATAGGTCTGCGTCTGGTGCGCACTCGTCCCCACCACCACGTTCGCCCCCATGTCAATCAAGCTGCGAAACAGCCCCACTTGGTCGCCCGGCGCCGAATCCGCTCGGTCGCAGGTAGTATTCTCATTCACATCATCATAAAAGTTACACTCGTTAAACTGCACGTCTACAACTACAAAATCCCCATGCGCTTTCGCCTCGTCAATACGTTGCTGCGCATTCTCGGCATAATATTGATTCGCCCCCGGATAGTCGCTCGTAGTCGCCCCGCCTGTAGATTGATTATAAGCTAGCATTGTAATGTTCGTACCTTTCAGGCTCAGTTGCAGTGGCACCTCCGCCTCCGTGGCGTTTCGGCCACCGCCCACGGTCTTTATCCCTAGCTGTTGATACTGCTCAAAGGTCCGAATAGCGTCCTCCGCCCCACAGTCCACATTATGATTGCCGGTCAGCTCCACCACGTCCAGTCCTATCCCCAGCAGCGTATCAATAAACCGCGCATCCGAACAAATATTCGACGAACTTGCATAGCCAGAAAAGCTGCTTTCGTTGCTCGTATGGGTCAAGTCAAACTTGGCAAGATACTCACCAATATTTGCGGCAAAATACTTTCCGTCCCCCACTTCCGCCATCTTGGCGTTCATCCCCCGCGCTAGCGCCGTCACTCCTGTCTGCGTAAAGCTCAGCACCGTATCCTTACTCGGTAGCTCCGGCAGCATCGGTCGCAACACCTCCTCCACCTTTTTCACATCCTCTGCATTCTCCCCCTCCACACGCAGATATTTATATGTCGCGCCCGTACTAAACGTCTCCAAATAATACTCGCCTTCCACTGCCATTAGCTTCATCGTCTCGTCCAGCTTCAACACGGATTTCACCCCCTCGCCACTCGCCAGCCGCTTCTCAAACTCTTCCGCAGTAATACTCTCCTTCGGCTCGTAAAAATCCGCCACCGGCACCAATACATCTGTCACCAGCGCATCCTTACCATAGCCATCATAAAATTCAGAAAACACTACGTCTTTGTCCAGTTCCACTTCAGCTAGCGCCTCGCGATATTTCTCTGCCTCGCTGTCTAAAATCTCATCTGTAAAAACTAGCTTGCCCGGCACTTTAAACATCCCGGTTTTCAACACAAACTGTACCCCAAAGAAAGCTACCGCCGCCCCGATAAGGAAACAAATCCCACCAATGACTAGCTTCTTCTTCATATATCCATATCATACCATTTTCGCCCCCAAAAAACTAGCCAAAAATCTAGCAAAATCCACGCACTTTATATATAATATACTTATGGTTAATTTGAAGCAGGCTTTTTTGAACTGGATGCATGGCATCAAGAGCCCGCTTGCTGACGCCGAAAAAATCCTCACCTCCCCCGATGGCACTCTGTCCGTCAAAGTCAGTCTCCGTCAAGGCCACATTTCTTACTCCGTTATGAAGGGCGAGGCCACCATCCTCCGCGATTCCAAGCTTGGCCTCAAGCTCAAAAACTTCCGTGAACTCGGTGACCATCTCGCCGCCGTTCGCATCACCGAAAAGTCCGTCGCCGAGACCTGGGAGACCGTCTGGGGCGAAGAACACTTCATCGTCAACGCTTACAACGAGCTCGCGCTCTATCTCACGGAGATCACGCGCGACAAACACCTTTTCACTGTCCGCTTCCGCGTCTTCAATGACGGCTTCGCCTTCCGCTATGAGCTTCCGCCACAGCCCGCCTTCTCCCGCGTAGAAATCGAAGACGAGCTCACCGAATTTAACGTCGATCTCAATTCCGACTCTTGGTCCATCCCCGCCTATCAGCCCGACCGTTACGAATACAACTACGAGAAAAAGCCCGTCTACGAGCTAGAAAAGTCCGTCCACACCCCGCTCACCATCGGTCTCAAAAACCGCTACTACATCTCCATCCACGAAGCCGCCCTTTACAACTACGGCGAGATGACCCTCAAGCTCGACGAATGGAAAACTCTCAAGTCCGACATCACGCCTCTCTCCGACGGCATCAAGGCTCGCGTCGAGCTGCCGTTCAGCACCCCATGGCGGATGGTGATGATTGCTGGCTCTCCCATCGGCCTCACCAAAAACCACATTATGCTCAACCTCAACGACCCCCCTACCGAAGATTTCTCATGGGTCAAGCCCCTCAAGTTCCTCGGCATTTGGTGGGCCATGTTTGTCGGCGAGTGGACTTGGGCCCCCGGCCCACGTCACGGCGCTAGCACTCAGCACGCCATCGAATACATCGACGCTTGCCGCCGTCTCGGCCTCACCGGCCTCCTCATGGAAGGCTGGAACGGTGGCTGGGAGGGCGACTGGCTTCAAAACGGCAAGACCACCGACTTCACCCTCGCCCAGCCCGACTGCGACCTCCCCGGCATCGCTCGCTATGCCCGCGCCACTGGCGTCGAGCTCATCGGCCATCACGAGACCGTAGGCTTCGTCGATAACTACGAGTCTCAGCTAGAAAACTCTTACAAATACTACTCCGACCTCGGCATCCACTATATCAAGCCCGGCTACGCTGGCTCTATGATGGTCATCCAGGGCAAGCGCGAGTTCCACCACTCTCAGCTCGGCGTTCTCCACTACCAAAAAGCCCTCGAGCTCGCCGCCAAATACCACATCTGCCTCGACGTCCACGAGCCCATCAAAGGCACTGGCATCGAACGCACCTTCCCCAACCTCCTTACTCGCGAAGGTGCCCGCGGTCAAGAATACGAAGGCGGCGCTCTTAGCCCGTCGCACGCCACCATCTTGCCTTTCACGCGCCTCCTCTCCGGCCCTATGGACTACACCCCCGGCATCTTCGACATCAAAAACGACGTCAAGCGCCTCTCTAGCACCCTCGCCCGCCAGCTCGCCTACTACGTCACCATCCCCTCCGGTATGCAGATGGCCGCCGACCGCCCCCGCTTCTACGAAGAAGTCAACCCTGGCGCCTACAAGTTCATCCACGACGTCCCCGTCAACTGGGAACACTCCGTCCCTATCATGGGTGCCATCGGCGAATATTACGTCGTCGCCCGCCAAGAACGTGGCGGTCACGACTGGTTTGTTGGCGGCGTCACCAATGAAAACGCTCACAAAGTCCGCGTCCCGCTCAACTACCTCGAAAAAGACGCCACCTACACCGCCGAGATTTACCGTGACCACGAAACCGCTCACTTCCGCGACAACCCTCTTGCCATCAGCATCGAAACCACCCAAGTCACCAACCAAAACTTCATCGACATTTGGATGGCCCCCGGCGGCGGCTTCGCCATCAGCCTCCACAAAAACGAACAAGTATGATAAAATAGTCTCACCATACGGGCGTAGCTCAGTTGGTAGAGCACTGGTCTCCAAAACCAGGTGTCGGGAGTTCAAGTCTCTCCGCCCGTGCCATATTAAGACTCCAATTTGGAGTCACTTTTTTCTTCCAAAAAGCATAAAAAGTGTTACAATAGAATATAATGAAAATACTCATGCTCGGGTGGGAACTCCCGCCGCATAATTCTGGAGGTTTAGGCGTCGCCTGTCTTAACCTTTCGCGCGCCCTCGCAAAGGATGGCTGCGACATCGATTTTGTCGTCCCCTACGAAGCCGAGCATAAAGACATCGACTTCATGCACGTCCTCTCCGCCTCACATCTCGACCCGCTCTTCCGCTTTGGTATCGGTGCTTATGATTCCGACAAAATCGAAGAGCTCCTCATCCCCGACGTCCACATCCCTGGCGCCATCTCGCAGGATCAAGTCTCCATCCGCCAAATCCAAAAGACCTACTGCGACTTCGTCGAAAACTACCTCATGGAATATAAGCCCGACCTCGTCCACGCTCACGATTGGCTCACCTTCGAGGCTGGCGTCCTCGCCAAGAAAAACTTCGGCATCCCCCTCATCGCCCATGTCCACGCCACCGAATTTGATCGCGCCGGCGGCAACGGCGGCAACCCTCTCGTCCACGCCATCGAACGCGAAGGTCTCATGCTCGCCGACAAAATTTTTGCCGTCTCCGAGGCTACCAAACGCATCATCCACGAAAAATACGGGATCCCACTCGAAAAAATCGACGTCGTCTACAACTCCCTCGACGAAGATTTCTTGCGCCAGGCTTACCGTCTCGACGAAGATAGCTACAAATATCTAGAAAGCCTCAAGGCCAAAGGCTATACCGTCGTCTCCACCGTCGGCCGTTTCACCATCCAAAAGGGTCTCACTCACTTCCTTCACGCTGCTGCTCGCGCCATCCGCAAAAACCCCAAGCTCCTCTTTGTCTTCGCTGGCGACGGGGAAGAACGCCACGAGCTCGTCGGTCTCGCCGCCGAACTCGGCATCGCAAAAAACGTCATCTTCACTGGCTTCGTCCGCGGTAAACAGCTCCGCGACATTTACGAGCTTTCCGACATCTTTGTCATGTCCTCCATCTCCGAGCCTTTCGGCCTCACCGCTCTCGAGGCTGCTCATCACGGCGACGTTCTCATCCTTACCAAACAGTCCGGCGTTGCCGAAGTTTTGCGTTCCGCCTTCCTCTACGATTTCTGGGACGAAGACAAACTCGCCAACGAAATCCTCGCCGTCGCCAAATCTCCCGCTCTCAAAGACGAGCTTCGTGCCGCCATTCGTAACGAATACCGCCGAATTTCTTGGCGCGACGTTGCAGAAAAATGTGTAAGCGTGTATAATGAAATAGATAAACATAAACGGGTTTAATTGGAAGCAATAATGCGAGGAATCTGTCTTTATCTGCATATCCATCAACCTTGGCGTGTCCGAGCCTACTCTATTTTTGACGTCGGCGTCAGCGACAATTACTTTTTCGACCCAAATTACCATTCCAAGCAAAACAACGAACGCATTTTCAAAAAAGTCGCCGAGAAATCTTATCTCCCCACTTTCGACCTACTAGAAAAAAACCTAGATAAACATCCAGATTTCAAGTTTAGCCTCAGTATCACCGGCGTTTGGCTCGAACAAGCAGAGATGTGGATGCCCGAGCTCATCGAGCGTCTCCAAAAGATGGTCAAGACTGGTCGCGTTGAGCTCGTCGCCGAGACTTATTATCACTCCATGGCCTTTTTCTACGATCGCGACGAATTCAAAGACCAAGTAAAGAAACAAGTCGAGACCTTCCAAAAATTCTTCCATGTCACCCCCAAAGTTTTCCGTAATACCGAGTTTTCTTATAACGACGAAGTCGGCCGCGCTGTTGAAGAGCTCGGCTTCAAAGCTTGCCTCTGCGAAGGTTGGGACAAAATCCTCGGCTGGCGCAGCCCCAACTACGTCTACCAAGCCTCCGGCACCAAAAATCTCAAGCTCTTGCTCAAGAATTATCGCCTCTCCGACGACATCGCCTTCCGCTTTTCCGACAAGACTTGGAAAGATTGGCCCCTCACCGTCGACAAATACGAAGCTTGGCTCGACGCCGCTGGTGGCGATGGCGAGACCATCAATCTTTTCATGGACTTTGAGACCTTTGGCGAACACCAGTGGAAAGAGACCGGCATTTTCGACTTTATGAACCATCTCATCGACTCTTGGCTTTCCAAAAAAGACCACACCTTCCTCACTGTTGCCGACCGCGCCGCAGAAAAGCCAGTAGATACTCTCTCCTTCCCTTGGACCGTCACCTGGGCCGATACCGAGCGCGACCTTTCCGCCTGGATGGGCAACAAGCTCCAAGACGAAGCCATGACCGGCCTCTACTCTCTCCGCAAAAAAGTCCTCGAAGTCTCAAAAATTCGCAAAGACGAACAGCTTCTTGAAGATTTTCGCCACCTCACCACCAGCGACCACGCCTACTATATGTGCACCAAATACTGGAACGACGGCGACGTCCACGCCTACTTCTCCGCCTACGACTCGCCCTACGACGCTTTTATGTATTTCCTAAACGCCCTGCGTAGTCTAGAATATAGACTAGACCCATGAAACACTTATTCAACTTTTTCCGCGACCACATTGTAGAATATCTTTTTATCGCTCTCGCACTCGCAGGCGTCGGCTACCTCGCTTTTACTTACGGCTCCTATGCCAGACCCGGCTCTAACCCGAAAATCGCCTACGTCGAGAAAATTTTCGACCAATCCTACGTCCACAAAGTAGAAATAGAAATCGCCAGCGACGACTTCCAAAACCTACTCGCTGCCCCGCGCGAAAAAGAAAAATACGCCACCAAAGTCGTCGTCGACGGCGAACAATTTAATGACGTCGCTTTCTCCACCCGTGGCAACGGCTCGCTCATGGAATTAGCCGCCAACGAAGAATCTGACCGCTACAGCTACACTCTCAACTTCCGCAAATTCGCCAAAGATAACTCTTACCACGGCCTCGATAAGCTTGTGCTAAACAACCTCTATGTCGACAGCAGTTATCTCAAAAACTACCTTGCCTTCAAACTTGCCGCTGCCGCCGGCGTCGACGCTCCGCTCACTTCCTTCGCCGAACTCTATATCAATGGGGAATTAAAAGGTCTCTACCTCGCCATCGAGGGTGTCGACCGCTCCTTTCTCGCCCGCACCAACTCTTCCAGCGACGCCGCCCTTTTCCACCCCGTCCCCTACAGTATCGACCACAACCGCGTCTACCAAGAAAGCAAATCCTACGCCAAATTTTCTGACGGTCCCTGGGCAGACGACCCTGGCTACAACGGCGCCAACTTAAAATACCTCGGCGACGCACCAGAAAGCTACGACGCCATTTTTAAAAACGCCACCACCAAGTACTCCCGTGCCGACGAAACCCTCATCATCGACGCCATCCGCTCGCTCGAGCCTAGCGAACTTTCTCGCCCCCCGGAAGATTTTTGGGATGTTGATGCTGCCATTAGCTTCTTCACCGCCGCCGCTCTCACCCCCAACGTCGACAGCTACGTTGGCGTCACTGCCCAAAATTACTATCTCAAAATCTCAAATGGTAAGCTTTCGCTCATCCCCTGGGACCACGACCGCGCCTTCCACGTTGGCGGCCTATCGCAAACCATCAACAACGAAGACGGCGCCATCCTCTGGCCCATTGACTCGCCACTCATCGACGCCTCCAGCGACGACCGCCCGCTTTGGCGCTTCATCGCCGACAATCCAGAATATCTCGCCAAATACCACTCTGCTCTCCAAACCACACTCGACACTTACCTATTAAACGGCAAATGTCGCCAAGAATTTGACGCTGCCGTGGAACTCATCCGTCATTACGTCTACTCCGACCCCACTCGCTTTTCTAGCACCGACGAATTCGAAGACGAAGTCGAATACCTCCGCCGCTTCATTCTTCTCCGCGCCGACTCCATCCAAAAGCAGCTTTGGGGTCTCCTCCCCAGTACCCGCGACGAGTCCGAGCCTTTCGACTACGAATCTCTCATCCCCTCCGGCATCCTTCCCGAAGGTGTCCTCTCACCCCAGACCGAAACAGAAAAATCCCCGCTAGAATAGCGGGGGGGGGGGATAGTCGTTGGAGGGTTAGGCAGCCTTGTATAATTCTTTCACGCCGGGCGGCACTTTGCCAGGCTCGTAATTTTTGACCAGCACATCGGTCGCTTTGTTGTAATACTTCGCATAGGCGGCCTCATTGATGCCCATAAAGAACGGCATAAAGGGATGGCGGACAAACCTTTCCAGCATACCGGCATAGATATTATCAATGCAACGTTTAGAGCCGGTCTGCTTCATAGCCTCGCGATCTTGCTCCGACAGATTCCGCCGGTGTGTCATATCACCTTCAAAATCATGCACCCGAGCATAGACATTCCCCAGCAAGAAAGCTTCCTTGTCAAAAATTTTGAACTCATCGCTATCCTCGCTGGCCTCGGCAAACTGCTGCCTATGCCTCTGCTTTGCGCCCCGCGGAAAGTCTGCGATAAACGCCTCAAAGAATTCGTCTTCAAGCTGCGCCTTCAACTTCAGGTCATGGCTACCATCGTCTTCCCAGTCACCAATGCGAATCTCGCCCAGCTCGTGCATAAAGGCCTTTTCTATCAGCTCATACCACTGCGGCTGATAGTTGTAGATGTGGGGAATAAAGTCCCCGAACATATCCCGAAACAGGATAATCGCACAGCCCAGCCCATATATATGGTCTGCATCGGTAAAAGGTGTATTCCACGGCAAAAACTTCTGGCGGCGAATTCTCCGGATACGCAGTTTTTTCTTCACACGGCGGATTACCTTGTAAAACCACAGTTTCCAGTAGCCCATCCTTAGCACACGTCGCAGTTCCATCATCACCAGCCACTTATCTACAAACAACTGGCAAAGCGCATCAAAGTTCGGGATTACTCTCCGCAAATCGTCAAGCCGTTCCTGCAAGGTCAACCGATTTTCGCTCACACGCATCACCTCTTTTCAGTCTCCAACTTTTAATCTGCAACCCACCAACCCTTGCATTATATCACAAAAAACACCCTCTCGGGCGATTTTATAAACGAATGGTGGAGTGCAGGAGATTCGAACTCCTCACCTCTTCCATGCCATGGAAGCGCTCTACCAAATGAGCTAGCACCCCATAGGGTTATTTCTATTTTATCATAACTTGTGCTAAAATGGAAGCATGAATAAGACAATTCTCACCGGTCTTCGCGTCAACAGCGAGCTGACCCTCGGCAACTACCTCGGCGCTCTGCTTCCCATGGTGCGCCTAGCCAACAAACACTCCAAAGATTACACCGTCAACATTTTCGTTCCCGACCTTCACTCGATTATTTCCGACATCGACGGTAGCCTCCAGGAAAATGTCAAAAGAAGCCTCAAATACTACCTTGCTGCCGGCCTTACGCTTAACGACCACATTCACCTTTACCGCCAGTCTCACGTCCCCGCCCACGCCGAGCTTACTTGGGTTTTAAACTGCATCGCCCACATGGGCGAGATGTCTCGCATGATTCAATACAAAGAAAAGTCCGAAGGCAAAGACAGCGCCAATGTCGGCATCTTTGACTATCCCGTTCTCATGGCTGCAGATATATTACTATATGGCGCCAATTACGTCCCCGTCGGCGAAGATCAGTTCCAGCACCTCGAGCTCACGCGCAATCTTGCCATTCGCTTTAACAACCGCTTTGGTGAGACTTTCATCGTACCCGAAGATACTAAGACGCAGGTGGAGTTTATGGGCGTCGCAGGCGGCATTCGCATTCGCGACCTCGTCAACCCCGAGAAAAAAATGAGCAAATCCACCGCTGGCGACAATTGTAAGATTATGCTCTCCGACGACCCAGCCAAGGCCGCGAAAAAAATCATGTCCGCTACCACGGATAGCTTTGAAGACATCCAGTTCGACCTCACCGCCCGTCCCGGCATTTCTAACCTCCTCCAAATCGAGGCATTAATCAACGACCGCCCGCTAGACGAAGTCGTCGCCGAGTGGCAGGGCAAGTCCCGCTATGGCGACCTTAAGAAACAAGTCGCGGCGTCTGTAGAAAAGCTCCTCACCGACTTTCAATCTAACCTCGCCAAGATTGACGACTCCGGCCTTGACGCACTCTTGCAAAAAGGCGAAGCTTACGCCAACGACCTCGCCAATGCCAAACTCGCAGAAGTTTACGCCAAAGTTGGTCTGCGTTAGGATTTCTCATGATTATCACCGGCAAAAAGTTCAGCAAACCAGAAATGTCGCGCGTCATCAACGGCGACGTGGTTTTAGAAAATAAAGACACGCAGCCGGAAAAATTCCGTCTCGACCATCTGCTGGTCGAGCAACATCCCGAATACAATCGTTCCACCCTGCAAAAGTTCATCAAAGAAGGCTACGTCACCGTCGACGGCGAAATCGTCAAAAAGCCCAACGCCCAGTTTGAGTGCACCGTCAAAATCCTACTCACCGTCCCCGCCAAAACTCCCGCAGAGAAGCTAATTTCCCCCACCATCCTCTACGAAGATGCCCACGTTAAAGTCATCGACAAGCCTTCCGGACTCCTCTCCATGAGCAAGGGCGAATTTTGCCCCGAACCCACACTCGAAGATTTTGGTCTCCTTGTCCATCGTCTCGACCGCGACACTTCCGGCGTTGTCATCCTCGCCAAAGACGAAGCAACTCAATCCATGCTTCGCCGCCAGTTCCAAGAGCGCAAAGCCCACAAAGTCTACTATGCCATAGTCCAAGGCCACCCCAAGCTCGACGAGGCCAAAATTGACCTACCTATCGCCCGTAACCTCAGCAAACCCTCCACCTTTATGGTCGACCCAAACGGTCGCGAAAGCATCACTTACTACAAAGTATTAAAAAAGAGCGACCGCTCCTCTCTCCTCGAACTCAGGCCCGTCACTGGCCGCACTCACCAGCTCCGCGTTCACCTCAAATATCTCGGCACGCCCATCGTCGGCGACCGCGTCTATGGCGACGAGCAGGGAACTACGCGCCTCATGCTCCACGCCAAAGAACTAGAAATCACCATCCCCGGCGAAAATTCGACAGACGCCAACCTCCGCAAAACTTTCTCTGCTCCTGTTCCGCCTGATTTTGACCAGTTTTTCGAGGCCTAAATGTTTTTTGACGACCTCCGCAACCTGCCGCAGCTCGCTCAAAAGACTAATTTCGCGATTTTTGCCGTCGACCCGTCTCAGGCCAAGACTACGTTAAAAAAAGCTTTCAAATCCCAGGTACTTTTCCTTGAGCCGGAGGAAAAATCCGGCAAAATCTCTGTAGAAATGGTCCGCGACTTCACTGCTCTCACCGGCAGCAAAGACACCCATGACCGTTTCTTCATTGTTCTAAACGCCGAGGCCCTAAACCCCGCCGCCGAGAATGCCTTCCTCAAAAACCTCGAAGAGCCCGCTCCTCACCACCACTTCGTATTAGTCACCAAGACCCCTTCCGCCCTTCTCCCCACCGTCCTCTCTCGCGCGCAGGTTTTTTATCTCAAAGAAGCAAACGCACTCGCCCAGCCCGTCGCTGCCGACGACAAAATCAAAGCTCTCGCCAAGCAGCTTATCACTGCCGACGCCAAAGGTCTCATCGCCTTGTCCAATGACTTATCCAAGAAAAAGGACAATCCTCGCGCCTACGCCCTCGCAGTTGTCGGCACCGCCATCGAAATCCTCTACAAATCTTACTTCGCCACCGGCCAAGCCAAGTTTTTGAAAAAACTCCCCAAGCTCCTCACGCTCTACGACAACCTCCAGCAAAACGGTCACGTTAAACTTCACCTTGTCGCGGACATGTTGTGATATAATATACTATATGATAGGCATTCTCCTTATCGCCGCTTTCCTACTTTTCCTTATTTTTGGCTACCCTGTCATCCTCAGCAAGCGCCGCAAGGAAGAAGAGGCCGAGAAGTCTCCACATTTCGACGCCCAGATGAAAAAGCTCTGGAACATCGCTCAAGATTCTATGAAGGAGCGTAAGCCTCTAAGGGCAGAAAAGGCCCTCCTCACCATCCTTAAGTTCGACGAAAAAAACGCCGCCGCTTACAACCGCCTCGGCATCCTCTATGCCAAAGAGCAAAAGTTCGACGAAGCCATCGAATGTTTTGAAATTGCCCAGTCGCTAGACAACAACCCTAGCTCTCTCCATAATGCCGGCCTGATTTATCTCGAGACCGGCGCCTACGAAAAGGCCGAGATGGCCTTCAAACAGGCGCTAGAGCTCGAAGGCGGCATCCCTGCCCGCTTCATCGCTCTGGCCAAGGCCGAAGAAAAGCTTGGCAAGCGCAAAGAAGCCATCGACGCCCTCGAATCTGCCTACGAGCTCGAAGCTTCCACTACCACCCTCCGCCAAATCCTCGCTCTCTACGAAGCCTCTGGCGACGAAGAGGGAATCGAAGACACCACGCTTCGTATCAACAACCAGCTCGCCGCCCTCGAACGCAAAAAACAAGCCGCCGGCAAAAAATCCACCCGCCGCCTCGTCCGCCGCACCACTAAAGCCTCCCAACCGGCCAAGGCCAAGCCTGCCCGCCCCGTCATCACCGAGCCCAAGACCCGCTCTCGCATGGGTAACCGCGTCGGCTCCCGCCTCATCCGCCCCAAGAAATAATCCAGCTCCCATCAAAAATCGCCCGCTACGGGCGATTTTCTGCGTCAAATTGGTGCTGGAAGTAGGACTCGAACCTACGAAGGCCGAAGCCGAGAGATTTACAGTCTCTTGTCATTGCCACTAGACGATTCCAGCTAGTGGCGCTCGACGCATATATAATATACCAAATCTCCTCGATTTTTTCAAGCAATATGCTAATATAATATATATGGAAAAATCACGTAGCCAAGTTATTATCAAATCCGGCTACCTTTTTATTGCGACGAACTTTCTATTGGCCGCGCTCAATCTCGTCGTCGGCCTCCTTGCTCACTCACTCGCTATCACCTCCGATGCTGCTCACTCCCTCATTGACGCCATTTCCGGCTTCCTTGTTGTCGCCAGCGAAAAAATCCTCGGCCGTAAAAAATATGCCGACCGTCGAGACAAAATCGAACGCATCACCACTATCGCCATCGCTCTGATTATCCTCGCCGCCGGTATTCATATCGTCATCGAGGCCATCGAAAAACTCCGCGACCCCGAAACTGTCGAATACTCCCTCGCCACGCTAATCATTCTCATTGTTAGCATCGGCCTCAAACTCGCCCTTGCCCTTTACCTCAAAAAGCAGGGAAGAACGCACAAATCCAAAGTCCTCCTCGCCTCTGGCGCCGAGACTATGAACGACATGCTCATCTCCGTCGCCGTCTTACTCTCCATCGTCGTTTACTTTATTTGGGGCATCAATATCGAAGCTTACATCTCTCTCGCAATCTCCCTTGTTATCTTCAAAATCGGCCTCGAATTCATCTTCCCCCACCTCTCTCGCCACCACCATCACCCACTTGAACAAAATCCCGACCACGACCACTGCGGAAAAAGCCACTAGCGTCTTTAAAAAGTGTCGGCTCTATGCTAAACTATAATTAACATGGAACGCTTTCCCACCTCACACGAAACCTTCACCGAAGTAGCCCAGCCGTCCGACCCAGGTCTTGACCTCGGCGAGACTCACCTCTCCTTCTCGGAGTTGCCCACTGTCGACTTTAAGCCACAAGCTGAAGGCGAGACCGCCGCCGAATTTGCCGAGCGTGTCAAAGGCCTAGAACAGCGCAAATTCATTGGTTACTTTCTTGCACAAGAAAAAGGCGGCCCCGAGGCCGTCGAACAGGCTTTCCTGCAGGGAGACTTCCGCCTCAAACGTGCCCAGCGTCGCGAATTTCTCACCGCCATCGCCCACATGCCTGCCAAAGAATACGAAGCCCGCATCAACTCCCTCCTCGAAGTTATGCCAAGAAATCGTGAAGCCATAGAAACCACTATCGCCCAAGCCGACTCCATTTGGCTCAAAGGTCGCGCCATTGCCATCCAGGAACAAGAGCTCGCCGCCTCTGAGGCAGCGCCCATCCCAGAATCCCCCGCCGAAACAGAAACCACTCCAGCCGCACCGGAGCCCGCTGAGGCTCCCGCACTAGCCCTCGCCGAAGTCCCCGCCCCTCGCCGCATGCCACGCTTTGAATCCGCCCCTGCCACTCCAGAGGCCGCTCCGCGTCGTGCCGCCTCCCGTGCCTATCGCGAGGCTAAACATGCCCGCCGTAGCAAATCTTTTTGGCAAAAGCTCGGGGAAGGCCTAAACGACTTCGTCCACTCCAGTATCGATCTCGAACACGCCGGCGAATCTCGCCGCGAACGCGAACGCCGTCTCGCCCACGAGGCCGAGCTTCGCGCTCTCGTCAAACAATCGGTTTCTCCGCGCCGCCCACGCTTCCAAGAAAGCTACGCTCCCGGCACCTTCGGCGCTCCCCGCCCCAAAAACGGCTATTTTCAAAGAGTTAAAGAGTCGTAGTAAAAACCGCGCAAGAGGGTGTTTTCTCGCGCCGAAGCGCTATTATTGATAGAGCAAGGCACGAAAAACGCCCTATTGGGCGGTTTTTATAGACGAATGGAGCCGTGTGTCGGCTCTGCCCCGACGACCTGCCGCTTACAAGGCGGCTGCTCTACTAACTGAGCTAACACGGCATACATTAAAGTTTATCACGGGCGCGAGCGTCGGTCAAGTTTAAGCATTGACGTAATGGGTATTTTGTGGTATAATAAGAAGAGTACTGGTCGTTTAAGGAGGGGATATGAATGAAAACGAACCGTGCGAACTATAGACGCGTCAAGAGAATAGAATGGTGGCTAATAGCCATCCTCTGTCTTGCCACCGCGTTGCTCTTATCCAATCAGATAGGCGCAAATAGTGCTAGATTGTCCAATAAAACGGCACATTTCATCTTTGACCCGCTGCTTAAACTTTTTTCCAATCTAACAGAGGATGACTACACGAATTTCCACTTCTTTTTCCGGAAATGCGGCCACGTTTTAGTCCATGCCGCCGTAGCCTTCTCTCTTCTTAGAGCCCTGTGGTACACTTTTGGGAAAAAGACCCCAGCGGTCTTCCTAGCGCTGCTGTTTGCGTTCTGTATTGCTCTGTTTGATGAGATTGTGCAGATAAACGCGCCTGGCCGAGCTTGGGAAGTCAAAGACATTGGCTACAACGTAGTTGGCTCAATCATCGGCATTTGCCTATCTGGAATTACGATTTAGCCCGCCCTCGTGGCGGGTTTTCACTTGTAAAAAACTTCTTTGCATGCTAGAATATTCCTAGTGCCGCGATAGCTCAGTTGGTAGAGCGCATCCATGGTAAGACCATGGTGCCACCTCTGAAGCGATTTAGGCGGAGAAAAAGTACATTTTGGTTATGCCGCTATAGCTCAGTTGGTAGAGCGTCGCCATGGTAAGGCGAAGGTCACCAGTTCAAACCTGGTTGGCGGCTCCATATAGCATCAGAAACACCTCGTTTCATTTAGTCAATTGACTACGTGAAGCGAGGTGTTTTTCGTTGGAGCCGTTATTCAATATTCGCAATTTCGTTGAGAATGGTTTCAGAATGGTCAACCCATTAGTACATCCAATATCAAACTAATCTAGGAGGAATCATTATGAAAACCTGATCCTAATTCTTTGCCATATATGCTCCGGCTTGACCAAACGAGCCAAGGTAATTACTCCACTAATAATTATATTGTTGTCGGGAGGTTGAGCCGGAACAGGATAGAAGCTCTATCCGGATCGATAAGTGCCGCAATTGAATTTAGGCAAAATTCAAAAGCATCCAGCACTTTATCTGCCGAACAATATGAGGTTTTCCTCGCAAATCTTGTCGATCCAGATA